>NZ_JASNFN010000001.1:0-566905 GCF_030731085.1 Blastococcus carthaginiensis | reverse complement strand
AGCCGCCCGTCTCGGGCCGCCGGAGCGGAATGTCCGGTGGGCTCGAGGAGGAACAGATGCAACGACGGCTGGTCGGGATCGACCTGGGGATCGCCAGCGCGCACACGGTACGGGTGCTGGCCGAGGACGGCCGGGAGGTGTGCCGTCGCCGGTGTGAGCCAACGGTGGCCAGCCTGGCCGCGATCGAGTCCGCGGCGCTGGCCGGCACCGAGCCGGGAACCCACCTGGAGGTGGTGTTCGAGCCGACCGGGCCGGCGTGGTTGCCGGTCGCGGTCTTCTTCACCACCCGCGGCCATCTGGTGTTCCGGGTGTCCAGTGCCAAGGCCGCCGACCTGCGTCGGTTCCTGTCTCGACACGCCAAGAGCAACGGCATCGACGCCGACACCCTGGCCCGGCTGCCGCTGATCGACCCGGCCGGGCTGCAGCCGCTGGAGCTGCCCGGTGCCGAGGCCGCGGCGCTGGATCGGCGGGTTCGTGCCGCTGACCGGCTGACCCGGGCCGCCAGCGAGCACAAGGTGCGGATCAAGGACCTGGTCCGCCAGCTGATGCCGTGCTCGCCGTTGACCGGCGACCTCGGCCAGGCCGACCTGGCGGTACTCGAGCGCTGGGCCGACCCGCGGGCGCTGCTCAAGGCTGGGCCGGCCCGACTGACCGCGCTGATCGCCAAGGCATCGAAGAACCACCTCGGTGCCGACCGCGCCGAAGCGTGGCGCGCTGCTGCCGCCGCGGCCGTCGAGCTCTACGGGGACCACCCGGCGCTCGCCTTCGCTGATCTGGCCGCCGAGGTCGCCACCGAGGTCCGGCTGCTGCGCGCGATCCAGGCCGAGCTCGGCGCCCACGCCGCCAGCCGGGAGGAGGCCTACCGGTGGGCCGATCCAGGCCAGCTGGCCCGCTCGCTGCCCGGCCTGGCCGAGGTCGGCGCGCCGGTCGCGGCCGCCGGCATCGGCCGCCCCGGCCGGTTCCCCTCCGGCCCGCACTTCAAGTCCTACCTGGGGCTCGCCCCGCGGGCCTCCGAGACCGGCGACACCGACCGCAAGGGACAACCCATGTCCAAGGCCGGCTCGTCGCTGATGCGCAGCACGTTCATCCGCGCCGCCGACCACGCCCGCAAGCAGGACCCCCAGCTGGCCCGCGTCTACTACGTGCAGATGGTCGAACGCGGCGCCGAGCACCTCAAGGCTCTCTGCGTGGTCGCCGGCCACCTCGCCGAACGCTTCTGGGCGGTGATGAACCGCGGCATGCCCTACGTCGTCTGCGACACCAACGGCACCCCAGTCACCCCAGAGCAGGCCAAGGCCAACATCGCCGAACAGTGGACCGTCCCCACCGACGTCCGCGCTCGCCGGCGCAGCCGCAAGAAGGCGGGGAAGGCCCCTCAGCAAGCCCCTACGGGACATGTCAGGTCAGGCACTCGAGGTGCCGACGAACGAGGCGACCTTCCCCGCCCCTCATCGTCGAAGAGCGCCCACCGCACCGTCAAGCGCGACCCCCTCTTGACAGCCGATCCCCGATAGGGAATCAGTCGGCCACGACGGCGCCGTGGGCGTGGGCGAACTGCACCGCCTGCGCGGCGTCGATCCGGACGTCGGTCAGCTCGAAGGAGCGCCAGTTCACCTCGTCGGTGGAGGCGCCGCGCAGGTCGGCCCCCCGCAGCTTGGCGTTCTGCAGCCGCGCCCGGTCCAGGTCGGCCGAGCTGAGGTCGGTGCCGCGCAGGTCGGCGTCGGTGAGGTCGGCCTCCCGGAACCGCTGCCCGGCGAGCTGCAGCGCCGAGAGGTCGACCCCGCGCAGCGACGTCCACGACCAGTCGCAGTCGACGGCCGTGAGCGGCCGCAGCTGCGCGCCGAGGAACTGCGACCCGGTGAGCTTGCAGCCGTCGAGGGTGGTGTCGAACAGCCGCGCCCGGTCGAAGCGGCAGGAGAGGAACGCCGTCCCGAGGTGCCGCGAACCGCCCATGCGCACCCCGGTGAGCACGCACTCCTCGAACACGCACCGGCGGGTGACCAGCTCCTCGAGGCCGGCGTCGTCGAAGCGGCACCGGGTGAAAGTGACGCCGTCGAGCTCCACGCCCCACCAGTCCACCCGGGCGAAATCGGCCCCGACCACGTGCGCCCCCGGCTCCGGTGGGCGCACGTGCGGGCGCGACGAGTGCCGCATGGGAACCGTGCCTCCCGTCCTGGACGGGGCCTCAGTGGGCGAAGTGCCGGGTGCCGGTCAGGTAGAGCGGCACACCCGCCGCGGCCGCCGCGGCCACGACCTCCTCGTCGCGCACCGACCCACCGGGCTGGACGACGGCGCGCACGCCGGCGTCGAGCAGCACCTGGAGCCCGTCGGCGAAGGGGAAGAACGCGTCGGAGGCGGCGACCGCCCCGGTGGCCCGCTCCCCCGCCCGCGCGACCGCGAGCCGCGCCGAGTCGACCCGGTTGACCTGCCCCATGCCGACGCCGACGGTGGCCCGGTCGTGGGCCAGCAGGATCGCGTTGCTCTTCACCGCGCGCACCGCCCGCCAGGCGAAGACGAGGTCGTCGAGGCCCGCGGCGTCCAGCGGCTCACCGGTGGCGAGGGTCCAGGTGGTGGGGTCGTCGCCGGTGGCGTCGATGCGGTCCCGCGTCTGCAGCAGCAGCCCGCCGCTGATCGGGCGCTGCTCCACACCGTTCTCCGGCAGGTGCGGCAGCCGCAGCAGCCGGATGTTCTTCTTCCCCGTCAGCACGGCGACCGCGTCGTCGGTGAAGCCGGGGGCCACCACCACCTCGGTGAACACCTCGGCCACCTGCTCCGCCATGGTCAGGTCGACCTCGCGGTTGGTCGCGATGACGCCGCCGAACGCCGACACCGGGTCGCAGGCATGCGCCTTGCGGTGGGCCGCGGCGACGTCCGCGCCGACGGCGATGCCGCACGGGTTGGCGTGCTTGATGATCGCCACGCACGGCTCATCGTGGTCGTGCGCGGCCCGCCAGGCGGCGTCGGTGTCGACGTAGTTGTTGTAGGACATCTGCTTGCCGTGCAGCTGCTCGGCATGCGCGAGGCCCGGCCGGTCAGAGCGGTACAGCGCGGCGGCCTGGTGCGGGTTCTCCCCGTAGCGGAGGACGTCGGCCCGCTCCCAGGTCCCCCCGGCCCAGGCGGGGAAGCCGCTCTCGTCGTCGGGGGCGAGCACGCTGCCCATCCACGAGGCGACGGCGACGTCGTAGGAGGCGGTGTGCCGGAACGCGGCGGCGGCCAGCCGCTGTCGCTCGGCCAGCGTGAACCCGCCGGCGGTCACCGCGGCGAGGACGTCGTCGTACCGGGCCGGGTCGACGACGACGGCGACCGACGGGTGGTTCTTGGCCGCGGCGCGCACCATCGCCGGGCCGCCGATGTCGATCTGCTCCACGCACTCGTCGGGGGCGGCGCCGGAGGCGACGGTCTCGGTGAAGGGGTAGAGGTTGACGACCACCAGGTCGAACGCGGCGATGCCGAGCTCCGCGAGCTGTGCGACGTGCTCGTCCTTGCGCCGGTCGGCCAGGATGCCCGCGTGCACGGCCGGGTGCAGCGTCTTGACCCGGCCGTCCAGGCACTCGGGGAAGCCGGTGACCTGCTCGACGGGCGTGACCGGCACGCCGGCGTCGGCGATCCGGCGCGCGGTGGCACCGGTGCTGACCAGCTCCACACCGGCGGCGGCCAGCCCGCGGGCCAGCTCCTCGACGCCGGACTTGTCGTAGACGCCCAGCAGGGCGCGGCGGATCGGGGTGCGGTCGCTCATCAGGTGCTCTTCCTCGTCCGGGGCGGGGTGGTCGGGGGTGCGGCGGCGAACGCCGCCACCGTCTCCACCAGGAGCTGGCGCTCCACGTGCTTGATCCGTTCGTGCAGCGTCGCCTCGTCGTCCCCGGGCAGCACCGGCACCTCGCGCTGCGCGAGCACCGGGCCGGTGTCGACGCCGGCGTCGACCAGGTGCACGGTGGAGCCGGTCACCGTCGCGCCGGCCGCCAGGGCGTCGCGGACCGCGTGCGCGCCGGGGAACGCCGGGAGCAGCGCCGGGTGGGTGTTGAGCAGCCGGCCCTCGAACGCGCCCAGCACCGCCGGCCCGACGATCTTCATGAAGCCGGCCGAGACGACGAGGTCGGGGGCGAACGCGGCGATCCGGTCGGCCAGCGCGCGGTCCCAGGCCGCCCGGTCGGGGTGGTCGCCGAGCGCGCAGACGAACGTGGGGAGCCCGCGCCGGCGGGCGTGCTCGAGCCCCGGGGCCTGGCGGTCGGCGCCGACGGCGACCACCTCGGCCGGGTACCCGCGGTCGTCGGCGGCCTCGAGGAGGGCGGCGCACAGTGACCCGGTTCCCGACAGCAGGACGACGGTCCTCGCCCGGGCGGCAGGCTCGGCGGCGGGCACGGTGCCGACCCTATAAGGACCCGGCCCCCCGCCCGCGCCGCAGGTTCGGCGCGACCCCTCGGCGGGGCACCGTCAGCCCAGCGCCCGCCACCGGGTGGTGGCGGCGGCCAGCGCCGCGGCGATCGCCGCCTGCGCCGCGAGAGCGATGCCGGTGGCCACCGGTGGGGCGCCGACCTGGGCCAGCGCTCCGTCGCCGAGGGCACCTCCCGCGGCCCAGGCGAGCAGCCCGGCGAGCAGGCCGAGCAGCGCCCCGGCCAGCACCCCCGCGAGCCCGGCGACGACCGAGCCGCCGTCCCGGTCGGTGAACCACCGGCCCACGGTGACGCCGGCCACCAGCCCGGCCACGGCGGGGACGACCTGCGAGACGAAGGCGACCAGCGGCACCGCCTGCGTGTCCGGCAGCGCCGCGAGCAGCGGCAGCGCCGGCACGCTGCCGAGGGTGACGCCGTGCACCGACACCAGCGTGCCGGTGCCCACGGAGAAGCCCGGGCCGGCGGCCAGCCCGAGCACCGCGACCGCCGCGTTGGGCAGGTAGAGCGCGCTGAGGCCGAGCAGCCCGAGGGCGCCCGCCCCCGCCCCGCCGAGTGCGCCCGACAGCGCCGCGTACCCCGAGGCGTCGCCGGCCAGGGCCACCGCGACGACGACGAAGGCCAGGCCCAGCGCGGTCAGCAGCCCGGCGAGGACCCCGCGGAGCACCGGGCGGGCGGCGCCGGGCAGCCGGTCCAGCGCGGCGTCGGCGAGCCCGGACTCGCGGCCGGCGCCCCATCCCACGGCGAGCAGCACCAGGCCGGCGGGGACCAGCAGAGTACGCGGCCAGCCGGTGCCCGCCGTCGCGTCGTCGACCAGGAGGGCCAGCAGCCAGGTGAGCGCCAGGTGCACGACCACGACGGTGGCCCCCGCGCGCAGCACGGCCCCGCCCGGTGCCCCGTCGTCCAGGACCCGGACGGCGACCCGCCCGGCCCACGACAGACCACGGGCCGCGAGCAGGGTCAGCAGCAGCGGAGCCAGCGCCAGGGAGCCCGAGGCCGGCCGGAGCTCGGCCCCGTGCGCGAGCAGCCACAGCCGGGCGCCCAGGGTCGCCGAGCTCCCGGCCGACATGCCGCCGCCCGGGTCCAGCGTCTGCACGACCACCAGCGCCAGCCACAGGCCGGCGAGACCGGCCACGGTGACGGCGGCCGCGGCGAGGGCCGCCAGGACGGCGGGCGGTGCGGGCCGGGCCGCCGACCCGTCGTCCCGCCGGAAGGGCAGGCGTGCGAGCAGCGGGACCACCTCCCCACTGTCCCAAGCCGGCGCGGCCGATGTCCGGCGCACGCGCCGGAGCGGTCCGTCCTGGAGCGGCCGCGCCGGGATGCCGATCAGGTGTCCGTGCCGGGACGATCGCTCTGCGTGGTGTCCGGGCCCTCGCCGGAGGCGGTGGCGCCACCGGTTCCGCCGGTGCCCGGTCCCGGTGGCTGCTCGGACCCGGGTCGAGCCGGCTGCGGCGGCCAGGCCTGCTGCTGCTGCGGGTAGGCCTGCTGCGGGTAGGGCTGCTGCCCCGGCGTCCAGGGCTGGCCGGCCGGGGGCCAAGGGTAGGGCTGGCCCGGCCACGGCCCGCCGTGCTGCGGGCCGGCCGGTCGCGCGGGGCGCTCCCGCAGCTCCCGGCGCAGGGCGAGCACCGCGACCACGGTGATGCCGACGGCGGTGAGGAAACCCAGCAGGGCCCAGAAGGAGAAGGCGTACCGCAGGGTGTCCAGCCAGGAGAACAGCGTGAGGACCAGCCCGAGGCCGGCCAGGCCGGCGGTCAGCCCGGAGCGCGGGAAGCTCGGCGTCGTCCGCACGAACGCCGGGAGGACCGCCCACGCCGTCGCCAGCAGGAAGAGGGTGAAGGCGGCCACGACCATGCCGTCCTCGAAGCCGCTGAACGTCACGCCGAACGTCGCGTCGCCGAACCGCCACCAGGGCAGGAACCCGACGAGCAGGAACAGCAGCGTGCCCCCTGCGACGGCGAGGTCGGGCCAGGCGAGCCGCTTGGGCTCGAAGGAGAACTCCGCGCCACCCGGCCGCCGCCCGGCGGGGTACCCGGGGCCGTACGCCGGCGGCCCGTAACCGGGTGGGACGGGGGCCGGCGGACCGTAGGGCTGCTGCCCGTAGCCGCCGTAGCCCGGCGGGCCGTACGGGGGCTGCCCGAACGGCGGCTGCCCGTACGCGGGCTGGCCGTACCCGGGCTGCGGCCCGTACGGCGGTTGCCCGTACTGGGGCTGGCCGTACTGCGGCTGGCCGTACCCGGGTTGGCCGTAGGGCTGCTGACCGTACGGGGGGTGACCGTAGGGCGGCTGACCGAACGGCGGCTGCCCGTACCCCGGCGGCGCGAACCGGTCCTGGCCGTACGTGGGCTCACCCTGGCCGTACCCGGCGTGCTGCTGCGGTGACCGGCCGTGCTGCTGCTCCCCCGGCTCTGCCGCCCGCGGGGCCTCGTGCGCCTGCCCCTCGGGCGGCTGGGCACCCGCGGGAGGTCGGCCACCCTCGGGCGGCTGCGGGGGCTGGCTGGCGGTCACGGTGATCTCCTCCGGACGGAACGGGTGCGCATCGATCGTGGCGGTCGGGACGCGGCGCGCGCAACGCCGCCCCACGGCCCGGACGCACCGCTGCCCGGTGACCAGGACGGTCACCGGGCAGCGGGCGGTCAGGGGTGCGGAACCCGCTAGCCGACGATCTCGCGCATGAGCTGCGCCGTCTCCGACGGCGTCTTGCCCACGCGCACGCCGGCGGCCTCGAGGGCCTCCTTCTTCGCCTGGGCGGTGCCGGCCGAGCCGGAGACGATGGCGCCGGCGTGGCCCATCGTCTTGCCCTCGGGCGCGGTGAAGCCGGCGACGTAGCCGACGACCGGCTTGCTGACGTTGGCCTTGACGAAGTCGGCGGCCCGCTCCTCGGCGTCGCCACCGATCTCGCCGATCATCACGATGGCCTCGGTCTCCGGGTCCTCCTGGAACGCCTGGAGCGCGTCGATGTGCGTGGTGCCGATGACCGGGTCGCCACCGATGCCGATCGCCGTGGAGAAGCCGATGTCCCGCAGCTCGTACATCATCTGGTAGGTCAGCGTGCCCGACTTCGACACCAGGCCGATCTTGCCCTGCTTGGTGATGTTGGCCGGGATGATGCCGGCGTTGCTGCGCCCGGGGCTGATCAGGCCGGGGCAGTTGGGGCCGATGATCCGGGTCGAGCCACCCTGGGCGTGCGCCCAGAAGTAGGTCGAGTCGTGCACCGGGATGCCTTCGGTGATGACCACGGCGAGCCCGATCTGGGCGTCCACGGCCTCGATGACGGCGGCCTTGGCGAACGGCGGCGGCACGAAGATGACGCTGACGTCGGCGCCGGTCTCCTTCATGGCCTCGGCGACGCCGCCGAACACCGGCACGCTCGTGCCGTCGAAGTCGACGGACTGGCCGGCCTTGCGCGGGTTGACGCCACCGACGATCGCGGTGCCCGAGGCGAGCATGCGCTGCGTGTGCTTCATGCCCTCGGAGCCGGTCATGCCCTGGACGATGACCTTGCTGTTCTCGTTGAGGAAGATCGACATCTCTTCAGTCCTGTCTGCGGGGCGTTCAGGCGGCGGCGAGCTCGGCGGCCCGGCGCGCGGCGCCGTCCATCGTGTCGACCAGGGTGACCAGCGGGTGGTTGGCCTCGGCGAGGATCCGCCGGCCCTCCTCGACGTTGTTGCCGTCGAGGCGGACGACGAGCGGCTTGGTGGCCTCGTCACCGAGGATGCTCAGCGCGGAGACGATGCCGTTCGCCACGGCGTCGCAGGCCGTGATGCCCCCGAAGACGTTGACGAACACGCTCTTGACGGCGGGGTCGGAGAGGATGATCTCCAGGCCGTTGGCCATCACCTCGGCCGAGGCGCCGCCGCCGATGTCGAGGAAGTTGGCGGGCTTGACCCCACCGAACTCCTCGCCGGCGTAGGCGACGACGTCCAGGGTGCTCATGACCAGGCCGGCACCGTTGCCGATGATCCCGACCTCGCCCTCGAGCTTGACGTAGTTGAGGTCCTTCTCCTTGGCGCGGGCCTCGAGCGGGTCGGCCGCGGCGGCGTCCTCGAGCGCGGTGTGCTCGGCGTGCCGGAAACCGGCGTTCTCGTCGAGGGTCACCTTGGCGTCGAGGGCCAGGACGGTGCCGTCCGGGGCCTTGGCCAGCGGGTTGACCTCGACCAGGGTGGCGTCCTCCTTGGCGAAGACGTCCCAGAGCTGGACGGCGATGGCGATGACCTGGTCGCGGACCTCGGGGGCGAACCCGGCGGCGTCCACGATCTCGGCGGCCTTCGCCGTGTCCACGCCGACGCTGGCGTCGATCGGGATGCGGGCCAGCGCCTCGGGGCGCTCGACGGCGAGCTGCTCGATCTCCACGCCGCCCTCGACGCTGGCCATGGCCAGGAAGGTGCGGTTGGAGCGGTCCAGCAGGTAGGAGAAGTAGTACTCCTCGGCGATGTCGCTGGCCTGGGCGACCATCACGCGCTGCGTGATGTGGCCCTTGATGTCCAGCCCGAGGATGTCCTGGGCGCGCGCCTTGGCGTCGTCGGGGTTGTCGGCGAGCTTCACACCGCCCGCCTTGCCGCGGCCGCCGGTCTTCACCTGGGCCTTGACGACGACGGTCTGCCCGATCTCGCGGGCGATCGCCTCCGCCTGCTCGGGCGTCTCGGCGACGCCGCCGGGGAGCACGGGGACACCGTGCGAGGCCAACAGGTCACGGGCCTGGTACTCGAAGAGATCCACGAACAGGCACCGTAGACCGCCCCGAACCGGACCGCTGCCCCGGGCGTTCCCGACGGGGTCGGGGCGTGGGGTGCGTCACACGGCACCTCACCCGTCCGCAGCAGGGAACGCCCCGCTCAGGGGCCGGGAAGGGACCTGCCGGCTCAGGTGCCGGCGGGCTCGCCCACGTGCTCGCGCACCCACTCGACGATCTCGGTGGTGGTGGCACCGGGGGTGAAGATGCCGGTGACGCCGATGCGCCGGAGCTCGGGGACGTCCTCCTCCGGGATGATCCCGCCACCGAAGACGACGACGTCGTCGACGCCGCGCTCCCGCAGCAGCTCGGTGAGCCGGGCGAAGAGCGTCATGTGCGCGCCGGAGAGGACCGAGAGCCCGACGGCGTCGGCGTCCTCCTGCACCACCGTCTCGACGATCTGCTCCGGCGTCTGGTGCAGGCCGGTGTAGACCACCTCCATCCCGGCGTCGCGCAGCGCACGCGCGACCACCTTCGCGCCGCGGTCGTGCCCGTCGAGTCCCGGCTTGGCGATGACCACCCGGATGCGTTCGTCCACCACGGCTGGCAGCTTAGGGCCGACGACCCTCGGGAGTGGCGCGGGTCACGCCGCGGTGCGACGCACCCGCCAGGCGACGGCCGTCAGGCCCAGCAGCCCGAGGCCCGCGAGGACCAGGCCGGCACCCGGGACGGTCCAGACCAGCTCGTCGGACGAGGCGGCGTCCCGCACCCCCGCCAGCCCCGCGCGGAGCACTGTGACGGCGACGGCGAGCAGCCCGCCGACCGCTGCCAGCCGTGGGCGCAGCGACGGCGCGAGGACGGCGCAGAGCAGGAGGGTGCCGGCCAGCAGCAGCCCGCCGAGCAGGGCGAGCCCCGGCCGCTCGAGCAGCGCCTGCGGCCCCTCCTGCATGACGACGACGCGCATGCCGGTGGCGGGGTCGATGCGCAGCTGCTCGGGGACGTCGGCGGCCGGCAGCGCGAGGCTGAGGACGGCGACCACCCCGAGCAGCACCGCGGCGCCGGCCAGCACCGAGCGGATCGGGTCCAGGGGGCCGCGGTCCTCCATCACCGTCCGCCCCCACGCCGCCGCGCCGACGACGCCGGCCAGCACGGTGAGCACCAGGGCGACGACCCCGAGCACCCAGCCTGCCCCGAGCTGCACGCTGCTGGTCAGCACCCGCTCACCGGCGAGCACCTCCACCCCCGGCCGCGCGGTCGAGCTGCTGCCCCGGTAGAGCTCGATGAGCAGCTCGCCGACGGCCAGCGCCCCGGCCACGGCGGCATAGGCCAGGCCGAACTTCGGCACGGCCAGGCGCAGCAGCGTCGCACCGACCGCCAGGTGGACCGCGGGTCCGAGCAGGGTCGCGAGCGCCCCGCCGACGCCGCGCACCTGGCGCAGCTCCTCCCCGCCGACCACCAGGTAGGTGGGAACGGCCGCGAGCACGCCGGCCAGCCCGGCGAGCACGAGCAGCAGGCCGCAGAGCCGCACCGCGGGGGGCACGGTGCCGATGACGACCCGGTCCCCCGCGCCCGCCGCCGAGGCGTCGGGCGCCGACGCGCCGGCCCCTCTGCGCGCGGTCGACCCGGTGCGGACGGTACGGGCGCGGTCGTCGCGGGTGGACACGGTTCCCCCTTGGGCAGCGTGGTCACGAACAGGACTCGATCGACGACCGACGATGACGATCGTGTGACGCCCGACACACCGGGGCTTTACCGTCGGGTGAACGGAGCACACACCGGAGCAAATGCACCGGCGGAACGACCCGAACCCGCGGTCCCGCTGGACGGCTCCAGACGGGGAGAACGGCCATGCGCCGATCGAGCGAGCTCGACTCTGCTCCAGGGTGGCACACGACCGCCGATGCCGAGGTCGCGCCAGGCGGCCTGCGCGCGCTCTGTTCGCCGACCGCGCTCACCGGTGGCCTGACCGAGCTCGCCTGGCTCGGGGCGCACGTCCTCATGTACCCGCTGGGTGCGCGCATGGAGCAGCTGCGCCCCGACCCCGGCAAGCGCGCCGGCGAGCAGCCACCGGTGGCCCGGGCACTCTTCGCCGTCGACCCGCTGGCGGCGCGCACCCCCGTGCTGCTGGTGCACGGGCTCGTCGACAACCGCTCGGTCTTCGCGGTCATGCGGCGGAGCCTGCGCCGGCGCGGGTTCGCCGCCGTCTGCTCCTGGAACTACAGCCCGCTGCTCGCCGACGTCGCCCGCGGCGCCGCCGACCTGGGGGAGCACATCGAGCGGATCTGCGAGCAGACCGGCCACGATCGCGTGCACGTCGTCGGGCACAGCCTCGGCGGGCTGATCGCGCGCTACCACGTGCAGCGGCAGGGCGGTGACCGCCGGATCGACACGCTGGTGACCCTCGGCACCCCGCACCGGGGTTCGCTCCTCGCCCGCATCGGGCCCACGCCGCTCATCCGCCAGCTGCGCCCCGGGTCGCCGGTGCTGGCGGAACTGGAGGAGCCCGCGCCGGGCTGCCGGACCCGCATCACCGCCCTGTACAGCGATCTCGACCAGATGGTGCTCCCCACCCGCTCGGGCCGGTGCGACCACCCCGACCTCCGTGCGCGCAACGTGCTCTTCCGCGGCGTCGGGCACATGTCGCTGCCCATGCACCGCGGGGTGCTCGACGAGGTGGCGGCCACCCTCGCCGGCGTCCGCGAACCCGGCACGAGGTCCACTCCGGTCGCCGCCGTCGCCTGATCACCCGGGTCGCCGCACGCCGGGTCGACACGTCGACGTGACGACTCGTACACGTTACGACACGCAGCGTCGGGTGCTTGGCCGACCCATGACGGATCGTTACGGTCCGATCACGGCGCCGGGACGACCGGCGGACGCCACTCCCGGCGTCCTCGCCGTCGTCGCTCCCCCCGACGGACGCCCTCCGGGCGCTCGCCGGCCAGTCGTCCGGGAAGGTCCGCCGTGACTCGCAGCAGCGCCCAGGTGCTGGAGGGACCACCGTCCGACGTCGTCGTGGTGCCCCGGCCCCGCGCCGCCGCCGAGGGCCCGGTCCGCACACCCCTCCCAGCGCCCGCCCCCGCCGTCGTCCCCGACGAGCCTGCGACCGCCGACGAGCCCCGCGCGCGGCGCCGGCTGCCGCACCCGCCGGGCCGCCGCGCCCACCTCTGGCTCGCCGCGCTCGTCGCCGGTGCCGTGCTCGCCGGCATCCCGGCCGTCACCGGCGACCGTGCGGACGTCTCCGCCTCAGCCTCCGACTACGGGCTCGGCGTCAGCACCGAGGTCAGCTTCGCCGGCGGGCTCGAGGGCGCCGACGCGCGCCGCGGCATCACCGAGGCCGAGGCCCAGGCGCGGCTGAGCGAGCTCGCCGCCTCGCGCGCAGCCCGGCAGCCCAAGATCGTGGCCCCGACGCAGGGCACGCTCACCACCTGCTTCTGCCGGCGCTGGGGCACCATGCACTACGGCCTGGACCTGGCCGCGCCGCTGGGCACCCCCATCCTCGCCGCGACCGACGGCGTCGTCGTCCGGGCCGGGCGCGCTTCGGGCTACGGCAACGCCGTCTACATCCAGGACGCCGACGGCAACGTGCACATCTACGGGCACATGCGCTACTACAGCGTCTCCGCCGGGGACCTCGTCACCGCGGGCGACCAGATCGCCAAGATCGGCAACGAGGGCCAGTCCACCGGCCCCCACCTGCACTACGAGATCCACCGCGGCGGGATGGACGGCCGTCCGATCGACCCGCGGGCCTGGCTGGCCGAGCGCGGGGTGGGTATCTGAGTTGTCTGTCCGCCTCCGGCGGACACCGCGACCAGGGGCCGTCCCCCTGCTGCGCTGAGCCCTTTCCGCCGTTCGTCGGGGGACCCTCCGGGTCCCCGCTCCTCTCGGCGCCTCGCGGGGCGGCTCGCGTCCCGGTCCGCGACTCCCTTCCCGTTCCCCCGTTTCTGCCGCGGCATCCTGACCCACGGGGAGGGACCCTCCGGGTCCCGTCGCCCGTGGGTCAGAGCTTGACGAGAGGGGCGTAGCGGAGGACGAGGCGCTTGGTGCCACCGGAGCCGAAGTCGACGGTGGCCTGGGCCTTGTCGGCCACGCCGGTGACCTCGACGACGGTGCCGAGCCCGAAGGCGTCGTGGCTGACCCGGTCGCCGACCTCCACGGAGATGATCTGCCGGTTGCCGGCACCGCCGCGCAGGCCGCCGGTGGACAGCCCGGTCGCCGCCACCCGCGTCTGGGCCGACCGGTAGCCGGTCGACGGCGCGGGCACCGGGTCGGTGCGCTCCCAGTGGATCGTCTCGGCGGGGATCTCGTCGAGGAACCGCGACGGCGGGTTGTAGGCGGGCTGCCCCCAGCTGGTGCGCACCGTCGCCCGGGAGATGAACAGCCGCTGGCGCGCCCGCGTGATGCCGACGTAGGCCAGCCGCCGCTCCTCCTCCAGCTCGCGCGGGTCGCCCAGCGCGCGCAGGTGCGGGAAGACGCCGTCCTCCATGCCGGTGAGGAACACGACCGGGAACTCCAGCCCCTTCGCGGTGTGCAGGGTCATCAGCGTGACCACGCCCGCGTCGTCGCCGGAGACCGGGATCTGGTCCGCGTCGGCCACCAGCGACACCTGCTCGAGGAAGTCGGTGACCGAGCCGCCGGGGTTGGCCGCCTCGAACTCGGCGGCCACCGAGATGAGCTCGTTGAGGTTGTCGACCCGGCCCTCGTCCTGCGGGTCGGTGCTGGCCTGCAGCTCGGCGAGGTACCCGGTGCGGTCGAGGATGCTCTCCAGGAGCGCCGCCGGCCCCGAGCCGGTCTCGACCAGCTGCTCGAACTCCTCGAGCAGCGCGACGAACTCCTGCACCGCCTTGAGCGAGCGGGTCGCCAGCTCACCGATCTCCGAGCACCGCCGCAGCGCGGAGCCGAACGCGATGCGCTCCCGGTCGGCGAAGGACTCGATGCACGACTCGGCCTTGTCGCCGATCCCGCGCTTGGGCACGTTGATGATCCGGCGCAGGCTCACGACGTCGGCCGGGTTCGCCACCAGCTTCAGGTAGGCCAGCGCGTCGCGGACCTCCTTGCGCTCGTAGAACCGCACCCCGCCGACGACCTTGTAGGGCATGCCGACGCGGATGAAGACCTCTTCGAAGACGCGCGAGGCGTTGTTGGTGCGGTAGAAGACCGCGATGTCGGCCGGCCGCGCCTTCCCCTCGTCGACCAGCGCGTCGATCTGCTCGGCGACCCAGGCGGCCTCGTCGTGCTCGTTGTCGGCGACGTAGCCCTCGATCAGCTCGCCGTCGCCCGAGTCGGTCCAGAGGTTCTTCGGCCGGCGGCCGGTGTTCTTGGCGATGACGGTGTTCGCGGCCTTGAGGATGCGCTGGGTGGAGCGGTAGTTCTGCTCCAGCAGGATCGTCGTGGCCTGCGGGTAGTCGCGCTCGAACTCGTCGATGTTGCGGATCGTCGCGCCGCGGAAGGCGTAGATCGACTGGTCGGCGTCACCGACGACGCACAGCTCGGCCTGCGGCACCGGACCCTCGCCCGTGCCCGTCAGCTCGCGCACCAGCATGTACTGGGCGTGGTTGGTGTCCTGGTACTCGTCGACCAGCACGTGCCGGAACCGGCGGCGGTAGTGCTCGGCGACGTCGGGGAAGGCCTGCAGCAGGTGGACCGTCGTCATGATCAGGTCGTCGAAGTCCATGGCGTGCGCCTCGCGCAGCCGCCGCTGGTAGAGCGTGTACGCCTCCTTGAGCACCTTCTCCGGCGCCGTCTGGGGGTTGAACGATTCCTCGTCGACGAGCTCGTTCTTGAGGTTGGACACCTGGTTGGACAGGCTCCGCCCGGGATAGCGCTTCGCGTCGAGGTCCAGGTCGCGGGCGACCATCGTCATCAGCCGAATCGAGTCGCCCTGGTCGTAGATCGTGAAGGACGACTTCATGCCCAGCTTGGCGGCCTCGGCCCGCAGGATGCGCACGCACATCGAGTGGAAGGTCGAGACCCACATCGACCGCGCCCGGGGGCCGACGAGCGCGGCCACCCGCTCCTTCATCTCGCCGGCGGCCTTGTTCGTGAAGGTGATCGCCAGGATCTCCCCCGGCTGCACCCCGCGGGCGCCCAGCAGGTAGGCGATCCGGTGGGTGAGCACTCGGGTCTTGCCCGATCCGGCGCCCGCGACGATGAGCAGCGGGCTGCCCTCGTGGACGACGGCGTCGCGCTGCGGGCCGTTGAGGCCGGCGAGCATCCGGTCCAGCTCCCGCCCCACCGATCCGGGTGCGGAGCGCTGCAGGGCGGCGGTGCCGGGGAGGGACTGCTGGAGGCTGCTGCTCATGACCGTGCCACTGTAAGCCGGACGGGTGACGGTCCCCGCGGGCCCGGAACCGGACGCACCACCAGCCCCAGCGGGCCGCCGGGACGACCGCAGTCATGCGCACGAGCGCCGCCCCGCCCGTCGGGCGCGCTGCCGGCGGGCCGGCCTGGCGCCCGCCGCCCGGCCCGTGCCACACTCGCCCCGTGCTCGCCACCGTCAGCTTTTTCTACGGTCACCGGGATCCGGTGTCCGTCATCGCTGGCTGAGCGCACGCCGCAACAGACGCCCCGGGCCCGAGGAGCCCGGGGCGTTTCTCGTTCTCGGACCTCCCGGCCCCCACACCACCGAGGGAACCGATGAGCACCTCCACCGCCTCCACCGTGGCCGGCCCGACCGCCCCCGAGGACCCCGACCGGATCGGCGCGCTCCGCGGCGCGATCGACGCCTGCGACGCCGAGATCATCGAGCTCGTGCGCCGCCGGCTGGAGATCAGCCAGGAGATCGGGGCGCTGCGCGCCGCGTCCGGCGGGACGCGGCTCTCGCTGTCCCGCGAGCAGCAGGTGCTCTCGCGCTTCCGCACCGCGCTGGGCCCGGACGGCGCCGCCCTGGGCATGATGCTGCTCCGCCAGGGCCGCGGCCGCCTCTGAGGGAATCCCACCACCGCTCGCAGGTTCTGCGCGGGACCCTGCACCGGGGCCCGGGCCGTCAGGGGCCGCTGCGCCAGACCTGCGAGTCGTCGTCACCCATCGCGGCCACCTCGAACACCCGGCCGGGGCGGGCCTCGCCCACCTCGTCGGCCAGCTGCATGCCGAGCACCAGGGCGGCGTCGAGGTCCTCGGCCTCGCACTCGGTGCTCACGCGCAGCACCGCGCGGTCGGGCTCCCGCCACAGCCGCAGCTCGGGGTCACCGGGCCGCAGCACCGCGCGGAGGGCGTCGACGGCGTCGTCGTCCAGCGGGGCGGAGGACCGGAGCGCGACGGAGAGGGTGAACGAGGGCACCTCAGGAGTCTGCGCGACCGCGATCCCGGCTCCACCGCCGGCCCGTGTCACACCTGGCCGGGCTGCGTCGTCCCAGTGGTCGAACACCGACCACCGAGAGGACTCCCGCCATGGCCCGCATCCCGCTCGACCCACCCCGCACCGCGTTCGTCCGGCTCACCGAGTGGTACTCCCGCCGGCGCTTCGGCGCCGTCCTGGACCCGGGCGCCGTCCTGGACCCGGGCGCGGCGATGGCGCACCACGGCCCGGTGCTGCGCACCTACGTCCGGCACGAGCAGTCGGTGGCCCGCTGGAACCGCCTGGACCCCACCCTCAAGGCGCTCGCCGTGATGTCCTCGGCCGCCACGATCGGCTGTTCCTGGTGCCTCGACTTCGGCCACTGGATCAGCAGCCAGGACGGCGTCGACCCGGCCAAGCTCCGCGACGTGCCCCGGTGGCGTGGCAGCGGGGTGTACTCCGACCTCGAGCGGCAGGTCATGGCCTACGCCGAGGCGATGACGACGACGCCCCTGCAGGTCACCGACGAGATGGTGGCCGGGCTCCGCGACCACCTGGACGACGACGCGCTCGTCGAGCTCACGATGATGATCGCCGTGGAGAACTCGCGGTCGCGCTTCAACAGCGCGCTCGGCCTGACCAGCCAGGGATTCCGGGACCGCTGCGAGCTCCCGGCGTGACCGAGGCCCTCGCCCCGTTCGACCGCCACCGCGGGCTGCTGTTCTCCGTGGCCTACCAGATGCTGGGCAGCGTCGCCGACGCCGAGGACGTCGTGCAGGACACCTGGCTGCGCTGGTCGGCGGTCGACCGGGGGGAGGTCGCCGACGCGCGCGCCTACCTGGTGCGCATCGCCACCCACCTCGCCCTGGACCGGCTCGGCTCGGCACGCGCGCGCCGGGAGAGCTACGTCGGGCCGTGGCTGCCCGAGCCGCTGCTGACCGGCACCGACCCGGTCACCACGGCGCCCGCACCGGCGGACCCGGTCGCCGCCGCCGAGGTGGGCGAGCAGGTGTCGCTGGCCCTGCTCGTGGTGCTGGAGACGCTCTCCCCCGCCGAGCGGGCCCTGTTCGTGCTCCGCGAGGTGTTCGGGCTCCCGACGGCGGAGGTGGCCACGACGCTGGGGCGCAGCGAGTCCGCCGTCCGGCAGATGGCCCACCGGGCGCGCGAGCACGTCCAGGCCCGCCGGCCCCGGTTCGACACCGATCGCCGGGCCCAGTTCGAGGTCACCGAGCGCTTCTTCGCCGCGTGCGCCGGTGGCGACGTCGGGGAGTTGCTGGCCGTGCTCGCCCCCGACGTCGTCCTCGTCAGCGACGGCGGGGGCAAGGTGACGGCGGCCCTGCGGCCGATCACGGGGGCCGACAAGGTCGCCCGCTTCGCGCTCGGGGTCGCCGCCCAGGGCCTGGAGCTCGCGGACGTGCGCATCGGGGTGGCCGAGGTCAACGGCGGGCCGGGGATCGTGGCCTGGGCCGGGGGTGACCCGCTGCTGGCCATGTCGCTCGTCGTCGCCGACGGGCGCATCGAGCAGGTCCTCCTCGTGCGCAACCCGGACAAGCTCGCCGGTCTCCGGGGCACCTCCTAGGCTCCGCCGGGTGAGCTCCCCGTTCCAGCGCCCGTCCGGTCCCGCCGAGCACGTCGAGCGCGCGCTGTGCGTCCTGGCCCACCCCGACGACGTCGACTTCGGCAGCGCCGGCACCGTCGCGACCTGGACGGCGGCCGGCACCGAGGTGACGTACCTGATCGTCACCGACGGCGACGCGGGCGGCTTCGACGACACCCCCCGCGAGCAGATGGGACCGCTGCGCCGGGCCGAGCAGGTCGCGGCGGCCGCGGAGGTCGGTGTCACCGACGTGCGCTTCCTCGGCTACCCCGACGGCCGGCTGGAGCTGACGCTCGACCTGCGCCGGGACATCAGCCGGGTCATCCGGCAGGTGCGCCCCCAGCGGGTGCTGACCAGTTCCCCGGAGCGCTTCTGGGAGCGGATCGGGGCCAGCCACCCCGACCACATGACCGTCGGCGAATCCACGCTGCGCGCGGTCTACCCCGACGCCCGCAACCCCTTCGCCTTCCCCGAGCTGCTCGTCGACGAGGGGCTGGACGCCTGGACCGTCGACGAGGTGTGGCTCGGCGCCAGCCCGCGCGCCGACCACGCCGTCGACGTCACCGACGTCGTCGACCGCAAGTTCGCCGCTCTCAAGTCCCACGTCACCCAGGTGAGCCACGTGCCCGACCTCGAGGGCTTCGTGACCGGCTGGATGCAGCAGACCGCGCAGCGGCTCGGCCTCCCCGCGGGCCGCCTCGCCGAGGCCTTCCACGTGGTGCACACCGCCTGAGGCGATGATTTCCGGCCGGCCCGCGCGTCACCTCCCCGTGGACGGTCGCAGAGGTGACGTGGCGCGGGCGGAGCGGATCGAGGCGGCGGTGGCCGGCGCGGCCGGCGCCGGGGAGGTCCCGGGCGCCGCCTGGTGGGTCGGCCGGCGGGGCGAGCCCGTCTCCACCGGCGCGGTCGGCGTGCACGCGCCCGGCACCGGCGACGCCGTGCGGCCGGACACCGTCTTCCGCATCGCCTCGACGACCAAGCCGGTCGTCGCCGCCGCGGCGATGTCCCTCGTCGACGACGGCCTCCTCACCCTCGACGACCCCGTCGACGGGTTCCTCCCGGAGCTCGCCGACCGGCGGGTCCTCGCCGACCCCGCCGACCCGGAGGCGGGGACGGTGCCGGCGGAGCGACCGATCACCGTCCGCGACGTCCTCACCCTCCGGCTGGGGCTCGGCCTCGACTTCACCGCCCCCTGGCCGTCCCCGACGCTGGCCGCGCTCGCCGCGGCCGGGTTGCCCGTCGGCCCCCCGGCCCCGCAGGCGGCACCGGAGCCGGACGAGTGGATGCGCCGCCTGGCCGGCGTCCCCCTTTCGCACCAGCCCGGCAGCCGCTGGCTCTACCACGTGGGTGCCAGCGTGCTCGGCGTCCTGGTGTCGCGCGCCGCGGGGCGCCCCCTCGCGGCGGTGCTGGACGCGCGGGTCCTCCGGCCGGCGGGGATGCGCAGCACCGGCTTCGGGGTGCCGTCGGCGGCCCGGGACCGGCTGGGACCGCACTGGACGCCGCCGGGGCCCGACGGCGCGCGCGAGCTCTACGACGCGGCGGACGGCCAGTGGTCGTCGGCGCCGGCGTTTCCCGACGGCGGCGACGGCCTGGTCTCCACGGTCGGCGACCTCGCCGCCTTCGCCCGGGTGCTCGAATCGCAGGGGTGCGCCGCCGACGGCACCCGGGTGCTGAGCGAGGCCGCGGTCCGGGCCATGACCACCGAGCAGGTCGGCCCGGTGGACGACGAGGGTGGTGGGTGGGGGCTGGGCATCGGCGTCCGCCGCACCGACGAGCCGGGCGGCCGGCACGCCGGCTCCTACGGCTGGGACGGCGGCCTGGGCAGCACCTGGTGGACCGATCCGGTCACCGGCACGACCGCCGTCCTGCTGACCAACCAGATGTGGGCCTCCCCGGAACCACCGCCGCTGTTCGCCGCGTTCCGGCGCGCCGCCTTCGGGGGCTCGACGGCGGGCGGGATCAGCTCCTGAGGCGGGGGGCCGCCGGCGCCACGCGGCCACGTCCGCTGCCGGCGCCCACCCGCGGATCGACACCGGCCGGCGGGCCCCGGACGGCGGGCCTCCGCTCAGCCGGCGCCGAGCACCAGCAGGGTCCCGGCGAAGACGATGCCGGTGATCAGGCAGGTGATCGCGGTGAACCCGAAGATGTCCCGGACGCCCAGCCCGGCGACCGCGAGCAGCGGCAGGGCCCAGAACGGCTGGACCATGTTCGTCCACTGGTCGCCGTAGGCGATCGCCATCGTGATGACGGCGGGATCGACACCCAGGGAGTCGGCGGCGTCGAGGAAGACCGGCGCCTGGACGGCGAACTGCCCGCCGCCGCTGGGCACGAACAGGTTGAGCAGGCCGGCCGAGAGGAACGCCAGCAACCCCAGGCTGCCGGGGCTGGCGATGTCGGAGAACCACCCGCTCAGCTGCGCCGCCAGCCCCGAGGCGGTCATCATCCCGATGATGCCGGCGTAGAGCGGGTACTGGAGCAGCACCTCCCCGACGGTGCGCACCGCCCCGCCGACGAGCTCGGCCAGCTCGGCCGGGCTGCGCACGATGAGCAGGATCGCGGCGAGGAAGCTCCAGTTGACGATGTCGAGGGTGAGGTCGAAGCCCTCCTGCGCGAAGTACACGCCGAGGTAGCCCAGCAGCGCGACGCCGGGGATCAGCGTGACCAGCCGCGAGGCCTCCATGCGCTCGGCCGGCGTCCCCGGCGTCTTCAGCTCGATGTCGGACTCCTCGGTCCCCATCCGCTCGGGGAGCTCGACGATCCGGTCCTCGCCCTTGGGTGCCAGGAGCACCACCGTGCCGAGGATCGCGGCGACGGCGATCACGATCGCGATGAGGTTCCACGGCGAGTAGACGGTCTCGCTGATCGGGATGGTGCGGCCGATCGCCTCCTCGACGAAGCTGTCGGGGGTCGCCGCGGCCAGCGGGCCGGTGGCGCTGTAGCCCATGTGCCAGACGGCGAAGCCCGAGTAGGCGCTGGCGACCAGCAGCGGGTAGTGCAGCTTCGTCCCGCGGCGGCGCGCGGCCCGGCCTACCTCGAGGGCGATGACACCGCCGACCACCAGCCCCAGCCCGAAGCTGATCAGCGAGGCGACGGCGGAGACGAACGCGACGAAGGCGTACGCGGCGCGGGGGCTCTTGGGGACGTCGGCGATGCGGGTCAGCCCGGCCTTGACCGGCCTCGTGAGCGCCAGCGTGTAGCCGAGCAGCAGCACGAGGGCCACCTGCGTCATGAACGCCAGCAGCCCGGCCAGGCCGTCACCCCAGGCCCGCGTCAGCTCGGCGGGCCCGATGTCGCCGAAGACCAGGGCGAGCACCGCGACGATCACGGTGAGCACCACCGCGAAGACGAATGCCCCCGGCAGGTAGCGCTCCACGCCGGCGACCAGCGGGCGCGACAGGGTTCGTAGCATGGCGGCCTTCCTCTCCCCCGGGCCCGCTGGGCAGGCCGACCTCGCCCATGCTTAGCGGAGGTGAGCGGGGGCGGCCAGTCGCAGCTAGTACCGCAGCCGGCAACGTTCGCCTCGTCGTTGTGTCGGTGGTGTGGGGCAGGGTGCGGGTGTGCCTCGTCGTCGGGAGTCGTCCGCACCGCCGGTGGTGTACCGGACGGCGCGGGTGGGGCTGCGGGCTACAGGCGGGCAGCGGCGGCGGCTGTTCGGGTTGCTGCGGTCGGGTGGGGATGTGTGGGCGGCGGTGCTGCTGCTCAACCGCTGGCGCCGGCAACGCGGTGACCGGCCGCTGGTCGGCTATCAGGAGCTGTGCCGGGAGCTGGCCGCCGCTGGGGAGGGCACCTTCGGTGAGCTCTCCACGGTGGGTGCCCGGTCGGTGCTGCGGGCTTACTCCGATGCGTGGATGAGCGCGGCCCGACGCCGCCGGGCCGGCGACGAGACGGCGCGCTTTCCGCGGCGGCGGCGGGGGCTGGTGCCGGTCCGCTTCTACGCCGGAACCTTCACCGTGGACGGTGGGCGGGTGCGGCTGCCGGTGGCCCGCGGCCGCCCGCCGTTGTGGGTGCGGCTGGCCCGCCCGCTGCCCTATCCGGACGGGCAGGTGCGCTCGGTACGGCTGACGTGTGCGGGGCGGCGGCTGTTCCTGGAAGTCACCGCCGAGGTTCCGGTCACCGTCCACCCGGCCGGGGCGGGCCCGGATCCGGACCGGGTCGCCGGCGTGGATCTGGGCATCATCCATCCCTACGCCGCGCTGGCACCCCGCGGTGGCGAGGGCGGCCGGGATGCGGCGCTGCTGGTGTCGGGGCGGGCGTTGCGCGCCGAGCACCGGCTGCACCTGGCCGAGGCCAAGGCCCGCACCCGCGCCGCCGCCCGCCGCGCCCCGGCACCTGGGCGGCGCGGGTCCCGGCGGTGGAAGCAGTTCCGCCGGCGCACCCGAGCCCTCGAAGGCCGGCACCGCCGGCGGCTGGCACAGGCCCGGCACGAGGCCGCGAAAGCGGTCGCGTCCTGGGCCGTGGCCCAGCGGATCGGCACCCTGGCCGTCGGCGACCTGCGCGGGGTGCTGGCCCGTGATGCCGGCCGGCGGCAGAACAAGGCCGTCCGCGACTGGGCGGTCGGCGATCTGCTGCGGGCGCTGGCCGACAAGGCCGAACAGTCCGGCATCGTCGTCGAGATGGTCGACGAACGGGGCACCTCCTCCACCTGCCCGGCGTGCGCAGCCCGCGTGGCCAAGCCGCGGGGGCGGGTCTTTCACTGCCGGCGTTGCCGGTTCACCGGGCACCGCGATCTTGTCGGTGCTGCCAACATCGCCGCCCGCGCCTCGGCTTCGGCCGGGGCCGCGGACGGTGGCTCCGTCGTCACCGGGTCACCGCCGGTGACCACGCACCGTCGAGCCGGTCGGCACCTGCCCGGTGCCGGCCGGTCCCGGCGTGATCCCCGCCGCGGACTGATCAGCCGGCCCCCGGGCCGGCCGATCCCCACCGATCCGGTGGTCCGCGGTGGCGGGTCCATCTGGCCCGCCGTGGCCCGCCCCGGAACCGGTCCCGGTTCCGGGGAGTCGCTCGCCGGCACCCGCCGCGAGGATCAGGCACCGCCCCACCGGGGCGAACCTTGCCTGACACGGCCCTAGAGCAACCGGTTGGTCGCCGCCCAGCGGGTGAGCTCGTTGCGGTTGGAGAGCTGCAGCTTGCGCAGCACGTTGGAGGCGTGCGACTCGACGGTCTTCACCGAGATGAACAGCCGGGACCCGATCTCCCGGTAGGTGTAGCCGCGGGCCAGCAGCTGCATCACCTCCCGCTCCCGGGCGCTCAGCAGGTCCAGCCCCGGATCGCTGACCTCCTCGGCCGCGGGCTCCTGGGCCACCGCTCCCCCGGCGGCGAAGGCGTCCAGCACGAAGCCGGCCAGCCGGGGGCTGAAGACGACGTCGCCATCGGCCACCCGGCGGACGGCGTCGAGCAGGTCGGGCCCGGAGATGGTCTTGGTGACGTAGCCCCGCGCGCCGGCCCGGATCACGGCGATCACGTCCTCCGCGGCGTCGGACACCGACAGGGCGAGCCACTTCACCTCCGGCAGCTCACCGCGGAGCGCCTCCAGCACCGCCCGCCCGCCACCGCCGGGCATGTGCACGTCCAGCAGCACGACGTCGGGCCGCGCGCCGCGGATGCCCTCGATCGCGGTGCCGACGTCGGCCGCCTCCCCGACGACGGTCACGTCCGCGCCGAGCTCGGCGCGCACGCCGGTGCGCACCATCGCGTGGTCGTCGACCACGAACACCCGCGGGCCCATGCTGCGCTCCTCGATCGACGTCACGTGCTCTTCCTCGGCAGGACCAGCTCCACCTCGGTCCCCTCCCCCGGGGTCGACCGGACCAGCGCCGAGCCTCCCAGCCGGGCGAGCCGGCCGTGCACGGAGTCGCGCAGGCCGCGCCGGTCGTCCGGCACCGTGCCGGGGTCGAACCCCTTGCCGCGGTCCCGGACGAACACCGACACCTGGTCGGCGGTCACCTCGGTGTAGAGGTCGGCGGAGGGCTCGCCGGAGTGCTTGGCGGCGTTGACCAGCGCCTCGCGGGTCGCGGCGCCGAGGGCGGCCAGCTCCTCGTCGACGGGGGCGTCCCCGACCACGACGGGGTCGACCGTCAGCGCGTGGTCGGCCTCCACCTCCGCGACCATGCCCGCCACCAGCCCGGCCCAGGTGCCGCCCTCCCGCACCGCCACCGGGTCGTACAGCCAGGCCCGGAGCTCCCGCTCCTGGCTGCGCGCCAGCCGGCTCACCGCCTGCGGCTCCTCGGCATTGCGCTGGATGAGGGCCAGCGTCTGCAGCACCGAGTCGTGCAGGTGCGCGGCGACGGCGGCACGCTCCTCCGACCGGATGCGGGCGGCACGCTCCTCGGCCCGGGAGTCCAGCAGCCGTCGCCACAGCGGAGCCGTCGCCAGGACGACGCCGGTGAGGATGAGCAGGGTGGCGGCGAACCCGTTGCGGGCGTTGGCCAGCTGACCGGTGGTCGCCAGCAGCAGGAACAGCCCGACACCCAGGACGGCGACCCCGCCGGCCAGGGCCCACCGGACGCCGGCGACGGCCAGCGTCCGGTCGGTGTCCAGCTGCCGCCAGATCACGGTGAGGCCGCCGGCCAGCAGGATCAGCGGCAGCACGACGTCGGTGCTGGTCCACTGGCTCAGCTGGCCCAGCAGGCTGACGGCGATCAGCCCGAGCACGACGAGCGCGATCCACTGCCGGGCACCGGCCGGGCGCCAGCCCTCGACCACCGCGGCGGACTCCCCCGGCGCCGCGACCGGCATGGTCAGCCACAGCAGCGCGTAGGCGATGATGCCCAGCCCCGTCGTCGCCAGCAGCACGAACGCCACCCGCACCACCAGCGGGTCCTGGCGCAGGTGCGCGGCGGCGCCGGCCGCGACGCCGGCGACGAGCCGGCCCTCGCGCGGGCGCGCGAGCGGCGGACGCGGCGGTACGCCGACGGTGGAGGTCACGCCACCGATCGTCGCACCGGCGACCCGCCCGCCGACACCGGTGATCACCCCCGAAGAGGAACCAGGGTCGGTTCGGGGGGTTCCCTGATGGTCACCGGCCCCGCCGGTCGGCAGGCTTGCTGCCATGACCTCCGCACCCCCTCCCGCTCCCCCCGCGGTGGAGCCGCCCCCGTGGTCGCCCCCGCCCGACCGCGCCCAGTTGCGCCGCAGCCGCAGCGACAAGGTGATCGGCGGTGTGAGCGGCGGCCTCGCCGAGTACAGCGGCATCGACGCGCTCCTGTGGCGGGTCGGCTTCGTCGCCCTCGCCCTCGCCGGCGGCACCGGCGTCCTGGTGTACCTGCTGCTGTGGCTGCTCATGCCGGTCGCCGCCGAGGGTGGCACGTCGGGGCCCGGGCGCCCGTTCCTGCCGCCGCGGGCCCGGGGCCCCGTGGCCCCCCGGTCGCCGGTCCCGGGCATCACCATCGCCGGGCTGCTGATCCTGATGGGCCTGCTGGCCCTGCTGTCCCGGATCACCGGCTGGGACCCCGGCCCGGGCGCCTTCCTCGGCACGGCACTGCTCGTCGTCGGCGCCGGCCTGGTCGTCGCCGCCGTCACCGGTGGCCGCACCGCCCGCGGTGGGCTGATCGCCCTCGGGGTGATCCTGTCGCTGGCGCTGATGACCGTCTCGGTCACGCCCTCCGGCGGCAACGGCATCGGCGACCGCACGTACATCCCGCAGAGCGTCGACGACGTCCGGGAGGTCTACAGCGGTGGCATCGGCGACCTGATGGTCGACCTCTCCGAGGTGCCCCTGGACGACCTCGACGAGGCCCTCGAGGTGCGCGTCGAGCACGGCATCGGCGACGTCGAGGTGGTCGTCCCCCGCTCCGCCGACGTGCGGGTCTCCGCGGACCACGGCCTGGGCGAGGTCGACGTCTTCGGCTCTACCACGTCCGGCAGCAGCTACGTCGCCGGTCTCGGTTCGGCCGACTGGACCGACGACGGCGACGCCGAGATCGAGCTCGAGATCCACAGCGGTATCGGACAGGTGGAGGTGTCCCGTGGCTGACTACAGCGAGTTCCCGACCACGCCGACGGCGTGGCAGGAGCAGCAGTGGCAGATGGTCCAGCCCCTGGAGACCGAGGACCGGCCCGCACCGGAGCCCGGCCGCAAGGTCGACCTGGTCGCCCTCGTCCCGGGAGCGCTGTTCATCGTGCTGGCGCTGTCGGCGATGGTGGGGATCGACCTGCCCTTCACCCTCTTCGAGGACGGCACCTTCCTCTGGGTCCTCCTGGTCGGGGCCGGGGTGGCCCTGCTGGCACGGGAGCTGCGGAAGCCGCGCAGCCGGGGCTGACCGGCGGGAGGGGCGGGCGACGAGGGCTCGGGAGCGACCGCTCCCGGGCCCTCGCTGCGTGCAGCGGTCAGCCCGCGACGGCGAGGACGACCGTCCCCACGTAGATCAGCGGGATCGAGATGCCCTCGAAGCCGATCCACTTCCGGTCGCGCATGATCAGCCCGGCGGCGAGCACGGCCGTCATGAGCAGCGTGCCGCCGACGAGGATCAGGCTGGTGGGGCCGGCGTCCCGGTAGATCGGCCCCTCCAGGTACCCGACGTCGGCGAGGGAGATCATCAGGATGTCGTAGACGTTGCCGCCGACGATGTTGCCGACGCCGAGGGTCAGCTGGCCCATGCGCACCGCGGTGAGCAGGACGACGAGTTCGGGCAGCGAGCTGATCGCCGTGGTCAGGGTGAAGCCGAAGACACCGCTGTCGAAATTCGTCCGGGCGATGACGCTCAGGCCCGCCCGGCCGACCAGCCAGCCGGCCACACCGGTGACCAGCCCGAGCGCCGCGAGCAGGCCCCACAACCGCGCGGTGGAGCGTTCGTCGCCGTCGCCGTCGCCGTCACCCTCGTCCTCCGCCGCGTCGCCGTCGCCGTCGCCGTCCGCGGTCTGGTCGGTGTGCTTGGGCTGCCACATGGGCTCGTGCTGCATCCGCCGCAGCAGCACCAGCCCGTAGCCGTAGAGGGCGGGGATCAGCAGGGTCAGGGGGTGGATCCAGCCCAGCCGCAGGTCCGGGGTGGCGTAGGCGATGACCGGGATCGCCAGCATCGCGATGAGCAGGACCGACTGGAGGACGTTCTGCAGCGACGCCGCCGCGTGCTCCAGGTTGACCCGCCGGTAGAGCAGGTCGGCGATCGCCAGCCACACCGTCTGCAGGGCGATGCCACCGACCGGGTTGGCCAGCGCGAACCCCGGGTCCCCCTCCAGCGCCCCGGTCAGGACGGTGACGTTGCCCGGCAGCGAGGTGACGGCTCCGAGGAGCAGCGCCCCGCCGATCGCGTCACCGAGGCCGGTGCGCTCGGCGAGCGTGTCCGCGACCCGGGTGAGGCGGACACCCACCACCACGATGACGACGGCCATCGCGGCCAGCACGCCCAGGCTCGGCAGGAGCGGCCACGCCGAGGAGCTCACTCGTCCTCCGGATCCTCGACGTCAACGGCCGGCGTCCACCTGATCACGACAGGACGGGTCCCGCGCGTCGAGTGCACGGTGACGGGGTCATGTCGTGCTCGGCGGGCAGCCCCGGGGTCGGGGACCAGCACGTCGGCCGGCGAGGGCCCGGGCACCCGACCCGTCCGCGACCGTGGTCGGCCCGGGCGCGTGTCGTCCATCCGTGCACAGCCGTCGCGACCGCCGCAGACGTCACCGTGGATCCACGGGCAGCGGCCGGCCCGCACCTACGCTCGGCGTCGGAGCACGGTCGAACGCCGTGCGGCGCGAACGCCGTCACAGGGTGTCGTCGGAACGGGTGACGACCGCCCACACCCGTCGATCCCTGCGGCCGGCTCCGTGACCGGTCGACGTCCCCACGCCTGAGCCGGCGATACCCGATGGAAAGGCGCCCGCGGCCTCACATGTTGCGAACCACCTGTTCCCGCTACTGGCCCGTCGTCGCGATCGCCGCACTCTTCGCCGTCTCGGTCCTGCTGCGCCTGCCGGCACTGGGCATGGACCCGATCCAGAACTCGGGTTGGACGCCGTACCAGCGGCTGAACAACGCGAACGTGTGGATCCACAACCAATACGTGCTCGAGGTGTACGGCAGCAACCCGATCCTCGGGCACAAGTTCGCCTCGTACATCGGCACGGATCCGCAGTTCCTGCGCAATGCGGCCCTTCCTCAGCTGACCGTGTACACCTCGTTCCCGTCCACCCACTTCGTCGTCCTGCACCTCGCTCTGAACGCACTCGGCCTGGGCATGACCTATGCGGCGAGCCAGGTGTTCGGCCTGCTGCTCCACGGGGCGAGCGTGGCGCTGGTGGCCTACCTCGTCCTCCTCCTCACCCGGAACAAGGTCATGGCCGTGACGGGGGCGGCCATGTACACGTTCTCGACCGGCACGCTCTGGTACCACATGAACGTCTACTGGTCCCACGAACTCCTGGTGCCGGTCTTCCTCGCGTCCCTGGTCGTGTTCGTCAGGCGGGCGGGTCGGCCACGTCGGTGGCAGGCGTTCCTCATCGGTGCGGCCATGACGGCCGTCACGTGGACGGGGGCCGTCGCCGCCGTGGGTTGGTCCCTCTACGGGCTCTACAAGCACCACCGGACGAAGGACAGGGCGTTCCTGGCCAACCTTTTCGCAGCGGTCGGCATGGTGACGGCCCTCGTGCTGATCACCGCGCACGTGCTCGTCACGACGCGCGCCACCCCGCTCGCCTACCTCCGTGCGCTCCTGAACCGAGCCGAGGTCCGGTCGGCCACCGGCGCCCAGGAGGGCTTCCCCCTGCTGAGCTGGCGCTTCGTCAACGCCCTCGTGCTGGACTACGGAGGATTCCTCCTCGCCGCGCTGGTCGTCGCGCTGATCGTCGGGCGCCTGCTCTCGACGTTCCAGTGGGAGGTGGTCCTCCTGTCCGCCTTCCCGCTGCTCGAGTCCTTCCTCCTGCTCGAGCACGACTTCTGGTACGGCTTCGGACGGCTCAAGTGGCTGCTGCCGGCGATCCTGCTGATCTGCCTCGCGGGCGCGAACCTCGGTCGGCGGGGCACGTCTGTCCTCGTCGCGGCGGTCGGCGCCGCCGCACTGGCTCACGTCGCGCTCTACTTCGTGGTCTTCGAGATGCCGCCGGTGGGCTCCTGAGGCGTCGGGACGCCCGTCCTGCGGGAGCGCGGCCCGCGCCGGTGACCTGCTGGAACGGCCCGTCTCAGGGACCCGGCCCGAGCGTCAGGTGACGTGGCTGGAACGGCCCCCTTCCCGGGGCCCGCCCTGAGCTGCGAAGGGTGGGGAGGAAGGGTGCCTCCTACTCCCACTCGATGGTGCCGGGCGGCTTGCTGGTCACGTCGAGGGCGACCCGGTTGATCTCCTCCACCTCGTTGGTGATCCGGGTGGAGATCCTCGCCAGCACGTCGTAGGGCAGCCGGGTCCAGTCGGCGGTCATCGCGTCCTCGCTGGACACCGGGCGCAGCACGACCGGGTGGCCGTAGGTGCGCCCGTCGCCCTGGACCCCGACCGAGCGGACGTCGGCCAGCAGCACCACCGGGCACTGCCAGATCTCGTCGTCCAGCGTGGCCGCGGAGAGCTCCTCGCGGGCGATGGCGTCGGCCTTGCGCAGCACGTCGAGCCGCTCGCGGGTGACTTCTCCGACGATGCGTATGCCGAGCCCCGGGCCGGGGAACGGCTGGCGCTGCACCAGCCGGTCGGGCAGGCCGAGCTGCCGGCCGACCTCGCGCACCTCGTCCTTGAACAGGGTTCGCAGCGGCTCGACCAGGTCGAAGGTGAGGTCCTCGGGCAGCCCGCCCACGTTGTGGTGGCTCTTGATGTTGGCCGTCCCGGCACCGCCGCCGGACTCGACGACGTCGGGGTAGAGCGTGCCCTGCACCAGGAAATCGACCGTCTCGCCGTGCGCCTGGGCGTCGGCGACGACGTCGGTGGCCGCCTGCTCGAACACCCGGATGAACTCGCGGCCGATGATCTTCCGCTTCTCCTCCGGGTCGCTGACCCCGGCGAGCGCGGCGAGGAACTGCTCGCCGGCGTCCACCACGCGCAGGTCGGCGCCGGTGGTGGCGGCGAAGTCGCGCTCGATCTGCTCGGTCTCGCCGGCCCGCATCAGCCCGTGGTCGACGTAGACGCAGGTGAGCTTGTCGCCGATCGCCCGCTGCACGAGCGCCGCGGCGACGGCGGAGTCGACCCCGCCGGACAGCGCGCACAGCGCCCGCCGGTCGCCGATCCGCTCGCGGATCGCCACGACCTGGTCGTCGACGACGTTGCTCATCGTCCAGGTCGGCTCGAGCCCGGCGATGTCGAACAGGAAGTGCTCGAGCACCGTCTGCCCGTGGGCGGTGTGCCGCACCTCCGGGTGGAACTGGACACCGGCGAGCCGGCGGTCGACGTCCTCGAACGCGGCGACCGGGGCGCCGGTGGAGGTGGCGGTGACGGTGAACCCGGGTGGCGCGGCGGAGACGGCGTCGCCGTGGCTCATCCAGACGTTCTGCTCGACCGGCAGGTCGCCGAACAGCCGCGCCTGCGTGGTGACGGTCAGCGGGGTGCCGCCGTACTCCCGGTCACCGGTGCGGGCGACGGTGCCGCCGAGGGATGCGGCCATCGCCTGGAAGCCGTAGCAGATGCCGAACGCGGGGACCCCGGACTCGAACAACGTCGGGTCGACCTGCGGGGCCTCGGGCGCGTAGACGCTCGAGGGACCGCCGGAGAGCACGATCGCGGCCGGCTTGCGGGCGACGATCTCCTCGGCCGGCACGTCCGAGGAGACGATCTCCGAGTAGACGCCGGCCTCGCGGATGCGCCGGGCGATCAGCTGGGCGTACTGGGCACCGAAGTCGACGACGAGGACGGTCGGGAAGTCCACGCGGTCAGCCCCCGATGCTCTGCTGCCCGGGGGCCCCGTCCCGGGGGGCCCCACCCCCGATGACGAGGTCGACGCGCTGGAACTCCTTGAGATCGGAGTACCCGGTCTTGGCCATCGTGCGGGCCAGCGCACCGAACAGGTTGGTGCGCCCGTCGGCCTTGCGGGCCTCGCCGAGCAGCACGTCGGCCAGCGAACCGGCCGGCTCGATCCGCGCGGACGTGCCGCCGCGCGGCAGCCGCGGGTGCGCGGCCACCGAGTCCCACCACACCCCGCCACCGGGCGCCTCCGCCGCGGCGCGCAGCGGCTCCCCCAGCTGGACGGCGTCGGCACCGCAGGCCAGCGCGCGGGCGATCGCGCCGCTGGTCTCGATCCGGCCGTTGGCGATCACGTGCACGTACCGGCCGCCGGTCTCGTCCAGGTAGTCGCGGCGGGCGGCGGCGGCGTCGGCGATCGCGCTCGCCAGTGGGACGCGGATGCCCATGACGGCGTCGGTCGTCGAGTAGGTGTCGGCGCCGACGCCGACGATCACGCCGGCCGCGCCGGTGCGCATGAGGTGCAGGGCGGTGGTGTAGTTCGCCGCACCGCCCACGATGACCGGGACGTCGAGGTCGGCGATGAACTCCTTGAGGTTGAGCGCGTCACCCTGGCTGGTCACGTGCTCGGCCGAGACGATCGTGCCCTGGATGACCAGCAGGTCCACCCCGGCCGAGAGCGCCGCGGGCGCGAGCTGCTCGGTGTGCTGCGGGGAGATGCGGATCGCCGTGGTGACGCCGGCCTCGCCCATCTCCTTGATGCGGGCGGTGATGAGGTCGGTCTTCACCGGCTCGGCGTAGACCTCCTGCAGCAACGCCACGGGCGGGGCGCCGGCCGCGGCCGCCGCGGCGATCCGGCGGTACACGTCCGTCGGGTCGTCGTAGCGGGTCCACAGGCCCTCGCCGTTGAGCACGCCGAGGCCACCGGCCCGCCCGACGGCGATCGCCGTCGCCGGGCTGACGACGGCGTCGCTGGGGCTGGTCACCAGCGGGATGTCGAACCGGAAGGCGTCGATCTGCCAGGCGGTCGAGACGTCGTCGACGTCGCGGGTCCGCCGCGAGGGCACGATGGAGACCTCGTCGAGGTCGTAGCCCCGGCGGGCGAAGCGGTTGAGGCCGATGTCGACGGTGTCGCGCGCGTTCATGCTCAACGCCCCCGGTAGTTCGGTGCCTCGGCGGTCATCTGGATGTCGTGGGGGTGACTCTCCACCAGCCCGGCGGAGGTGATCCGGGTCAGCTGCCCGCGCTCCTTGAGCTCGGCGACGGTGCCGGCACCGGCGTAGCCCATGGAGGCGCGCAGGCCGCCGACGAGCTGGTGGGCGACGCCGGACAGCGCCCCCCGGTAGGGCACCTGGCCCTCGATGCCCTCGGGGACGAGCTTGTCGTCGGAGAGGACGTCGTCGGCGAAGTAGCGGTCGCGGCTGAACGACTGGTTGCCGCGCTTCTGCATGGCGCCGAGGCTGCCCATGCCGCGGTAGGTCTTGTACTGCTTGCCGTTCATGAAGACCAGCTCGCCCGGGGCCTCCTCGACCCCGGCGAAGAGCCCACCGATCATCACGGTGTCGGCCCCGGCGACGAGCGCCTTGGCGATGTCACCGGAGTACTGCAACCCGCCGTCGGCGATGACCGGGACCCCGGCCGGGCCGGCCGCGAGCCAGGCCTCGTAGATGGCGCTGATCTGCGGCACGCCCACACCGGCGACCACGCGGGTCGTGCAGATGGACCCGGGGCCCACGCCGACCTTCACCGCGTCCACCCCGGCGTCGATCAGGGCCTGTGCGCCGGCGCGGGTCGCGACGTTGCCGCCGACGACCTCCAGCCCGCCGTCGCCACCGAAGTCCTGCTTCACCCGCGCGACCATCTCCAGCACCGCCCGCTGGTGGCCGTGCGCGGTGTCGACCACGAGCACGTCGACACCGGCCTCGACCAGCAGCCCGGCGCGCTTGTAGGCGTCCTCGCCGACGCCCAGGGCGGCGCCGACGACCAGGCGCCCGTCGGCGTCCTTCGTGGAGAGCGGGAACTGGTCGCGCTTCACGAAGTCCTTGACGGTGATCAGCCCGCGCAGCCGGCCGGACTCGTCGACCAGCGGCAGCTTCTCGATCTTGTGCTGGGAGAGCAGGCCGAGGGCGGTCTCCGGGTCGACGCCCACCGGGGCGGTGACCAGCGGCATCGGCGTCATGACGTCGCGCACGAGCCGGTTCATGTCGGTCTCGAACCGCATGTCGCGGTTGGTGACGATGCCGAGCAGGACCCCGTCGGCGTCGACGACCGGCGCCCCCGAGATGCGGTAGCGGGCCGAGAGCGCGTCGACCTCGGCGAGCGTGTTCTCCGGCGAGCAGGTGACCGGGTTGGTGACCATTCCGGCCTCCGACCGCTTGACCAGGTCGACCTGGCCGGCCTGCTCCTCCGCGGAGAGGTTGCGGTGCAGCACGCCCATGCCGCCGACGCGGGCCATGGCGATCGCCATGCGCGCCTCGGTCACGGTGTCCATCGCGCTGGACAGCAGCGGCACCGCCAGGGTGATCCGCCGGGTCACCCGGCTGTTGGTGTCCACCTCGGCCGGGACGACGTCGGACGCCCCGGGCACGAGCAGGACGTCGTCGTAGGTGAGCCCGAGCCGGGCGAACTTCGCCGGCAGCTCGGGCACGGAGTCGGGCTGCATGTGCGCGGCCACCCTTCGGCGCGGTTCGGGTCGGACACCGGTCGACACACCTCGCTGGCGCGCGGGACCTGGCCTGATCGTAGGCGGCGGCACGGAGGGGGCGGTGCTCCGCCCGCTCGACGGCTACCGTGTGACCGTGTCTCCGTTCGACGACGCCTTCGGGCCGGACTTCGGCCCGGCCGACGGGCCAGCCCCTCCGCCGCTCACGATGGAGGAGCGCGCCGGGGTGCTCGACGACCTGGCCGAGCTCGAGGTCTTCCGCACCCTGCTCGAGCCGACCGGCATCAAGGGCATCGTGGTCGACTGCCCCGACTGCGAGGAGGAGCACCACGTCGACTGGGCGCTGATGCAGGCCAACCTGCGCCAACTGCTCGACGAGGGGCAGACCGGCCGGCACGAGCCGCCCTTCGACCCGAACCCGGACGACTACGTCAGCTGGGACTACGCCAGCGGGTACGCCGACGGCATCGCGGCGCTGGCCGAGCGGGACGAGCCCAGCGGCGGGCGCACCGGCCGCCACGCCCGCGACGACTGAGTTCTTCGTCGTCCTCCGGACGACACCGCGGCCAGGTGGCCGTCCCCCGGTTGCGCTGAGCGCGTCCGTCGTCCCTACGCGGAACCCTCCGGGCCCCACTCGGACCGACCCTGCACCACACCGCGACCAGGTGGCCGTCCCCCGGTTGCGCTGAGCGCGTCCGTCGTCCCTCGAACACCGCACGGCCCGCAGGCGGACGGCGACGCACCGAGGGCCGTCTCCCGGTTCGGGGGACGGCCCTCGGCATGCGTTCGTCGGTCGGTGACCGCTCAGGTCATGATGCCGCGGCGGAAGCCGGTGGCCACCGCCTCGGCGCGGTCCTTGGCGCCCAGCTTGCGGAACAGCCGGCGGGCGTGGGTCTTGATGGTGTCCTCGGACAGGTAGAGCTCCCGGCCGATCTGGGCGTTGCTCTTGCCCTGGCTCATCCCGGTGAGCACCTGCATCTCGCGCATGGACAGCGCCACGGCCGGGGCGGAGTCGCGCACGGTCGAGCGCACCGTGGTGGGCGCGGAGCCCGCCAGCGGGGCGGCACCGCTCCACGCGGGCGCCGGCGCGGTCGGCTGCTGCGGGATCCGGCCGTCGGCCCGCAGCCCGGCCCGGGAGAGGCCGAGGCCCATCTCGATGGCGGTCGCGTCCCACCGCAGGTAGCCGCGGGCGCCGAAGGCCACGGCGGCCCGGACGCTGTCGGCGTCGTCGGGTGCGCCGAGAACCAGCACCGGCAGCCCCGGGTGCGACCGGAGCGCCTGCGTGGCGGCGGACAGCCCGGTGTCGACGGCCCGCTGCGTGCCGACGACCAGGACGTCGGGCGTGCGGGTGGCCAGACGGGCCATCAGCGACTGCGCGTCACCGACCACCTCGACCCGGCCGACGAAGGGCAGGGCGACCAGCCGTGAGGCGACGTCGTCCCGGACCCGCCGTCGCTCGTCGTACACCCACACGGTCGCGCCGTGCACGGGTGCGCGCATCCTGTCGTCGATCACGCCAGCTCCTCGCTCCTCCCGGCCGCTCGGCGGACGGGTCCCCCCACCGGCCGGGAAGGCACCCGGCCGGGTGTCGCTCGGGTGGAGGGCCCTCGTGGGCCCTCCACCTCCGCGCGGGTCGCGCAGCCGGTCCGGGTAGCTCCCCCTCCCGGACGTCAGCACGACCTGGAGCCACAGTGATCGACTCCCCGGCGGCGGAACAGACGCCCTCACCCCGGGGGGTGAGCGGCCCGGTGACCAGGTGACGCACCGCACACGGGGCAAAAGTTGCGAATCGGCTGTGTTTGGACGTGGGACGGCGAGGGCACCGGGCCCCTTGCAGCCGGACAGCCCCCTCCGGCTCTACCGAGTCCTGGAGGAGACATGGCCGACATCCGCAGACTCCCGACGCCCGTGGCCGAGGTCTGGGACTGGCAGCTCCACGGCGCCTGCCGTGGCGAGAACACGTCCCTCTTCTTCCACCCCGACGGGGAGCGCGGGCCGGCCCGGGCGCGGCGGCAGTCCGCGGCCAAGGCCGTCTGCTCGCGCTGCCCCGTCGTCGACGCGTGCCTGAAGCACGCGCTGGCCGTCCGCGAGCCCTACGGCGTCTGGGGCGGCATGAGCGAGGAGGAGCGGGCCCGGCTGATCGCCGCCGAGCCGGCCGCCGTCGCCGCCGGGGTGTAACTCCCCACGAGCACGCGAGAGGGCCCCGTCCAGCGCTTACAGGGCCCGGCCCGGACCCGGGCGGGGTGCGCCGGTCCTGGCTCACCGTCGATCGTGAGCCAGGACCCCCGGTGATCAGGTCACCTGATCATCAGCGGCGGCACGGCTCAGTGCGAGTGCCCGTGCCCGTGCGAGTGACCGTGGGTGTGGTGCCCACCGGCGCCGTGGTCGTGCTCCTCCTCCGGCGCCTCGACGACGGCGGAGTCGGTGGTCAGGACCATCGCCGCGATCGAGACGGCGTTGCCCAGCGCGGCCTTGGTGACCTTCACCGGGTCGATGACGCCCTGCGCGGCGAGGTCGCCGTACTCGCCGGTCGCGGCGTTGAAGCCCTGACCGGCACCGGCCTCGCGCACCTTGGCGACGACGACGCGACCCTCGAAGCCCGCGTTCTCGGCGATCTGCACCAGCGGGGCGTCCAGCGCCGTGCGCACCGCACGGGCACCGGTGAGCTCGTCGCCCTCCAGCGACAGCGACTCCAGCGCGCTCGCAGCGTGCACCAGGGCCGACCCACCGCCGGGGATCACGCCCTCCTCCACCGCCGCGCGGGTGGCGGCGATGGCGTCCTCGATGCGGTGCTTGCGCTCCTTGAGCTCGACCTCGGTGGCCGCGCCGACCCGGATGACGCCGATGCCGCCGGCCAGCTTGGCCAGCCGCTCCTGCAGCTTCTCGCGGTCCCAGTCGGAGTCGGTCGCGTCGATCTCGCGGCGGATCTGCGCCACGCGGTCGCCGATGGCCTGCGAGGTGCCGCCGCCGTCGACGATGGTGGTCTCGTCCTTGGTGACGGTGACCCGCCGCGCGGTGCCGAGCACCTCGAGGCCGACCTGGTCCAGCTTGAGGCCGACGTCCTCGCTGACCACCTGGCCGCCGGTGACGACGGCGAGGTCGGTCATGAACGCCTTGCGCCGGTCGCCGAAGAACGGCGACTTCACCGCGACGACCTTGACGGTCTTGCGGATGGAGTTGACGACCAGGGTGGACAGCGCCTCGCCCTCGACGTCCTCGGCGACGATCAGCAGCGGGCGGCCACCGGTCGAGAGCACCTTCTCCAGCAGCGGCAGCAGGTCGGCCAGCGCGCTGATCTTGCCGCTGACGAGCAGCACGAGGGCGTCCTCGAGGACGGCCTCCATGGCCTCGGGGTCGGTGACGAAGTATGGCGAGAGGTAGCCCTTGTCGAACTGGACGCCCTCGGTGACGTCGAGCTCGGTGGAGAGGGTGTTGCTCTCCTCGACGGTGATGACGCCGTCCTTGCCGACGCGCTCCATCGCCTCGCCGATCAGCTCGCCGACCTCGGCGTCCTGCGCGGAGATGGTGGCGACCTCGGCGATGGCCTCGCGCTTCTCCACCGGGATGGCGGCGGCGTCGAGCGCGGCGTGCACGGCGTCGACGGCGGCGCGCATGCCGCGGCCCAGCGCCATCGGGTTGGCACCGGCGGCGACGTTGCGCATGCCCTCGTGCACCAGCGCCTGGGCGAGCACGGTCGCCGTCGTGGTGCCGTCACCGGCGACGTCGTTGGTCTTGGTGGCGACGTTCTTGGCCAGCTGGGCGCCGAGGTTCTCGTACGGGTCCTCTAGGTCGACCTCGCGGGCGATGGTGACACCGTCGTTGGTGATGGTGGGGGCGCCGAACTTCTTGTCGATGACGACGTTGCGGCCGCGCGGGCCGATCGTCACCTTGACTGCGTCGGCGAGCTTGTCGACGCCGCGCTCCAGGGCTCGGCGGGCGTCCTCGTTGAACTTGATGATCTTGGCCATGGGCCCTTCCGATCAGTCAGTGCAGGGCGAAAGACGACCGCCCCGGGACCCGGTGTTCGGGCCGCCGGGGCGGTCGGAGTACTGCGTGGAGCTAGTGACCTGCGAAGGTCACTTGCTCACGACGGCGAGCAGGTCGCGGGCGGAGAGCACCAGGTACTCCTCGCCGGCGTACTTGACCTCGGTGCCGCCGTACTTGGAGTAGATGACCACGTCGCCGACGTTCACGTCGAGCGGCACGCGGTTGCCGTTGTCGTCGATGCGGCCGGGGCCGACGGCGACGACGGTGCCCTCCTGGGGCTTCTCCTTGGCGGTGTCCGGGATGACCAGACCGGAGGCGGTGGTGGTCTCGGCCTCGTTGGCCTGGACCACGACCCGGTCCTCCAGCGGCTTGATGCTGACCTTGGTAGCGGTCGTCACGTCGGTGACGCCCCCTTCGGTGTCGGACGGCAGGGATGTTCGATGCTGTGGCACGAGGTCGGGCACCCGCCGTCGCGGGGGTCGGGCGCCAGCCCGTGTCGCTTGGCACTCTACCCAGGAGAGTGCCAGCCGCTCAACCCGGTCGCCGGGGTGGGTGACGTCGGACCGGACCAGCCCGTACGCCACGCTGTGCCGGTGGACCGGCCATCCGAGGAGCAGACCGCCGAGACGGTGCGCCAGCTGCGCGCGCTGACGACCCCGGAGGGTGCGGCGGCGCTGGCGCGCGCGGCGGCGCTGCTGGCCGAGGGGGTCGATGCGGTGGCCGCGCTGACGCGGCTGCGCGCCGAGGTGGGTACCGACCTCGCCGGGCCGGCGTGGGGCATCGCCCGGCAGCGGCAGAACGCACGGGCGACGTTCGGGGCCGACGCCGACCGGATGCTGTTCACCGGCGACACCCTCGAGCAGGCCGGGCGCCCGGAACTGGCCGCCCGGCGCGCGGCCCGGCTGCTCGCCGGGGGCGCCGACTCCGTCGCCGACCTCGGGTGCGCCGCGGGCACCGACACGATCGCGCTGGCCCGCGCGGGCGCCCGGGTGCTCGCCGTCGACGTCGACCCGGTGGCCCGGGAGCTGACCGCCGCCAACGCCGAGGCGCTGGGCGTCGCCGACGACGTCTGGGTGGTGGCCGGCGACGCCGTGGAGCTGGTGGCCGCCGCGCGCGGCGGCGAGGTGGCCGGGTGCGGCGCCGCCGTCCTGGACCCCGCCCGGCGGGCCGGCGGGCGGCGGTTGCTGGACCCCGACCGCTGGTCGCCGCCGTGGTCGACCGTCGCGGAACTCCTCGCCAAGGTGCCGACGTCGGTGGTGAAGGTGGCCCCCGGGCTGGACCACGACCGGGTGCCCGACGGAGTCGAGGCCGAGTGGGTGTCGGTCGGCGGCTCGATCGTCGAGGCGCTGCTGTGGGGCGGCGCGGTGTCGGCGACCTGGCGCCGGGCGACCGTCGTCCGCGACGGCGAGTTCCACGAGTTGACCGCGGACGCCGATCCCGGGCCGGCACCGGCCGGGCCGGTGCGGGCCTGGCTGCACGAGCCCGACCCCGCGGTCATCCGCTCGGGCCTGGTCTCCCTCGTCGCCGCCGACCTGGGCGCGACCCTCGTCGACCCGACGATCGCCTACCTCACCTCGGACGGTCCCGCGGTCGGGAGCCCGTGGGTGAGCTCCTACCGGGTCGACGAGGTGCTGCCGTTCAACCTCAAGAAGCTCAAGGCGCTGCTGCGCGGGCACGGCGTCGGCCGGGTCGTGGTCAAGAAGCGCGGCTCGGCGATCGAGCCGGAGACCCTGGCCCGGCAGCTCCGCGGCCCCGGCAGCGGGGCGGCGACGGTCGTCGTCACCCGGGTCGACGGCGCCCCGACCGCCCTCGTCTGCGACGTCACGTAGGGCGGGTCGAGCCGCGCCACCCGACCTGGAGCCGCGCCACGATGCGGCCTCACGGGCGCCCACACGGCTCAACCCGTCCGAGCGTCAGCGGCGGACGACATCCGCCACGGCCCGCCCTCCCTCAGCGGCTGACGACGTCGATCGGCAGGGAGCTGTCCGCGCCGAGGTCGGGGGCGGAGGGCGCGACCCCGGCGGCGACCAGCCGCGAGCCCAGCGCCGCCACCATCGCCCCGTTGTCGGTGCAGAGCTTCGGGCTGGGCACCCGCAGCACGATGCCGGCCTTGGCGCACCGCTCCTCGGCCAGCGCGCGCAGCCGCGAGTTGGCCGCCACTCCCCCGCCGAGCACCAGGTGGTCGACGCCGTGGTCGCGGCAGGCGCGCACGGCCTTGGCGGTGAGCACGTCGGCGACCGCCTCCTGGAACGAGGCCGCGACGTCGGCCACCGGCACCGGCTCCCCGGCGCGCTCGCGGGCCTCGATCCACCGGGCGACGGCGGTCTTCAGGCCGGAGAAGGAGAAGTCGTAGGCGGGGTCGCGAGGGCCGGTGAGCCCGCGAGGGAAGGCGATGGCGTGCGGATCGCCCTGGCGGGCCGCCCGGTCGATCGGCGGGCCCCCGGGGAACGGCAGCCCGAGCACGCGCGCGACCTTGTCGAACGCCTCGCCCGCCGCGTCGTCGATGGTGCGGCCCAGCGACTGCACCTCCTGCGCGAGGTCGGGCACCAGCAGCAGCGAGCTGTGCCCGCCGGAGACGAGCATCGCGATCGACGGCTCGGCCAGCGGCCCGTGCTGCAGCTCGTCGACGGCGACGTGCGCGGCGAGGTGATTGACGCCGTAGAGCGGCTTGCCCAGCGCCAGTGCGTACGCCTTGGCGGCCGCGACCCCGACCAGCAGCGCGCCGGTCAGGCCGGGGCCGCTGGTCACCGCCACGGCGTCGACGTCGGCGGCGCGGACACCGGCCTCGGCCAGCGCCCGGTGCACCGTCGGCACCATCGCCTCCAGGTGCGCGCGGGAGGCGATCTCGGGGACGACGCCGCCGAAGCGCTCGTGCTCCTCCATCGAGGTGGCCAGCGCGTCCGCCAGCAGCGTGTGCCCGCGGACGATGCCCACGCCGGTCTCGTCGCAGGAAGTCTCGAACCCGATGACCAGCGGCTCGCTCACGGCGTCCCTCCGCCACATGTCGCTCCCGCGGGGCGCTCCGCTCCTCGCTCCCATGCCCAGGCCGTCTCCGCGGTCGCTCCGCTCCTCGCTCGTTCCTCGCTGCGATGCTCACTCACTGTCGACGACCGCCTCGCTGCGATGCTCACGCCCCTGTCCGCTCCCGCTTCATGACCACGGCGTCCGTGCCGCTCGGTTGGTAGTAGCCGCGCCGCCGGCCGATCTCGGCGAACCCGCGCCGGCGGTAGAGCCCCTGCGCCGTCTCGTTGTCCGCCCGCACCTCCAGCAGCACCACCGGGACCGCGCGCCGGTCGGCCTCGGCGAGCAGCGCGTCGAGCAGCCGGGCGCCGATGCCCTCCCCCTGCCGCGCGCCGGTCACCCCGATGGTGGCCACGTGCGCCTCGTCGTCGTAGGCGATCAGCCCGGCGTACCCGACGACCCCGGCCTCGTCCTCGGCCACCAGGTAGTGGCGGGTGTCGGGGCGGGCCAGCTCGTCGCGGTACATCGCCGCCGTCCACGTGTCAGGGGCGAAGAGCTCCTCCTCCAGCCCCATGACCGCGGGCAGGTCGGCGAGCGTCATCGGCCGTAGCCGGCTCACCGCGTCACGGCCTTGACCGACGTCGGCGGCACCGCGTCGGGCCGGCGCAGGTACAGCGGCACCAGCGGTGCCCCTACCGGGTCGGCGAGCTGCGCGGTGGCCGCGCGGAGCAGGCCCGCGGTGGTCACCTCCGCCGGCGTCACCACCCCACCGAGCCGCTCGGCGAACGCCGGGTCGCCGACGAACGGGCCGCCCCGGCCGAACTCCTCGGGCCGCACCACCCCCGGGCCCTCGACCCGCCGGCCGGCGTCGTCGTAGGCGGCCCAGTAGACCTCCTTGCGGCGGGCGTCGGTCACCACCGTGCGCGCCCCGCTCCCGATCGCGTCGAGGGAGCAGACGCCGACCACCGGCAGCCCGCGGGCGTCGGCGATCGCGGCGGCGGTGACCACACCCACCCGCAGCCCGGTGAACGGTCCGGGGCCCAGCCCGGTGACCACGGCCTCGACGTCGCCCAGCGCGAGCCCCGCGTCGGCGACCGCACCCTGGATCGCCGGGGTGAGCAACTCGGCGTGCTTCGTGCCCGAGGGGACGGCGCGCTCGGCGAGCACCTCGGCGCCGCCGTCGGGGGTCCACCGCGCGAGCCCCGCGACGAGCGTCGGGGTGGCGGTGTCGAGCGCGAGGACCAGCACGACCGATCAGCGTAGGCGAACGCCGGCTGGGACCTCGTAGACGATCTCCAGGCCGTCCTCCTCGTCGACCTGCTCCCCCACGGCGACGAAGCCCTCGGCGAGCACCAGGTCCCGGGAGGCGGTGTTCGCCGGGGCCACGGATGCGCGCACGGTGGTGACCGCCGGTTCCTCGGCCGCCCACGCCAGCAGGGCGCGCAGCGCCGCCCGGGCGTACCCCTGCCGCCGGTGCAGAGGGTCGGTGGAGTAGCCGACCTCGACCATGCCGGCGGCATCGGGCGGCCCGTGGAAGCCCGCCTGGCCCACCGTCAGGCCCCGTCCGCGGTCGCGCACCACCCGGGTGATCCACCGCGCGCTGGCCGGGTCTGCGACCACCTGCTCGGCGCGGACCCCCCACACCCAGCGGCACTCCGGCCCGGCGAGGTACGGGCTCAGCAGCACCGGCGCCGCCGCCTCGGCCGCGACGAGGTCGCCGTCGGCGAGCGCGCGTAACGCCGCCGGGCCCAGCGCGACCAGCTCCACGACGGGCAGGCCCGGGCTCACAGCTCCTTCCGGAGGTGCACGTCGGCGGCGCCCGGTGTGGGCACGCCCTCCCACCGGAAGATCTCGCGGTAGCCGTGCCGCGCGTAGAAGCCCGGCGCCTGGAAGGTGAACGAGGTGACGAACACGTGGGTGCACCCGCGTGCCCGCGCCTCGCCCTCGAAGCCCGCCAGCAGGCCGGCGCCCAGGCCGTCGCCGCGGGAGTCCTCGCGCACCCACGTCATGCCGATGCCCGCGGCCACACCCCACGTCCAGCCGCTCAGGCCGGCGGCGAGCTCCCCCGAGGCGTCGAGGACCTGCACGGTCAGCTCCCGCGCCGGCGCCACGCCGTCGGTCGCGGCGGCGTTGAACGCGTCGAGCTCGCGCGACAGCCGCTGGTCCAGCTCGGGCAGCCCGTCGGCCACGACCGTGCGGTACGGCGCCGGCGGCGCGCCAGGAGGGGTCACGGTCGCGGATCCTGCCACCCGCCCCGGTGCGGCGCCGCCCGTTTCAGCCCCCGTCGAGCCGGGCGGCCCACCCCGGACCGTGCGGCACCAGCAGGGCCGTGCGGACGTCGTCGTCGCGCCGGTCCAGCCGCACCTCCAGGTGCTCGTCGGCCAGCTGCTCGACCAGCCCCTGCCCCCACTCGACGACGGTCACCGACTCGTCGGTCGAGGCATCGAGGTCGAGATCGTCGACGTCGGCGTGCCCGCCGAGCCGGTAGGCGTCGACGTGCACCAGCGGGATGCGGCCGCCGCGGTGCACCCGGGCGATGACGAACGTGGGCGAGGTGACCGGCTCCCGGACGCCGAGACCCGCGCCGATGCCCTGGGTGAGGGCGGTCTTGCCCGCGCCGAGCGGGCCGACCAGCACCAGCAGGTCACCGGGGCGGGCGAGGGCCGCCAGCGCCTCGCCCAGGGCGTGGGTGTCGGCCGGATCGGGCAGCACGTGCTCGCGCTTCACGCGTGCTCCTCCAGCGAGCCGGCGACGGCGGTCAGGTCGGCGAGCAACCCGGCGCGCGGGGCGCCGTTCGGGCCGAACCGGATAGCGGCCGACGGGTGGTAGGTCGCCCAGACGGCGCGGCCGTCGACCTCGTGCGGGCGGCCGCGGACGGCGGCCAGGACGGTGCGCGGGCCGAGGAACCACTTGGCCGAGGAGAGCCCCAGGGCGACGACGACGGGGCTGCCGAGCAGCTCCAGCTGGCGGCGCAGCCAGCCGCTGCACCGCGCCACCTCCGGCGCCCTCGGGGTGCGGTTGCCGGGGGGCCGGCACTTGACCACGTTGAGCACCGCCGCCTGCCCGCGGTCGAGACCGGCCTCGGCGAGGAGCTGGTCCAGCAGCGCACCCGACTTCCCGACGAACGGCCGGCCGGTCTCGTCCTCGGTCGCACCGGGCGCCTCGCCCACCAGCACGAAGCGCGGACGGCCGGTGCGCGGCACGTCCCCGACGACCACGTGCTGCCGGGCCGCGGCCAGCTCGGGGCAGGCCACGCAGGAGCGGGCGGTCTCCGCGAGGGCCGCCCAGCCGGGCGAGGCCGCCGCGGTGCGGGCCACCTCGTCGGCGGCGGCGTCGAGCCGGGGCGGGCGGGGAGCGGCCACCCCCGCACCCTAGCCGCGGCGGCGGACCCGCCCGGGCGGCCGGGTCAGCTCGTCGCGCCGACGTCCGCCCCGGCCGCCACGCGGCGGAGCAGTCCGGCGATCGCCCGGCTCACCTCGTCGGGCTGCTCCAGGAGCACCATGTGCCCGGCGCCGGGCACGACCACGTACTCGACGGCGTTCTCCCCGGTCTGCGTGAGCCGCTCGACGATGAGCTCGCTGTGCTCCTGCGGGATCATCGTGTCCCGGTCACCCGTCAGCACGAGGGTGGGGACCCGGCGCAGCGGCTCCAGCCGGCCGGTCTCGTCGAGGCCGGCCAGCGCCGGGTAGAACTCGGCGATGACGTCGACCGGCGTGCCCGCGATCATCGCGTCGACGTAGCGCACCAGGGCCGGGTCCACGTCGGACGAGCCGAACGAGAGCGCCTTGGTCGCCGCCGACACCAGGTCGGCCGCCACCCGGCGGGTGCGCTCGGCGAACGAGGGCCGGTGCCGCATGGTCCACGCGGCGACCGGGAGCACCGCGGCGCGCACGCGGGTGAGCATCTCGGGCAGCCCGAAGCTCAGGTCGGCGAGGTTCCCGCTGGAGGTGGAGAGCAGCGCGGCACCCCGCACCCGCGTGCCGAACAGCTCGGGCCGCAGCGCTGCGAGCCCCATGACCGTCATGCCGCCCATCGAGTGCCCCACCAGGACCACCGGGCCCCGGGGCGCGCGGGCGTCCAGGACCGCGAGCAGGTCGCGGGCCAGCTGGTCGATGGTGGAGTGCTCCGGTGCACCGCGGCCGGACGAGCCGTGACCCCGCTGGTCGAAGAAGACCAGGCGGGCCTGCGGGCGGTGCCCGTTCCCGGTGGCGAGCTCCGCGCCGAGGGTGCGGCGCTGAAACGCCCACGACGCCATCGACAGCGTGTAGCCGTGCACGAAGACGACGGTCAGCGGCGCGTCGCGGGGGCCGATCTCCTCGACCGCGAGGAGCACGCCGTCGTCGGCCTGCACCAGCGCGGTGCGGTCGGCCGGCCGCGCCCCGGCGCCCATGGGGTCGACCTGGCGCAGCCGGCTCTCGGCCAGCGCCGTCGCCACGTCCGCCGCGGGGCCCAGCTCGGCGGCGCGCACCCGGCGGGCCGCGACGCGGCTGAGGGCGACGCCGGCGGCGGTGCCCGCGGCGGCCAGCCCGACGACGGCACCGACCACACCGGCGGTGCGCCCCTTCGGGTGCTCGGCCGCGCGCCGGGGCGGCTGCGGCCGCCTGCGGGCCATCAGACCGCCCCCGCCGACCCGACGTAGCGGCGGGCGAACCGGCCGCCGATCCGGGTGACCAGCTCGTAGTGGATGGTGCCGACGGCGTCCGCCCACTGCTGGGCGGTGGGCTCCCCCGCGTCCCCCGGCCCCCAGAGGACCACCTCGTCACCGGCGGCGACCGGGTCGTCCCCGACGTCGAGGACGAACTGGTCCATGCACACCCGCCCGGCGATGGTCCGCTGCTTCCCCGCCGCAAGGACGGGCGCGGTGTTGCCCCCGGCCCGCGGCACCCCGTCGGCGTAGCCGGCGGGCACCAGGGCCAGCGTGGTCTCGGCCGCGGTCGCGTAGGTGTGGCCGTAGGAGACGCCCGCGCCGGCGGGGACCCGCTTGGTCAGCGCGACGCGGGCGCGCACCGTCATCGCCGGCCGCAGCCCGTGGTCGGCGGCGTCCCCGCCGAGCGGGTCCAGCCCGTAGACGGCGACGCCGGGGCGCACCATGTCGTACCAGGTGCCGGGCAGCGCGACCGTCGCCGCCGAGTTGGCCAGGTGCCGGCGGGCGTCGGTGAGCCCGGCCGCCCGGGCGACCGCGACCGCCTCCTCGAACACCCGCACCTGCGCGCCGATGGTCGGGTGGTCCGGGGCGTCGGCGTAGGCGAGGTGGCTCCACAGCCCGGTGACCACGACATCCCCGTCGGCCTCCGCCCGGACCGCCGCGGCGACGAGCGCGGGCCACTCGGCGACGGGGGCACCTTCCCGGGAGAGCCCGGTGTCGACGAACAGGTGCAGCCGGGCGGACCGGCCGGTCGCGCGAGCCGCGGCCACCACCTCGGCCAGGCCCCAGGTGGCGTTGACCGACACCTCGACGTCAGCGGCGAGCGCGGCGGCGACGTCCGCACCCGGGCCGTTCAGCCAGGCCAGCACCGGCGCGGTGACGCCCGCGGCCCGCAGGTCCAGCGCCTCGCTCACGACGGCGACGCCGAGCTGGTCGGCGCCGCCGGCGAGCGCAGCCCGCGCCGCGGGCACCAGGCCGTGCCCGTACCCGTCGGCCTTCACCACCGCCATCAGCGGCCGGCCGACCCGTCCGCGCAGCGCCGCGGTGTTCGCCGCGATCGCGTCGAGGTCGACGACCACCTCGGCACCGGTCCCGTTCGTCACGCCCCCGAGTCTGGCAGGCCGGCCGACGGGGTACCGCGCACCCGCGCGACCGCCTCCGGCAGGTGTCGGACGACGTCGCCGGCGATGAACGGCCCGTGCGCCGCGGCGACCTGCCCGGCCCGGCCGTGCACGTGCGCGGCCACCGCCGCCGCCTCGACCGCGGGCAGGTCCGCGGCGAGCAGCGCACCGGCGATCCCCGAGAGCACGTCCCCCGTGCCGGCGGTGGCCAGCCACGGGGTGCCGGTGCCGTTGACGAAGGCGGTGCCGTCCGGGTCGGCGACCACGGTCGCGTCGCCCTTCAGCAGGACGACGGCCCCCAGGTCCGCGGCCAGCCGGCGGGTGGCCCCGATCCGGTCGTCGCCGGGCTCGGTGCCGAAGCGGGCGAACTCCCGGTCGTGCGGGGTGAGGACGGTGGGAGCCGACCGGCGGCGCACCAGCTCCGGCTCGGCGGCCAGCAGGGTCAACCCGTCGGCGTCGACGAGCACGGGCAGGTCGGTGGCGAGCACCTCGGCCAGCACGCTGCGGGCCTCGTCCCCGGTGCCCAGACCCGGTCCGATCACCCACGCCTGCACGCGTCCGGCGTCCCCCGGCCGGCCGTCGGTGACGATCGCCTCCGGCCACGCGGCCCGGACCCCGTCGGCGGCCGTCCCGGCGTAGCGCACCAGCCCGGGCCGCGTGCGCAGCGCCGCCCCGGTGCAGAGGACGCCGGCCCCCGGGTAGGTGGCCGAGCCGGCGACGACACCGACGACCCCCTGCGAGTACTTGTCGTCGTCGGCGTCCGGGAGCGGCAGGCGGGCGGCGGCGTCGGCGTCGGTCAGCTGCCGGGCCGACGGCGCCGGCAGGTGCGGCCCCAGCCCGATGTCGACCAGGTGCACCTGCCCGGCGGAGCCGCGGCCGGCCCCGACGACCAGACCGGGCTTGACCGCCCCGAAGGTCACCGTGTGCATCGCCGGGAAGGCGGCGCCGGCCATGGCACCGGTATCGGCGTCCACCCCGCTGGGCAGGTCGACGGCGACCATCAGCGCCGGCCCCGCCGCGGCCCGATCGACCAGCGCGGCGGCCGGTTCGCGGAGCCCGCCGGAGCCGCCGAGGCCGACGATCCCGTCGAGCACGAGGTCCGACCGGTCGAGCACCGGTCCGGCCGCCGCCGCCTCGACGGTGCGGCCACCGGCGCGGCGGAAGGCGGCGAGCGCCGCCGGGTGGGCGCGGTCGCGTGCGAGCAGGATGGCGGTCGTGCGCGCCCCCCGGGCGGCGAGCCGTGCGCCGGCGAAGAGCGCGTCGCCCCCGTTGTTCCCCGCACCCGCCAGGACGGTGACCCGGGCGCCGTACGGGCGGCCCAGCAGCCGCAGGCACACGGTGGCCAGGCCGGCGGCCGCGCGCTGCATGAGCGCGCCGTCGGGCAGGGCGGCCAGCAGCGGGGCCTCGGCCGCGCGGACCTCGGCAGCCGTGTGCAGCTCGATCATGTCGCCTCCCGGGTCAGGCCCTCCGCGACGACCACCGCGGAGGCGATGCCGCCGTCGTGGCTCAGCGAGACGTGCCACGAGGTGACGCCGAGCTGGGCGGCCCGCCCGGCCACCGATCCGCGCACGGCCAGCTGCGGCCGCCCGTGGGCGCCGACGGTCACCTCGGCGTCGTGCCAGTGCAGGTCACCGGGGGCGCCCAGCGCCTTGGCGAGGGCCTCCTTGGCGGCGAACCGCGCGGCCAGCGACTCCCCGGTCCGCGGGGCGCCCGACGGGGTGCGTTGCTCGTCGGGGGTGAACAGCCGATCGCGCAGCCCCGGCGTCCGGGTCAGCGACCGCGCGAAGCGGTCGACCGGCACGACGTCGATCCCCACCCCGATAATCACGCCGCCCAGTCTGCCGTCTACCCGCCGTCCTGGCTCACCGCAGCAGGTCCTGGCTCACCGTCGACACTGAGCCAGGACCCCCGACGACCAGGTCACCTGATCAACAGGGAACTCACTCGACGGTGACGCTCTTGGCGAGGTTGCGCGGCTGGTCGACGTCGTAGCCGCGCGTGTCGGCGATCTCGCAGGACAGCACCTGCAGCGGCACCGTCGTCACCACCGGGGCCATGAGCGTCGGCGTGCGGGGCACCCGGATCAGCTCGTCGGCGAAGGGGACGACGTCCTCGTCGCCCTCCTCGGCGATCACGATCGTGCGCGCCCCGCGGGCCCGCACCTCCTGGATGTTGGAGACGACCTTGCCGTGCACCGAGTTGCGGCTGCGCGGCGAGGGCACGATGACGACGACCGGGGTGCCCTGGTCGATGACGGCGATCGGCCCGTGCTTCAGCTCGCCAGCCGCGAAGCCCTCCGCGTGGATGTAGGCGAGTTCCTTCAGCTTCAGCGCCCCCTCGAGCGCCACCGGGAATCCGACATGCCGGCCCAGGAAGAGAATCGTGTTCGCGTCGGCCAGCGACCGGCCCAGCGCGCGCACCGGCTCCATCTGCTCGAGCACCCGCTCCACGGCGTCGGGCAGCTGCCGCAGGTCCTCGACGATCGCGGCGATCTCGTCCTCGTACTTGACGCCGCGCACCTGGGCCAGGAAGAGCCCGACGAGGTAGCAGGCCACGATCTGGGCGAGGAACGCCTTGGTCGAGGCGACCGCGATCTCGGGGCCGGCGTGGGTGTAGAGGACGGCGTCGGACTCGCGCGGGATGGTCGAGCCGTTGGCGTTGCAGATCGCCAGCACGCGGGCCTTCTGGTCCTTGGCGTGCCGCAGCGCCATCAGGGTGTCCATGGTCTCGCCCGACTGGCTGATGACGACGACGAGCGTGGACCGGTCCAGCACCGGGTCGCGGTAGCGGAACTCGCTGGCGACCTCCACCTCGACCGGGATCCGGGTCCAGTGCTCGATGGCGTACTTGGCGATCAGGCCGGCGTGGTAGCTGGTGCCGCAGGAGACGACGAAGATCTTGTCGATGTCGCGGAGCTCCTGGTCCGACAGCCGCACCTCGTCGAGGACGAGCTCGCCGTCCTCGCTCAGCCGGCCGAGCAGCGTGTCGGCGATCGCCTGCGGCTGCTCGGCGATCTCCTTGAGCATGAACCAGTCGTAGCCGCCCTTCTCGGCGGCGGCGGCGTCCCAGTCGACGGTGTAGGCCTTGGGCTCGACGCTCCCGCCGGAGAAGTCCGTGACGGTCAACCCGCGCGTGCGGTCGATCTCGACCACCTGGTCCTGGCCGAGCTCGCGCGCCTGCTTGGTGTGCCCGATGAACGCGGCGACGTCGGAGCCCAGGAAGTACTCGGCGGTGCCGTCGCCGGCCTCCCCGATGCCGACCACCAGCGGGCTGCTGCGCCGGGCGGCGACGAGGGTGTCGGGCTCGGCGACGTGCGTGACGACGAGGGTGAACGCGCCCTCCAGCCGCCGGCAGACCGCGCGCATCGCCTCGGCCAGCCGGCCGGGCCCCTCCGGCGTCGACCCGTAGACGGCGGCCAGCAGGTGGGCGACGACCTCGGTGTCGGTCTCCGAGCTGAACTCCACACCGGTGGCCTCGCACTCGGCCCGCAGCGCGGCGAAGTTCTCGATGATCCCGTTGTGGATCACCGCGACCGTGCCGTCAGCGGAGACGTGCGGGTGGGCGTTCCGGTCGGTGGGGCCGCCGTGGGTGGCCCAGCGCGTGTGCCCGATGCCGATCGTCGCGGCCGGGAGCGGCTGGTCGGCCAGCACCTTCTCCAGGTTGGCCAGCTTGCCGGCCTTCTTCGCCGAGCTCAGCGCGCCGTCGGCGACGACGGCGATGCCCGCGGAGTCGTACCCGCGGTACTCGAGCCGGCGCAGCCCCTCCAGCACGACGGCCAGAGCGTCCTGGGGGCCGACGTATCCCACGATGCCGCACATTGGTCCGAGGGTACCGGGGACCGCGCCCCGTCCGTTCCCGCACGCGGAGGCACGGCTCCGAAGGGTGAGGCCGGTGGGGTCAGCCGACCGCGGCGACGACGGCCGCGAGCCGCTGCGCGACGGCGTCGGCCTGATCCTGCGTGGGGGCCTCCACCATGACGCGGACCAGCTGCTCGGTGCCCGAGGGCCGCAGCAGGACCCGGCCGGTGTCGCCGAGCTCGGCCTCCACCGCGTTGACCGCGGCGGCGACCTCGTCGCTGGCGGCCACCGCGAGGCGGTCGGAGACGGGCACGTTGACCAGCACCTGCGGCAGCCGCTGCACCACGGAGGCGAGCTCCGCCAGCGAGACGCCGGTGCCTGCCATCCGGGAGAGCAGGGCCAACCCGGTGAGCAGGCCGTCGCCGGTGGTGGCGTGCTCCAGGAAGACCAGGTGCCCGCTCTGCTCCCCGCCGAGGCTCAGGTCGTGCGCGCGCAGCGCCTCCAGCACGTAGCGGTCACCGACCGCCGTCGTGCTCACCGAGATGCCGGCGTCGCGCATCGTGTGGTGGAAGCCGAGGTTGCTCATCACCGTGGCGACGACGGTGTCCGACTTCAGCGCCCCGCGCTCGTGCAGGTCGAGCGCGCAGATCGCGAGGATGGCGTCGCCGTCCACGACCTCGCCGTCGGCGGTCACGGCCAGGCACCGGTCGGCGTCCCCGTCGTGGGCCAGCCCGATGTCGGCGCCGCGCCCCCGGACGGCTTCGACCAGCAGCCCGAGGTGCGTGGACCCCACGCCGTCGTTGATGTTCCAGCCGTCGGGCTCGCAGCCGATGGCGTGCACCGTGGCCCCCGCGCGCCGGTAGACCTCGGGGGCGGCGGCCGCAGCCGCGCCGTGCGCGGCGTCCACGACGACCGAGACCCCGCTCAGCGGACGGTCGACGGTCGAGAGCAGGTGCTCGACATAGGCGTCGGTGCCGTCGGCGAGCGCGCTGACGCGGCCGATGGAGCTCCCGGTGGGGCGGTGCCCGTCGGAGGAGCCGGAGGTGACGGTCCGCTCGATGGCGGCCTCGAGAACGTCGGGCAGCTTGTGCCCACCGCGGCTGAACAGCTTGATGCCGTTGTCGGGCATCGGGTTGTGGCTGGCCGAGATCATGACGCCGAGGTCGGCGCCGCTGCGGCCGGTCAGCCAGGCCAGCGCCGGGGTCGGCACGACCCCGGCGAGGAGGACCTCGGCTCCGGCGCTCGCGAGACCCGCGACGACCGCGGCCTCGAGCATCTCCCCGCTGGCGCGGGGATCGCGGCCGACGACCGCGACGGGACGCGAGGTCCCGTCGCGGTCGGCGAGCACTCCTGCGGCGGCACGTGCCACCGAGAGGGCCAACTCCGGCGTGAGGTCGGAGTTGGCCCGACCCCGGACGCCGTCGGTCCCGAAGAGTCTCCCCCCCATGGACGACGCCGCCGTACCGTCAGCGCTTGGAGTACTGGGGCGCCTTGCGGGCCTTCTTGAGCCCGTACTTCTTGCGCTCCTTGACCCGCGGGTCGCGGGTCAGGAAGCCGGCCTTCTTGAGGGCCGGGCGGTCCTCGGCCTCCACCTCGATGAGGGCGCGGGCGATGGCGAGGCGCAGCGCGCCGGCCTGCCCGGTGACGCCGCCACCCTTGAGGAGGCCGACGACGTCGTACTGCTCGGCCTTCTCGAGGGTCACGAACGGCTCACGGATGAGCTGCTGGTGCACCTTGTTCGGGAAGTACTCCTCGAGGGTGCGGCCGTTGAGCTTGAACTGGCCGGTGCCGGGGAGCAGCCGCACGCGGACGACGGCCTCCTTGCGACGGCCGACGGTCTGCACCGGACGCCCCTCGGCGTCGGTCACGGTCAGTGCGCTGGTCACTGGGCCACCTGCTTGATCTCGTAGGTCTGGGGCTGCTGCGCGGCGTGCGGGTGCTCCGGGCCGGCGTAGACCTTGAGCTTCTTCAGCATCTGCCGACCCAGCGTGTTGTGCGGGAGCATGCCCTTGATGGCGCGCTCGATGACGCGGTCGGGGTGCGTGCGCAGCTGGTCACCCACGTTGATGGTCTTGAGACCACCCGGGTGGCCGGAGTGCCGGTAGGCGAGCTTGTCGTCCCGCTTGGACCCGGTCAGGGCGACCTTGCCGGCGTTGACGATGACGACGAAGTCGCCGACGTCCACGTGCGGGGCGTACTGGGGCTTGTGCTTGCCGCGCAGGAGCTGCGCGGTCTGGCTGGCCAGTCGACCGAGCACCACATCGGTGGCGTCGATGACGTGCCAGGCCCGGGCGACCTCGCCGGGCTTGGGCGTGTACGTGCGCACGGCGCGCGTCCTCCGTCGTCGTCGGGATGGCTGGTGGGATCGCCTCGCCGAGCACGGGAGACGGATCTGCACGCGCGGCACCAGCCGGCACGCGCGCCAACCGGGCACGATACCAGCAGCGTCGAGGCGGCTCCCCGCCCGCGCTCAGACGACGGTGCGCAGCCGTCCGGTGTCGACGTCGTAGACCGTTCCCCGCACCTCGGCGGCGAGCAGGTACGGGGACTCGCGCACCAGCCGCATCGACTCCCGGACGTCCTCCTCGACGTCGGCGAAGGCGCGCATCGGCCACGGCGGGCGCTGCCCGGTCGCCTGCTCGACCTGGTCGGCGAAGGCGGCCTCGTCGGCCCCGGCCAGGCCGCAACGGGTGTGGTGCACCAGCACCACCTCGCGGGTGCCGAGCACGTGCTGGGAGATGGCGAGCGAGCGCAGCACGTCGTCGGTCACCACACCGCCGGCGTTGCGGATGACGTGCGCCTCACCCGGCACCAGCCCCAGCAGCCGGTAGACGTCCATCCGGGCGTCCATGCACGCCACCACGGCCGCGCCCCGGGAGGGGCGTGCCGGCCCACCGAGCCCGGGGGCCTGCCCCGCCCAGGCCGCGTTCGTCTCGAGCATCCGGTCGATCTCAGCCACGACCGGACGATAACCGGGCGCCGTGCCGGTCGCGCTCCCGGTCGATCACCTCGGCCAGCGCCGCCGGGTCCAGCGCCGGCCGGCCTCCTGCGTGCGCCACCGTCGAGGCCGCCGCCGCGGCGCCGAGCCACGCTGCCTCCTCCGGACCGCCCCGGCCGCGCAGCGCCGCGACGAGCGCGGCTACCCAGACGTCCCCGGCACCGGTGGGGTCGACCGGTGGGCCGCCCAGCCGCGGCACGAGCAGCTCGCCGTCGGTCCACGCCGGGTCGACCTCCCCGATCCCCGCTGCCGCACCGGGCGCGGGGCCTGCGCGCCACGCCACCAGGTCGCCCTGCTCGCCGACCGCCAGCGCCACCAGCCGGGGACCCGCCGCGAGCAGCCGCGCGGCGGCGTCCCGCGCGTCGTCCAGCCCGGACAGCCGCCGGCCCACCAGGAGCTCGGCCTCGGCGGCGTCGGCCCGGACGACGTCCGCGCGCCCGAGCACCGCGTTCCGGGTCGCCTCGTCCTCCGGTGCCCCGTCGGCCACGACGAGCGCCGTCCGGGGTACCCGCTCCAGCGCCGCGCGCACGGCCGCGCCCGGTTGCTGCAGCTGGAGGCTCAGCACCTGGCAGCCCGCGACCGTCCCCCCGGCGGCGCCCACGTCGGCGGGGGTGAGCAGCGCACCGGGCGGGACGTCCTCCACCAGCCGTCGCCGGCCGCCGTCCTCGACCAGGTCCAGCAGGAGCGCGGTCGGCGTGCCCGGCCGCGGAACGACGCAGGAGACGTCGATGCCGTCGGCTGCCGCCTGCGCCAGCACGTCCCTCCCCGCGGTGTCGTCCCCGACGACGCCGACCAGCGCCACCGGGACACCGAGCTGCACGAGCGCGACCGCCTGGTTGGCCCCCTTCCCGCCGAGCAGCTCCGCGCGGCCCGTGGCGGAGGCCGAGCCGCCGGCCTCCGGCACCGCCGGGAGCCGCAGCACCAGGTCGCGGCCGACCTGCCCCAGCACGACGACCGCTGCCATGCACGCACCTCCCGCCCACCGCCGCTGTCGGGTGTGCGGCGATGGGCGAGGATGTGCCCCGTGCGGACGGTCGAGGAACACCAGGCAGCGGTGAACGCCCTGCTGCGTGCCCTGCCCGAGGAGACCGTCCCCCTGGCCGAGGCGCACGGCCGGGTGCTGGCGCGCGACGTCGTCGCCGAGGTGCCGCTGCCCGGCTTCGACAACTCGGCGATGGACGGTTACGCGGGCCGGTGGGCCGAGCTCGCCGGCGCAGACGGCGGCCCGGTGCGGCTGCCGGTGGCCGAGGACATCCCCGCCGGGCGCACCGACGTCGTCCCGCTGGCGCCGGGCACCGTCCACCGCATCATGACCGGGGCCCCGCTGCCCCCGGGCGCGGACGTCGTCGTCCCCGTGGAGCTCACCGACGGCGGCACCGACGTCGTGGAGATCCGCGACCGGCCCGCGGCGGGGAGCCACCTGCGGGGCGCCGGTGAGGACATCGCCGCCGGCACCGTCGCACTCCGCGCCGGCGCCCCGCTCGGCGCCGCCCAGCTGGGCCTGGCCGCGGCGGTGGGCGTCTCGGAGCTCGTCGTGCGGCGCCGGCCGCGGGTGCTCGTCCTCTCCACCGGCAGCGAGCTCGTCGCGCCGGGGCAGCCACTCGCGCGCGGCCAGATCTACGAGTCGAACTCCGCGCTGCTGGCCGCCGCGGTGGAGGAGGCCGGGGGCGTGCCGCGGCGACTGCACTTCGTGCCCGACGACGTCGAGCAGTTCCTCGCCACCGTGCGCGCCGAGGTGGCGACAGCGGACCTGCTGATCACCAGCGGCGGCGTGAGCGCCGGCGCCTACGAGGTCGTGAAGGACGCCTTCCGCACGCTCGGCACGGTCGAGTTCGGCAAGGTCGCGATGCAGCCCGGCGGCCCCCAGGGCGCCGGCACCGTCGACGGCGTCCCCGTGGTCACCCTGCCCGGCAACCCGGTCAGTGCCTTCGTCTCCTTCGAGGTGTTCGTCCGCCCGGCGCTGCGCCGCGCCCTCGGGCACACCGCACCCGACCGCCTACGGGCGCCGGCGCGGCTGTCCGGGCCGCTGCGCTCCCCCGCAGGCCGCCGCCAGTTCCTGCGCGGCCGCTACGACGGCGGCGAGGTCTCCCAGGTCGGCGGGCCCGGCTCGCACCTGGTCGCGCACCTGGCCCGCGCCAACTGCCTGGTCGTCGTGCCCGAGGACGTCACCGAACTGCCCGCCGGCGCCTCCGTGGACGTCGTGCTGATCGAGGGAGCACTCCAGTGAGCGAGCCGCGTCTCACCCACGTCGACGAGTCCGGCGCCGCCCGGATGGTCGACGTCTCCGCGAAGACCGTGACCGCCCGCGAGGCCACCGCCGCCGGCCGGGTGCTGGTCAGCCCGGAGGTCGTGGGCCTGCTGCGCGGCGAGGGGGTGCCCAAGGGCGACGCCGTGGCCGTGGCGCGGATCGCCGGCATCGCCGGGGCCAAGCGGACGCCGGACCTCGTGCCGCTGTGCCACCCGATCGCGCTGCACGGGGTCACCGTCGACCTCGAGGTCGCCGACGACGCCGTCGAGATCACCGCGACCGCCCGCACCGCCGACCGCACCGGGGTGGAGATGGAGGCGCTCACCGCGGTCACCGTGGCCGGGCTGACCATGATCGACATGGTGAAGGCGGTCGACCCGCGGGCGGCCATCACCGACGTCCGGCTGCTGCGCAAGTCCGGCGGCAAGAGCGGCGAGTGGACCCGGTGACCGCCCCGCTGCCGCCGGACGCCCGCGCGATGGTGCTCACGGCCTCCAACCGCGCGTACGCCGGCGTCTACGACGACCGCAGCGGCAAGGCCCTCGCCGACGGCCTCGCCGAGCTCGGGTTCGACGTGGAGGGGCCGCACGTGCGGGCGGACGACGCGACCGAACTGGAGGCCGTGCTCCGCAACGCGGTCGACGCCGGGTTCGACGTCGTGCTGACCACCGGCGGCACGGGGCTCTCCCCCACCGATGTCACGCCCGAGGCCACCCGCGCGGTGCTGGAGCGGGAGGCGCCGGGCATCGCCGAGGCGGTCCGCCGCTACGGGGCCGAGAACGGGGTGCCGACGGCGGTCCTCTCCCGCGGCCTGGCCGGGACGGCGGGGCGCACGCTGATCGTCAACCTGCCCGGCTCGACCGGCGGGGCGAAGGACGGGCTCGCCGTCCTGGCGCCGCTGCTCCCGCACGTGGTCAGCCAGCTGCGCGGCGGCGACCACAGCTGACCGCCGCGGGGATCAGCGGCTCCGGTCGCCGGTGGCCCCGGCCGGCAGCGCGCGCACGTGCCGGACACCGGACGACCCGGTGACCAGGACCGTTCCGGCGACGAGGACCAGCCCGGTGACGACGACGGCCCGGTAGCCGGCCACAACGCCGTAGGCCAACTGGCCCGCCAACGACGGGAGCAGCGCGACGCCCAGTGCGGCGACGCCCAGCCGCCCCACCGCCGTCGCCGAGGGGCGGGACAGCACGGCCGCCCCGGCAGCGACGAGCGCCACCACCCACCAGCCGACCGGCTGGCCCAGCGCCAGCAACCACGCCCCCGGCTCGCGCTCCGGCCTCGAGGCGGCCCACCCGGCCGTCGCGACGACCGGCCCCAGGAGGGTGACGAGGGCCGGGACGACGACCTGCCACCGGGCCCGCGGGGGCACCGGCTCGGCGGGCACGAGCACGGCCGCGAGCAGCGGCACCGCCCACGTGACCAGCGACAGCACCGCCGGCAGCGTCGTCGGCCCGCCGAGCCGCAGCGACGTGGCGAGCACCAGGCCGAGGAGGGCTGCGACGGCGAGCGGCCGGGCGGTCGCCGCACCGCGGACCAGGCACACCGCCAGGGCCACGAGGAGGACGTCCACGACGTACCCGAGGGCCGCCTCCGGACCGAGGAGCAGCGGCCCGGGGAGCTGCGGGGCGGGCACACCCGGCACGAGGCCGTGGACCCACGCCGCCATGGCCAGGCCGACCAGGCCCTGCGTCGCCAGCGCGACGCTGCCCGTCAGTGCGACCAGGCGCACCGTCCGCCCAGCTGCCACGGCGCGCAGCGTCGCCCCCGGTGCCCCCAGGTGCAGTCGAAGCGCCAGCCGCAGGACGTCGAGGCGGTCGGCCGGCGTGGGGCTGCCGAACTCGGCGTACTCCGGGTCGTCCCGGGTGGTGGCCGCCAGGTACGTCCCGACCATGTCGTCGGCCCACCGGGACCGGGCGGGCTCCGGGAGGAGGCGCAGCAGCCGCCGGTACCGCTCCTCGAGGGGGCTCATGCCGGGCGCACCGCCAGCCGCCCCCGGACAGCGCGGGCGTTGGCCTCCAGGCGCGCCACCTCCGCCTCCAGCACCTGCCGGCCCGCGCCGGTGAGCCGGTAGTACCGGCGCACCCGCCCGGCGTGCACCTCCTCGCGCTCCGGCTCGATGGCCCCCTCTGCCACCAGCCGGTCGAGCACCCCGTACAGGGTGCCGACCCGCAGCCTCACCCGCCCGCCGGAGAGCTGTTCCACCTCGCCGATCACGCCGTAGCCGTGCCGGGGCCGGTCGGCGAGCGCCGCCAGCACGAGGAAGGCGGGCTCGGTGAGCGGCCGTGCGGTCACCGCCCCAGGCTAGCGCCTCATGCATCGGCTGGCGATGCATCGGCAGGCGGGTGCTGCCGAGCGGTACGCCTATGCGGGCAGTTCGATCCGCTCGGTGCGGGTGTAGACGTTGCAGCCGTCGCCGCGCAGGAAGCCGACCAGGGTGATGCCCACCTCGCGCGCCAGCTCCACCGCCAGGGACGACGGTGCCGAGACCGCGGCCAGCACCGGGATGCCCGCCATGGCCGCCTTCTGGGTCAGCTCGAAGCTGGCCCGGCCGCTCACCATCAGCACCTGCCCGGCCAGCGGCAGCCGGCCCTCGCGGACGCCGTCGCCGATCACCTTGTCCACGGCGTTGTGCCGCCCGACGTCCTCCCGCAGGGCGCGCAGCTCCCCGTCGGCGGTGAACAACCCCGCGGCGTGCAGCCCACCGGTCTTGTCGAAGACCTGCTGCGCGGCGCGCAGCCGGTCGGGCAGCGCCAGCAGCACCTCCAGCGGCAGCTCCACCGCGTCGGCGGCGACGTCGAAGGAGGTCTTGGTGCGGATGGCGTCGATGCTCGCCTTGCCGCACACGCCGCAGGAGCTGGAGGTGTAGAAGTTCCGCTCCAGGCCGGTGTCGGGCACCGGCACGCCGGGCGCGAGGTCGACGTCCACGACGTTGTAGGTGTTGCGGCCGTCGGCGTCCACGGAGTCGCAGTAGCGCAGACCGGCGACGTCGTCGGCCCCCCGGATCACGCCCTCGGTCGCCAGGAACCCGTGCACCAGGTCGAAGTCGTCGCCGGGCGTGCGCATCGTGATCGCGAGGGCGGTGCCGCCCAGCCGGATCTCCAGCGGCTCTTCCGCGGCGACCGTGTCGGGCCGGGTGGTGTGCTGCGGACCGCGGATGCGCAGCACCGGGGTGCGGCTGGTGACTCGTCCCACGCGGGCGACGGTACCCATGCCGCGCGCCTACGGTGACGGTGTGGACCCGCTGACCCTCTACTCGGCCGTGGTCCTGGCCGGTGGCCGGGCCGAACGACTCGGCGGGCAGGCCAAGCCCCAGCTGCGCGTCGGCGGCCGGACGCTGCTCGGCGCCGTCCTCGACGCGGTGGCCGACGCGCGGCGGCGGGTCGTGGTCGGACCCGCGCAGGAGGTCCTCGCCGGCGTCGTCCTGACCCGCGAGACGCCGCCCGGCGGGGGGCCGGTCGCTGCGCTGCGCGCCGGTCTGGAGCACGTGGACACCGCCACCGTCGTCGTCCTCGCCGCCGACCTCCCGTTCCTCACCGCCGACCTCGTCGGAGAGCTGCGCCGGCGGCTGCGCCGCGACGGGGTGCTGGTGGTCGACGACACCGGCCGCGACCAGTTCCTGCTCGGCGCCTGGCGCACCGCGGCGCTGCGCGCGGCCGTGGCGGACCCGGCCGGCCCCCGGGCGCTGCACCGGGTGGTGTCCGGGCTCGACGTCGACCGCTGGTCCCCGCCGGTCGAGCCAGGACGGCCCGCTCCGTGGCTGGACTGCGACACCCCCGAGGAGCTGGCGCGGGCGCGGGCGGTAGCGGGGATGCCTCCCGGGTAGGGCCCGGGAATGCGCATCGTCATCGCCGGGGCCCACGGGCAGGTCGCCCGCCGCCTCGGCCGTCTGCTGTCCAGCCGCGGCGACACCGTCGTCGGCCTCGTCCGCAACCCCGACCACCGGGCCGACTTGGAGGCCGACGGCACCACGCCGGCGGTGATCGACCTCGAGTCCGCCTCGGTCGGCGACGTCGCCGAGGTGGTGCGAGGCGCCGACGCCGTCGTCTTCGCCGCGGGCGCCGGCCCGGGCAGCGGGGCCGAGCGGAAGGACAGCGTCGACCGGGGCGCCGCGGTACTGCTCGCCGACGCCGCCGAGCGCGCGGGCGTGCGCCCCTACCTGCTGGTCTCCTCCATGGGCACCGACCTCGTGGCCGGGAGCGGCACGCCCGAGGGCCTCGACGACGTGTTCGCCGCCTACCTGCGCGCGAAGCTGGCCGCCGAGCAGGACCTCCTCGCGCGTCCGGGGCTGGCGGTGACCGTGCTGCGACCGGGCGGGCTCACCGACGACGCCGGCACGGGCCAGGTCACCCTCGACCGGCACGTCGAGCGGGGGGAGATCCCGCGCGACGACGTCGCCGCCGTCCTGCTGGAGTTCCTGGACCACCCGCGCGACGGTGCGGTCGTCGAGCTGGTCGCGGGCGGGACGCCGATCGCGGAGGCGGTCGCCGCGGTGCCGTGATCGACCCGGGCGACGCCCGCCGGCCCTGGCGTCACCCGCCCCGACGGGCCCGGGTGACGCCGGCCCGGGCAGCGAGCCCGGCGTCCGGCGGGTAGTCGACGGCGATCAACGTCAGTCCGTGGGCGGGGGCGACCGGCACCTCGCTGGCACGCCCGGTGCGCTGCAGCAGACCGGCCGGCCAGTCCAACGGGCGCCGCCCCTCGCCGACCGCGATCAGCCCGCCCACGAGGCTGCGCACCATGGAGTGGCAGAAGGCGTCGGCCGAGGCGTCGATGCGGACCACCTCGACGCCGGCGTCCTCCGCCATGCGCGAGACGCTCAGCCGCAGCAGGGTGCGGATGGTGGTCGCCCCCTCCCGCCGCTTGCAGTAGGCGGCGAAGTCGTGCTCGCCGAGGAGCAGGCCGGCGGCGAGGTCCATGGCGGCGGCGTCGAGCCGGCGGGGCCAGGCCACCGTGTCGGTGCGGCGCAGCGGCGGCGGGCCGGCCGGGTCATCGGTCAACCGGTAGGCGTAGTGGCGGGCCAGGGCACCGAAGCGCGCGTCGAACTCCGGGTGCGCCTCGGTGATCGAGCGGACCACGACGTCCGGCGGCAGCACGCCCCGCAGCCGGCGGACCAGCTTCGCGTGCTGCTCGGCCCACACCTCCCGCGGCACGTCGCAGTGCACGACCTGGCCGGTGGCGTGCACGCCCGCGTCGGTGCGGCCGGCCACCGTGAGGTCGACGTCCCGGCGCAGCACCGTCGCGAGACCGCGCTCCAACTCTTCCTGCACGGTCCGCACCGCCGGCTGGCGGGCCCAGCCGTGGAAGCCGGTGCCATCGTACTGCACGGCCAGCCGGAGACGGACGAGCCCGCCACCGGGGTCGGTGGCGGGCTCGTCCTGCGGCTGATGCGTGATCAGCGGCCGGTCACGTTCTCGAGTGTCATTGCGGGTCGGGCGCGGCGTCGCCGCCCTGGTACTGCTCGCTGGCCGTCGCCGCGTCGCCGAGCTCGGCAGCCTCGACCTCCGCCGCAGCGGCGCGGGCCACCTCCGGCGAGAGCGCGGGGTCCTCCACGACGGCGGCGTTCTCACGCTGCGGCTGCGGTGTCACGTCGCCGCCGTCCTGGCGCTCGTCGTCGGGGTTGTAGAGGTCGGTGACGACCTCCTGGGCCTCGTCGCTCACGCCGCCGTCGGTGACGGCCGGCGAGGTGTCGCCGCCGGGACCGGTGGTCTCACCCTCGAACGTGGCCCCCTGGTCGCCGCCACCGGCGGAGACGCCGGCCGCGCCCGCACCCGGGACGTCCTGGGGCTCGCTCATCGGGCGTCCGTGCCCTCGGCGTCGGCATCCGCGGCGGGCGCCTCGGCGGCGACCTCGTCCGGGGAGTCGGCGCTGTCCCCGGAGTCGGCGTTGTCGGCCGACTCCGGGCTGTCCACGGAGTCCGCGGAGTCGGTCGGCTCGACCGCGTCGGCGGTGACCTCGCCGGACGCGGCGGCAGCACCGGCACCGGTGGCGAACTGCGTGCCACGGGCACGCTCGGCCTCGCCGACGGCCTGCTGCCCCACGGTCAGGGCCTCGACCAGCTCGATGACCGCCATGGGGGCGTTGTCGCCCTTCCGCGGGCCGACCTTGGTGATGCGGGTGTAGCCGCCGGGGCGGTTCTCGTAACGAGGACCGATCTCGGCGAACAGGGTGTGGACGACGTCCTTGTCACGGATGGTCGTCATCACCTGACGACGGGCGTGCAGGTCACCGCGCTTCGCGAAGGTCACCAGCTTCTCGGCCAGCGGACGCAGCCGCTTGGCCTTCGCCTCGGTGGTGGTGATCCGCCCGTGCTCGAACAGCGAGGTGGCCAGGTTCGCCAGCATCAGCCGCTCGTGCGCGGGGGACCCGCCGAGACGGGGGCCCTTGGTGGGGGTGGGCATGTCGGTCCTTCCTCAGGCGGCCGGGCGCTCGGTGCCGGCTGCATCCGTGGTGCAAAGCGTCTGTGGTGCTCGTCCAGTGTTGCGTGTCGAACGGCTGCGCCGGACGGCGGGTCGCCCCGCCGCCCGGCTGGCCCCGTCCCGGGGCCCACCCCGAGCTCGCGAAGGGTGGGGAGGACGGGTTCCTCTTAGAGCTGCTCGGTCTCCTGGTAGGAGCCGTCGTCGTACTGCGCCTGGTCGTAACCCGCCGCGTACTCGCCGGTGCCCTGGTAGGCGTCGGTCTCGTACCCCTCGTCGTAGCTCTCGATCGAGGTGGGGATGAACCCGGGCGGGCTGTCCTTGAGCGCCAGGCCCATGGCGGCCAGCTTCATCTTGACCTCGTCGATCGACTTGGCCCCGAAGTTGCGGATGTCGAGGAGGTCGGCCTCGGAACGGGTGACGAGCTCGCCGACCGTGTGCACACCCTCGCGCTTGAGGCAGTTGTAGGACCGGACGGTGAGGTCCATGTCCTCGATCGGCATCGAGAAGTTCGCGATGTCGGCGGCCTCGGCCGGGCTGGGCCCGACCTCGATGCCCTCGGCGTCGATGTTCAGCTCGCGCAGCAGGCCGAACAGCTCCACCAGCGTCGACCCGGCCGACGCGATGGCGTCGCGCGGGGCGATGGAGGGCTTGGTCTCGACGTCGACGACGAGGCGGTCGAAGTCGGTGCGCTGCTCGACACGGGTCGCCTCGACGGCGTAGGTGACCTTGAGGACCGGCGAGTAGATCGAGTCGACGGGGATGCGGCCGATCTCCTGGCCGGGCTGCTTGTTCTGCGGCGCCGGCACGTAGCCGCGACCGCGCTCGACGACCAGCTCGATCTCCAGGCGACCCTTGCCGTTCAGGGTGGCGATGTGGAGGTCGGGGTTGTGCACCTCGACGCCGGCGGGCGGCGCGATGTCCGCGGCGGTCACCTCACCCGGGCCCTGCTTGCGCAGGTACATCGTCACCGGCTCGTCGGAGTCGGAGCTGACGACCAGGCTCTTGAGGTTCAGGATGATCTCGGTGACGTCCTCCTTGACGCCCGGCACGGTGGTGAACTCGTGCAGGGTGCCCTCGATGCGGATGCTGGTGACAGCGGCACCGGGGATGGACGACAGCAGCGTGCGCCGCAGGGAGTTGCCGAGGGTGTACCCGAAACCCGGCTCGAGCGGCTCGATGACGAACCGCGAGCGCTGCTCGGTGATGGTCTCCTCGGTCAGCGTGGGGCGCTGTGCGATGAGCATTTCATTTCTCCTTCAGGTCCTCCGGCACCCGCCATATGACGCCGTGAGGGGGTGGTGCTGGCTCCGCGCGGGCATCTGTCCGCCCGACGGAGCCGTGACCCCAGGTGCCGGGATCGGGGATCCCGGCACCTGGGGACGAACTGCTACTTGGAGTAGAGCTCCACGATCAGCTGCTCCTGTACCGGGGTGTCGATCACCTGACGGGCCGGGATGCTGTGGACGAGCACGCGCAGCTGGCTGCTGATGACCTCCAGCCACGGCGGCACGGGACGCTCGCCGGCACGGGCCTGCGCCACCTCGAACGGCATCATGGTGCGCGACTTCTCGGCGACCTCGACGATGTCGTTCTCGCTGACGCGGTAGGACGGGATGTCGACCTTGCGGCCGTTCACCCGGATGTGGCCGTGGCGCACCAGCTGGCGGGCCATGTCGCGGGACTCGGCGAAGCCGGCCCGGTAGACCACGTTGTCCAGCCGCGACTCGAGGATCTGCAGCAGGACCTCACCGGTCTTGCCGGTCTTGCGGTTGGCCTCTTCGTAGTAGCCGCGGAACTGCTTCTCGAGCACGCCGTAGATGCGGCGGGCCTTCTGCTTCTCGCGCAGCTGCAGCAGGTACTCGCTGTCCTTGCTGCGACCCCGGCCGTGCTCGCCCGGCGGGTACGGCCGGATCTCGATCGGGCACTTCGGGGACTCGCACTTGCTGCCCTTGAGGAACAGCTTCATCTTCTCGCGCCGGCACAGGCGGCAGTCGGCTCCGGTGTAACGGGCCACGTCTATCTACCTCGTTCGATCTCGTCGGTGGCCGGTCAGACCCGGCGGCGCTTCTTGGGGCGGCAGCCGTTGTGCGGCTGCGGCGTCACGTCCTGGATCTGCCCGACCTCGAGGCCGGTGGCCTGCAGGGAGCGGATCGCGGTCTCGCGGCCGGAGCCGGGACCCTTCACGAAGACGTCGACCTTGCGCATGCCGTGCTCCTGCGCCTTGCGGGCGGCGTTCTCGGCGGCCATCTGCGCGGCGAACGGCGTGGACTTGCGCGAGCCCTTGAAGCCGACGTGGCCGGCGGAGGCCCAGCTGATCACGTTCCCGGTCGGGTCGGTGATCGAGACGATCGTGTTGTTGAACGTGCTCTTGATGTGCGCAGCACCGTGAGCGACGTTCTTCTTCTCCTTGCGGCGGACCTTCTTGGCACCGGCCGCGGCGCGAGCCCTGGGAGGCATGTGTCTGTGGATTCCTTCTCTTCGTGGCCTAGAGAGGCAGCACGCGTGCGCGTCGTCGCTCCCCCCTCACGGGCTCTGCGACGACGCGCTCTCGCGGCCTACTTCTTGCCGGCCTTCTTCTTGCCGGCGATGGTCTTGCGCGGGCCCTTGCTCGAGCGCGCGTTGGTGCGGGTGCGCTGACCGTGCACCGGGAGGCCACGGCGGTGCCGCAGACCCTGGTAGCAACCGATCTCCACCTTGCGACGGATGTCGGCGGCCACCTCACGGCGCAGGTCACCCTCGACGCGGAAGTGCTCGTCGATGTAGTCGCGCAGCTTCAGCAGGTCCTCGTCGCTGAGGTCCTTGGCACGCAGGTCGGGGTTGACGCCCGTCGCGGCCAAGGTCTCCTTGGCGTGGTGCTTGCCGATGCCATAGATGTAGGTGAGCGCGATCTCCATCCGCTTCTCGCGGGGCAGGTCGACGCCAGCCAGTCGTGCCATGTTCTGGTACTCCCTCAGCCCTGGCGCTGCTTGTGCCGGGCGTTGTCGCAGATGACCATGACCCGGCCGTGCCGGCGGATCACCTTGCACTTGTCGCAGATCTTCTTCACCGACGGCTGGACCTTCACCGGTGCCGCCCCTCATTCCTCGAAATCGATGTGCCGGGACCCCGCAGGACGTGCGGGTCCGCGACGGTCACTTGTAGCGGTAGACGATGCGACCGCGGGTCAGGTCGTAGGGCGAGAGCTCCACGACCACGCGGTCCTCGGGCAGGATGCGGATGTAGTGCTGCCGCATCTTGCCGCTGATGTGGGCGAGCACCCGGTGCCCGTTCTGCAGCTCGACCCGGAACATCGCGTTGGGCAGCGGCTCGACGACGCGACCCTCGACCTCGATGGCCCCGTCCTTCTTCGCCATGCCCTACACGCACTCCTTGACTCGGTGGTACTGGATCCTCGTGCGCCCGCGCCGGTACCCGGCTGGACGCGCTCGGAGATTGCAGATCGGGTGGTGCTGACGCTCTCGCAGAGGGCGCTCCGGGTCATGCGGCCACAGCACGACCATGGAACGGCGCTAGCGCCACAGAAGATCGTACCCCGGTGCCCCACCAGTCACCAACCCGCCCCGGGGGTGACGGCCCGCACCCCGGGGTGGCGAACCGGAACGGCCCCGGTGACGTGCTGGAACGGCCCCGCTGCAGGGACCCACCGCAAGCGTGCGAGCGGTGGGGCAGCGGGGTCCTCTCAGGTGCGCGGCGTGATGCCGAACGGGGCGAGGCCGGCGACGCCACCGTCCTCGGCGGTGAGGACCCACGGGCCCTCCGGCGTGATCGCCACCGTGTGCTCGAAGTGCGCGGCGCGCGACCCGTCCTTGGTGACGACGGTCCAACCGTCCTCGAGCTCGACCGTCGCCGGGTCTCCCACCGTCACCATGGGCTCGATCGCCAGCGCCAGCCCGGGCACGAGCTTGGGTCCGCGGCCGGGACGCCCGTAGTTCAGCACGTGCGGGTCCTGGTGCATCTCGGTGCCGATGCCGTGGCCGCCGTAGTTGTCGACGATGCCGTACGGGTGCTGCTCGCGGCGGATCTCCTGCTCCACGGCAGAGCTGATGTCGGTGAGCCGGCCCCCCGCGACCGCCCGGGCGAGACCGGCCCACATCGAGCGCTCGGTGACGGCCATGAGCCCGGCATCCTCGGCCGAGGGCTCGCCGACGGTCATCGTCACGGCCGAATCGCCGTGCCACCCGTCCAGGATGGCGCCGCAGTCGACCGAGATGTTGTCACCGGTCGCCAGCGTCCGGTCCTTGCGCGGGATGCCGTGCACGATCTCGTCGTTGATCGACGCGCAGATGCTGCCCGTGAACCCGTGGTACCCGAGGAACGAGGGCACCGCCCCCGCGCTGCGGATGTGGTCCTCGGCGATCGCGTCGAGCTCGCCGGTGGTCACCCCCGGCCGGATGGCGGCCCGGACCGCCGCGATCGCCCCAGCGACGACCAGCCCGGCCCCCCGCATCAGCTCGATCTCGTGCGGCGTCTTGATCTGGATCATGCGTCCACTCCACTTCGCGAGCAACGGGAGGCGGCCGAGGATTCCTGCCGTCATCTGCCGCGTCGCTCCTCCACCGCGCCCGGCCGCCGGATCAGACGGCGGCCGGCTGACCGGCCTCGCCGTCGCCGTCGACACCCAGGGCGCGCAACGCGCGCGAGGTGACCTCCTCGACGGAGCCGATCGCGTCGATCCGCTCGAGCAGCCCCTCGCCCTCGTAGAAGTCCGACAGCGGTGCTGTCTGTTCCCGGTACACCTTCAGCCGGTGCCGGACGGTCTCGGGCTTGTCGTCGTCCCGCTGGACCATCTGGCCGTCGACGAGCATCCGCCGGCCGGAGAGCCGGCGGACCAGCTCGTCCTCGTCCACGACCAGCTCGAGGACTCGGTCCAGCCTGTGCCCCAGATCCTGGAGGGAGGACCGCAGCTGCTCGGCCTGCGCGATGGTGCGGGGGAAGCCGTCGAGCAGGAAGCCACCCGTGGCGTCGGCCTCTGCCAGCCGGTCCTTGACCATGGCCACCGTGATCTCGTCGGGGACCAGGTCACCGGCGTCCATGTAGACCTTGGCCTTGCGGCCCAGCTCGGTCTGCCCGCTCACGTTCGCCCGGAAGATGTCACCCGTCGAGATCGCGGGGACCCCCAGCTTGCCGGCGATGATCTGCGCCTGGGTGCCCTTGCCCGCGCCGGGCGGCCCCAGGAGGACGACGCGCACTACTTCAGGAACCCTTCGTAGTTGCGCTGGTTCAGTTGCGTCTCGATCTGCTTCACCGTCTCCAACCCCACTCCGACCATGATCAACACGGCGACGCCGCCGAACGGGAAGTTCTGGTTCTGCCCCTCCTGCGTGATGGCCAGGAAGAAGTTCGGCAGGACGGCGACCACACCCAGGTAGATCGACCCGGGCAGGGTGATCCGGGACAGCACGTACTGCAGGTACTCGGCGGTGGGCCGGCCGGGGCGGATGCCCGGGATGAAGCCGCCGTAGCGCTTCATGTCGTCGGCCCGCTCCTCCGGGTTGAACGTGATCGACACGTAGAAGTAGGTGAAGAAGACGATGAGTCCGAAGAAGACCGCGATGTGGACGGGGCTGCTCTGGTCGATGATGTACGTCTCGAAGAACTGGCGGACGCCACCGGTCTCGGTGCCCTGGAGCTGCACGATCAGCTGCGGCAGGTACAGCAGTGACGAGGCGAAGATGACCGGGATGACGCCGGCCTGGTTCACCTTCAGCGGGAGGTAGGTCGAGGTCCCGCCGTACATGCGGCGTCCGACCATCCGCTTGGCGTACTGGACCGGGATGCGCCGCTGGGCCTGCTCGACGTAGACCACCGTGCCGATGATGACGACCGCGAAGGCGCAGACGACGGCGAAGACGATGCCGCCGCGGGTCTGCAGGATCGAGCCGCCCTCGGCCGGGATGCGCGCCGCGATCGAGGTGAAGATCAGCACGGACATGCCGTTGCCGATCCCCTTCTCGGTGAGCAGCTCGCCCAGCCACATGATCAGCGCGGTACCGGCGGTCAGCGCGATGACCAGGACCACCGTCGTCCAGACCGAGTCCGAGGGGATGATCTCCTCGGAGCAATTCGGGAACAGCTGCCCGCTGCGGGCCAGCGCGATGATGCCGGTGCTCTGCAGCACGGCCAGCGCGATGGTGAGGTACCGGGTGTACTGGGTCAGCTTGGCCTGACCCGACTGCCCTTCCTTCTTCAGCTGCTCGAAGCGCGGGATCACCACCACCAGCAGCTGCACGATGATGCTCGCCGTGATGTACGGCATGATCCCCAGCGCGAACACCGAGAGCCGCAGCAGCGCCCCGCCGGAGAACAGGTTCACCAGCGAGTAGAGGTCGCGCTGGTCCGAGGCCTGTGCCTGCTCCAGGCAGCTGTTGATCGCCTCCACCGAGACACCGGGCCCGGGGACCGCGGCCCCCAGCCGGTAGACGGCGATGATCGCCAGGGAGAACAGCAGCTTGCGCCGGAGGTCTGGCGTCCGGAACGCCGCGGCGAACGCCTGCAGCACGTGCCCTCCCCTTGTCGGTCGAGTCAGGTTAGCAATCGGCCCGCCCCGCACTGGTGCGAGGCGGCAAAAGGACCCCCGTGCCCCTCACCGCTCGCGGACTCGCGGCGGGCCCCGGCGAGGGGACCTGAGGGGCAGGGGGGTCCTTCTGCTGTCAGATGCGGGTGGTGCTGCCTCCGGCCGCGGCGATCTTCTCGGCCGCGGAGGCGGAGAAGGCGTTCGCGTGCACGTCGACCTTGACCCCGCCGAGGTCGCCCGTGCCGAGCACCTTGACCGGCTGGCCGCGGCGCACGGCGCCGGCCTCGGCCAGCGTGTCCGGGTTGACCGGACCGCCCTGCGGGAACAGCGCCGCGATCCGGTCGAGGTTGACGACCTGGAAGACGACCTTGTTGTTGTTCTTGAAGCCCGAAAGCTTGGGCAGCCGCATGTTCAGCGGGGTCTGCCCGCCCTCGAACCGCGCGGAGACGGTGCCCCGCGCGCCGGTGCCCTTGGTACCGCGCCCGGCCGTCTTGCCCTTGGAACCCTCACCACGACCCACGCGGGTCTTCTTGGTGTGGGCGCCGGGGGCCGGCCGCAGGTGGTGGACCTTCAGTGTCATAGCGAGTCTTTCCTCAGACTTCTTCGACGGTGACCAGGTGCGGCACCGTCGCGACCATCCCGCGGATCTCGGGACGGTCCTCCTGGACGACCGAGTCGTTGATCCGCTTCAGCCCGAGCGAACGCAGCGTCTGGCGCTGGTTCGGCTTGGTGCCGATGGCCGACTTGATCTGGGTCACCTTGAGCTGCGCCACGTCACACCCCCTGGCCCGCACGCGCACGCAGCATGGCGGCCGGGGCCACGTCCTCGAGGGGCAGACCGCGGCGAGCCGCGATCTCCTCGGGGCGGACGAGGTCCTTCAGCGCCTGCATGGTGGCGTGCACGATGTTGATCGGGTTCGACGAACCGAGGCTCTTGGAGAGCACGTCGTGGATCCCGGCGCACTCGAGGACGGCACGCACCGGGCCACCGGCGATGACACCGGTACCGGGGCTGGCCGGCTTCAGCAGCACCACGCCGGCCGCTGCCTCACCCTGCACGGGGTGCGGGATGGTGCTGGCGATGCGGGGCACCTTGTAGAAGTGCTTCTTGGCCTCCTCGACGCCCTTGGCGATCGCCGCGGGCACCTCCTTGGCCTTGCCGTAGCCGACGCCCACGGTGCCGTCACCGTCGCCCACGATCACCAGGGCGGTGAAGCTGAAGCGCCGACCACCCTTGACGACCTTGGACACGCGGTTGATGGCCACCACGCGCTCGATGTAGTTGCTCTTCTCGGCGGGCGCGCCTCCGGGGCCCCGCCCGCCGTCACGACGGTCCCGGCGGTCGTTGCCGCCGCCGGCGCCGCCGCCGCGTCGCTGTGGTCCTGGCATCAGACGTCCCTCTCGATCTGCTCGCTCGTGCTGGTGCGGTGGGTGGTCATCAGAAGTCCAGCCCACCCTCGCGGGCACCGTCGGCCAGCGCGGCGATGCGCCCGGCGTAGCGGTTGCCACCGCGGTCGAAGACGACCGCCGTGATCCCGGCGGCCTTCGCGCGCTCGGCCACCAGGGCGCCGACCTGACGGGCCAGGGCGGACTTGTCGCCCTCGGCGCCGCGCAGGCCGGCGTCCATGGTGGAGGCGCTCACCACGGTGCGACCGACGGTGTCGTCGACGATCTGCACGTGGATGTGGCGCGAGCTGCGCTTGACCACCAGGCGCGGGCGCTCCGGCGTGCCGGAGACCCGCTTGCGCAGCCGGTTGTGCCGGCGCAGCCGCGAGGTGCGGCGCGCCGTGCTGATGTCGGTGCCGACGGGCTTGCGGCCGCCGGCGGTCTTCCCGTTCGTGGGAGCAGTTGCCTGAGCCATCACTTACCCGTCTTCCCGACCTTGCGCTTGACGACCTCGCCCTGGTACCGCACACCCTTGCCCTTGTACGGGTCGGGCCTGCGGATCTTGCGGATCTTGGCCGCCACCTCACCGACCAGCTGCTTGTCGATGCCGCTGACCCGCAGACGGGTCGGGGACTCGACAGCGAAGGTGATGCCCTCGGGGGCCTTCACCGGCACGGGGTGGCTGAAGCCCAGGGCGAACTCGAGGTCCGAGCCGCGAGCCTGGACGCGGTAACCGACACCGACGATCTCGAGGGTCTTGGTGTAGCCCTCGGTGACGCCGGTGATCATGTTCGCGATCAGAGTCCGCGAGAGCCCGTGCAGGGCGCGGTTCTGCCGCTCGTCGTTGGGGCGCTGCACCCGCAGCGTGCCGTCCTCGTCGCGCTCGACGGTGATCGGCGCGGCGACCTTGTGGCTGAGCGCGCCCTTGGGTCCCTTCACGCTGACCGTCTGACCGTCGATGGCGACGTCCACACCACCGGGCACGGCGATCGGGAGTCGTCCGATCCGTGACATCTTCGCTCGCTCCTCTTACCAGACGTAGGCGAGGACTTCCCCACCCACGCCCTTCTTGTTCGCCTGCTTGTCGGTCAGCAGCCCGGTCGAGGTCGAGATGATCGCCACGCCGAGGCCGCCGAGCACCTTGGGCAGTGCGGTGGACTTCGCGTACACCCGCAGACCGGGCTTGGAGACCCGGCGGACCCCGGCGATGCTGCGCTCGCGGTTGGGGCCGTACTTCAGGTCGACGACCAGCTGCTTGAAGGGGTTGCCGTCCTTGTCGACGTCGTCCACGCGCCAGCCGGCGATGTAACCCTCCTGCTGGAGGATCTCGGCGATGTGCGTCTTCAACTTCGACGACGGCATGACCGCGGAGTCGTGGTACGCCTGGTTGGCGTTGCGCAGACGCGTCAGCATGTCTGCGATCGGGTCGGTCATGGTCATGACGTGTGTGGTGCCTCTCTCGCCGCGGTTCCTCGTGCGCCGGGTCTCAGGGACTTGGCGCCGGGCCTCTCGGCGATCGGTGGTGCCTAGTGGACAGTTACTGCTGTGCGGTCCGCCCGCGCCGGCCCCGTCCCGGGTCCCACCCTGAGCTTGCGAGGGGTGGGGAGGACGGGGTCCTTCACCAGCTGGACTTGCGCACGCCCGGGAGCTCCCCGGCGTGGGCCATCTCCCGCAGGCAGATCCGGCACAGGCCGAACTTGCGGAAGACCGAGTGCGGGCGTCCGCACCGCTGGCAGCGGGTGTAGCCGCGCACCTTGAACTTCGGGGTGCGAGCTGCCTTGTTGATCAGCGCCTTCTTGGCCATCTCTTCTCTCCTGCCCGGCTCAGCGGACGGTCGTGACGACGGGCTGGCCGGCGAAGGGGAAGCCGAGCTGGCGGAGCAGCTCGCGACCCTCCTCGTCGTTGGTCGCGGTGGTGACCAGGGTGATGTCCATGCCGCGGGGACGGTCGATCCTGTCGACGTCGATCTCGCGGAACATCGACTGCTCGGTCAGCCCGAACGTGTAGTTGCCGTTGCCGTCGAACTGCTTGGCGTTCAGGCCGCGGAAGTCACGGATGCGGGGCAGGGCCAGCGACAGCAGGCGGTCGAGGAACTCCCACATGCGGTCGCCGCGGAGGGTGACCTTCGCGCCGATCGGCATGCCCTCGCGCAGCTTGAACTGCGCAATGGACTTGCGGGCCCGGACGACGGCCGGCTTCTGACCGGTGATGGCGGTGAGGTCGCGGACCGCGCCGTCCATCAGCTTGGCGTCGCGGGTGGCCTCGCCGACGCCCATGTTGACGACGATCTTCGTCAGGCGCGGGATCTGCATGACGTTGTCGTAGCCGAACTCCGACTGGAGGGCGGGCACGATCGTCTCGCGGTAGTGGGCGAGCATGCGGGGCAGCTCACGGGTGGGTGCGCTCATGAGGTTCAGAGGTCCTTACCGGTGCGCCGCGAGACCCGGATGCTGCGGCCTTCCTCGTCCTTGCGGTAGCCGACCCGGGTCGGCTTCTCCTCGGAGTCGACCACCATCACGTTGCTCGCGTGGATGGCCGCCTCCTGCGTGACGATCCCGCCCTGCTGGGCGCCGCGCTGGTTCGAGCTGATGCGGGTGTGCTTGCGCACGCGGCCGACACCCTCGACCAGCACGCGCTGGCGCTTGGGGTAGGCGGCGATGACACGCCCCTTCGCGCCCTTGTCCTTGCCGGACAGGACCAGGACGGTGTCGCCCTTCTTGACCTTCATCGACGGCGTCTTGCCGTTGCTGGCGGCAGCCATGATCACAGCACCTCCGGGGCGAGCGAGATGATCCGCATGAAGCGCTTGTCGCGGAGCTCCCGGCCGACGGGCCCGAAGATGCGCGTACCGCGCGGGTCGCCGCTGTCGCGGATGATGACCGCGGCGTTCTCGTCGAAGCGGATGTAGGAGCCGTCGGGACGACGCCGCTCCTTCACCGTGCGGACGACGACGGCCTTGACCACGTCGCCCTTCTTGACGCCGGCACCCGGCAGCGCGTCCTTCACGGTGCCGACGATGATGTCGCCGATGCCCGCGTAGCGTCGCCCGGAGCCACCGAGAACCCGGATGCAGAGGATCTCCTTCGCACCGGTGTTGTCGGCGACTCGCAGCCGCGACTCCTGCTGGATCACGTCCTACTCCCCAATACTTGTGGTGACAGCCGGGCCGGAACGGTGAACCGGCTGTCCGGCACTCGCGTGCGGACGCACCGGCGGCTGCTGCCGCCGGTGCGTCCGAAGCACGGGTACCGGGATGCGGCGCGCGACCACCTCGACAGCGATGAGGTGCGCGCCAGTCGTCCAGGGTACTCCTACCCGTCGCGACCCCGGAGGGCCGCCTCTTACTTGGCCTTCTCGATGACCTCGACCAGCCGCCACCGCTTGGTGGCCGACGCCGGCCGGGTCTCCATGATCTGCACGCGGTCACCGACGCCGGCGACCCCCTGCTCGTCGTGGGCCTTCAGCTTGCTGGTCCGGCGGATGACCTTGCCGTACAGGCCGTGCTTCACGCGGTCCTCGACCTCGACGACGATGGTCTTCTCCATCTTGTCGCTGACGACGAGGCCCTCGCGGACCTTGCGGTAGCCACGGCCGGCCAGGCCGGGGCCGGACGACTGCTGGGTCTCGCTCATGCCACACCCTCGTTCGGGGCGACCGAGAGACCCAGCTCGCGCTCGCGCATGATCGTGTAGATCCGGGCGATGTCGCGGCGGACGGTCTGCAGTCGCCGGTTGTTGTCCAGCTGGCCGGTGGCCACCTGGAACCGCAGGTTGAACAGTTCTTCCTTCGACTCGCGCAGCCGCGAGGCGAGCTCATCCACGGAGAGCTCGCGCAGCTCGGGAGCGGTCAGACCAGCGGCCATCACACTTCTCCTTCACGCGTGATGAAGCGGCACTTCATCGGCAGCTTGTGGATCGCGCGGCGCATGGCCTCGCGGGCCACGGGCTCGGCGACACCGGACAGCTCGAACAGCACGCGGCCGGGCTTGACGTTCGCCACCCACCACTCGGGCGAGCCCTTACCGGAACCCATGCGGGTCTCGGCGGGCTTCTTGGTCAGCGGACGGTCGGGGTAGATCGAGATCCACACCTTCCCGCCACGACGGATGTGCCGGGTCATCGCGATACGCGCCGACTCGATCTGCCGGTTCGTGACGTAGGCCGGCTCCAGGGCCTGGATGGCGTACTCACCGAAGTTGATCTCGGTGCCGCCCTTGGCCCGGCCGGAGCGGCTCGGGTGGTGCTGCTTGCGGTGCTTGACGCGCCGTGGGATGAGCATGGCTCAGCTCTCCGTGTTCTCGGTCGCCGTGTTGTCGGCAGCCGTGGTCTCGGCGGCCGCAGTAGCCTCGGGACCCGCGGCCTGAGCGATGGTCTGCTCGGACGCGGCCTCGCCGGAGGTCTGCGCGACAGTGCTCTCGGCAGCCGCCGTCGTGGTGTCGGCGACGGGCCCGGTGGAGGACTCGACGGCGGCGCGCCCGGCCTCGGTGCCACCCGCGGTGGTGCCCGAGGAGCCCGAGCGGCGCTGGGGCCGCTGAGCGCGCTCACGGCGCTGCTGACGCTGGGCGAGGGCCTCGAGGGCCTCCCGCTCGGCGCGCGAGCCGCTGACGTCGCCCTTGTAGATCCACACCTTGACGCCGATGCGACCGAAGGTCGTGCGGGCCTCGTAGATGCCGTAGTCGATGTTCGCGCGGAGCGTGTGCAGGGGCACGCGGCCCTCGCGGTAGAACTCCGAGCGGCTCATCTCCGTGCCGCCGAGGCGACCCGAGCACTGCACCCGGATGCCCTTGACCTGCGGGCTGCGCTGGGCCGACTGCATGGCCTTGCGCATCGCGCGGCGGAAGCTGACCCGGCTGGAGAGCTGCTCGGCGACGCCCTGGGCGACCAGCTGGGCGTCGGACTCGGGGTTCTTGACCTCGAGGATGTTCAGCTGCACCTGCTTGCCGGTGAGCTTCTCGAGCTCCCCGCGGATGCGGTCGGCCTCGGCGCCGCGGCGGCCGATGACGATGCCCGGGCGGGCGGTGTGGATGTCGACGCGGACCCGGTCACGGGTGCGCTCGATCTCCACCTTGGAGATGCCGGCCCGCTCCATGCCCTTGGACATGAGCTTGCGGATCGCGACGTCTTCCTTGACGTAGCCCTTGTACAGCTTGTCCGCGTACCACCGGGACTTGTAGTCGGTGGTGATCCCGAGCCGGAACCCGTGCGGGTTGACCTTCTGACCCACTATCGGGTCCCTCCCCTCGTGTTGCTGGTGGACTGCTGGGTGGCCGGGCCCGACTGGCCGGTGTCCCGGCGCGCCTTGCGCGACTTCTGCGCGAGGACGGCGCTGCTGGCCACCTCGCTCACCTCGATGGTGATGTGGCTCGTCCGCTTGTTGATGCGGAACGCCCGGCCCTGCGCACGCGGACGGATCCGCTTGAGCGTCGGGCCCTCGTCGACGTACGCCGCGCTGACCACGAGTGCGGCCGGGTCCAGCTGCAGGTTGTGCTCGGCGTTGGCCACCGCGCTGGCGACGACCTTGGCGACCGGCTCACTCGCCGACTGCGGGGCGAAGCGCAGCAGCGCCAGCGCCTCGTCGGTCGGCAGGTAGCGGATCAGGTCCACCACGCGGCGGGCCTTCATGGGGGTCACGCGGACGAACCGGGCCGTAGCCCGGGCGACCGGCGCCTCCTGTCCCAACTGGGAAGTCATCTGAATCTCTCTCTACCTGGTCAGCCCCGCCGCGAGCGGCGGTCGTCCTTGACGTGCCCGCGGAAGGTGCGCGTGGGCGCGAACTCCCCGAGCTTGTGCCCGACCATCGCCTCGGTGACGAACACCGGGACGTGCTTGCGGCCGTCGTGCACCGCGAGGGTGTGGCCGAGCATGTCCGGGATGATCGTCGAGCGGCGTGACCAGGTACGGATCACGTTCTTGGTGCCCTTCTCGTTCTGGGCGTCCACCTTCTTGAGCAGGTGGTCGTCGACGAACGGGCCCTTCTTCAGGCTGCGTGGCATTCGGCTCTCCTCTACCGCCGGTTACCCGGGCTCAGCGCTTCTTGTTGGCGCGCCGGCGGCGCACGATCAGGGCGTCACTGGCCTTCCGCTTGCGCGTCCGGCCCTCCGGCTTGCCCTTCGGGTTCACCGGGTGGCGACCACCGGAGGTCTTGCCCTCACCACCACCGTGCGGGTGGTCCACCGGGTTCATGGCGACACCGCGGACGGTCGGGCGCTTGCCCTTCCACCGCATGCGGCCGGCCTTGCCCCAGTTGATGTTCGACTGCTCGGCGTTGCCCACCTCGCCGACGGTCGCGCGGCAGCGCACGTCGACGTTGCGGATCTCGCCCGACGGCATGCGCAGCTGGGCGAACCGGCCCTCACGGGCGACCAGCTGGACGCTGGTACCCGCGGACCGGGCGATCTTCGCGCCGCCACCGGGACGGAGCTCGATGGCGTGAACCACGGTGCCGACGGGGATGTTCCGCAGCGGCAGATTGTTGCCCGGCTTGATGTCGGCCGCGGGGCCGCACTCGACCACGTCGCCCTGCTTCAGCCGCGCCGGCGCGATGATGTAGCGCTTCTCGCCGTCGGCGAAGTGCAGGAGCGCGATCCGCGACGTGCGGTTGGGGTCGTACTCGATGTGCGCGACCTTGGCCGGCACGCCGTCCTTGTCGGCCCGGCGGAAGTCGATCACCCGGTACGCGCGCTTGTGACCACCGCCCTGGTGACGAGCGGTGACCTTCCCGTGCACGTTGCGCCCGCCACGACCGTGCAGCGGTCGGACCAGCGACTTCTCGGGGTGGTCTCGCGTGACCTCGGCGAAGTCGGCGACGCTGGAGCCGCGGCGGCCCGGCGTCGTCGGCTTGTACTTGCGGATAGCCATTGCTGACTCAGTCCTCTATCTCTGGTCCGAACGGTTCCGGCGCGTCAGGCGCCGGGACCACCGAAGATTTCGATGCGGTCGCCGGCAGCCACGGAGACGATGGCGCGCTTGGTGTCCTTGCGCTTGCCCATCTGCGCGCCGCGGCTGCGCTTGCGCTTGCCCTGGCGGTTGATCGTGTTCACGCCGAGGACCTTCACCTTGAAGATCTGCTCGACCGCGATCTTGATCTGCGTCTTGTTGGCATCCGGCCGCACGATGAACGTGTACTGGTTGCCGTCGAGCAGGCCGTAGCTCTTCTCGGAGATGACCGGGGCGAGCAGGACGTCCCGGGGGTCGCGGACGCTCATGCCTTCTCCTCGGTGGTCTCTTCGACGGTGCCCTCGCCGGCGGCGGGGGCGATGGACGGGATGCCACCCGGGATCTCGTGGGTGGCGAGGTCGGGCAGGTCGGCGCCGAAGCGCTTGCCCTTGGCCGGGCCCGCCACGAACTCCGCCAGCGCCGTCTCGGTGAAGATCACCTCGTCGGACACGAGCACGTCGTAGGTGTTGAGCTGACCGGCCTCGATCAGGTGCACCTCGGGCACGTTGCGCAGGCTCACCCAGTTGAGGACGTCGTCGCGGTCGAGGACCACGAGGACGCGCTTGGCCTGGGTGACGGCGTTCAGCGTCGCGAGGGCGGCCTTCGTCTTCGGGGCGTCGCCGTCGACGAACGCGGAGACCACGTGCACCCGGCCCTCGCGGGCCCGGTCGGAGAGGGCACCGCGCAGGGCGGCGGCCTTCATCTTCTTCGGGGTCTTCTGCTCGTAGTTGCGCGGCTGCGGGCCGTGGACGGTGCCACCGCCGGCGAACTGCGGCGCGCGGGTCGAGCCCTGGCGGGCGCGGCCGGTGCCCTTCTGGCGGTACGGCTTGGCGCCACCACCACTGACCTGGCCCCGCGTCTTCGTGGCGTGCGTGCCCTGGCGGGCGGCAGCCAGCTGGGCGACGACGACCTGGTGCATCAGGGAGACGTTCGCGCTGGCGTCGAAGAGCTCACCGGGCAGCGTGACGCTGCCGGAGGTCTCCCCCGCCGGGGTGCGGACGTCGACCTGGCGGTCGGTGCGCGTCTCGGTCGATGAGGTCACTTGTCGTCACTCCCCACGGGGCCGCCCTTGACGGCCGAACGGACGAGCACGAGGCCGCCCTTCGGGCCGGGGATGGCGCCCTTGATCAGCAGCAGACCGCGCTCGGCGTCCACCTTGTGGACGACCAGCGACAGGGTCGTGGTCTTGACCGCACCCATGCGGCCGGCCATGCGCAGGCCCTTGAAGACGCGGCCCGGCGTCGAGGCGCCACCGATGGAGCCCGGCGACCGGTGCTTGCGCTGGGTGCCGTGCGCCGCCCCGAGGCCCTTGAAGCCGTGACGCTTCATGACGCCGGCGGTGCCCTTGCCCTTGCTGGTGCCGATGACGTCGACCTTCGCGACGCCGTCGAACACCTCGGTGGTCAGCTCCTGGCCGACCGTGTAGCTCCCCGCGTCGGAGGTGCGCAGCTCCACCAGGTGGCGCCGCGGCGTCACGCCCGCCTTGGTGAAGTGCCCGCCCTCGGGACGGTTCACCTTGCGCGGGTCGATCTCACCGAACCCGAGCTGGACGGCGGAGTAGCCGTCGACCTCGGGGGTGCGCACCTGGGTCACCACACACGGGCCCGCCTTGACGACGGTCACCGGCACGAGGCGGTTGTTCTCGTCGAAAACCTGGGTCATCCCCAGCTTCTCGCCGAGGAGACCACGAAATGTGCTCGCCATGTCTGCTGACTGCCCTTACTGGATGTTGACGTCGACCGAGGCCGGCAGGTCGATGCGCATGAGCGCGTCGACCGTCTTCGGCGTCGGGTCGAGGATGTCGATGAGCCGCTTGTGGGTCCGCATCTCGAAGTGCTCGAAGGAGTCCTTGTACTTGTGCGGAGACCGGATCACGGCGTACACGTTCTTCTCCGTCGGCAGCGGCACCGGGCCGACGACGCGCGCTCCGGTCTTCGTCACCGTGTCCACGATGCGCCGCGCCGAGGCATCGATGGCCTCGTGGTCGTAGGCCTTCAGCCGGATGCGGATCTTCTGTCCCGCCATCGCCTGTTCTCGCTCCTGCCGATCGGTTGTGAAAGATCAAGTGGGTCTGCTGACCCGGTGGGTCCGACGACCCGGGGGGGGCGCCGGCGGCGGGCGCGCGCAGCCCTGGGCCGGGCGGCGGCCGGATCCCCGGCCGCCGCCCGTCAGGGTGTTACTTGATGATCTTGGTGACGCGCCCGGCGCCCACGGTACGGCCACCCTCGCGGATGGCGAACCGGAGACCCTCCTCCATGGCGATGGGCTGGATGAGCTCCACCGTCATCTCGGTGTTGTCGCCCGGCATGACCATCTCGGTGCCGGCGGGCAGGGTCACGACGCCCGTCACGTCCGTCGTCCGGAAGTAGAACTGGGGACGGTAGTTGTTGAAGAACGGCGTGTGACGGCCACCCTCGTCCTTCGAGAGGATGTAGACCGAACCCTCGAAGTTGGTGTGCGGGGTGATCGAGCCGGGCTTCACGACGACCTGGCCGCGCTCCACGTCCTCGCGCTTGATGCCACGGAGGAGCAGGCCCACGTTGTCGCCGGCCTGGCCCTGGTCGAGCAGCTTGCGGAACATCTCGACGCCGGTGACGGTCGTCTTCGTCGAACCCTCGCGGATACCGACGATCTCGATCTCCTCGGAGACCTTGACGATGCCGCGCTCGACGCGACCCGTGACGACGGTGCCACGGCCGGTGATCGTGAAGACGTCCTCGACGGGCATGAGGAACGGCTTGTCGATCTCGCGCTCCGGCTCGGGGATCGCGGTGTCGACGGCGTTCATCAGCTCCATGAGCTTGTCGCCCCACTCGGCGTCGCCCTCGAGGGCCTTCAGCGCCGAGACGCGGACCACGGGGACGTCGTCGCCCGGGAACTCGTATTCGGAGAGCAGCTCGCGGACCTCGAGCTCGACGAGCTCCAGGATCTCCTCGTCGTCGACCATGTCGGCCTTGTTCAGCGCGACGACGATGTAGGGGACGCCGACCTGACGGGCCAGGAGGACGTGCTCCTTGGTCTGCGGCATCGGGCCGTCGGTGGCGGCGACCACGAGGATCGCGCCGTCCATCTGCGCCGCACCGGTGATCATGTTCTTGATGTAGTCGGCGTGCCCGGGGCAGTCGACGTGCGCGTAGTGACGGTTCTCCGTCTGGTACTCGACGTGCGCGATCGAGATCGTGATGCCGCGGGCCTTCTCCTCGGGCGCCTTGTCGATCTGGTCGAAGGCGGACGCCTCGTTGAGGTCCGGGTACTTGTCGTGCAGGACCTTGGTGATCGCCGCGGTCAGCGTCGTCTTGCCGTGGTCGATGTGCCCGATGGTGCCGATGTTGACGTGCGGCTTGGTCCGCTCGAACTTGGCCTTGGCCACTGGGTTCCTCTCCTCGTGGTTACGCAGGTGGTGCGTGCTCTGGGGGTTGCGGGCTGTGCTCGGGGAGCGCGGGCGGAACCGCCCGCATTCCGGTTACTCGCCGGTCGCCTTGGCGATGATCTCCTTGGCGACGTTGGCCGGGACCTCGGCGTACGAGTCGAACACCATCGAGTAGCTCGCCCGTCCCTGGGTGCGGCTGCGCAGGTCGCCCACGTAGCCGAACATCTCCGACAGCGGGACCAGGGCCCGGACGACGCGGGCGCCGGAGCGCTCCTCCATCGCCTGGATGATCCCGCGGCGGGAGTTCAGGTCGCCGATGACGTCGCCCATGTTGTCCTCGGGCGTCGTGACCTCGACCGCCATCAGCGGCTCGAGCAGGGCCGGGTCGGCCTTGCGCGCGGCCTCCTTGAAGGCGATCGATCCGGCGATCTTGAAGGCCATCTCCGAGGAGTCGACCTCGTGGTACTGGCCGTCGAGCAGGCTGGCCTTGACGCCCACCATGGGGTAGCCGGCCAGGATGCCGTACTGCATGGCGTCCTGCATGCCCTGGTCGACCGAGGGGATGTACTCCTTCGGGACACGACCACCGGTGACCTTGTTCTCGAACTCGTAGGTCGCCGAGTCGCCACCCGTGGGGAGCGGCTCGATGGCGATCTGCACCTTCGCGAACTGGCCCGAGCCACCGGTCTGCTTCTTGTGGGTGTAGTCGTAGCGCTCGACGGCCTTGCGGATCGTCTCGCGGTAGGCCACCTGCGGCTTGCCGACGTTCGCCTCGACGTTGAACTCGCGGCGCATGCGGTCGACCAGGATCTCCAGGTGGAGCTCGCCCATGCCGGAGATGACCGTCTGACCGGTCTCCTCGTCCAGCTTCACCTGGAAGGTCGGGTCCTCCTCGGCGAGCTTCTGGATCGCGGTGCCGAGCTTCTCCTGGTCGCTCTTGGTCTTCGGCTCGATGGCGACCGAGATGACCGGAGCGGGGAAGCTCATCGACTCGAGGATCACCGGCTTCTGCGGGTCGCAGAGGGTGTCACCGGTCGTGGTCTGCTTCATCCCGTTGACCGCGACGATCTGGCCGGCGCCCACGCCCGCGCGCTCCTCGCGCTTGTTGGCGTGCATCTGGTAGATCTTCCCGACCCGCTCCTTGCGGTCCTTCGTGCTGTTCAGCACGGGGGAGCCCGCGTCGAGCCGGCCCGAGTAGACCCGGATGTAGGTCAGCTTGCCCAGGTGCTGGTCCGTCTGGATCTTGAACGCCAGCGCCGAGAACGGCTGGTCCTCGTCGGCGTGCCGGAGGACCTCGGTCTCACCGTCGAGGGCGGTGCCCACGATGGCCTCGATGTCCAGCGGGCTGGGCAGGTACTCCACGACGGCGTCGAGCAGGGGCTGCACGCCCTTGTTCTTGAACGCGGTGCCGGTGAGGACCGGGTTGACCTGACCGCCGATGGTGGCCTTGCGGATGGCCGCCTTCAGGCGGTCGACCGAGATCTCCTCGCCACCGAGGTAGTCCTCCATGAGCGAGTCGTCGAAGTCCGCGATGTTCTCGAGCAGCTTCTCGCGGTACTCGGCGGCCTGGTCGGCGAGCTCGGCCGGGATCTCCTCGACGGCGTAGTCCTCACCCATCTTGGTCTCACCACGCCAGGTGAGGGCCTTCATCGTCACCAGATCGACGACACCGATGAAGTCGGCCTCGGCGCCGATCGGCAGCTGCAGCACCAGCGGGTTGGCGGCCAGCCGCTCGACCATCATGTCGACGCAGCGGAAGAAGTTCGCCCCGGTGCGGTCGAGCTTGTTGACGAAGCACATGCGCGGGACGCCGTACTTCTCCGCCTGCCGCCACACCTGCTCGGTCTGCGGCTCGACACCGGCCACACCGTCGTAGACGGCGACCGCACCGTCGAGCACGCGCAGGGAGCGCTCCACCTCGACGGTGAAGTCGACGTGCCCGGGGGTGTCGATGATGTTGATGTCGTGGCCGTTCCAGGAGCACTTCGTCGCGGCGGACGTGATGGTGATGCCGCGCTCCTGCTCCTGCTCCATCCAGTCCATCGTGGCCGCGCCGTCGTGGACCTCACCGATCTTGTACGTGATACCGGTGTAGAAGAGGATGCGCTCGGTGGTGGTCGTCTTGCCGGCGTCGATGTGCGCCATGATCCCGATGTTGCGGGTCTTGCGGAGCTGGGCCTCGTTGCTGGCCATTGCTTCTCCTCTTGGATCTGGTCCGTGTGCGGGTGCCGGGGCTACGACATCCAGAAGCGCCCCGGTAGTCCCGCCGACGGCGGGCGCTGGTGGTTACCAGCGGTAGTGCGCGAAGGCCTTGTTCGACTCGGCCATCTTGTGGGTGTCCTCGCGCCGCTTGACGGCGGCACCCAGACCGTTGCTCGCGTCGAGCAGCTCGTTCATCAGGCGCTCGGTCATCGTCTTCTCGCGGCGGGCGCGGCTGTACTGGATGAGCCAGCGGAGGCCGAGCGTGGTGCTGCGCGAGGCGCGGACCTCGACCGGGACCTGGTAGGTCGCACCACCGACGCGGCGGCTGCGGACCTCGAGGGCCGGCTTGACGTTGTCCAGCGCGCGCTTGAGCGTGACGACCGGGTCGGTGTCGGTCTTGGCGCGGGCACCCTCGAGGGCGCCGTAGACGATCGCCTCGGCGACCGAGCGCTTGCCGTCGACCAGCACCTTGTTCACCAGCTGGGTGACCAGCGGCGACTGGTACACCGGGTCGGCGACCAGCGGACGCTTCGGCGCGGGGCCCTTGCGCGGCATTAGCTCTTCTCCTTCTTCGCGCCGTAGCGGCTGCGAGCCTGCTTGCGGTTGCGGACACCCTGGGTGTCCAGCGAGCCGCGGATGATCTTGTAGCGCACGCCGGGCAGGTCCTTCACGCGACCGCCGCGCACGAGCACCATCGAGTGCTCCTGCAGGTTGTGGCCGACGCCCGGGATGTAGGCGGTCACCTCGATGCCACTGGTCAGGCGGACGCGAGCGACCTTGCGCAGCGCCGAGTTCGGCTTCTTCGGCGTCGTCGTGTACACGCGCGTGCAGACTCCGCGACGCTGGGGCGAACCCTTCAGCGCCGGGGTCTTGGTCTTCTCGACCTTGTCCTCGCGGCCCTTGCGGACCAGCTGGTTGATCGTGGGCATGGGTGGCCTGGATCTCCTACCTGCGCTGGGGTGGTGCTCGTCTGTTTGCTGCTCTGCGGGTGGTGCTGGGGTGCCGGCCCCTGATCGGAACCTCCCCGACCCCGGTCGTGTTCCACGTCCGGTCCACGCGGTCGGGCGTGTTGCCCTCCCCCGGACCGGTCCGACGTCAGACCGAGTTCGGTTGCCCCTCGCGACCCCGGCGGCGCCACCTTCCGGCGGGGCCGGGAGGTGGTCCCCGGCGACCAGGAGGTTTGCCACCTCTGATCACCCAGGCGCACCGCGAACGGGAGCAGGCCCAGGACACCCTGGGCACGGCTGACCACGATACCCGTGCCCGAACAGGTGGTCAAAGCCGGGTCCCTCACACCGGTCGACACGTCGACCGGAGGGACCGGCGCAGGCCGGGGTGGACGGGAGACTACCGCCGTCCGGGAGGCCGCGACAGCTCCCCCGCTCCCCCGCGCGGCGACCGCTACCGTGCGGTGGGCGCCAACGGTGGCGCCGCGGAGCAGAGGAGCGCACGTGCGGATCGGCATCCAGGCCAGCTACAGCGGCGGTTTCCAGGAGACGGCGGCGGAGATCCGCGACCTGGAGTCCGCCGGCCTCGACCTCGCCATGGTGGCCGAGGTCTACACCTTCGACGCGGTGAGCCAGCTGGGCTATCTCGCGGCGGTGACCGAGCGCGTGGAGCTGCTCAGCGGCATCCTGCCCATCTACAGCCGCACCCCGGCGCTGACGGCCATGACCGCGGCCGGGCTGGACTTCGTCTCCGGCGGCCGGTTCACGCTCGGCCTCGGCGCCTCCGGCCCGCAGGTCATCGAGGGCTGGCACGGCCTCCCCTACGACGCCCCGCTGCAGCGCACCCGGGAGATCGTCGAGATCTGCCGCCAGGTGTGGCGCCGCGAGCGGCTGCAGCACGAGGGGAAGAAGTACTCGATCCCGCTGCCGGCCGAGCAGGGCACCGGCCTGGGCAAGCCGCTCAAGCTGATCAACACCCCGGTCCGCGAGCGGATCCCGGTGATGCTCGCGGCCCTCGGCCCCAAGAACGTCGAGCTGGCCGCCGAGATCGCCGAGGCGTGGGAGCCGATCTTCTTCGTGCCCGAGAAGGCCGCCTCGGTGTGGGGTGACTCGCTGGCGGCCGGCAAGGCCAAGCGCGACGCCGCGCTGGGCGACCTGCAGGTGATCACCGGGGTGCCGGTGGCGATCGGGGACGACGTCGAGGGGCTGCTGGACCTCGTGCGGCCCGCGCTCGCCCTGTACATCGGCGGCATGGGGGCCCGCGGCAAGAACTTCTACAACGACCTCGCCGTCCGGTACGGCTACGAGGCCGAAGCGAAGACGATCCAGGACCTCTACCTGGACGGGAAGAAGGACGAGGCGGCCGCCGCGGTGCCCGACGAGCTCGTGCGGGCGTCATCGCTCATCGGCCCGGAGGGCTACGTCGCCGAGCGGATCGCCGCGTTCGCCGAGGCCGGGGTCACGACGCTGATGCTGCAGCCGCTGGACGGCAGCCGCGAGGCCCGCCTGCGCACCGTCGAGACGATGAAGCGCCTCGCTGCCTGATCTGTCGTCCTCCGGACGACACCGCGGCCAGGAGCCGTCCCGGCCGCCGCTGAGCCCAGCCCATGTCCCTGCCGGGGACCCTCCGGGCCCCGCGCCAGGGCCACGCCGAGCGAGTGCCGTCCCCGGCCGGGTGCCGGGTGACCGAACAACACGAAAGGGCCCCCAGATCCGGACTCGGATCTGGGGGCCCTGTCGTCACCTATGGGGTGTCAGCCCCGCCAGTCGTACTCCTCGAGGCGGACGGCCTCGCCGGTGCCCTGGCCGAAGACGTCCGGGCTGTAGTACTGCCCGTCCTCGTAGCCGGCCATGGTGTAGACGGCGGCCCGCGCCTCCTCGGTCGGCTCGACCGTGATGTTCCGGTAGCGGCTGATGCCCGTACCCGCCGGGATCAGCTTTCCGATGATCACGTTCTCCTTGAGGCCGAGCAGGCTGTCGCTCTTGCCCTGGATCGCGGCGTCGGTGAGCACCTTGGTCGTCTCCTGGAAGGAGGCGGCCGACAGCCACGACTCGGTCGCGAGCGAGGCCTTGGTGATGCCCATGAGCACCGGACGGGCCGAGGCCGGCTCGCCCCCCTCGGCGACGACGCGGCGGTTCTCGGTCTCGAAGATGGTCCGCTCCACGAGCGCACCGGGCAGGAACTCCGTCGCGCCCGAGTCGATGATCGTCACCCGCTTCAGCATCTGGCGGATGATCACCTCGATGTGCTTGTCGTGGATCGACACACCCTGCGACCGGTAGACCTCCTGGACCTCGCGGACCAGGTGCAGCTGCACCTCGCGGGGGCCCATGATCCGCAGCACCTCGTGCGGGTCGACCGCACCCTCGGTGAGCTGCTCGCCGACCTCGACGTGGGCGCCGTCCTCGACCCGCAGCCGCGAGCGACGCGACAGCTTGTCGTAGACGACCTCGTCGGAGCCGTCGTCCGGGGTGATGGTGAGCTTGCGGAACTGCTCGCCGTCCTCGATCCGGACCGTGCCGGCCAGCTCGGCGATCGGGGCCTTGCCCTTGGGGACGCGGGCCTCGAAGAGCTCCACCACACGCGGCAGACCGTGGGTGATGTCCTCACCCGCGACACCACCGGTGTGGAAGGTGCGCATCGTCAGCTGGGTGCCGGGCTCACCGATCGACTGGGCGGCGATGATGCCGACCGCCTCGCCGACGTCCACCAGCTTGCCGGTCGCGAGCGACCGGCCGTAGCAGGTGGCGCAGGTGCCGAGCAGCGACTCGCAGGTCAGGACGCAGCGGACCTTGACCTCCGCGACGCCGGCGTCGACCAGCGTCTGGATGAGCACGTCACCCAGGTCGGCGTTGGCCGGGGCGATGACCGTCCCGTCCTCGGCCACCACGTCGGCGGAGAGGGCGCGGGCGTAGACGCTGGTCTCCACGTGCGCGTCACGGGTGACCACGCCGTCGACCAGCGTGCCGATCGGCATGAGGACGCCGCGGTCGGTGCCGCAGTCCTCCTCGCGGATGATGACGTCCTGCGAGACGTCCACCAGACGACGGGTGAGGTACCCGGAGTCAGCGGTCCGCAGCGCGGTGTCGGCCAGACCCTTGCGGGCACCGTGCGTGGAGATGAAGTACTCCAGCACCGTCAGACCCTCCCGGAAGTTGGCCTTGATGGGCCGCGGGATGATCTCGCCCTTCGGGTTGGCGACCAGACCGCGCATACCGGCGATCTGGCTGATCTGCATCATGTTGCCCCGGGCACCCGAGTTGACCATGACCCAGACCGGGTTGGTGGTCGGGAAGTTGTCGACCATCGCCTGGCTGACCTCGGCCCGCGCGCGGGTCCAGATCTCGATCAGCTCGCCACGACGCTCGGCGTCGGTGATGACGCCGCGCTCGTACTGCTTCTCGATCTTCAGCGCCTCGGCCTCGTGCCGTTCCAGGATCTCCTGCTTGGCCGGCGGGGTGACGACGTCGTCGATGGCGATGGTGACGCCCGACCGCGTCGCCCAGCGGAACCCGGCCGCCTTGAGGGCGTCCAGCGTCGCCGCGACCTGCACCTTGGGGTAGCGCTCGGCGAGGTCGTTGACGATCGCCCCGAGTTCCTTCTTCGGCACCTGGTAGTTGACGAAGCGGTAGTCCTCGGGCAGGGCCTCGTTGAACAGCACCCGGCCCAGGCTGGTCTCGACGATCGCGGGCTGACCCGGTGCCCAGTCCTCCGGCTGCTCCCACGGCTCGTTGACCTTGCCGTTGTCGACGCCGAAGACCTCGTCGAGGCGGATGTAGGCCCGCTCCTGCAGCGCCAGGGCGCCCATGTCGAAGGCCATGAGCGCCTCGGCAGCCGAGGCGTAGGCCGCGGGCTTGCCGCCGTCGGCCTCGTGCCGGCTGGGCACCAGGGTGGTCAGGTGGTACAGGCCGAGCACCATGTCCTGGGTCGGCGCGGTGATCGGGCGACCGTCGGCCGGGCTCAGGATGTTGTTCGAGCTCAGCATCAGGATCCGGGCCTCGGCCTGGGCCTCGGCCGACAGCGGCAGGTGCACCGCCATCTGGTCACCGTCGAAGTCCGCGTTGAACGCGGTGCAGACCAGCGGGTGGATCTGGATGGCCTTGCCCTCGACCAGCTGCGGCTCGAAGGCCTGGATGCCCAGGCGGTGCAGCGTCGGCGCCCGGTTCAGCAGGACCGGGTGCTCGGTGATGACCTCCTCCAGCACGTCCCAGACGACGGGGCGCGCGCGCTCGACCATCCGCTTGGCGGACTTGATGTTCTGCGCGTGGTTGAGGTCGACCAGCCGCTTCATGACGAAGGGCTTGAACAGCTCCAGGGCCATCTGCTTGGGCAGGCCGCACTGGTGCAGCTTCAGCTGCGGGCCGACCACGATGACCGAACGGCCGGAGTAGTCGACGCGCTTGCCCAGCAGGTTCTGGCGGAACCGGCCCTGCTTGCCCTTGAGCAGGTCGCTCAGGGACTTCAGGGGACGGTTGCCCGGGCCGGTGACCGGCCGGCCGCGACGGCCGTTGTCGAACAGCGCGTCCACGGACTCCTGGAGCATCCGCTTCTCGTTGTTCACGATGATCTCGGGTGCGCCGAGGTCGAGAAGACGCTTCAGCCGGTTGTTGCGGTTGATCACACGGCGGTACAGGTCGTTCATGTCGCTGGTCGCGAAGCGGCCACCGTCGAGCTGCACCATCGGGCGCAGGTCCGGCGGGATGACCGGGACGCAGTCCAGCACCATGCCCATGGGCGAGTTGCGGGTCTGCTGGAACGCCGCGACGACCTTCAGCCGCTTGAGGGCCCGCAGCTTGCGCTGGCCCTTGCCGCTGCGGATGGTCTCGCGCAGCGAGGCGGCCTCGGCGTCGAGGTCGAAGCCCGAGAGCAGCTTCTGCAGCGCCGCGGCACCCATGCCGCCCTCGAAGTACTCACCGAAGCGGTCGCGCAGCTCGCGGTAGAGCCCCTCGTCGGCGATGAGCTGCTTGACCTCGAGCTTCCGGAAGGTGTCCATCACCTCGTTGAGGCGGTCGATCTCCCGCTGGGCGCGGTCGCGCAGCTGGCGCATCTCGCGCTCGCCGCCCTCGCGCACCTTGCGGCGCACGTCGGACTTGGCGCCCTCGGCCTCGAGCTCGGCGAGGTCGGCCTCCAGCTTCTGCTGGCGGGCCTCCACGTCGGCGTCGCGCCGGTTCTCCAGGTTCGACTTCTCGGCGCTGATCTCGGCCTCGACGGTCGGGAGGTCGCGGTGGCGCGCCTCGTCGTCGACCGAGGTGATCATGTAGGCCGCGAAGTAGATGATCTTCTCGAGGTCCTTGGGTGCCAGGTCGAGCAGGTACCCCAGGCGGGACGGCACACCCTTGAAGAACCAGATGTGGGTGACCGGCGCGGCCAGCTCGATGTGGCCCATCCGCTCACGGCGCACCTTGGCGCGGGTGACCTCGACGCCGCAGCGCTCGCAGATGATGCCCTTGAACCGGACGCGCTTGTACTTGCCGCAGTAGCACTCCCAGTCCCGGGTGGGACCGAAGATCTTCTCGCAGAAGAGACCGTCCTTCTCCGGACGCAGGGTCCGGTAGTTGATGGTCTCGGGCTTCTTCACCTCACCGTGGCTCCACTGGCGGATGTCGTCGCCGGTGGCCAGCCCGATGCGGAGCTCGTCGAAGAAGTTGACGTCGAGCAAGGTGTGACCCCTTTCAGGGGCTAGTGCTTCGCTTCCATGACTTGGAGTTGGTGGCCGGCCGGCCCCGACTGCTCAGGGCCGGCCGGCGGCCGATCAGACGTCTTCGACGGAGGACGGCTCGCGGCGGGACAGGTCGATGCCCAGCTCCTCCGCGGCCCGGAAGACCTCGTCGTCGGTGTCGCGCAGCTCGATCGCCTGCCCGTCGCCGGAGAGCACCTCGACGTTGAGGCAGAGCGACTGCAGCTCCTTGAGCAGCACCTTGAACGACTCGGGGATGCCCGGCTCGGGGATGTTCTCGCCCTTGACGATCGCCTCGTACACCTTGACGCGGCCGAGGATGTCGTCGGACTTGATGGTGAGCAGCTCCTGCAGCGCGTAGGCCGCGCCGTAGGCCTGCATCGCCCAGCACTCCATCTCGCCGAAGCGCTGGCCACCGAACTGCGCCTTACCACCCAGCGGCTGCTGCGTGATCATCGAGTAGGGGCCGGTCGAGCGGGCGTGGATCTTGTCGTCGACCAGGTGCAGCAGCTTCAGGATGTAGACGTAGCCCACCGAGATCGGCTCCGGGAACGGCTCGCCGGAGCGGCCGTCGAAGAGCCGCGCCTTGCCGGTCGGCTGCACCATCCTGTCGCCGTCACGGTTCGGGGTCGTCGAGCCGAGGAGGCCGATGATCTCGTCCTCCTTGGCGCCGTCGAACACCGGCGTCGCGGTCCGGGTCCCCGGGGCCGCCGACTTCGCGGCCTCGGGCAGGTTCTTCGCCCAGTCCGGGTCGCCGTTGACCTGCCAGCCCTGCTTGGCGATCCATCCGAGGTGGGTCTCCAGCACCTGGCCGACGTTCATCCGGCCGGGCACGCCCAGCGGGTTGAGCACGATGTCGACCGGGGTGCCGTCCTCGAGGAACGGCATGTCCTCCTGCGGCAGGATCTTCGAGATGACGCCCTTGTTGCCGTGGCGCCCGGCGAGCTTGTCGCCGTCGGAGATCTTGCGCATCTGGGCGACGTAGACCCGGATCAGCTCGTTGACGCCGGCGGGCAGCTCGTCGCCGTCCTCGCGCGAGAACACGCGGACGCCGATGACCTTGCCGGATTCACCGTGCTTGACCTTCAGCGACGTGTCGCGGACCTCGCGGGCCTTCTCGCCGAAGATCGCGCGGAGCAGCCGCTCCTCGGGGGTCAGCTCGGTCTCGCCCTTCGGCGTCACCTTGCCGACGAGGATGTCGCCGGGGACGACCTCGGCACCGATGCGGATGATGCCGCGCTCGTCGAGGTCGGCCAGCACGTCCTCGGAGACGTTCGGGATGTCCCGGGTGATCTCCTCGGCACCGAGCTTGGTGTCGCGGGCGTCGACCTCGAACTCCTCGATGTGGATCGAGGACAGGACGTCGTCCTGCACGAGGCGCTGCGACAGGATGATCGCGTCCTCGTAGTTGTGGCCCTCCCACGGCATGAAGGCGACGAGCAGGTTCTTGCCCAGCGCCATCTCGCCCTGGTCGGTGCAGGGACCGTCGGCGATGACCTGGCCGACCTCGACCCGCTGGCCCTCGTCGACGACGGGGGTCTGGTTGATCGAGGTGCCCTGGTTCGAGCGGCGGAACTTCAGCAGGCGGTAGGTCTGCCGGGTGCCGTCGTCGGCCATGACGGTGACGTAGTCGGCGGTGGAGTCCTCGACCACACCGGCCTTCTCCGCCACGACGACGTCGCCGGCGTCGACGGCGGCGCGCAGCTCCATGCCGGTGCCGACCAGCGGGGCCTCGCTGCGCAGCAGCGGCACCGCCTGGCGCTGCATGTTGGCGCCCATGAGGGCGCGGTTGGCGTCGTCGTGCTCGAGGAACGGGATCATCGCCGTCGCGACCGAGGTCATCTGCCGCGGCGAGACGTCCATGTAGTCGACCTGCTCGGGCGAGAGGTAGTCGACCTCGCCGCCCTTGGTGCGGACCAGGACGCGCTCCTCGGCGAGGCGGCCCTGCGCGTCGAGCGGGCTGTTGGCCTGCGCGACGACGAAGCGGTCCTCCTCGTCGGCGGTCAGGTAGTCGATCTGGGTGGTGACCTGACCGTTCTCGACCTTGCGGTACGGCGTCTCGATGAATCCGAACGGGTTCACCCGGCCGAACGAGGACAGCGAGCCGATCAGGCCGATGTTCGGGCCTTCCGGCGTCTCGATCGGGCACATGCGGCCGTAGTGGCTGGGGTGCACGTCGCGCACCTCCATGCCGGCCCGCTCACGGGACAGACCGCCGGGACCCAGCGCCGAGAGGCGGCGCTTGTGGGTCAGGCCCGCGAGCGGGTTGGTCTGATCCATGAACTGGGACAGCTGGCTGGTGCCGAAGAACTCCTTGATGGAGGCGACGACCGGCCGGATGTTGATCAGGGTCTGCGGCGTGATCGCCTCGACGTCCTGCGTCGTCATGCGCTCGCGCACCACGCGCTCCATGCGGGACAGGCCGACCCGGATCTGGTTCTGGATCAGCTCGCCGACGGTGCGCAGGCGGCGGTTGCCGAAGTGGTCGATGTCGTCGGTGCCGTGATCGGGCTCGCCGGCGTGGAGCCGCACGACGTACTCGATGGTGGCGACGATGTCGTCCTCGGTCAGCGTCGAGGTGCTCTGCGGCACGTCGACACCCAGCTTCTTCTTGACCTTGTAGCGGCCGACCTTGGCGAGGTCGTAGCGCTTCGGGTTGAAGAACAGGTTCTCCAGCAGCGCCTGCGCCGACTCGCGCGTCGGCGGCTCGCCCGGCCGCAGCTTGCGGTAGATGTCGAGCAGGGCCTCGTCCTGCCCGGCGATGTGGTCCTTCTCCAGGGTGGCCAGGACGGTGGGCGACCACTGGAAGTGCTCGCGGATGCGGTCCTCGCCCCAGCCCAGGGCCTTGAGGAGCACGGTGACCGGCTGGCGGCGCTTGCGGTCGATGCGGACGCCGACGGTGTCGCGCTTGTCGACGTCGAACTCCAGCCACGCACCGCGGCTGGGGATCACCTTGGCGCTGAAGACGTCCTTGTCCGACGTCTTGTCCAGGGTCTTGTCGAAGTAGACGCCCGGGCTGCGGACCAGCTGCGAGACGACGACGCGCTCGGTCCCGTTGATGACGAAGGTGCCCTTGTCCGTCATGATCGGGAAGTCGCCCATGAACACCGTCTGCGACTTGATCTCGCCGGTGGTGTTGTTCATGAACTCGGCGGTGACGAACAGCGGCGCCGCGTAGGTCATGTCCTTGTCCTTGCACTCCTCGAGGGACGCCTTGACGTCCTCGAAGCGCGGGTTGGAGAAGGACAGCGACATCGAGCCGCTGAAGTCCTCGATCGGGGAGATCTCCTCGAGGATCTCGGCCAGCCCGCCGACGGCCTCGGCCTGCTCCTCGGGCGAGAGCGTGGCCCGCCACTCGGGGCTGCCCACGAGCCAGTCGAAGGAAGCCGTCTGGAGCGCGAGGAGGTCGGGGACCTCGAGGGGCTCGGAGATCTTGGCGAACGAGACGCGCAGCGGCGCGCCGGGGATCTTCTGCTGGTCGGCCTCGCCGGTGCGGGGACCGTCCTGCGTGGCCGGGGTCGTCTGGGTGGTGCCGGACTCGGTGGTGCCGGGGGTGATGCTGGTGGGGCGAGAGCCTGCCAAGATGCGTCCTTCCAAGGACCTCACGACGTGCGGGCGGTGGGCTGCGGGGTCGTCCTGGGTCGTCGTCGGTGATGGCGAGGCTGTCCGCGACGGCCGCGATCGCTCGCCGGACAGGTCAGCGCGGGAGTGGCCCGGGTGATTCCCGGGCACCCGTCGTGACCCGTCTCGGCGGGCAGGCAGTCAGAGGGCAGCGCAACAGGAGACCCTACCCCTACCGGAGCGCGGTGTCCACGTCGGGGTCACCGGTGCGACCGGTGCTACACCTGCGGGTCGCGCGGCCCACGGAGGGGCCGGCAGGGCGTGCGCCGCACCCATGATGACAGCGGCGCCGCCTCCGTGGGACCGCCACGCCCAGGAGGACCCCCACCCTTCTCACGCCTCGCACGCTCGGCGCGGGCCGCTGGGCGGGGCCGTCAGCTGGTGGTGAGCAGCGTCAGCTCGCTGATCCTCCAGTCGTCGTCCACCTGGACCAGGCGGACCTGCACCGTCTGGACGCAGGACTGCGCACCCTCGGGCGTCACCTGGCACTCCGACCCCTCCGGGGCCGGCTGGGTGCCGCTGTTGACCGACTCGACGACGTACTGGCCGAAGACGACGAGCGTCGCGGTGTCCTGGGCGTCGTTGACCTGCTGGAGCCCGACGTCGAGGACCTCGTAGCGGGTCGTCGCCGACACCTGCTCGTAGGTGTCGATGATGCCGCCCTGGGAGAGGTCGCGTTCGTACTGCTCGCGCAGGTCGCCGGTCAGGGCGTCCAGCTTGCGCTGGACGCTGCCCTCGGAGTCCTCGTGGTCGTAGGCGTAGACGGCCTCGATGCCGCTGCGCGCGGCGGCGAAGATCGACGGATCGACGTGGGCGGGGTTCGATCGCTGCCACAGGAGCCCCCCGATCCCCGCCGCGGCCACGGCTGCCAGCAGCGCGAGAGCCAGGACGGTCGCGGGGATCCGCCGCCGGGCCGGCCGGGCGGCCGGGCCCGCGGCCGCGCCGGGTGCGCCCGCTGCCCGTCGCGACCGGGGCCGCGCCGTGGACGAGGAACGGCCGGGGTCCGCCGCGGGCGCCGCCACGCCCCCTCTCGTCGGCGTCGCGGCCTCCGCCACCGGCTCGCCCCCGCTGCGCTCGCGCCGGCTCCCCGCGACGCGGGGCCGCGGGGAGGGGCGGGCGCCGGCCACCGACCGGGTCCTCGGCGAGGGGCTGGGCCGGTCGCCCACGGCGCGGTCGTCCTGGGCGTCACTCATCGCCGGCGCTTCCCGTCCCCGCGATCCCGGACAGGAGCCAGCGCCCGTCCACCTTGGCCAGGTCCACCTTGATGCGGTACCGCGTGACCTGGGCCTGCGGGTTCGCGGTGCTCTCCTGCGTCGACTGGATCACCATCAGCACCGTCGCCTCGTCGTCACCGGCCCGGGTGACCCCGGCCCCGACGACCTCGGTGTTCACCACGGCCTGCAGGTCCGTGAGCTCCTCCCGCCGGCCGTCGAGCTCGGCCACCGACTCCTCGCGGAGGTCCCCGGTGGTGATCTGCCTGAGCTGCTCGATGTCGTCGTCGAGGGTCAGGTGGTCGAACGAGGTCAGGTCGACGACCCCCGAGCGCGCCGCCTGCAGCGCCTCGGCGTAGTCGTCGGTGCTGACGGCCGACTCCCCGGGGCGGGTGGACCAGAGCACGGCGATCGCGGCGAGGAGCACCAGGAGCAGCACCGCCAGCGTCGGGACCAGCGGGAGGGACGGCCGGGTGCGACGGTCACCGTCGGCATCGCGCCCGCTGCGCGGCGCGCCGGTGAGCCCGTCACCGAAAGCCGGGGGGATCACGTCCTCCTCCCGTGCGGGTGCCTGCGCTTCGCTCATCACGCGGGCGATTCTCCTTGTCCTGGCTCGGTGTGGGACGGCGGCATGCCGGTGCTCAGCCGGCAATCGTGGCGATCGGGCTGGCGTGGAGGAGCCCGCTGAGCACCTCGCTGAGCGCACCCGCCGGCGGCGGGCCGCCGTTCCCGATCTCCTCCTGGGGGGTCGTCAGCCCGCGCCCACCGTCCCGGCCGATGTTCTGCGCGCCGCGGATGGTGCTGCCGTTCTCGTCGTAGCCGTCAGCCGGCCGGGGGTCGACACCGTCCACCACCTGGCAGTGGATCGCGTCGGTGTCCACGTTCTCGACCGCACCGCGGGTGGGCGTGCTCGCGCTGGCGACGTAGCCCGACGTGCAGGCGTGCGGCTCCCCGGCGTTCAGCACGAAGCCGAAGTGGGAGCGCAGCACGCCGTCCTCGTCGCGGCGGACGACGGTGAAGCCACCGGTGACCGCGTCGGGATAGGTGACCAGCATCTGCCGGATCCCGTCCAGCCGGGGGATCTGCACCCCGTTGAGGATGTCCAGGTTGCGCACGAGGGAGCCGAGCCCCGGACCGGCGTCCTCCACCAGGCCCTGCAGCGCCTCCCCCGCGTCGGGCGCGTCGGTCAGGATGCTGCGCAGGTCCGGATCCATCTCGACCAGCGTGTCGGTGAACAACCGCAGGTCCGCCGCCCACTGGCGGATCGCCGTGCGACTCGCCCGCTGGGTGTCGAGGACGGTCTGACCGTCCCGGATGAGCTGCAGGGTCTGCGGCAGCGACTCCTGAGCCCGGGCCAGGAGCAGGTCGCCGTTGCCGATCAGGCGCCCCAGATCCTCCCCGGCCCCTTCGAAGGCGCGTCCGAGCTCCTCGACCACGATCCGCAGGTTCTCCTGGTCGATCGAGCCCACGAACTCGTCGAGGTTGAGGAGCATCTGCTCCACCGGCACGGGGGTGCTGGTGCGCTCCTGCGGGATGACCGCCCCGTCGTCCAGGTACGGCTCGCCCGCGCTGGTGGGTCGCAGGATGACGTACTGCTCCCCCACCGCACTGCGGGTGGCGACCGCGGCGTCGGTGTCGGCCGGGATGGGTTCGGCGTCGGGGTCGATGCGGAGCACCACCCGGACGCCGTCGTCGATGACCTGCATGTCCGTCACCCGGCCGACCGCGACGCCGCGGTAGGTGACCTCGGCGTTGACGAAGATCCCGCCGGAGTCCCGGAAATCCGCCGCCACCTCGTAGCCACCGCCCAGGAGCGCGCGGTCCAGCCCGACGTACTTGAACCCCAGGTAGGCCATCCCGACGACGGCCAGGGTGGCGAAGGCAAGCAGCTTCAGCTTGGTGCTGCGGGTGATCACGGCCCCACCTCCGGCACGGGGGGCAGGCCGAGGAGGCCCGCCGGCTGGCCGGTCCCGGTGACCTGGTCCAGGACTCGTCCCGGGATGCCGCCGAGCCCCGACGGGCGGTCGGCGGCGGACGTCGTGGCGGGCGTTCCGCCGGCGGAGCCACCGGCCTGCCCCGTCGCTCCCTCGGTACCGCACCTGCCCTGGGTGAGGGCCTCCTGCAACGGCAGTTCCCGTAGCGCGCCGCTCTGGTCGACGACGTACCGGCACAGCAGGTGGGTGAGGTCCATGTCCACCGTGGCGGTCATGTTCGTGAACAGCGCCGTGCCGCCGGATTGCGCCTGCCGGTAGTTCAGCGCCGAGAGCGAGCTGTCGGGGAACGGGTAGGTGAGCAGCAGCTCCAGCGAGTTCGCGAGGTCCGGGCCGGCGGCGGCCAGCTGGCTCAGGATCGGCTGCAGCAGCTCCAGGTCCTCCACCGTGCTGGCCGCCGACCGGTCGATGATCCGCGTGCCGACGCGGCCCAGGCGGTCGAGGCCCTCGAGCATCGAGACCAGCAGGCCGCGCTGCTCGTCGATGACGTCGAGACCCGGACCGATGGCGTCCAGGGCGTTCTCGATCGTCGCCGTCCGCTCGGCCAGGGTGGCGGCCAGCTCGTCGGCGCGGTCGAGGACGCGGTTGATCTCGGCCTTCTGGGCGTCGAGCCCCCCGATGAAGGTGTCGAGCTGCTGCAGGGTGCTCTTGATCTCGGCTTCCCGCCCCTCCAGCGCGTTCCCGAGCTCGCGGTTGATCGTCTGCAGCTGGGCCAGCCCACCGCCGTTGAGCACCAGCGAGAGAGCCCCCAGCAGCTCCTCGACCTCGACGTTGCGGTTGGTGCGGTCGAGCGGGATCCGGGAGTCCTCGCCCAGGCGGCCTTCCGGCATCTCGTTCCCGGGGAGAGCCAGCTCGACGTACTTCTCGCCGAGCAGCGACGACTGCTGGATCGCCGCGACGGCATTGGCCGGCAGCTCGACGTCGCCGTTCACGGAGACGGTGACGACCGCCGTCCAGTCCTCCGCGTCCAGCGCGATCGACTCGACGCGGCCGACCGGCACGTCGGCGACCCGGACACCGGACTGCGGCACCAGGTCGAGGACGTCGAGGAACTCGATCTCCACCGTGAACGGAGCGTCGCCGAGGTCCGCCCCACCGGGCAGGCTGAAGGAGTAGGCACCGCGGAACCCGCAGCCGCCGAGGAGCAGCGTCGCGGCCGCCAACGCAGCGGCCCGCTGCACCCGCCGGCTCACCGGTCACCCACGGGGAGGACCGGCACGAGCCCGGGCAGGAGTCCGCCGCCACCGCCCCCGCCACCGGCGACGCCGCCGCCCAGCAGTGCCCGGCGCAGCTCCTCGTAGTCGGGGATGCCGTTGGCGTTGAGGTCGTCGAGGCTGCCGTCCGCGTTCGCGTCCCCGGAGAGCAGTCGCGCGCAGATCTGCTCCGTGGCGTCGCGCAGCGGCGCGGCCGGGTCGACCGGCAGCGGCAGGTCGACCGACAGGTCGATCCGGCCCACCTGGGCGAGCACACCGCAGACGACGACCTCCGCGTGCAGCGACCCGAGGCCGTTGTCCCGGGTGTCGAGGGTGCCGAAGTCGGGGTTGTAGGCGCGCGCGAGGTTGCCCAGCGCGGCCGGTGCGACATCGAGCACCTCGGCGAGCCTCGCCCGCTGCTGCACCAGCACCAGGGTCACGTCGGCCAGTCGGTCGACGTTCGTGGTGAGCAGGGTGGTGTTGTCCCGGACGAAGCCGGCGACGTCGCCCAGCGCGTCGGTGAGCAGCGCGACCGCCTCCTGCAGGTCCGCCCGCTCGTCGGCGAGCAGGCCGGCGACGGCGGCCATGTTCGTGTTGAACCGGCCGACCTGGGCATCGATCGTGGCCAGCGCGGTGGTGAAGGTCTGCAGGTTCTCGACCGAGCTGAACAGGTCGTCCCGGTTCTCGGCGAGGGTCTGCACAGCGCGGGAGAAGCCGGTGAGGGTGCGGTTGAGCGCCTGGCCGTTGCCGGCCAGGTTGGCCGCGCCGACGTCGACGAGGTCGGACAGCGCACCGTCGGCGTTCGCCCCGTCGGGCCCGAGGGCGGCCGACAACTCGTCCAGGGCGCCGTAGACGGCGTCGAGCTCGACCGGGATGGCGGTGCGCTCCAGCGGGATCTCCGCGCCGTCCTGCAGGGTCGGGCCGCCGTCGTAGACCGGCGCGAACTGCACGTACCGGTCGGACACCAGCGACGGTGCCAGGACGATCGCGGAGGCGTCGGCGGGCACGTCGTAGTCGTCGTCGATGCTCATCTCCACGCGCACCTTGTCGCCGAGCGGCTGGACGTCGTCGATGGTGCCGATGGGGATGCCCAGCACCCGCACGTCGGAGCCGGGGTAGAGGCCGACGGTCTCGGTGAACCAGGCCGTCACCCGGTACTCGCCGGCCGGGCGCAGGACCGTCCAGCCGAGCGCGGCGAGCAGCACCAGCGCTGCCCCCAGCGCGACACCGCGCTGCAGTGCGCCGCTCATTCCTGTCCTCCCTGGGTGCAACCGGTCACCGGCGTGGTGGCGGCCGTGCAGGCGGCCGCGCCGACGACCGTGGGCAGCAGGTCGTTGACGAAGCTGTCGAACCACCGACCGCTGCCGAGGGTGTTGGTGAAGACCCGGACGAAAGGGGCCAGCTCCTTCACGGTCTCGGCCAGCGCGGTCCGGTTGCGCGACAGGATGTCGGTGACCCGGGACAGCTGCTGAAGGGCGGGGGTCAGCGTCTCGCGGTTGTCGTCGACCAGGCCGGAGAGCTGCCTGGCCAGCTCCTGGGTGCTCGTCAGGATCGCGTCGATCAGCTCCCGCCGCTCCTGCACCTCGGCGAGGAGCGTGTTCGAGTCGAGGATCAGCCGGGTGAACTCACCGTTGCGGTCGGCGAGCACCTGGGTCACCTGACGGGTCGCTCCCAGCAGCTCCCGGAGCTGGGCGTCCCGCGAAGCGATGGTGTCCGACAGCCGGGCGAGGCCCTGCAGCGACGTCTGCACCTCCTCCGGGGTCTCGGCGAAGGTCTCGGCAAGCACCTCGAAGCTCGACGCCAGCTGCCCGGTGTCGATCTCCTGGACCGTCGACGACAGGTCGGCGAAGGCCTCCACGACGTCGTAGGGCGAGGCCGTCCGCTCGCGGGGGATGCGCGCGTCGGGGTCCAGCGGCTCCGATCCCCGCGGGACGAGGGCGACGTACTTGGCGCCCAGCACCGTCTCGATCTTGATGGCCGCCTCCGAGCGGTCGCCGACGAAGGCGTCCTTCACCCGGAAGGCGACCGTCACCGCGCCGTCCTCCAGGCGGAGGCTCTCGACAGTGCCGACCTTGACCCCGGCGATCCGCACCGGGTCGTCCTCCTTGAGCCCCGCCGCCTCGGAGAACTGCGCCTCGTAGACGGTGCCCCCACCGATCAGCGGCAGCGACTGGGCGTTGAAGGCGAGGAGCACCAGCACCGCGATGACCGTCAGGCTCACCGCGCCGATGGTCACCGGGTTGCGGTCGCGGAAGTTCGTGGAGGTGCGGGCCATCAGCTGCACCCCTCCGCGCCGCTCTCGAACTCGAACGGGCGGGCGACCGGCCGCCCGCCCGGGTCGAGCTCCGTGGCCGGGAGCGTGACCGTCCCGCCGGCCCGGCACATGAAGAAGTTGAACCAGCTGCCGTTGATGGCGGTGCGGGTGGTGAGGTCCAGCTTGACCGGAGCGGTCTGCAGGAATCGCTCCACCACGTCACCGGTGTCGGCCAGGTTGCCCGCCAGGGCGTCGAGGGCCTTGATGTCCGCGGCCAGCGGCGCCCGTGCGTCCTCCAGGAAGCCGCTGGTGGCGAGCGCGAGCTGGTCGATGGTGTCCAGGGAGTCGAAGATGACCTCGCGGTCACCGGCGAGCCCGGTGACGAACTGCTGGAGGCTGACGACCAGGCCGGACAGCTGCTGGTCGCGGTCGGCGAGCGTGCCCATCACGGTGGTCAGGTTGTCGATGACGCTGCCGATGACCTGGTCGCGGTCGGCGAGGCTGTTGGTGAGCGAACCGACGTGCGCCAGGAGGCTCTCCACGGTCCCGCCCTCACCCTGGAAGACCTGGATGATCTCGAAGGACACCCGGTTGACGTCCGCCGGCGAGAGGGCCTGCAGCAGGGGCTGGAACCCGCCGAAGAGCACCGTGAGGTCCAGTGCGTCCGTCGTCCGGGACAGGGGGATGACGGCGCCCTCGTCGAGCGTCCGCCCCTGGGATCCCTCCCCCTCGGTGAGCGCGATGTACCGCTGGCCGACCAGGTTGCGGTAGCGGATCGTCGCCTCCACCGCCTCGGGCAGCGGGACGTCGGCGCTCACCTCGAGCTCCACCTCGGCAGACGGCCGCTCGGTCCCCTCTCCGAGCCCGATGGCGACCACCTGACCGACGCGCACCCCGGCGATGCGGACCTCGTCGCCCTCGACCAGGCCGGCCACGTCGGTGAACTGGGCGCGGTAGGTCACCTGATCCCCGTAGCCGGCGTTGGTGATGGTGCTGACGAGGACATAGGCGGCGAGCACGGTCACGACCCCGAACGCGACCAGCTTGACCAACGGCCCGGTCAGGCCTCTCAGCTGCCCGCTCATCGCAGCATCACCGTCTTGCCGCGCAGGAACGGAGCCAGGGTCGCGGCGCCGAGCTCGGAGACGTCCGCGGCCTGGGCGCCGGTCTGGTGGGCGAGGATGCTGCGGACGAAATCGAGCTCGGCGGTCGAGCCGGCCAGCACGTCGGGCAGCGCGTTCCCGGCCCGCGCACCGGGCACGTTGTCCGGGTTCCCGCCGTCGTCCGCTCCTCCGTGGTAGCAGGCCGGCTCGGGGCGCTCCGCGCTCTCCGGGGACTCGATGCCGTCGGCGGGCGGGTAGGGGCAGTAGTACTCCCCCGCCTGCGCCTCGGCGATCTCGCGGTCGATGGCGTCCAGGCCGCGGCAGTCCGGCGGCGCGGTGTCCGCGTACACCGGCTGGTCCCCGGGCGCGTAGGGGCTGCGGGGCGGGAACGGGAATTGGATGTTCAGGTTGAGCGACGGGTCGCCGTCGGCGCCGAACGTCTCACCGATCCTGGGCACCGAGCGGCTGAGGCCCTCCAGGAGGCACGGGTAGACCGGCGAGTACTCGGCGAACAGGCCCAGCACCGGCCGCGACGTCTCCGCCAGGGAGATCAGATTGCGCTCGTTGCGCTCGAGGAAGTCCGCGGTCACGGCCGCCGAGCCCGCGCCCACCGTGAACGTCCGGCGCAGCATCTCGGCCTGGTCGACCACCGTCGCGTTGGTCAGCGCGAGGTTGTCCAGGACCGCCAGCAGGTCGTCCGCGGCGCCCTCGTAGGTCTCGGCGAAGTCGGCCAGTCCGGAGATGTCGGCCTGGAGCTCCGGGAGCACGGTGTTGAGCCGGCCGAAGTACTCGCCGGTGGCGGCCAGGTTGGCGCCGAGCTCGTCGCCGCGGCCCCGCAGCGCGTCGGCGACGGCGCCGAGGGTGAAGGACAGGTCGTCGGGATGCACGGCGCGCAGCAGCGGCAGGGTGTCGTCGATGACGCGCTGCAGCTCGATGGCGTTGCTGGCGCGGTCCTGCCCGATGACGTCGCCGTCGGCCAGTCGTTCCTCGCCCGCCTCCTCGGGGACCTGCAGGGCGACGTAGCGCTCGCCGAAGAGGGTCTTGGGGAGCAGCCGGGCGGTCACGTCGGCCGGGATGTGCTCGAGGTGCTCGGGTGCGATCGCGAGCTCGATGGTCGCGCCGTCGGCGTCGGCCCGGACCTCCCGCACCTCGCCGACGATGACGCCGCGGACCTTGACGTCCGAGGCCTCCTGCAGCTGGTTGCCGGCGGTGTCGGTCTCCAGCGTGACGCGGGCGACCTCGGTGAACGCCTTGTTGTAGGCGGCCACCGACAGCCCCAGCAGGAGCACCAGGACGACGAGGAACGCCAGGCCCTGGAGACGCCGGCCGATGACCGCGCCCCGGCCCCTCATCGCCTTCCTCCCGGGGCACCCGGCTCCGCGCCGGCCCGGCCGGTGCGCGCCAGGCGCACCCGCGTCCTCGTTCTCGGCACCGCCGTCACCCCGCGATCCGGACAGTCGTGGTCGATCCCCAGATGGCCAGGGACAGGAACAGGTCGATGACGTTGATGGCGACGATCGAGAAGCGGACCGCCCGTCCGACGGCCAGACCGACGCCCGCGGGACCGCCGCTCGCGCGGTACCCGTAGTAGCAGTGGGTGAGGATGATCACCACGGCGAAGACCAGCACCTTGAGGAACGACCACAGCACGTCCTGCGGCGGCAGGAAGAGGTTGAAGTAGTGGTCGTAGGTGCCCTCGGACTGGCCGTACGCCTGGGTCGCGATGGTCCGCGTCGCGAAGTAGCTCGTGAGGAGCCCCAGCACGTACAGCGGGATGACGGCGACGAAGCCGGCGACGATGCGCGTGGTCACGAGGAACGGCAGGGACGGCACCCCCATGACCTCGAGAGCGTCGATCTCCTCGTTGATCCGCATGGCACCGATCTGGGCGGTGAACCCGCAGCCGACCGTGGCCGACAGCGCCAGGCCGGCCACCAGCGGCGCGATCTCCCGGGTGTTGAAGTAGGCCGAGAGGAAGCCCGTGAAGGCCGATGTGCCGAGCTGGTCGAGGGCCGCGTACCCCTGGAGCCCGACCTCCGTGCCGGTGAAGAAGGAGAGGAAGGCGATGACGCCGACGGTGCCGCCGATGACCGCCAGGGCACCGGTCCCGAACGTCACCTCCGCCAGCAACCGGAACGTCTCGCGCTTGTAGCGGCGCAGCGCCCGCGGCACCCAGCCGAGAGCGCGTCCGTAGAAGCTCAGCTGGTCGCCGAGGTCGTCGAGGGCGTCCATCGGCCGGCGGTACACGGTCTGGCCCAGCCGGCGGGCCCCGACCCGGATCCGGTCGGTCGGAGAGAGCAGCGCCATCACTGCCCCTTCGGTGGCACGAGCTGGAAGTAGATCGCGGTGATCACGAAGTTCACCGCGAACAGCAGCAGGAAGGTGATGACGACGGCCTGGTTCACCGCGTCCCCGACCCCCTTGGGCCCACCACCGGCGCGCAGCCCCTTGTACGAGGCCACGATCCCCGCGATGAGCCCGAAGACCAGCGCCTTGATCTCCCCGGACCAGAAGTCCTCGACCTGCGCCAGCGCGCTGAACGACGCGAGGTAGGCGCCGGGCGTGCCGCCCTGCAGGACGACGTTGAAGAAGTAGCCACCCGCCACGCCCACCACGCTGACCAGCCCGTTGAGCAGGACGGCGACCAGCATGGACGCCAGCACGCGGGGCACCACCAGCCGCTGGATCGGGCTGATGCCGAGGACCTCCATCGCGTCGATCTCGTCGCGGATCTTGCGCGCACCGAGATCGGCGCAGATGGCCGATCCCCCGGCGCCCGCGATCAGCAGAGCCGTCACGATGGGGCTCGCTTCGCGGAGGACCGCCAGGACCGACGCCGACCCGGTGAAGGACTGGGCGCCCAGCTGCCGGGTGAGGGAGCCCAGCTGCAGGGCGATGACCGCGCCGAACGGGATGGCCACCAGCGCCGTCGGCAGGATGGTGACGCTCGCGACGAACCACGTCTGCTGGATGAACTCGCGCAGCTGGAACGGCCGCTTGGGGAGCGCCCGGAGCACGTCGAGCGCGAAGGCGAACAGGTTGCCGCTGGCGGCGAGCGGACGGGTGGGTGAGAACTTCCCGTCGAGCAGACCCGGCGCTTTCGGTCGTCCGGTGGCGGTCACGGTTCACCCGCCGACCGGGGGAGGACGGCGGTGGCCGCGGAGCCGGCCGGGACCGTGTCCGGCCCGGGCGCCCAGTGCCGGCCACCGGCAGCCGCGGTCGGTGTGAAGGCGCCGGCGTCGGCCTGCAGCAGCAGGTCCTCCGGCAGCGAAGCGCGGATGGCCTCGGCGGTGGCCGGGTCGAACTCGTGCAGCATCCGGGCGACCCGCTCCTGCCGACGGCGCACCGCCTGGCGCTCGGGCAGGCCCGGGGAGGGGTCGAGCTGCGGCGGCACGGCGTCGCCACCGCTGGCGCCCTTGGGCCCGATGCCGTTGTGCTGATCGCCGCCACGGGCCTCGAGGGCCGCCATCTCGGCCTCGACCTGGGCGACGTCCTTCTCCTCGCTCATGCCGATCGGGCCCTCGCGGCGACCGTTGAGGAACTGGCGGACCACCGGCTCCTGGGAGGTGAGCAGCTGCTCGCGCGGGCCGAACATGGCCAGGTGGCGGCGGAACAGCAGGCCGAGGTTGTCCGGGACGGTGCGGGCGGTGCCGACGTCGTGCGTGACGATGAGGAAGGTCGCGTCGATCTGCGCGTTGAGGTCGACGATGAGCTGGTTGAGGTAGGCCACGCGGACGGGGTCGAGGCCCGAGTCGGGCTCGTCGAACAGGATGATCTCGGGGTCGAGGACCAGGGCGCGGGCCAGGCCGGCGCGCTTGCGCATGCCCCCCGAGATCTCGCCGGGCAGCTTCCCCTCGGCTCCCTGCAGGCCGACCATGTCCATCTTCTCGAGGACGATCCGCCGGATCTCCGACTCGCTCTTCTTCGTGTGCTCGCGCAGCGGGAAGGCGATGTTGTCGAACAGGTTCATCGACCCGAACAGGGCGCCGTCCTGGAAGAGGACGCCGAACAGCTTCCTGACCTCGTAGAGCCGGTGCTCCCGGCAGGTGACGATGTCGGTGTCGGAGATGACGATCGAGCCCTTCTCGGGCTTGAGCAGGCCGACGAGCGACTTCAGGAAGACGGACTTGCCGGTGCCGGACGGACCCAGCAGCACCGAGATCTCCCCGGGCGGGAGGGTGAGCGTGACGTCGCTCCAGATGTTCTGGCTGCCGAACGACTTGGTCAGCCCCGAGACCTCGACTGCGACGCCCACGTGTCCCTGCCTCCCGTCCCGGCTGCCCGCCGGTTCCCCACCCCGCCGCGTCGGCGGGCCCCGGCAGTGCGCTGCTCCTCGATCCCTCCGCATGCGGAGGGATCGCACCGCGTCACTACCGGTCAGTAACGATCACGCGGGGCGAAGGTTACGTGTGTCACGGAGTTCCGGTGACCCGGGTCTCCCTGTGACGGTCGAAACCACCCGGACATGCGACAGGGGCCGTCCCCCCGAAGGAGGACGGCCCCTGCCTGGTGGTGCGTTCCCCGGTCAGGCCGGGGCGGGGGTCACTTGACGGTGACGGTGGCGCCGGCGCCCTCGAGAGCGGCCTTGGCCTTCTCGGCGGCGTCCTTGGCGACCTTCTCCAGGACCGGCTTGGGCGCGTTGTCGACCAGGTCCTTGGCCTCCTTGAGGCCGAGCGAGGTCAGGCCGCGCACCTCCTTGATGACCTGGATCTTCTTGTCGCCGGCGCTCTCGAGGATGACGTCGAACTCGTCCTGCTCCTCGGCAGCGGCACCGGCGTCGCCGCCGCCACCACCGGCGGCGGGGGCGGCCGCGACGGCGACCGGGGCAGCAGCGGTGACCTCGAAGGTCTCCTCGAACTGCTTCACGAAGTCGGACAGCTCGAGGAGGGTCATCTCCTTGAACGCGTCGAGCAGCTCCGCGGTGGACAGCTTGGCCATGGTGTCTCCTTCTGGGATCAGTCGGTGCTGGCCGCGGCGTCCGCGGCGTCAGCGTCGGGGGTGGTGTCAGCAGCAGCGGCTTCGGGAGCGCCGGCCTCGGCGGGCTTCTTCTCCTTGAGCGCCTCGGCGAGCCGGGCGACCTGCGACAGCGGGGCCTGGAACAGCCCGGCAGCCTTGGTCAGGTTGCCCTTCATGGCGCCGGCCAGCTTGGCCAGCAGCACCTCGCGCGGCTCGACGTCGGCCAGGGCGGTGACCTCGGCGGGGCCGACGGTGCGGCCCTCGACGACGCCGCCCTTGACGACGAGCAGCGGGTTGGCGCGCGCGAAGTCGCGGATGGCCTTGGCGGCCTCGACGACGTCGCCCTCGATGAAGGCGATCGCGGTCGGGCCGTTGAGCAGCGGGGCCAGGTCGGAGTGCCCGACCGAGTCCGCCGCCCGCTTCGTCAGGGTGTTCTTGACGACGGCGTAGCTGCTGCCCTCACCGAGGGAACGGCGCAGCTGGGTCAGCTGCGCCACGGTCAGCCCGCGGTACTCGGTGAGCACCGCCGCGCTGGACGACTGGAACCGCTCGGTGATCTCGTCGATCACCGCGGCCTTCGCCTGCGTGGGCATGGGCCTCCTCTCGTCTGTCGGGCGACTGCTGGACGCTGCACGACTGCGTGCGACGGAGGGCCCGGAGACGAGGAACGCCCCGGCGCAGGGCGCACGGGGCGAGGGGCGGGCGCGAGCGCCTGCCGATCGAACCGTCCTCCTGCGCGGGTCGCCCGGAGCTCCGGGACCTTCGATCGCACGCGGACGTGCGACGACCAGCGGTCTTGGGGGGAACGGGGACGAGCATACATGCCGCCCCGGGCGCGCCGGCCGTCGTCCCGGTCACATCCCGCGCCGTCGAGCGCTGCACTGCCCCTGGGACGCCGACGGCCCCGCCGCGCGGGTGCGCAGCGGGGCCGTCCTGGCTCACCCGGCGGGGTCCTGGCTCACTGTCGACGGTGAGCCAGGACCCGGAACGACCAGGTCACCTGATCATCACGCGGTGGGCTCGTCCACCGTCAGGTTGCGGGTGCGGTTCGGGTCCACCGGGATGCCCGGGCCCATGGTGGTGGAGACGGTGACCTTCTTCAGGTACCGGCCCTTGGCCGAGGACGGCTTGGCGCGGAGCACCTCGTCCAGGGCGGCGGCGTAGTTCTCGACCAGCTTGGCCTCGTCGAACGACGTCTTGCCGATCACCAGGTGCAGGTTGGCCTGCTTGTCGACGCGGAAGTTGATCTTCCCGCCCTTGATGTCGTTGACGGCCTTGGTGACGTCGGGGGTGACGGTGCCGGTCTTCGGGTTCGGCATCAGGCCGCGGGGGCCCAGGATGCGGGCGATGCGACCGACCTTGGCCATCTGGTCCGGCGTCGCGATCGCGGCGTCGAAGTCCAGAAAGCCGCCCTGGATCCGCTCGATCAGGTCGTCGGAGCCCACGACGTCGGCGCCGGCGGCCTCGGCCTCGGCGGCCTTGTCACCGGTCGCGAAGACGATGACGCGGGCGGTCTTGCCGGTGCCGTGCGGCAGGTTGACGGTGCCGCGGACCATCTGGTCGGCCTTGCGCGGGTCGACGCCCAGGCGCATGGCGACCTCGACGGTGGCGTCGTAGGCGGTCGTCGACGTCTCCTTGGCCAGCGTGGCGGCCTGGAGCGGGCTGTACAGGTTGTCGCGGTCGACCTTCTCGGCCGCTGCGCGGAACTTCTTGCCGTGCTTCGCCATGGTGTTTCCTCTCCGGGGGCTCGTGGCCCCGGTCGCGTGGTGCACGGGCCTGGCGGGGCCCTCCCACGATTGCTTCAGCGCGGTGCTGGTGGCTGACGTCAGCCGGTGACGGTGATCCCCATCGACCGGGCGGTGCCGGCGATGATCTTCTCGGCCTGCTCGAGCGAGTTGGCGTTGAGGTCAGCCATCTTCGTGGTGGCGATCTCGCGGACCTGGTCACGGGTGACCGTGGCGACCTTGGTCTTGTGCGGCTCGCCCGAGCCCTTCTCGACACCCGCGGCCTTGAGCAGCATGCGCGCCGCCGGCGGGGTCTTGGTGACGAACGTGAAGGACCGGTCCTCGAAGACCGAGATCTCCACGGGGATGACGTTGCCGCGCTGCGACTCGGTCGCGGCGTTGTACGCCTTGCAGAACTCCATGATGTTGACGCCGTGCTGACCCAGCGCCGGACCCACGGGCGGGGCGGGGGTGGCCGCACCGGCGTTGATCTGGAGCTTGATGACCGCGGTCAACCGCTTCCTGGGGGGCATGCTCTGTTCTCCGGTTCAGGTTGGGTGGTGAGGTCTTCGGGGCCTGTCGGTCAGATCTTCTGGACCTGGCTGAACGAGAGCTCGACGGGCGTCTCGCGGCCGAAGATGGAGACGAGCACCTGCAGCTTCTGCTGCTCGGCGTTGATCTCGTTGATGGTGGCGGGCAGCGTGGCGAAGGGGCCGTCCATGACGGTCACCGACTCGCCCACCTCGAAGTCGACGACGGCGGCCGGCGCGGCGGCGGCGCCCGTGCTCGCCGCGGCGGTCTCGGTGGCCCGCGGCGCCTGCGGCGTGGTGGCCGGCGCGAGGATCTTCACGACCTCGTCGATGGTCAGCGGCGAGGGCTTGGAGGTGGCGCCGACGAAGCCGGTGACCCCGGGGGTGTTGCGGACCGCGCCCCACGACTCATCGTTGAGCTCCATGCGCACCAGCAGGTAACCCGGCAGGACCTTGCGGTTGACCTGCGAGCGCTTGCCGTTCTTGATCTCGGTGACCTCCTCGGTGGGCACCTCGATCTGGTAGATGTAGTCCTCCACGTCGAGGGACTGGATGCGCGCCTCGAGGTTGGTCTTCACCTTGTTCTCGTAGCCCGCGTAGGAGTGGACGACGTACCAGTCCCCGGGGGCGATCCGCAGCGCCTTGCGCAGCGCCTCCACCGGGTCCTCGTCCTCCTCCACCGCGACGTCGGAGTCGTCGGCGGGCGCGACCTGCGGGTCGGTGGCGAGGGTGGCGGGGTTCCCGGTCTTCACCTCGGGGGTCGCGTCGGCGACCTCGCCGTCGGAGATCGCGGCACCAGCGGCCAGGTCGGCGGTGTCGCTGGACCCTTCGGCGGCACCGGCCTCGCCGGCGCCGGTCTCGACGTCGGCGGTACCGCGCTCGTCGAATCGAGCGTCGTCCAGATCGGTGCCTTCGACCGCGTTGTCGGTCTCGAAGGGCTCGCGGGGGTCGGTCACTACTTCTCCTCGTTGGCGCTCGTCGGCGTCGTGACCGACGGTGCTGCGCTCATTGGTGATCTCGCAAGCTCGATCACGGGGGTCTCTTCCTTGTCAGGGGGCGTTCAGGCGCGGGGGCGGATCAACCGAAGACGGCGAGCACGCCCTGCGCGAAGAGCAGATCGAGGCCGGCGACCAGCGCGACGATGAACGCGACGAACACGATCACCACGGTCGTGTAGGTGATCAGCTCGCGCCGGCCCGGCCAGATGACCTTGCGCAGCTCGGCGACCACCTCGCGCAGGAAGCGCATGATCGAGCGACGGGGCCGCAGCTCCTCGGCGCGCGCCCGCTCCGCCGCGGCGCGCGACCGGGTCGGGGCGCCCTCGCGGGCCGGCTCCGTGGCCGACCGCGCGGCGCGGCGGGACCGCGTGGCGGGTTCGTCGTCCTCGTCGCCGTCGGCGGTGATCCGCCCCCGTCGGCGGGCGGCCCGGTCACCCTGCGGCGCGGCGACGACCTTGTCCTCGTCGGTCTCCGCCTCGCCGACCACCTCGTCCTCGGCCGCCTCCAGGGCGGCGGCGTCGTCGACCCCCGGCGCCTCGCGGTCCAGCTGCTCGTCGGTGAGCTCGGCGTCGGAGGCGGCGCGCGCGTCGTCCTCGCGGCCCGGCTTCTCGTCGCTCACTGCGCCTCGCTCGCCTCGTCGGTGGTGGCCACTCCCGCGAGGGCCGTCGGTCGGTCGTGCCGTGTCCTGCTGGCAGGGGTGACAGGACTTGAACCTGCAGCCTGCGGTTTTGGAGACCGCTGCTCTGCCAATTGAGCTACACCCCTATGCCCTGGGTGGGCCCCGGGACGTCTCGCCGCCACGGTGGCACCGACCCCGGAAGAGGATCCGGGGCACGCCGGTGGCGGGGTCAACGGGCCCCGGTGAAGCCAGTGTACGGGACCGCGACGGGCGGGAGCGAACGTCCCACCGACCCCGTCCCCGACGGGGCACCTCCGCCACCTGCGCGGGAACAGGCGGACGACCCCCCGGCCGTGGTCTTTGACACGATGTGCCCATGACCGACGCCTCCGCTCCGGGGTCCGCCGCCCGTTCCACCGAGCTGCCGCCCGCCGCGCGCCGCATCTCCCGTCGCGTCGGCGCCATCGCCGAGTCCGCGACGCTGGCGGTGGACGCGAAGGCCAAGGCCCTCAAGGCCGCCGGGAAGCCGGTGATCGGTTTCGGCGCCGGCGAGCCGGACTTCCCGACGCCGGACTACGTGGTCGAGGCCGCCATCACCGCCGCGCGGACGCCGGCGATGCACCGGTACACCCCCGCCGGTGGCCTGCCCGCGCTCAAGGAGGCGATCGTCGCGAAGACCGCCCGCGACTCCGGCCTGCAGCTCACGCCGGCCCAGGTGCTGGTGACCAACGGCGGCAAGCAGGCGGTCTACGAGGCGTTCGCGACGATGCTCGACCCCGGCGACGAGGTCCTGCTGCCCGCGCCCTACTGGACCACCTACCCGGAGGCCATCCGGCTGGCCGGCGGCGTCCCCGTGCCGGTGGTGGCCGACGAGCAGAGCGGCTACCTGGTCTCGGCCGCCCAGCTCGAGGCCGCCCGCACCCCGCGCACGAAGGCGCTGCTGTTCTGCTCCCCCTCCAACCCCACCGGGGCGGTCTACCCGGCCGAGCAGGTGGAGGAGATCGGTCGCTGGGCGCTCGACGCCGGCCTGTGGGTGCTCACCGACGAGATCTACGAGCACCTGACCTACGGCGGGCTCACGGCGCCGTCGATGCCGGTGCTGGTCCCCGAGCTCGCCGACCGGTGCGTCGTGGTGAACGGGGTCGCCAAGACCTACGCGATGACCGGCTGGCGGGTGGGCTGGATCGCAGGCCCGGCCGACGTCGTCAAGGCGGCGACCAACCTCCAGTCGCACGCGACCTCGAACGTCGCGAACGTGTCCCAGGCGGCGGCGATCGCCGCGCTGACCGGCGACCTCTCCGCCGTGGCGGAGATGCGGACGGCGTTCGACCGGCGGCGGCAGACGATCGTGTCGATGCTCCGGGAGATCCCCGGCGTCGCCTGCCCCGAGCCGCACGGCGCCTTCTACGCCTACCCGTCGGTCAAGGGCCTGCTCGGGCGGCCGATCGGGGGGCGCACCGCGGAGACCAGCGCGGAGCTGGCCGAGCTGATCCTGGAGCAGGCCGAGGTCGCGGTCGTGCCGGGTGAGGCGTTCGGCACCCCCGGCTACGTCCGGATGTCCTACGCGCTGGGCGACGAGGACCTGGTCGAGGGCGTCTCGCGGCTGCAGCGGCTGCTGTCCACGGCCGGCTGAGCTCCCGAAGTCCCGTCAACCGAGCCGGACGACCGCGCGGGCGAGGGAGAGCACCTTCTCGCCCTCGCTGGTGACGGTGAGGTCGACCCGCGCCCGCCCGCCGTCCAGCAGGGCGGCCACCGTGCCGCGGACGGTCAGCTCCGCCCCGCTGTCGTCGTCGGGGACGACCACCGGGCGCCCGAAGCGGACCTGGTACTCGAGGAGCGCCGCCGGGTCACCGGTCCAGCCGGTCACCGCCCGCGCCGCCAGCGCCATGGTGAGCATGCCGTGGGCGATCACGCCGGGCAGGCCGACCTCGCGCGCCACCCGCTCGTTCCAGTGGATGGGGTTGAAGTCGCCGGAGGCGCCGGCGTAGCGGACCAGGTCGGCGCGGGTGACCCGGACGACGAGCTCGGGGAGTTCGGTGCCCACCTCCGCGGTCATGCCGCCCCCCGCCCGACGAGCATGGAGGTGGCGGTGCAGACCGCCTCGCCGTCCTCCGTGGCCAGCTCCACCCGGGCCGTCAGCAGGTCGTTGCCGGCGACGGTGCGGGCGGCGTCGATCGTGGTGGTGGCGACCAGCCGGTCGCCGGCCCGGATCGGGCGGTGGTGGGTGAACCGCTGCTCACCGTGGACGACGCGGCTGTAGTCCAGGCCTACCTCGTCGTCCGCGAGCACCACGAAGGCAGCCTCCAGGCTCACCACGATGGCGAAGGTGGGCGGCGCGACGACGTCCGCGTGGCCGGCCGCACGTGCAGCCTCGACGTCGTGGTGCACCGGATCGGTCGCACCGACCGCGGCCGCGAACTCGGCGATCTTCGCCCGGCCGACCTCGTACACGGCAGAGGGCGGGTAGCTGCGCCCGACCAGTGCCCGGTCCAGCGCCATGCTCCCGCCCTCGCCCAGCAGCCGCGGACCGTCAGCGCGTCTCGCGGTGCAGCGTGTGCTTGCGCTCACGCGGGCAGTACTTCTTCAGCTCGAGCCGGTCGGGGTCGTTCCGCCGGTTCTTGCGGGTGATGTAGTTGCGGTTCTTGCACTCCTGGCAGGCCAGGGTGATCTTCGGACGGACGTCGGTGGCTGCCACGGGAGCGCTCCTAGCCTTGTGGGACAGGACCCGGGACCGGGCCCTGCTGCCGCACCGGCTGGAGGCCGACACGGCGACGGACCCGGGTTGCCGGGTCCGTCGGGAGTAGCGGTGACCGGACTTGAACCGGTGACACAGCGATTATGAGCCGCTTGCTCTACCAGGCTGAGCTACACCGCCGGGATGACCACACGGGCCGGTCTCGCGACAGGACCGGTAGGTCAGCTTACTGCCAGAGCCCCTTTACGGAATCGAACCGTAGACCTTCTCCTTACCATGGAGACGCTCTGCCGACTGAGCTAAAGGGGCCTGCTCCGAGGAGCCGTCGAAGACTCTACCTGATGCCTACGGCCTCCCTGCGGGGACCCCCGCGAGCCGTCAGGTGCGGACGAACAGGCGGCGATGGGTGGCCCCCGGCGCGGCGGAGCGCACGCCGGTGCGCGCGAGCAGCCACTTCTCCAGCCGGTCCTCCGGCAGCGGGCGGCTGATCAGGAAGCCCTGCAGCTTGTCGCAGCCCATGGCGATGAGCTGGTTGCGCGTCATCTCGTCCTCGACGCCCTCGGCGACCACGCACAGCCCCAGGTTGTGGGCCAGCTCGATGATCGACCGCGCGATGAAGGACTCCCCCTGGCTGGTGGCCATGGTGAGCACGAAGGACTTGTCGATCTTCAGCTCGTCGATGGGCAGCTGCCGGAGCTGGGAGAGCGATGAGTAGCCGGTGCCGAAGTCGTCCATCGAGAGCCGCAGCCCCAGGTCGTGCAGGTCGTCCAGCACCGAGCTCTCGCGCACCGAGTCGTCGACGACGCTGCTCTCGGTGAGCTCGAGGATCAGCAGCTCCCCGGGCACGCCGTGCCGCTCGAGGGCGCCGCGGATGCGGTCCACCAGGTCGGGCTCGCTGAGGGAGAACGCGGAGACGTTGACCGCGACCGACAGGGAGATCCCCTGGTCCAGCCAGCGCCGGCAGCGGGCCAGCGCGAGGTCCAGGACGTGGTCGGTCACCGCACCGATCCGGCCGATCTGCTCGGCCAGCCCGATCACGTCCTCGGGCGGGATGCTGCCGAAGCGCGGGTGGGTCCAGCGGACCAGGGTCTCCACCGACACGATGTCGGAGGTCTGCGCGTCGATGACCGGCTGGAAGACCACGCCGATCTGCCCGTCGGCCATCGCCTGCGCGAGCTCGGTGCCGAGTTGCAGGCGGCGCAGGCTCTGCTGGTCGAGCACCGGGTGGTAGCTGGCCACGCCACCGGACTCCCCCGCCGCCAGCAGGGCGACGTCCGCGCGCTGCATGAGCGTGCCGGCATCGGTGCCGTGCCCGGGCGCGGCGGCGACGCCGATGGTCAGCGAGACCTCCAGGTCCAGGCCGGCCACGCGGACCCGCGTCGCCGCCGCCTCGCGCAGCCGCCGGGCGGCCTGCTCGGTGGCCGCGAGCGAGAGCCCCGGGAGGAGGACGGCGAACTGCTCGCGCTCCATCCGGGCCAGCAGCGCGCGCGGCGGGGCGTGCTCGCGGAGCAGGCCGGCGGTGACCAGGAGCAGTTCGTCGCTGGCGGCGTGCCCGAGGGTGTCGGTGACGTCGGCGTAGGTGCCCAGGGAGGCCAGGATGAGCCCGGCGCCGGCAGCGGCCGGACCCGCGGCCACGAGGGCGTCGATCTCCGCGGCGAGCCGCTGCCGGTTCGGCAGGCCGGTCAGCCGGTCGTGGTCGGCGTCGAAGCGGATGCGGGTGAGCAGTTGCTGCTGCCGGATCGCCGCGTTGACGTGGGTGAGCATCGACTCGAGGGCACCCCGCTCGCTGCTGCCGAAGGAGACGGCGTCGCTGCGCCGGTCGCACACCTCCAGGTAGCCCGGCTCCCCGGCGGCCGTGGTCACCGGCGCACCCAGCAGCTCCGCGACCCCGCGCCGGGCGAGCGCGGCCGTCTCCGCCTCGTCGGCACGGCCGGCGGAGACGTGCAGGGCCCCGGACGAGGCGACCGCGCGGCGGCGCAGCTCGTCGTCGGGGTCCCCCGGGCCGTCGTACCAGTCGGCGCCGCCCTCGGTGGCGACGACCAGCCGCGGCCCCTCGTCGAGGTAGGGGGGCAGCCACAGGGCGACGCGCTCGGCGTTGAGGAGCTCCTGCACCGCCTGCACGATGTGCCGGGTGCCGACCTCGTCGGGCTGCACCTGCTCGACCCGGCGGGCGAACTCGTAGACCCGCTCCAGCGACTGGCTCTCCCGGGTCACCTCGGCGAACCGGCGGTAGAGCAGGACGAGCGCTGCGGTGAGCGGCGCGAGGATCAGCAGGGACCACAGGGTCGCGTGCAGCAGGAGGAGGATGGCGAGGCCGACGAGGACGGCCACCGGCGAGACGACGACGACGGGCACCAGCAGGCTGGTCCAGACCGAGCGCCCGGGGTAGCCCTGGGTCAGGGTGATCGCCCCGGCCACCATGACGGCGGCGACGGCGTTGGCCGCGAAGACCGCCACGAGGCAGGAGAGCCAGGTGGAGGGCTGGGTGACGTCACCCGCCGACAGCAGGTCGAGCACGAACACCGCGACGGCGCTGTCGATCACCGCCACGGCGACGTTGAAGAGGATCTTGGCCGGCGAGAACCGCTGGACCGCCAGCACGAGCCCGACGGCGGCCGCGCGGGTCACCGCCGTCCACGCCCCGCCGAGCTCCAGCAGGGCGATCACGAAGGCCAGCTCGCTGGCGGAGTTGACGAAGCTCTGGTGGCGGAACTCGATGTGCACGTAGACCCACTCCGCCACCACCGCGGTGAGGAGGACGGCGACCAGGAGCACGCCGTGCACGGGGTCCAGCCCGCGCGACAGGACGGCCGCGCCCAGGGGGACCGCAACCGTGAGCGCCAGCCCTGAGACCACCCAAGGGCTGCGGACGGTACGCGGGCGACTACGCTCGCGAACGTCCTGCTCAGCCACGTGCACGGCACTCTCCCGGGTCGTTGGGCGGGCGAAGGCTAGCAGCGGTGTCGATCACCGCCACCCTCTCCGCACGCGGGAGAGAAACCCGTCCGCGGAGGTCATCGGCACGAGCCTCCCCGAACATGAGACGAGGCAGCCGTTCCGGAGGAACGACTGCCCCGTCGGGACCAGGTGGCCGATCAGGCCTGGCGACCCCAGCGGACGCCACGACCCCAACGCACACCCCGACCCCAACGGACTCCGCGGGCCGAGCTGTCCTCACGCTGCATGCTGCTGTTCATGGCGCCTCCCTCGTGGCACGACTCATTGGCTGGTGCGGCAGCCATCCACGCGCGGGGGCAGAGCGTCGTCGAATACGGACCGCGCGGGAGACACTCCTTCCCGTCACGGGTCGCCACAAGCATGTCGATCACGACACGCCGCGGGAGACGTCATGTCGTGACCATCCGCCACGTTGTTCACACGTGGAGTGATCCATTTCACCGCTGGACCCGGATCCCGACGGGGCCCGCGACCGTGTCCGCGGAGGCCGGCACGGGCCGGGCGGACGGATGCGCGGCGGTCGCGCGGCACCGCGGCACCGCGTCGTCCACAGGCCCGCCCCGGAGGACACGAGGACGGGTGAACCCTCGTCCACAGTGTCCACAGATCGTGTCCACAGGGTGGGGACGACGGTGGCCGGATGCTTACGCTGCCGCGCGTGCGCCCCGACCAGGACGACCGCGAACGCGGCTCGACGCTCCCCTTCGTCCTGGTGTGCTGGCTGGTCGCGGCCCTCATGGCCTTCGGGGCGATCGCCGCGTCCGACGCCTTCCTCGAGCAGCAGGAGGTGCAGTCGACCTGCGACGGCGCCGCCCTGGCCGCGGCCAACCAGGCCGACGAGGCGGTCGTCTACGCCCAGGGGGTGGGCACCGAGCTGCCACTGAGCCGCGCCGCCGCGCAGGCCGCGGTCGGCGACCAGCTGGCCGACGGCCGTACCGCGCTGGACAGCTGGGCGGCCGAGACCGACGGTGCCGAGGTGACGGTGCGCTGCACCCGCCACGTGGACATCGCGTTCGGCTGGCTCTTCCTCGGCGGGCAGCAGCTCGAGCGCACCGCCGTCTCCAGCGCACGCGCACCGACGGCGCCCTGACCCCCGGTACCCGGACGGCCCCCGACCTGGTGGTCGGGGGCCGTCGTACCGGGCGTGGCGGGTGAAGGATTCGAACCTTCGAAGGCTAAGCCGACGGATTTACAGTCCGCTCCCATTGGCCACTCGGGCAACCCGCCGTGTGGGTACCGGGTGACAATACAAGACGACTGACCCAGGGGTGACGGGTCCCCGGCGACGCGACCGGTGCGCCGGACCGGCCCCGTACGGAGAGGAACGACATGGCCGACGCATCCTTCGACGTCGTGAGCAAGGTCGACCGGCAGGAGGTCGACAACGCCCTGAACCAGGCGGGCAAGGAGCTCTCCCAGCGGTTCGACTTCCGCGGCACCAACGCGACCATCGCGTGGGCCGGCGAGGACGGCGTCACGCTGCAGGCGGACACCGAGGAGCGTGTCTCGGCGGCCCTCGAGGTGTTCAAGGAGAAGCTGATCAAGCGGAACATCTCGCTCAAGGTGCTCGACGCCGGCGAGCCCCAGTCCTCGGGGAAGAGCTACAAGATCGGGGCGAAGATCAAGCAGGGCATCGAGTCCGACACCGCCAAGAAGATCGCGAAGCTGATCCGCGACGAGGGCCCCAAGGGCGTCCAGGCGCAGATCCAGGGCGACCAGCTGCGCGTGAGCGGCAAGAAGCGGGACGACCTGCAGGCGGTGCAGCAGCTGCTCCGCGGCGCCGACCTCGACGTCGCCCTGCAGTTCGACAACTACAGGTGAACCCCGCCGCCGGTGGCTGACACCGGGCGTGTGCGCGGACGCGGGGTTCCATGCCGAACCCCTCACCCGCGCACACGCCCGGGCGTCACGGCCCCCGGACGGGGGTCCGCCGTCAGCGCTGGCCGAGCTCGCGGGCCATCTGCTCCAGGCGGGCGATCCGCTGCGGCATGGGCGGGTGGCTGGCGAACAGCGAGGCCAGGCCCTGCCCGCGGAACGGGTTGGCGATCATGAGATGGCTCTGGGTGACCAGCCGCTCCTCCTGGGGCAGCGGGCGGGCCGCCGTCCCCCGCTCGATCACCCGCAGGGCGTCGGCCAGCGCCAGCGGGTCCTGCGACAGCTGGGCGCCGGAGGCGTCGGCCTGGTACTCGCGGCTGCGGCTGACCGCCATCTGCACCAGCCCGGCGGCGAGCGGGCCGAGCAGCATGAGCAGCAGGCCGCCGAGGGCGTTGCCGCCGCCCCGGTCCTCGTCGGAGCGACCGCCGAACAGCGAGGCGAACATCGCCATGTGCGCCAGGTAGGTGATCACCGTGGCCATCGCGCCGGCGACCGAGCTGATGAGGATGTCCCGGTTGTAGACGTGCGAGAGCTCGTGGGCGAGCACGCCGCGCAGCTGCCGCCGGTCGAGCAGCTCGAGGATGCCCTGGGTGACGCAGACGGCCGCGTTGCGCGGGTTGCGGCCGGTCGCGAACGCGTTGGGCTGGTTCGTCGGGCTGACGTAGAGCCGGGGCATGGGCTGGCGCGCCTCGGTCGCGAGCTGGCGCACGATCGCGTAGAGCTGCGGCGCCTGGGTCTCGGTGACCGGGAAGGCCCGCATGGCGCGCAGCGCCAGCTTGTCGGAGTTGAAGTAGGCGTAGCCGTTGACCGCCAGGGCGATGAGCAGCGCGATGAACAGCCCTCCGCGCCCGCCGATCAGCGCGCCGGCCATGAGGATCAGCCCGCCCATCAGACCCAGCAGGAGGGCGGTCTTCAGTCCGTTGGTCATGCGTTGCACGACCCGTCCAACGCCGTCGTCGCACCCCCCGTTCCCGGCCGGCCGGCGACCGCTCCCCCGACCGGGTCCCCTGTGGAATGACCGTGCCGCCACCGCCGTTGCCCCACTGGACGCGGTGGGATCCTCGCCGCTGCGGCGTGTCCGGTTGCACATCCCGGGCGCGTAGACACGCACGTAACCTCGCCCGGTGGAGGTAGACCGCTGATGACTGGCACCAACCCGACCGTTGCGCCGTCGGGATCGAGCGGCGCCCCGGTGCCCGGCTCGGCCCCCGGCGGCCTCGTGAAGAGCGTCGTGGAGCTCGACCGCGTCGTCATCCGGCTGGCCGGTGACTCCGGCGACGGCATGCAGCTGACCGGCAACCGGTTCACCAGCGAGACGGCGTCCTTCGGCAACGACCTCAAGACGCTGCCGAACTTCCCGGCCGAGATCCGGGCCCCCACGGGGACCCTGCCGGGGGTCAGCTCCTTCCAGCTGCAGTTCGCCGACCACGACGTCATGACGCCGGGTGATGCGCCCGACGTGCTGGTCGCGATGAACCCCGCCGCGCTCAAGGCCAACCTCGCCGAGCTACCCGGCGGCGGCCTGCTCATCGTCGACTCCGACGAGTTCACCCCGCGCAACCTGGCCAAGGTCGGTTACGCGACCAGCCCGCTCGAGGACGGCTCCCTCGAGGGCTGGCAGACCGTCAGCGTCCCGCTGACCTCGATGACGACCGATGCGCTCAAGGACTCCGGCCTCGGCAAGAAGGAGGCCGAGCGCAGCAAGAACATGTTCACGCTCGGCCTGCTGAGCTGGATGTACCACCGGCCGACCGAGGGCACCGTCCGCTTCCTGGAGCGCCAGTTCCGCCGCAAGCCCGAGATCGCCGCGGCCAACATCGCCGCCTTCCGCGCCGGCTACAACTACGGCGAGACCACCGAGGCCTTCGCCGTCTCCTACGAGATCAAGCCGGCCCCGATGAAGCCGGGCCGCTACCGGAACATCTCCGGCAACCAGGCCCTGGCCCTCGGGCTCGTCGCCGCCGGCCAGCGCTCCGGGTTGCCGCTGTTCCTGGGGGCCTACCCGATCACCCCGGCGTCGGACATCCTGCACGAGCTGTCGCGGCACAAGGCGTTCGGCGTGCGCACCTTCCAGGCGGAGGACGAGATCGCCGGCATCGGCGCGGCGCTCGGCGCCTCCTTCGGCGGTGCCCTCGGGGTGACGACGACGTCGGGCCCCGGTGTCGCCCTCAAGGCCGAGACCATCGGCCTGGCCGTGATAACGGAGCTGCCGCTGGTGATCGTCGACGTGCAGCGCGGCGGCCCCTCGACCGGGCTGCCCACGAAGACCGAGCAGAGTGACCTGCTGCAGGCGATGTTCGGCCGCAACGGCGAGGCCCCCGTCCCGGTCATCGCACCGCGCTCCCCCGGCGACTGCTTCGACGCCGCCGTCGAGGCGGCGCGGATCGCGCTCGCCTACCGGACGCCGGTGATGCTGCTGTCGGACGGCTACCTGGCCAACGGGGCCGAGCCGTGGGCGATCCCGGACGCGGCCTCGCTGCCCGACCTGGCCCCGGCGGTCGGGTTCGCCACCGAGCCCAACGGCGAGGACGGCGAGTTCCTCCCCTACCTGCGCGACCCCGAGACCCTGGCCCGCGCCTGGGCGATCCCGGGCACCGCGGGGATGCAGCACCGCATCGGCGGGCTGGAGAAGGCCGACCGGACGGGCAACATCTCCTACGACCCGGCCAACCACGACTTCATGACCCGCACCCGCCAGGCGAAGATCGACGGCATCGCCGCGTCGATCCCGCCGACCGACGTCGACGACCCGGACGGCGACGCCCGCGTCGCCGTCATCGGGTGGGGCTCGACCTACGGCCCGATCGGTGCCGCCTGCCGGCGGATCCGCGGGTCCGGCCGGAAGGTCGCCCAGATCCACCTGCGGCACATCAACCCGTTCCCCGCCGACCTCGGCGAGGTCCTGGCCCGGTACGACCGGGTGATCTGCCCGGAGATGAACCTCGGCCAGCTGGCCCTGCTGCTGCGCGCCAAGTACCTGGTCGACGTGCAGAGCCACACCCAGGTGCGCGGCCTGCCCTTCCGCGCGGCCGAGCTGGCCGCCGTGATCCAGGACGCCATCGACACCGGAAACCCCGCAGCCGTGAACGGAGCAGTCCAGTGACCACCGTCGAACTCGGCATGCCCGACGCGCCGACCCCGATCGACGCCGCCATCGCCCGCTCGCTGGAGCAGCACGGTCCCAAGCAGACCGAGCTCAAGGGCAAGGACTTCAAGACCGACCAGGAGGTGCGCTGGTGCCCCGGGTGCGGTGACTACGTCATCCTCAACGCCGTCCAGAGCTTCCTGCCGAGCCTGGGCATCGCGCGCGAGGACATGGTCATCGTCTCGGGCATCGGGTGCTCGTCGCGCTTCCCGTACTACATGAACACCTACGGGATGCACTCGATCCACGGGCGCGCCCCGGCGATCGCGACCGGCCTGGCCGCCTCGCGCCCCGACCTGTCGGTGTGGGTCGTCACCGGCGACGGCGACGCGCTCTCCATCGGCGGCAACCACCTGATCCACGCGCTGCGCCGCAACGTGGACATGACGATCCTGCTGTTCAACAACCGGATCTACGGCCTCACCAAGGGCCAGTACTCGCCCACCTCCGAGGTCGGCAAGGTCACCAAGTCCACGCCGATGGGCTCGCTGGACCACCCGTTCAACCCGGTGTCCCTCGCGATCGGCGCGGACGCCACCTTCGTCGGCCGGGCGATGGACTCCGACCGCAAGGGTCTCACCGAGGTGCTGCGCCAGGCCGCGGAGCACAAGGGCACGTCGCTGGTGGAGATCTACCAGAACTGCAACATCTTCAACGACGGCGCCTTCGAGCTGCTCAAGGACCCGGCGACCGGCCCGATGTGGACGATCCCGCTCCAGCACGGCGAGCCGCTGGTGTTCGGGCCGGACGGCGCCTCGTGCGTGGTCCGCGACGACTTCGGCGGCCTCCGGGTGGCCGAGACCAACCAGGTCGACGCGAGCGAGATCGTCGTCCACGACGCCACCCGCGAGGACCCGTCGTACGCGTTCGCGCTGTCCCGGCTCGCCACGCAGGACCTCCGGTACACCCCCATGGGCGTGTTCCGGAAGGTCGAGAAGGCCACCTACGGGGCGATGATGGCCGAGCAGCTGCACGAGGCCCGGCTGCAGGGCCCCGGCGACCTCGACGCGCTGCTCGCCGGCGGCGACACCTGGGAAGTGCAATGACCCGGTCGTCCTCCGGACGACACCGCCATGACACTGCCGCCCTCCGGACGGCACCGCGATGACACTGCCGTCCTCCGGACGGCACCGCGGCCAACTGCCGTCCCCCGGTGAGCTGAGCCGCCGCGTCACGCCTGCGCGGACCCTCCGGGCCCACTCGGCGCGACCAGGTCCGTCTCCCTCGGGGATGCGGGCCCGCGGCCGTGCTCGCGGAGCACCTCGGTGAGCACCGGCAGGGCCCGGCGCAGCTCCTCGCGCGACGGTGCGGCGAAACCCACGACCAGGCCGGAGCGGCGGGCACCTTCGGAGACGGTGTGCCGGGCCAGGTCGTCCAGGGCGACACCTCGCGCGGCGGCCGCCGTCCGGACCTCCTCCTCCGCCCCGGGACCGGGCAGCGGCACGAGCACGTGCGCCCCCGCGGCGTCGCCCTCCGCCCGGCGGCCGGCGGCCGCGACCGCGGCGCGCACCTCCTCGGCGCGGCCGACCAGCTCCCGCCGCAGCCGGCGCAGGTGCCGGGCGAGGTCGCCCGAGGCCGCGAACGCCGCGAACACCCGCTGCCCGGCCCGCGGCGGCCGCGTGCCGGTCGCGGTGCGCCGGGCCAGCAATGCGCCCCGCAGCGGCCCGGGCGCCACCAGCCATCCGACGCCGAGCGTGGGGCTGACGATCTTGCCGGTCGTGCCCAGGTGCACCACGACGTCGGGCCCCAGCGCTCCCAGCAGCGGCAGCGGCGCGACGTCGTAGCGCAGCTCGCCGTCGTAGTCGTCCTCCAGCACCCACCACCCGTCCGCGCGGGCCCGGGCGACGAGCTCCAGCCGGCGGGCGGCGGACATCCGGCGGCCGAGCGGGTACTGGTGGGCCGGCGTGCAGTAGACGGCGGCCACGTCCGACGGGAGCGCCTCGACGACGAGGCCGTCGTCGTCGACCGCGGCGGGGACGACCTCGACCCCGGCGTCCCGCAGGGCGCCGACGACCCGTTGGTAGCCGGGGTCCTCCACCGCCACGCGGCTACCCGGCGGCAGGGTGCGCGCCACCTCGCCCACCGCCGCCGAGGTGCCGGCCGTGGCCAGCACGTCGTCCGCGCCGGCAGCCAGTCCGCGGTGCCGCAGCAGGTGGTCCGCGACCGCCGACCGGAAGGCCGGGTCCCCGGCCGGCTCCGGGTGGGCGTCGGGTGCGCCGTCGCCGGCGGTCCGCCAGGCGCGCCGCCAGGCTGCGCGGTCGAGCACCTCGAGGCACGGCGACCCGGCGCGCAGGTCGACCAGCGCCGGGGCCTCCGGCGGCCGGCCGGCCGGGACCGGGACGGCCGCGGGGGCCGCCGTCACCGCGCCGAGGACGTAGGTGCCGGCTCCGCGGCGCCCGCCGAGCCAGCCCTCGGCCAGCAGCTGGTCGTAGGCGGCGACGGTCACGGTGCGGCTCACCCCGAGCGCCGCGGCGAACGCGCGCGTCGAGGGCAGCCGGTCGCCGGGGCGCAGCGTGCCGTCGGCGGCCGCGCCGCGCAGCGCCTCGGCCAGCTGCACCGACAGCGGCGTTCCCGAGCCCCGGTCGAGCACCACCGTCGGGACGTCGATCACGGCGCTCCTGCCGACGGGGACGAGTGGACTGGCCGAAATCTAGCGGATTGGCCGTTCCGGCAGTCCACCCGCCGACGCAGGATCGACGCCGTGGACACCGCCGCCCCGCTCTCCCCCACCGCCCGCAGCACCGTGCGCCGGGGCGCGAAGCGCGCCCGCACCGACCGGGCCGACCTGCACGCCGTGCTGGACGCCGGGCTGATCGGCCACCTCGGCGTGCAGGTCGGGGACGCACCGGTGGTGCTGCCGACCGGCTACGGGCGGCACGACGACACCCTCTACCTGCACGGCTCGACGGGCGCGGCCACCCTGCGGGCGGCGACAGGGGCGCCGGTCTGCTTCACCGTCACCCACCTGGACGGCATCGTCTACGCGCGCTCGGCGTTCCACCACTCGGTGAACTACCGCTGCGCGGTCGTGCACGGTGCGGCCCGGTTGGTGACCGATCCCGACGAGCGGCTGCTCGGGCTGGAGGTGCTCACCGAGCACCTGGCGCCCGGATCGTGGGCGGCCACCCGCCGGCCCGACCGCAAGGAGCTCGCCGCCACCGCGGTGCTGGCCCTGGACCTCGCCGAGGCGAGCGTGAAGATCCGCACCGGCCCGCCGGGCGACGACGAGCGGGACGTCGAGGGTGCCGACGCCGCCGACCCGGTGTGGGCCGGCGTGCTGCCGGTGCGCGCGGTGCTGGGCGAGCCGGAGCCGTGCCCGCTGCTGCCACCGGGCGCCGCCGTGCCGCCGCGCGTGGCCGCCCGGGCGCTCAGCCCTGCGGGGTGACACGCAGCAGCTGGTCCCGGTCGTCGCCGTTGTCGGTGGTCACGTAGAGCGCGCCGTCGGTGCCCTGCTCGACGGTGCGGATCCGCCCGTAGGTGCCGTCGAGCTCGGGCAGCCGGAACTGCTCGACCAGCTGCCCCTGCTCGTCCAGGCGCAGCGCCAGGACGTGCTGCCCGCGCAGCGCGCCCAGCAGGAGGAGCCCGTCGTAGTCGCCCCACTGGTCGCCCTCGAGGAAGGTGCCGTCGCTGGGCGCGATCGGCGGGGCGCCCGAATCCCAGACCGCCGGTACCGCGCCCTCGATCTCCGGGTCGGTCATCGGCACGCTCTCGTCGTAGCCGCCGGCCCCCGGGTCCCAGCCGTAGTTGCCGCCCGGCTGCAGCAGGTTCACCTCGTCGTTGCGGTCGGGGCCGTGCTCGACGGAGTAGGTCTGGTCGGTGCCCGGCCGGACGGCCAGGCCCTGCACGTTGCGGTGCCCGTAGGTCCAGATCAGGTCCTCGGCGCCGTCGTCCGGGGCGACGAAGGGGTTGTCCGGCAGCGGCTCCCCGGTGGCCGGATCGGCGCGGAGGACCTTGCCGCCGAGGACGCCGAGGTCCTGGGGGTAGGTGCCGACGGCGTTGTCGCCGGTGCCCACCAGCAGCGCCCCGTCCGGCCCGAACTCCACCCGGCAGCCGCCGTGCCGCCCGGAGCCCTCGTTGACCGGGATGCCGCCGATCAGCGGGTCGTCGACCCGGGTGGCGGTGCTCCAGTCGTCCGCGACGGTCCAGGCGATCACCTCGATCGAGGCGCCGTCGCCGTCGGTCACGCCCTGGCACGTGTAGAACCGACGGTTCTCCGCGAAGGCAGGGTCCAGCACCAGGCCCATCAGCCCGGTCTCCCCGGTGGCGAACAGGTCACCGAGGTCGGCCTCCACCTCCTGGACCGTGCCGTCGGGGCGCACGGCGGTGAAGCCGCCCGCACGCTCGTCGAGGAGCAGCGTGCCGTCCTCGGCCTGCGCGACGTCCCAGGGGTGGTCGAAGCCCCCGGCGACGACCTCGACCTGCAACGACGGGGCGCCGGCGGGGGCCTCGGTCGTCGGCGGCGTGGCGACCGAGCCGGCGTCCTCGTCCGACCCGCCGCCGCAGGCGGTGAGCAGGAGGGTCAGCGCGAGCGGACCGGCGAGGGAGGAGCGCATGCCCCTCCGGTGCCCAGGCCTTCTAGCTGGTACGCGTGACCACGTAGTCGCACAGGGCCGAGAGGGCGTCGCGGACGTCACCCTGGGGTACCCCGTCCAGCCGGGCGCGCGCCCGGTCGGCGTACTCGCGCAGCACGACGGTGGCGCGCGCCAGCGAGCGGGAGGACCGCAGCAGCGCGAGGGCCTCGGCGTGCTGCGCGTCGTCGGTGACCGGGCCGGCCACCAGCTCGCGCAGCCGGGCCTCCTCGGGGTCGTCGCCGGCCAGGGTGAAGAGCACCGGCAGGGTGGCGATCCCCTCGCGGAGGTCGGTGCCGGGCGACTTCCCCGAGACGCCGTCGGTGCTGACGATGTCGATGAGGTCGTCGGAGATCTGGAAGGCGACGCCGACCTCCTCGCCGAACTCGGTCAGCGCCGCCACCAGCGCGGCATCGACGCCGGCGAAGGAGGCGCCGAAGCGGGCGGAGGTCGCGACGAGCGACCCCGTCTTGTCGGCGAGCACCTGCAGGTAGTGCGCGATCGCGTCGTCGCCCGGCTGGGCGCCGACGGTCTCCTTGATCTGCCCGGTGACCAGCCGCTCGAAGGTCCGCGCCTGGATGCGCACGGCCTCGGGGCCGAGGTCGGCCAGGATGTCGGAGGCGCGGGCGAAGAGCAGGTCGCCGGTGAGGATGGCGATGCTGTTGCTCCACCGGCTGTTGGCGCTGGGCGCCCCCCGGCGCACGGCGGCCTCGTCCATCACGTCGTCGTGGTACAGGGTGGCCAGGTGGGTGAGCTCGCAGACCACGGCGCCCTGCGTCACCTGCGGCGCGGCGGGATCGCCCAGCTGGGCGGCCAGGAGCGCCAGCATCGGCCGGAACCGCTTGCCACCGGCGGCCATGAGGTGACCGGCGGCCTCCCGCACGAACGGGTGCTCGCTGCCCACCGCGACCGCCAGCTCGGCCTCCACGCGGGCCAGCCCGTCCGCCAGCGCCTCCCCGAGGTCGCCCTCGGGGAGCCAGGGGCCGATGGTCGACGCCGGGGTGGAGATCCGGTGCCAGACCTCGGGGGGAGTGCCGTCGACTGCGGCACGGGCTCCGGTCATCAACCGACGAAGATAGCCGCCCGCTCGGCGAGGTCGAGCACCGCCCCGGGGAGAACGCCGAGGGCGACGGTCGCCGTCGCCGTCACCGCGAGCACCAGGGTGGTGGGCACGCCGGGCACGCCCACCGTCGGGCCGTCGGCGACCGGCTCGGAGAAGTACATGAGCACGACCACCCGGAGGTAGAAGAAGGCGGCCACCGCGCTGGCCAGCAGCGCGACGACGGCCAGCGGCCAGGCGCCCTGCTCGATCGCCGCGCGGAAGACGGCGAACTTGCCGGTGAAGCCCGCGGTGAGCGGGATCCCGGCCAGCGCCAGAAGGAACAGCGTCATGACCGCCGCGGTGATCGGCGAGCGCGCGCCGAGCCCCGCCCACTGCGACAGGTGGCTCGCCTCCCCGTCGCCGTCGCGCACCAGGGTGAGGACGGCGAAGGCGCCGAGCGTGGTGATCCCGTAGGCGAGCAGGTAGAACATCGTCGCCGGGAGCCCCGAGCCCGTCCCGGCCGCCCCGAGGCCGATGACCCCGGTGAGCAGGAAACCGGCGTGGGCCACCGACGAGTAGGCGAGCATCCGCTTGAGGTCGGTCTGGGTGAGGCCGAGGACCGCGCCCACGACCATGGAGACGATCGCCGCGGCGTAGACCAGCGGCCGCCAGGTCCACTCCGCGGTGCCGAAGGCGACGTAGAGCAGCCGGAGGATCGCGCCGAAGGCCGCGACCTTGGTGCAGGCGGCCATGAACGCGGTGACCGCGGTCGGGGCGCCCTGGTAGACGTCCGGCGTCCAGGTGTGGAACGGCGCGACGCTCGCCTTGAAGAGCAGCCCGACGACGAGCAGCGCGAGCCCGAGGACCAGCAGCGCTCCCCCGCCGTCGGTGCCCACCGCCTCGCGGACCTCGCTCAGGCGGACGCTCCCGGCGGCCCCGTAGACCAGGGCCAGGCCGTAGAGGAAGAACGCCGAGGCGAAGGCGCCCAGCAGGAAGTACTTGACCGCCGCCTCCTGGGACAGCAGCCGGCGCCGGCGCGCCAGGCCGCTGATCAGGTACAGCGGGAGGCTCAGCACCTCCAGCGCCACGAACATGACCAGCAGGTCGTTGGACGCGACGAACAGCATCATGCCGCCGATCGCGAACGTGGCCAGCGGGTAGACCTCGGTCTGGACCTGCGGCACGGTGGCCAGTTCCCGGTCGCGCGGGCTGCCGGCGGGGACGGCGGCGCTCACCACGAACGCCGAGCGCGCCGGGTCCAGCGCGCGCTCCGCGAACAGCAGCACCGACAGCGCGCCCAGACCGGCGATCGTGGCCTGCAGGAAGAGCGCCGGGCCGTCGACGGCGAGGGCCCCGACGGCGGTCACCTCCCGGGTGCCCGCGAGCAGCACCGTCGCGGCCAGCGCCCCGAGGGTGCCCACCAGCGCGAGGCCCACCTGGACGGGGTGCCGGAGCGCCCGCGGCACGAAGGCCTCGACCAGGATCCCGGCGCAGGCCGCGCCGAACACCAGCAGCAGGGGGGCCAACGCCCCCCAGGAGATGTCGGGTGCCTCGATCATCGGTCGGTCCCTCCGGAGGCGCCCATGTCGTCGAGGGTGGCGACGACGGCCGGTTCGATCAGGTCGATCAGCGGCTGCGGGTAGACGCCGAGCACGAGGATCAGCGCCACCAGCGGCGCGACGACGGCCAGCTCGCGCCGGCCGAGGTCGGCCACGCGCAGCGTGCGGCGCGGGGTGGTGAGCGTGGCGGTCGCCGTCGCGCCGCCGCCTTCCGGCAGCCGTTCGGCCGGGTCCTCCTGCAGCAGCACCCCGCGGGCCGGCCCGTGCATGGTGCGCTGGTACATGAGCAGCACGTAGAGGGCGGCGAGGATGATGCCGAGCGTCGCCAGCACCGTGAACACCGGCCGCTCGGGGAACGAGCCGATGAGCACGAGGAACTCGCTGACGAAGCTGCCGGTGCCCGGCAGCGCCAGCGAGGCGAGGCCCGCCACCAGGAAGGCACCGGCCAGCAGCGGCGCCTTCGCCGCCACCCCGCCGTAGTCGGCGATCCGGCGGGAGCCGCCGCGGGCGATCAGCATGCCGACCACCAGGAACAGCAGGCCGGTCGCCAGCCCGTGGTTGACCATGTAGAGCACCGCGCCGGTGCCGGCCTCGATGGTGAAGGCGAAGATGCCCAGCGCGATGAAGCCGAAGTGCGAGATCGAGGTGTAGGAGACCAGCCGCTTCATGTCGCTCTGCCCCATGGCCAGCAGCGCCGCGTACAGGATGCCGACCACCGCCAGCACCAGCACGAACGGGGCGTAGAACCGGGAGGCGTCGGGGAACAGCGGCAGGCAGTAGCGGATGAAGCCGAAGGTGCCCACCTTGTCCAGGACGCCGACGAGCAGCACCGCACCGCCGACCGGGGCCTCGGCACCGGAGTCGGGCAGCCAGGTGTGGAAGGGCACCAGCGGCGCCTTGATCGCGAAGGCGATGAAGAAGCCGAGGAACAGCAGCCGCTGGACGTCGGGGTCGATGTCGATCCGCGTCAGCGTGTCGAAGGCGAAGGTGCCCTCGCCGAGCACGGCGGCGCTCACCACGTAGAGGCCGATGACCGAGGCCAGCATCACCAGCCCGCCGACCAGGCTGTAGACGAAGAACTTGACCGCCGCATACTGCCGGCGCGGCCCGCCGAAGCTGCCGATCAGGAAGTACATCGGGACCAGCATCGCCTCGAAGAAGACGTAGAACAGCAGCACGTCGGTGGCGACGAAGACGCCCACCATCATCGCCTCGAGCAGCAGCAGCCAGGCGAAGAAGACCCGCACCGGGCGGGGCCCGGCGTCGGCCTCGTGCCAGGAGGCCGCCACCACCAGCGGGACCAGGACGCCGACGAGCAGCACCATCACCAGCGCGATGCCGTCGACGCCGAGCGCGAAGTCGGAGCCGAAGTCGGGGATCCAGGGCACCGAGGTGGTGAGCTGGAACCGCGGCCCGCCCGCGTCGAAGGCGAGCGTCGTCAGCACGGCCAGCAGCAGCACCGCCAGGCCGACCCCGAGGGCCACCTGCTTGGCCAGCAGGGCCCGCTCCCGGGGCAGGGCCGCGACCACCGCGGCACCGACGGCCGGCACGGCGATCATCGCCAGCAGCCAGGGGAAGTCGCTCACCGCAGCACGTCCTCTCCGAAGTACCCGTCGGCGCTCCCGACCACCTGCACGCTCATCCCGCCGTCACCGCCAGCAGGGCCCCCGCGACGACCACCGCGCCGCCGAGCATGCCCAGGGCGTAGGTGCGCACGAAGCCGGTCTGGGCCCGGCCCAGCCGCGACGACGACCCGCCCAGCCCCGCGGCCAGGCCGTTGACCGCGCCGTCGACGCCGCGGTTGTCCACCCACACCAGCGCGCGGGTGAGCCACTGCCCCGGCCGCATGAACAGCGACTCGTTCACCGCGTCCGCGTAGAGCGCATGGCGAGCGGCCCGGGTGACCGGCGAGACCCGGACCGGCGCGGCGACCGGCACCTCGCGGCGACCGACGAACAGCCAGGCGGCGAGCACCCCCAGCAGCATCACGAGGGTCACGACCAGGCCGATCACGGCCGGGGCCACCACGTGCTCGGCCTCCGCCGGCTCACCGAACACCGGCTCCAGCCAGCCCGACAGCGGGAAGACCGACACCAGCAGGGCGCCGGACGCGACGGACCCGACGGCCAGCACCACCATCGGCGCGGTCATCACCGTCGGCGCCTCGTGGGGATGGACCCCCTCCTCCCACCGCGCCCGACCGAAGAAGGTCATGAGCATCAGCCGGGTCATGTAGAAGGCGGTCAGCCCGGCACCGAGCACCGCGACGCCGCCGAGCACCCAGCCCCAGACGTCGTCGCGGTCCAGCGCCGCCTCGATGATCGCGTCCTTGGTGAAGTAGCCGGACAGGAACGGGAAGCCGATCAGCGCCAGGTAGCCCAGGCCGAAGGTCGCGAAGGTGATCGGCAGCTTGTTCCACAGCGCCCCGAAGCGGCGCATGTCGACCTGGTCGTGCATCGCGTGCATGACCGAGCCCGCCCCCAGGAAGAGCCCGGCCTTGAAGAAACCGTGCGCGAGCAGATGGGCCAGCCCGGCGACGTAGCCGGCCGGGCCCAGCCCGACGGCCAGGAACATGTAGCCGATCTGGCTGACCGTCGAGTACGCCAGCACCTTCTTGATGTCGTCGTAGGCGCAACCGGCGATCGCCCCGATCAGCAGGGTCAGCGCACCGACCGCCAGCACCACCGCCCGTGCGGTCGGCGTCAGGTCGTAGATCGGCGCCGAGCGGGCGATGAGGTAGACGCCCGCGGTGACCATGGTCGCCGCGTGGATGAGCGCCGAGACCGGCGTGGGGCCCTCCATGGCGTCGGGCAGCCACGCCTGCAGCGGGAACTGGCCCGACTTGCCGCACGCGCCCAGCAGCAGGAGCAGCCCGATCGCGGTGATCGTCCCGCCGGCCAGGGTGCCCACCGAGCCGAAGACGCCGGCGTAGGACGTCGTCCCCAGCTGGGCGAACATCACGAAGATCGCCAGGGCCAGGCCGACGTCGCCGACCCGGTTCATGATGAACGCCTTCTTGGCCGCGGTCGCCGCGCCCGGGCGGGTGTACCAGAAGGCGATCAGCAGGTAGGATGCCAGGCCAACGCCCTCCCACCCGACGTAGAGCGCCACGAAGCTGTTGCCGAGGACCAGCAGCAGCATCGCCGCGACGAAGAGGTTCAGGTAGGCGAAGAACCGGCGGCGCCCGGGGTCGTGCGCCATGTAGCCGATCGAGTAGACGTGGATCAGCGAACCGACCCCGGTGATCAGCAGGACGAAGACCGCCGACAGCGGGTCGAAGAGCAGCCCGGCGGTGACGTCCAGCTCGCCGGTGGCGATGAAGGTGAACAGCTCGACGTCGGCCGGCGTCCCGTCCTGGCCGGCCAGCTGCACCGTGCACAGGACCGCCAGCACGAAGGCGGCGCCGACCGTCGCCGTCCCCAGCAGGTGGCCCCACCGGTCGGTGCGGCGGCCGCCCAGCAGCAGCACCGCGGCGCCGGCCAGCGGCAGCGCGATCAGCAACCACGACCAGCCGAGCAGCCCGTCCGCGGGCAGCGTCTCAGACACAGGTGTCCCCGTCTCGCCGTCAGTACTTCAGCAGGTTGGCGTCGTCGATCGAGGCGGACCTGCGGGTCCGGTAGATCGACATGATGATCGCGAGACCGACGACCACCTCGGCGGCGGCGACGACCATGACGAAGAGCGCGATGATCTGCCCGTCGACGGTGCCGGTCGAGCGGGCGAAGGTGATCAGCGTCAGGTTGACGGCGTTGAGCATCAGCTCCACGCACATGAACACCACGATCGCGTTGCGCCGCACCAGGACGCCGACGGCCCCGATGGTGAAGAGGATCGCCGCGAGCACCAGGTAGTACGAGAGGGTCATGACAGCTCCTCGCCAGGGCTCGTCGCCGCCATGACCTGGGGTGCTGCGCTCCTGGGTTCGCTCGCGAGCTCGCTCACGCGGCCTCCTCGCTGGCGCTCGTCGGCCCCGCTCGCGGACGCTGCTCTGCTCATGGGTGAGCTCGCACGCTCGCTCACCTGTGCTCCTCCCCCGCGCGGCCGCCGGGAGTGTCGCTCAGCGTCGGGTCGAGCGAGCCCAGCGCGGCGTCCGGCGAGCCGAGCTGCTGCCGGCCGGTGCCCCGGGGCAGCTGCTCGACCTGCTGCGGCTCGATGCCAGTGGCGAAGCTGTCCTCCGCGATGCCGCCGTCGGGCAGCCGCCCGGGGGCGGCGACCGAGGTGGCGCGGGCGTAGACGCCGGGGCCGGGCAGCGTCTGCGGCCGGTCGGTGAGGAACCGCGCCCGCGACAGCTCCTTCTGGCCCTTGCGGCTGCCGGGTGCGCGCTCGGCCTGGGTGAAGACCAGCGCGCCGACGGCGGCGACGATCAGCAGCGCCCCGGTGACCTCGAAGGCCAGCAGGTAGCGGGTGTAGAGCAGCGCGGCGATCGCCTCGACGTTGCCGGCCGCCGGCCCGCCGGGCCCGGCCTGCACCCCCTCGAGCCCCACCACGGGCAGGTCCTGGGTCGCCCGGGCGATGCCGGCGCCGACGAGCGCGGCGAACCCGATGCCCAGCAGCGTCGCCGCCACCCGCTGCCCGCGGAGGGTCTCGACCACGGAGTCCGAGGAGTCTCGGCCGACCAGCATGAGCACGAAGAGGAACAGGATCATGATCGCGCCGGTGTAGACGATGATCTGCACGGCGCCGAGGAAGGGCGCGGACTGGACGACGTAGAAGACGCCCAGCGACAGCATCGTCAGCACCAGCCACAGCGCCGAGTGGACGGCGTTGCGGCTGAGCACCATGCCCAGGGCGCCGGCCAGGGAGAGCGGGCCGAGGATCCAGAAGACGACGGCCTCGCCGGTGCCGACGACGAGGGTGGCGTCCGGCGTCACGACCGCACCTCCGGTTCGCGCAGGTAGTAGTCCTTCTCGTCGTCGCCGAGGCGCATCGGATGCGGAGGCTGCTCCATGCCCGGCAGGAGCGGGGCCATGAGCTGCTCCTTGGTGTAGATCAGGTCGCGCCGGTTGTCGTCGGCCAGCTCGAAGTCGTTGCTCATCGTCAGCGAGCGGGTGGGGCAGGCCTCGATGCACAGCCCGCAGAAGATGCAGCGCAGGTAGTTGATCTGGTAGACCGCGCCGTACCGCTCACCCGGCGAGAAGCGGGCGTCCTCGGTGTTGTCGCCGCCCTCGACGTAGATGGCGTCCGCGGGGCACGCCCACGCGCACAGCTCGCAGCCGACGCACTTCTCCAGCCCGTCGGGGTGCCGGTTGAGCACGTGCCGCCCGTGGTAGCGCGGCTTGGTCACCTTGGGCTCGAAGGGGTACTGCTCGGTGGTCACGGTGCGGAACATCTGCGCGAAGGTGACGCCGAAGCCCTGGGCGGGCGCCGGCACCAGCCGGTCGCGCAGGGCGGGGCGCGCGGCGGGGCGTGCGGCCGTCGCCCCCTGCGGGCGCTCGACCTCGGCGCTCCCGCGCACGGCCGGGTCCCGGTCGCCGCTGCGGCTCTCACTCATCGCCGTCCTCCTGGGAAGTGGTCGGGGTCGTTCGCCGTCCGGTGCCGACGACCGTGCCGTCGGTGGCGACCGGCTCGCGGCGCAGCCGCGGGGAGGGCGGCACCACGAGGTCCATCGGCGGGACGGGGAAGCCGCCCCCCGACCGGCTCGGTGCGCCGGCCGGGCGCCGCCCCCCGTCGGCCGGCGGCAGCACCTCGGGCTCGGGGTCGGCGGCGTGCACGCCCCCGGCCGCGGCCTCCTCGGCCATGACCCGGGTGTCCCTGTTGGCCGTCCGGCTCGCCACCGCCAGGCCGAGCAGCACCAGCACCGCGACGGGGACGCCGACGAACAGGGCCACCTGGCCGGTGGAGAGGTCGGCCTCGCGGGACACGGTCCGCATCGTGGCGACGACGAGGATCCACACCAGCGCGACCGGGACCAGCACCTTCCAGCCGAAGCGCATGAACTGGTCGTAGCGCAGCCGGGGCAGGGTGCCGCGCAGCCAGATGAAGACGAACAGCGCGGCGACGACCTTGAGGAAGAACCACAGCAGCGGCCACCAGCCGCTGTTCGCGCCGTCCCAGATCGAGAGCGGCCAGGGCGCCCGCCAACCCCCGAGGAAGAGGGTGGCGGCCAGCGCCGAGACGGTGACCATGTTGATGTACTCGGCGAGGAAGAACAGCGCGAACTTCAGCGACGAGTACTCGGTGTGGAAGCCACCGACGAGCTCGCTCTCCGCCTCGGGGAGGTCGAAGGGCGCGCGGTTGGTCTCGCCGACGACGGCGATGACGTAGATGACGAAGGAGACCGGCAGCAGCACGACGTACCAGCTGGGGCCGGTGAACTCGAGCCCGAAGAAGGAGACCTCGTTGCCGTCGGCCTGGGCCGCGACGATCTCCGACGTCGACATCGACCCGGCGTACAGGAAGACCGCCACGATGGAGAGCCCCATCGCGATCTCGTAGCTGATCATCTGGGCCGCGCTGCGCATGCTGCCCAGCAGCGGGTAGGTCGAGCCCGAGGCCCAGCCGCCGAGGACGATGCCGTAGATGCCCATGGCCGACATGGCCAGGATGATCAGCACCCCGATCGGGGCGTCGGTCAGCTGCAGCGGCGTCTGCTCGCCGAAGATGCTGACGACCGGCCCCATCGGGATGACCGAGAAGGCGACGAACGCCGGGATGGTCGCGATCACCGGGGCCAGGAAGTAGACCGGCTTGTCCGCCAGCGCCGGCATGATGTCTTCCTTGAACGCCAGCTTCAGCCCGTCGGCGAGGCTCTGCAGCGAGCCGCGCGGCCCGACGCGGTTGGGGCCGGTCCGCTGCTGCATGCGGGCGACGACCTTGCGCTCGAGGACGATGGCGAACAGCGTCATCAGCACCAGGACGGCGAAGACGCCGACCACCTTGATCAGCACGATCCACCAGACGTCCTGGCCGAAGTCGGCCAGCGTCGGCTGCTCGGGCGAGGCCCACGGAGTCATCGCACGTCCCCCAGCGGGTGCGTCGTGGCGCCGGTCGGCACCGGGGCGGCCGACAGCCGGACGACGCCGCCGGGCCCGGTGCCCAGCGCCGTCCGCACCTCGCTGCCGGGTGAGCGCATCGGCAGCCACACCACCTGCTCGGGCATCGCGGTGACCGCCACCGGGAGGCTCACCGAGCCGGTCGCCCCGCTGACGGTCAGCCGGTCGCCGTCGGTGAGGCCCAGGCGGGCGGCGGTGGCGGCGCCGATGCGGGCCACCGGGGGCCGGGCGGTGCCGGCGAGCTCGGGCTCGTCGCGCTGCAGCGTGCCGACGTCGAGCAACTGGCGCCAGGAGGCGAGCACCGCCTCGTCCTCGCGCAGCGCCGGGGCGTCCGGCGGTGCGATGTCGGGCAGCGGTCCGCCGGCGGCCGGGCGGCGGGCACCCAGCGCCGCGAGCGCGGCCCGCGCGACCTCCGGCGCGGGGAGTCGCAGGTCCACGTCCATCGCCTCCGCGAGGCCGTGCAGCACCCGGCCGTCACCCAGCCGCCCCGTGCCGTGCAGCGTGGCGTCGAAGGAGCGCAGCCGGCCCTCCCAGTCCAGGTAGCTCCCGGCCTTCTCCGATGCCGACGCCACCGGCAGGACGACGTCGGCGCGCTCGGTCACCTCCGTCGGGAACATCTCCAGGCTCACGACGAACGCCGCCGCGTCCAGCGCCGCCAGCGCGAGCGCCGGGTCGGGCAGGTCCGCGGGGTCGACGCCGCCGACGAGCAGGCCGGGCAGCCGGCCGGCGCAGGCGGCGGTGAGGATGCCGGTGACGTCGCGGCCGGGCGCGTCGGGCACGGCGGCGGGGTCCACGCCCCACACCGCGGCCACCTCGGCGCGGGCGGCGGGGTCGTCGACGGCGCGGCCGCCGGGCAGCAGCGTGGGCAGGGCGCCGGCCTCCACCGCACCCCGCTCCCCGGCCCGGCGGGGGACCCAGGCCACGCGGGCGCCGGTCACGCGGGCCAGCGCCAGCAGCGCGGTGAGCGCGCCCGGCGCCTCGGCCAGCCGCTCACCGGCGAGCAGCACCGCCCCCGGCTGCCGCAGGGCCTCGACCGCGGGTCCGCCCCAGCTGCCCTCGGCGAGCGCGTGCAGCGACCGGGCCTCCGCGCCCGGCACCGTCGTGAGCACCGTGGCCTGCAGCTTCGCGGTCGCCCGGGTGGCGAAGGGCGCCAGGTCGAAGACGGCGAGCCCGCCGGTGCGCACCGCCCGGCGGAGGCGGAGGAAGAGGATCGGCGACTCCTCCTCGGGCTCCAGCCCGGCCAGCAGCACCGCCGGGGCCGAGCCCACGTCGTCGTAGGTCACCGCACCGGTCGCGGGGCCGGTGCCGGCCACCGTCGCGCCGAGGAAGGCCAGCTCCTCGGCCGAGTGGGCGCGGGCCCGGGCGTCGACGTCGTTGGTGCCCAGCGCGACCCGGGCGAAGGTGGCCCAGGCGTAGGCGTCCTCGAACGTGAGCCGGCCGCCGGGCAGCACGCCGACGCCGCCCTCGGCACGGGCGCGGCGCAGGCCGTCGGCCGCCGCCGCCCAGGCCTCGGGCCAGGACGCGGGCTCCAGCCGGCCGTCCCGCCGCACCAGCGGGGTGGTCAGCCGCTCGTTGGCGGTGGCGTAGCGGAAGGCGTAGCGCCCCTTGTCGCAGGTCCACTCCTCGTTGACCGCGGGATCGTCCCCGGCCAGCCGGCGGGTGACCTTGCCGCGCCGGTAGTCGGCGCGCATGGCGCAGCCCGAGGCGCAGTGCTCGCAGACGCTGGGCTCGCTGCGCAGGTCGAACGGGCGGGCGCGGAACCGGTACTGCGCGCTGGTGAGCGCGCCGACCGGGCAGATCTGGGTGGTGTTGCCGGAGAAGTAGGACTCGAACGGCTCGTCCTCGTAGATCGCGACCTGCTCCAGGGCGCCCCGCTCGAAGAGCTCGATGAACGGGTCACCGGCCACCTGCTGGGAGAACCGGGTGCAGCGGGCGCAGAGCACGCAGCGCTCGCGGTCGAGCAGGATCTCGCTGCTGATGGGCAGCGGCTTGGGGTAGGTGCGCTTCTCCCCCTCGAACCGGCTCTCGGCCCGGCCGTTGCTCATCGCCTGGTTCTGCAGGGGGCACTCGCCGCCCTTGTCGCAGACCGGGCAGTCCAGCGGGTGGTTGATCAGCAGCAGCTCCATGGTGCCCTGCTGCGCCTTGTCGGCGACCGGGCTGGAGAGCTGGGTCTTCACGACCATGCCCTCGGTGACCGGCATGGTGCAGGAGGCGGCGGGCTTGCGCTGCCCCTCCACCTCGACCAGGCACTGCCGGCAGGCCCCGACGGGCTCGAGCAGCGGGTGGTCGCAGAACCGCGGGATCTGCACGCCGATCATCTCGGCGGCCCGGATGATCAGCGTCCCCTTCGGCACGGCGACGTCGAAGCCGTCGATCGTGCAGCGGACGGCGTCCTCGGGGGTGTGCGGGCCGGGCGCCCCGGGTGGGACGGCCGGCGCGGGGTCGGGGCTGGTGGGGGTGAGTGTCACGAGGCGGCTCCCACCGGCTCGAGGCGGAGCGACCGGCCCAGGCGGGCCTGCTCCTCGGCGGGCAGCAGGGCGACGTAGTCGTCCCGGAAGTACTGCAGCGAGCTGGAGATGCAGCTGGTGGCGCCGTCCCCCAGGGCGCAGAACGAGCGGCCGAGGATGTTGTCGCAGGTGTCGGTCAGCAGGTCCAGGTCGGCGGCGGTGCCCTGCCCGTCGACCAGCCGCTGGAGCACCTGGACCAGCCAGTAGGTGCCCTCGCGGCAGGGGGTGCACTTGCCGCAGCTCTCGTGCGCGTAGAACTGGGTGAACCGCAAGGTGGCCTCGACGATCGAGTCGGTCTCGTCGAACACCATGAGCGCGGTGGTGCCGAGCATCGAGCCCGCGGCGGCGACCGAGTCGAAGTCCAGCGGCACGTCGAGGTGCTCGGCGGTGAAGTACGGCGTCGACGAGCCGCCCGGCGTCCAGAACTTGAGCTCGTGGCCGGGACGGACGCCGCCGGCCATCTCCAGCAGCTCGCGCATCGTCGTGCCCATGGGGGCCTCGTACTGGCCCGGCCGCACCACCCGGCCCGACAGCGAGTAGATCTTCGGCCCGGGCGACTTCTCCGGCCCGAACGCCTTGAACCACGCAGGCCCGCCGCGGACGACGAACGGCACGCTGGCCAGCGTCTCGACGTTGTTGATCACCGTCGGGGCGCCGTAGAGGCCGGCGACGGCGGGGAACGGCGGCTTGAGCCGGGGCTGACCGCGGTAGCCCTCCAGGGAGTCCAGCAGCGCCGTCTCCTCGCCGCAGATGTAGGCGCCGGCGCCCGCGTGCACGACCAGCTCGAGGTCGTAGCCGGAGCCGAGGATGTCGGTGCCGAGGTAGCCGGCGGCGTAGGCCTCCCCCACGGCGTTGAGCAGCCGCCGGTGGGCGTGCACGGCCTCGCCGCGCACGTAGATGACGGCGAACTGCGAGCGGATCGCGTAGGCAGAGATGATCACGCCCTCGATGAGGGAGTGCGGGTCGGCCATCATCAACGGGAGGTCCTTGCAGGTGCCAGGCTCCCCCTCGTCGGCGTTCACCACCAGGTACTTGGGCATGGCCGCCGGGCCGGTGGGCTCCTCTCCCGGCTTGGGCTGCGGGATGAAGCTCCACTTCATTCCGGTCGGGAAGCCGGCGCCGCCGCGGCCGCGCAGACCGGAGTCCTTGACCATGGCGACCAGCTCGTCGGGCGCCGTCGACAGCGCCGTGCGCAGGGCCGAGTAGCCGTCGAGCCGCTCGTAGGTCGACAGCCGCCACGAGTTCTCGGCGCCCCAGCGGGCGGTGAGGACAGGGGTGAGGGGCATGGCTCAGCGCCTCCGCTTCGGTGCTCGGCCCTGGATGGTGCGGGAGGGCCCGTCGGACCCCTCGCCGGCCGGGGGCGGGACATCGGGGCTCTGGTCGCCGGTGCCCGGCTCCGCGCCCGCCGGCGTCTCGGTGCCGTCGTCCTGGTCGGCCAGCGCCCGGCCCGACGGCTCGGGTGCGTCGGGGTGCGAGCCGGCGGCGCCGGCCTCCTCCGCCGGGTTGTCCGCGGCGGCGACGCGGGCGTCCGCGGCCTCCTGCGCGGGGGTCTCGCCGGTGGTCCCGGACGGGCGCACGGTCTCCCGGGGCTCCCCCGTGTCCGCCGGCTCGGGCTCCGGACCCTGCATCGGGGGCGCCGACTCGCCCCGCTCCTCGGCCAGGCGCAGCCCGCGCAGAGTCGGCCCGTAGTCGCCGGGCGCGTCGACGGCGGCGGCCGCGGCGGCCTCGTCGGCGTGCTGGGAGAACCCGGCCAGCTGGCGGGAGACGCCGCGGAAGTCGGTGAGCGGGGCGCCGCGGGTGGGCAGCGGCTTCTCGCCCCGGCGCAGGGCCGCGACCAGCTCGCGGGCGCTCTCGACGTCCTGCTGGTCGTAGAACTCGTAGTCGACGGTGACCACCGGCGCGTAGTCGCAGGCGGCGAGGCACTCGGCGTGCTCGAGGGTGATCGAGCCGTCGACGGCGGTCTCGTCGTGGTGCACGCCGAGGTCGGCGGAGAGCGCGTCCATGATCCGCTGCCCGCCCAGGACGGCGCACAACGTGTTCGTGCAGACGCTGACCAGGTGGCGGCCGGTCGGGCGGCGCTTGTACATCGTGTAGAAGGTCGCGACCGCGCCGACCTCGGCCTTGGTCAGCCCGAGCTCCTCGGCGCACAGCGCGACGCCCTCGGGGGTCACGTAGCCCTGGTAGCTCTGCACCAGGTGCAGCATCGGCAGCAGCGCCGACCGGGCCACCGGGTAGCGGGCGATGATGTCCCGCGCCTCGAGGCGGGCCCGCTCGGGCAGCGGCGGCACCTCGGCCAGGGAGCCGACGTCGACCGGGCTGGAGTCCAGCCCGGTCACCGCCGTCCCCTCGGGGCTGCCTGGCAGTGCGCTCACGTCATCTCCTCGCTGTCCCCCGCAAGCGGGAGGTGCCCCCAGCTCGTCGACACCGCTCGCGGCGTTGCCGTGCTCCTGGGCGAACTCGCACGCTCGCTCACCTGTCCACTCCCCCCATCACGGGGTCGATCGAGGCGATCGCGGCGATGACGTCGGCGATCATGCCGCCCTCGCTCATCGCCGCCGTGGCCTGCAGGTTCACGAAGCTGGGGTCGCGCACGTGGACGCGCCACGGGCGGGTGCTCCCGTCGCTGACGACGTGGTAGCCGAGCTCGCCGCGCGGGGACTCGATCGGCACGTACACCTGGCCGGCCGGCACCCGGAAGCCCTCGGTGACCAGCTTGAAGTGGTGGATCAGGGCCTCCATCGACTGGCCCATGATGTGCGCGACGTGCTCGTGGGAGTTGCCCAGGCCGTCGGGGCCGAGCGAGAGCTGGGCGGGCCAGGCGATCTTCTTGTCCTCGACCATCACCGGCCCCGGCTCGAGCCGGTCGAGCGCCTGCTCGATGATCTTCAGCGACTCGTTCACCTCGGACATGCGTACGAGGTAGCGGCCCCAGGCGTCGCTGGTGTCGGCGGTGGGGACCTCGAAGTCGTAGGTCTGGTAGCCCAGGTAGGGCTCGACCTTGCGGAGGTCCCAGGGCAGCCCGGCGGCGCGCAGGATCGGGCCGGTGACGCCGAGCGCGACGCAGCCGGTGACGTCGAGGTAGCCGACGTCCTTGAGCCGGCGCTGCCAGATCGGCTGCCCGGTGAGCAGCCGGTGGAAGTCGGCCACCCGCTTCGGGAAGAACTCGAGGAACTCGCGGATGTGCTCGACCGAGCCCTCGGGCAGGTCCTGCGCCAGGCCGCCGGGGCGGATGTAGGCGTGGTTCATCCGCAGCCCGGTGATCTCCTCGAGCAGGTCGAGAACCAGCTCCCGCTCGCGGAAGCCGTTCGTCATTCCGGTGAGCGCGCCCATCTCCATGCCGAAGGTGGCCAGGGCCACCAGGTGGGAGGCGATCCGGTTGAGCTCCATGACCAGCACGCGGATCGTCTGCGCGCGCGGCGGGGCCTCGACGCCGAGCAGCTTCTCGACCGCCAGGCAGTAGCCGGCCTCGTTGAACAGCGGCGCGAGGTAGTCCATGCGGGTCACGAAGGTCGTGCCCTGCACCCAGTTGCGGTACTCGGTGTTCTTCTCGATGCCGGTGTGCAGGTAGCCGATGACGACCCGCGCCTTGGTGACGGTCTCGCCCTCGAGGTCGAGGACCAGCCGCAGGACGCCGTGCGTGGACGGGTGCTGCGGGCCCATGTTGACGACGAGGCGTTCCTCGCCGTGCGGATCGGCCCCGAGGGTGACGTCCCAGTCCCCGCCGGTGACGGTGAAGACCCGGCCCTCGGTGGTCTCCCGCGACCCCGCGTAGGGGTCGGCGGGGTCGTAGGTCGTGCTCATCGGTGCTTCTCCTCGACTCCGGGCTCGTTCCGCTCCTCGGTCGCTGTCCCCCGCAAGCGGGAGGTGCCCCCAGCCAGGAGCGATGCTCGCTCGCCCGTCGTCTTCGGGCGCCCCTCCCCGGTCACCGGTAGGCCCGTCGCGTGTCCGGCGGCGGGATCGTCGCGTCGTGGTACTCCACGGGGATCCCGCCCAGCGGGTAGTCCTTGCGCTGCGGGAAGCCGTCCCAGTCATCGGGCATGAGGATCCGGGTCAGCGCCGGGTGGCCGTCGAAGACGACGCCGAACATGTCGTAGGCCTCCCGCTCGTGCCAGTCCGCCGTCGGGTAGACGCCGGTGACCGAGGGGACGTGCGGGTCCTCCGCGCTCACCGCCACCTCCAGCCGGATGCGGCGCCGGTAGGTCATCGAGGTCAGGTGGTAGACGACGTGCAGCCGCGGCCGGCCCGGCGCGACCGCGGGGCCGCCGCTGTCGAGGTAGTCGACGCCGGAGACGCTGCTGCACAGCTCGAAGCGCAGGGCCTCGTCGTCGCGCAGCGCCCGCACCAGGGTGAGCAGGTGCTCGCGGGCCACGAAGTAGGTGATCTCGCCGCGGTCGACCAGCACCCGCTGCACCGCGGCGGCATAGGTGCCCTCGCCCACGGCCTCGATCAGCGCGTCGGTGACCTCGTCGAACCAGCCGCCGTAGGGGCGGTCGGTGGAGTGCAGCGCCACCGCGCCGCCCGGCTCGACGCGGACCAGCCCGCCGAAGCCCGAGGTGTCGCCGCTGCCGCTGACGCCGAACGCGCCCTTCCGGAAACCCCCCGCGGGCGCCGTGCTGGCGTCGTACCCGGCCTCCTCGCGGCCCGGGACGACCGACCCGCCGTCGTTGCTCACCGGGGCCCCCTCTCGCCGGGCAGCAGCACCGCGTTGCCGCCGCGCTGCTCGATGGTGAACTGGCCGGCCCGGCCCTGGGCGGCCGCCTCCTCGTAGGCGCGGCGCTGCTGCTTGTCCACGCGCACGGTCGAGGGCATCTCGACGTGCAGGTCGCGCGCAGTGCCCTCCTCGCGGGCCCGCTCCAGCTCCCGCGCCCGCTTCGGGCCCAGCGGCTCGTGCTGGATCTTGTGGTGCAGCTTGAGGATCGCGTCCATGAGCATCTCCGGCCGCGGCGGGCAGCCGGGCAGGTACATGTCCACCGGGACGACGTGGTCGACGCCCTGGACGATCGCGTAGTTGTTGAACATGCCGCCGGAGCTCGCGCAGACGCCCATCGCCAGCACCCAGCGGGGCTCGGGCATCTGGTCGTAGATCTGGCGCAGGACGGGGGCCATCTTCTGGCTGACCCGCCCGGCGACGATCATCAGGTCGGCCTGCCGCGGCGAGGCCCGGAAGACCTCCATGCCGAAGCGGGCGAGGTCGTAGCGGCCGGCGCCCGAGGCCATCATCTCGATCGCGCAGCAGGCCAGCCCGAAGGTGGCCGGCCACAGCGAGGACTTCCGCGTCCAGTTGACCAGCTTCTCGACGCTGGTCAGCAGGACCCCGCTGGGGATCTTCTCCTCGAGACCCATGGTCAGACTCCCCTCAGTCCCACTCGAGCCCGCCACGCCGCCACTCGTAGGCGAAGGCGAGGAAGACGGTGCCGATGAACAGGACCATCGCGACCAGGCCCCACACGCCGAGGGCGTCGTTGGCGACTGCCCAGGGGTAGAGGAAGACGATCTCGATGTCGAAGACGATGAACAACATCGCCGTCAGGTAGTACTTCACCGGGAACCGGCCCCCGGTGAGCGGCTGGTCGACCGGCTCGATGCCGCACTCGTAGGCCGCGAGCTTGGCGCGGTTGTGCCGCCGCGGCCCCACGAACGGGGCGACGGCGACCGAGAACAGCGCGAACGCCGCGGCGAGCCCGAAGAGCCCGACGATCGGGACGTATGTCGAGAGCATCAGCAGCACCCTAGGGTGATGGAGGTCACGTACGGGTCACGGTCCCGACACGGAGCGTCGGTGTCGGGGCGGATCGTCACGGCAGCCACTCAGGTCGCCGGGGTCAGTCGCAGGAGCACGGCGAGCGCGCGGTCGACCACGTCGCCGTCGCGGCCGTCGGACAGGTTGCCCATCACCCGCAGCGCGGCGTCGGTGACGGCGGGCCGGCGCAGCCCGCGCGCCATCGCCAGCCGGACCACGGCCGGCCGGGCCAGCAGCGCGAGGAAGCCCAGACCCAGGCGGTGGTGGCGGCCGAGCTCGGCGCGCAGCCGGTCGGGGTAGCGCTGCAGGACCGCCTCCCGCGCCGCACCGGCCGGCTGCCGGAGCGCGGCCACCGCGGTCTCGGCGGCCATCCGGCCGCTCTCCAGCGCGGCGCTGATCCCCTCGCCGTTGCAGGGGTTGACCGTGCCGGCGGCGTCCCCGGCGAGCAGCAGCCCGCGGGTGTAGGCCGGGCCGCGACTGAGCGCCATGGGCAGCCCTGCGCCGCGGAGCGGGCCGACGGCGTCCTCCTCGCCCAGCCCCTCCTCGGCGGGGAAGAGGTCCAGCCACCGGCGGAGGACCGACCGCCGGTCCGCCCCGGTGCCGCGCCGGGTGTCGAGCAGCCCGTAGCCGACGTTCGCCGTCCCGTCGCCCATGCCGAAGATCCAGCCGTAGCCGGGCATGGTCTCGCGCGAGGGGCCGTCGGCGGTCAGGTCGAAGGCGATGTCGAGGTAGTCGTCGTCACTGCGCCGGCTGCGCACGTACCCCCGCAGGGCGACCCCGAGCGGGCGGTCGGTGCGGCGCAGCAGCCCGAGCCCCTTGGCCAGCCGGCCGGAGAGCCCTTCCGCGGAGACGACCAGCGGCGCCCGCCAGGTGACCGGCTCCCGGTCCCCCAACTCGCCGCGGACGCCGATCACCTGCCCGCCCTCGTCCAGCAGCGGCTCGGTGACGGTGGTCCCGGTGACCAGGTGGGCGCCGGCGGACCGGGCGTGCCCGGCCAGGAGCGCGTCGAGCTCGCGGCGGGTGCGCACCAGGCCGTGGTCGGGCCAGGAGGCCAGCCGCGGCCAGTCGACCTCGGCGATGCGCCCGCCACCGTGCACCCGGAGTCCACGGCGGCGCACCCAGCCCGCCCCCGCGGTGTCGACGCCCATGTCGTGCAGCGCTTTCACCCCGCGCGGCGTCAGGCCGTCGCCGCAGACCTTCTCCCGCGGGAACTCGGCCTTCTCCAGCAGCGCGACGTCCAGCCCGGCCCCGGCCAGGTGCCACGCGGCGCTGGAGCCGGCCGGCCCGGCACCGACGACCACGACGTCGGCCGCGTGCACCGCTGTGGTCCGCGCCATCTCGCCCCTCCGGTCCGTCGTCGAGCCCGGTCGGCCTTGTGAAAGAGTTCACAAAGTCGTCGGTCCCGAGTCTAAGCCGCGGTGTGATCTAGCCGACAGACCCCCCTCGGCGCAGCGCTTCCAGCACCTCCTCGTCGGAGGTCTCGGAGAAGTCGTCGTAGGCCTGCCCGACCGATCGGAAGCCCGTGGGCGCGAGGGGGCACTCGAGGTCGTCGACGGCGCCGGCCAGCTCGGCGAGGGCCGATCGTGGGCCCACGGGGACGGCGACGGTGAGGCGTGCGGGCCCGTTCGCGCGCACCGCGGTGACGGCGACGCGCATGCTCGCGCCCGTGGCGAGGCCGTCGTCGACGAGCACGACGTGGCGACCGGCCACGACGGGGGCCGGCCGGGCGCCGCGGTAGGCCTCGGCCCGGCGGCGCAGCTCGGCGAGCTCCCGGTCGCGGACGGCGGCCACCGCGGCCGGGTCCGGGTCGAGGCGCTCGCGGACCGCGGGCACCCAGACGGTCTCCACGCGGTCGCCGACCGCGGCGAGCGCACCCATCGCCAATTCCGGCTGCGCCGGTACGCCGAGCTTGCGGACGACGAGGACGTCGAGCTCCGCGCCGAGCGCCCGGGCCACCTCCGCGGCGACGGGGATACCGCCGCGGGGCAGCCCGAGCACCAGGGCGCCGGCGTCCGCCCGCCCGGTGAGCGCGCCCGCCAGCACCCGCCCGGCGTCGCGGCGGTCGGCGTAGCGGGCGCGCTGCACGGCGGTGCTAGACCACGGGGACCGGATCCGACTCCGGTCGCGGCGTGCCCGGGTCGTCGGGGTCGGGCTTCGGGATCGGGTCGGGGAGCGGCTGCACGGGGTCCGTCGGCGCGGAGTCGGGATCCTGGGGCTGCGGCGTCGGAGAACTGGTCATGGCTCGACGCTAGGGCACTTCCGCCGACCTCCCCACCCCGCGCACACACGTCACGGGCCCATGCCATGCGCCACCCGCTTGCGGAGCACCTCAGAACGGCGGCGGTTCCACGGTCGGCACCTCCGCCCGGCGTGGTCCCGGCAGCGCCGGCTGGGCCGTCAGGTCGCGCAGCCCGGGAGGCCGGGTGGTGCGGGTGACCCCGCTGGGCGTCGTCACCTGCAGGGTGCCGTCGGGCAGCAGCGCGAAGCGCCAGCCGCGGGCGAAGGTCTTCAGCCGGTGGTGCGTGCGGCACAGGCAGCAGAGGTTCTCGCAGGCGGTGCGACCGCCGCAGTCGTAGGGCACCACGTGGTCGGCGTCGATGCGCCCGGCCGGTTGGCCGCAGCCCGGGTGCCGGCAGGTGCGGTCGCGCAGCCGGAGGAACCGCTCCTGGGCCGCGGAGGGATCGTGCCCGGCCACCGACGCCGGGCGCCCCAGCAGCGAGCAGCCGCAGTCGGCGGCCACGCCGTGCGCCGGGCAGCCGCGGGTGGCCAGTCTGCGCAGTTCGGGTGGCGGTCACGGCGGCGAGGAGCGCGCCGTCGTCACCGGTGACCGCCACCGCCAGGCTGCCGCCCTGCGGGGCCTGGACCCCCAGTGCGCCGAGCTGCGCCAGGAGCTCTCGGAGGTGGCCGGCGGTGATCGGGGTGCGGTTCACGCTCGGCCCCGCCTCGCTGCCGAGGTCGCCCGGTGCGACGGGTGCACCGGTGCCTGCCGGCCGGCCCAGGGCCCCCAGCGGCGCCACCACCGTGACCTGCCCGGTCATCGCCGGGCGGGAGGTGTCCCACGGCCGCAGCACCAGGGCGGCGTGCGCCTCCGCGCGGAGCACCCCGATCGGCCGGTCGTCGCCACCGGTGCGGGCGAGCTGGGCGGCCTGGTCGATCGCCGACCACATCGCCGCCGCCACCGGCGAGGGCAGCTCGGTGGTCAGCGCCGAGAGCCCGTCGCCGGTCGCGTGCACCCGCACACCGGCCCGTGCCTCGGCCTCGACGCGCCGCCGCTCCGCGAACTCCTCGTCCGCCGCGATCGCGGCAGCCACCAGCCGTGCGCGCAACCGGCCGGACGACAGCCCCGCCGCTCCGGGGAGCAGGGCGGGGACCACGGCCGCCATCACCTCGTCGGAGGCGTGACCGAGCACGCCGGCGAACACCCGCGCGCGGAACCAGTCGAGGTCGCCGGCCGCGCACGCGGCCCACACCTCTGGCATCCGCTCTACCAGCACGTAGGCGTCGGACAGCACGCCGGTGGCGAACGGCCGGGAGCAGTTGAGCACCGCCGCCAGCTCGTCGGGCAGGAACTCGCTCGTCCCCGGCACCGGCGACCCCGGCCCGCGGCGGCGCGCACCGGGATGCCCCGGCGGTGGGTCGTCGGTGTCGGGCCGGTCGGCTGCCAGCCCCATCACGAGCTCGGCCTCGTAGGCGGCATCCATGGCCCGGCGCGCCTGCAGCCGCTGCAGCTCGGCGGCCTTCTCCGCCGCGGACAGCACCCCCACCGGCAGTCGCGCGACCGTCGGCCGCCGTTCGAGCAGCCACCCCACGAGCGCACCCTCGACCGCGCTGCGGGACAGCTCGGCGGTGGTCATGGCTCGAACATACGTGCGAGGTACGACAGTTCTGCGCCGGCTCGGCTCAGCCGGCCTGGCTCACCCCTTGCGGCCCCGGTGCAACGCGACGATGCCGCCGGTCAGGTTCTGCCAGGCGACGTCGGACCAGCCGGCCTCCTGCAGGCGGGCGGCCAGCGCCGGCTGGTCGGGCCAGGCCCGGATCGACTCGGCCAGGTAGACGTAGGCCTCAGGGTTGCTGCTCACCGCGCGGGCGATCCGGGGCAGCGCCTTCATCAGGTACTCGGTGTAGAGGGTGCGGAACGGCGCCCACGTCGGGCTGGAGAACTCGCAGACCACCAGCGTGCCGCCGGGGCGGGTCACCCGGGAGAACTCGCGCAGCGCGGCATCGGGGTCGGCCACGTTGCGCAGCCCGAAGGAGATGACGACGCCGTCGACGCTCTCGTCGGCCAGCGGCAGCGCCATCGCGTCGCCGGCCACCTTCGGCACCGGACGGGCGGCGCCGGCGCGCAGCATGCCCTGGGAGAAGTCGCAGGCGATGGCACGCACGCCGCCGGCCGCGAGCTGCACCGTCGAGACCGCCGTCCCGGCCGCGACGTCCAGCACCGTCTGCCCGGGGCGGGCGCCGAGGGCCTCACGGGTGGCCCGCCGCCAGGAGGCGTCCTGGCCGCCGGAGAGCACCGTGTTGGTGACGTCGTAGCGCTCGGCGACCCGGTCGAACATCGCCGCGACCTCGGCCGGCCGCTTGTCCAGACCGGCCCTGACGCCGGCAGTGTGCGGGTTGTCTCGCCGGTCTGCCACGGCAGCGACGCTACAAGGCCTCCTACTCTGATCACGTGACCGCGGCCGCCCTGACCTCCCCGGCAGCGGCCGCGCGCACCGTCAGCACGGTCCGCACCGACGCCGCGGGCGAGCTGCTCGACCTGCTGCCGGCCGGTGGGGGGCTGTCCTGGGTACGGCGGGGCGAGGGCCTCGTCGGCTGGGGCGAAGCGGCCCGGCTCGAGGTGTCCGGCCCCCGCGCGCTCGCCGAGGCCGCCGACTGGTGGGAGGAGTACTCGGCCGGGCTCGACGTCGGCGACGATCTCGGCGTCCCCGGCTCGGGCCCGGTCCTCTTCGGCAGCATCGCCTTCGACCCGGTGGCCGGGACGTCGGTCTTCGTCGTCCCCGAGGTGGTCGTGGGCCGGCGCGACGGCGTCGGGTGGGTCACCGCGATCGGCACAGCCCCGGAGCTGCCGGCGCCCGTCCGGGACGGCGACGGTCCGGCACCCCGGCTGCGCTACGCCGACGGCGCGCTCGACCCGGCGAGCTGGTGCGCCGCCGTCGCGACCGCCGTGGAGCGGATCGCCGCCGGCGACCTGGCCAAGGTGGTGCTCGCCCGAGACCTCCTGGTCTCCGCCGAGCCCGCCCTCGACCCGCGGCGGCTGCTGCACCGCCTGGCCGCGCGCTTCCCCGGCTGCTGGACCTTCGCCGTCGACGGGCTGCTCGGGGCCACCCCCGAGCTGCTGCTGCGGCGCAGCGGGCGGCAGCTCTCCTCGCGCGTGCTGGCCGGCACCGCGCCGCGCGGGGCGGGCGCGGAGGACGAACGGCTCGCCGCGGCGCTGCTCGGGTCGGCGAAGGACCGCGCCGAGCACGCGCTCGCCGTCGACTCCCTGGTGCGCGCGCTGGAGCCCTACTGCGCCGAGCTGACCGCACCGGCCGAACCGGAGCTGCTCACCCTCGCCAACGTGCGGCACCTGGCCACCGACGTCGTCGGCCGCCAGCGCGCGTCGGCCGGGCTGCTGGAGCTCGTGGGGGCGGTGCACCCCACGGCCGCCGTCTGCGGCACCCCCACCACCGACGCCGCCGCGCTGATCGGCGAGCTCGAGGCCATGGACCGCGGCCGCTACGCCGGCCCGGTCGGGTGGATGGACGCCCGGGGCGACGGCGAGTTCGGGCTCGCGCTGCGCTGCGCCGAGCTCACCGAGGACGGCGGTGCACGGCTGTTCGCCGGCTGCGGCATCGTCGCCGGCTCCGACCCGGCCGCCGAGCTGGCCGAGACGCAGTCGAAGTTCGCCGCGTTCCAGGCCGCGCTGGAGAGCTGAGGCCGGCTACCCCGCCAGCGCCCGGGCGGCGGCGGCTCGGAGGTCCGTCGCCAGCGCCGCCTCGGCGCGCTGGTCAGTACCGACGACGACGACCTGCGGCCCACCCAGCCCCAGCACCGCCTGCAGCTCCGCCGGCGTCGACACCCGCGTCGCCGGCCAGCCCAGCGACTCCGCGACCGTGACCAGGTCCCGCCCGTGCGGGGTGCCGAACACCCGCCGGTAGTCCGCGCCGTGCCGGTCCTGCCCCGGTTCGAGCTGGGCGAAGATCCCGCCGCCGTCGTTGTCGGGCACGACCACGGTGAGGTCCGGCCGCGGTTCCCCCTCGCCGAGCAGCAGCCCGGTCAGGTCGTGCAGGAACGTCAGGTCGCCCATCAGCGCGAACGCCGGGCCGCCGTGCACGAGTGCGGCCCCCACGGCCGTCGAGACGGTGCCGTCGATGCCCGCGACGCCGCGGTTGGCGAGCACGGTGACGTCGGCGCGCGGCACCGCCAGCCGGTCGACGTCGCGCACCGGCGTCGAGGAGCCGAGCACCAGCAGCGCCCCCGCGGGCAGCGCGGCGACGACGTCGCGGGCCAGCCGGGCGGCGGTCAGCGCCGGAGCGCCGTCGAGCGCCGCGTCCACCGCGACCCCCACCCGGTCGGCCGACGAACGCCAGGCGCGCACCCAACCCCCGTCGGCGCCGGCGCCGTCGACCCCGGCGAACACCCGTGAGACGCGGGTGCTCGACCGGCCCGCGTCGGCCCACCGCGGGAAGGCGCTGACCGTCTCCACCGTGACCGCCGGGTCCGCGAGCAGCGCGCTGACCGGCCGGGAGAGCGTCGGCCGGCCGATCACCAGCACGTGCTCCGGGCGGTGCGCGGCCAGCCAGTCCGCCACCCCGAGCAGCAGCACCCCGCCGCGGAGCGCACCCGGCCCGCCCCAGCACCCGCTGCTGGGCTCGGCCACGACCGGCCAGGGGAACGTCTCGTCGAGCCCGGGCGCGGCGTGCAGCGGGCCGTCCCCGGCGATCACCAGCGTCCGGGGCGGCAGCCGGTGCGCGGTCGCGGCGAAACCGGGCGAGGGCTGCGCCGCGGTCCACGGGGCGTCACCGGACCGGCCCGCCCAGGGCCCGGTGAGCTCCGCGGGCTCGTCGTCGGGCATCAGCGGCTCGCGGAGCGCCAGGTTCAGGTGCACCGGCCCGGGGTCGGCCGAGAGCGTGCCCGAGGCGATGGTCAGCGCCTTGGCGGCCAGCGAGCGCCAGTAGCGGTTCTGCGCCTCCTCGCGGCCGGCCTCGGGCACGCCGACGTCCGCGGCCCAGCGGACCGCGGCGCCGTACAGCCCGGCCTGCTCGATCGTCTGGTTGGCGCCGGTGGCCCGCAGCTCCGGGGGCCGGTCGGCGGTGAGCGCCAGCAGCGGCACCCCGCTGGCGTCGGCCTCCAGCACGGCGGCGTGCAGGTGCGCGGTCGCCGTCCCCGAGGTGGTCACCACCGGCACCGGGCGGCCGGAGCCCTTGGCCAGGCCGAGCGCGAGGAACGCCGCCGTCCGCTCGTCGATGCGCACGTGCAGCCGCAGCCGGCCGTCGCGCTCGGCCGCCGCGAGCGCCAGCGCGAGCGGCGCCGACCGCGAGCCGGGGGCGAGCACGGCGTCGGTGACGCCACCGCGGACGAGCTCGTCGACCAGCACGCGGGCGAAGGCGGTGGAGGGGTTCACGCGGCGAGCACCTCGTCGATCCGGGTCGCCCACCGGGCCACCGTCGCCTCACCGGCGGTGGGGACGCGGTCGGGCTCCGGCCGCACCACCGGCAGCGCGCCTTCCACCGGCAGCAGCGGGGACGACGACACGTCGCCGGTGAACAGCGCGACGGTGGCCAGGCCGCAGGCGAACGGCAGCTCCGGCAGGGCGGCGGCCAGCGCGACACCGGCCGCGATGCCGACCGAGGACTCCAGCGCCGAGGAGACGACGCACGGCAGGCCGTGGGCCTCCGCCACGCGCAGCGCCGCCCGCACGCCGCCCAGCGGCTGCACCTTGAGGACGACGACGTCGCCGGCCTCCCGCAGGTCGACGGCGAGCGGGTCGGCCGAGCGGCGCACCCCCTCGTCGACGGCGACGCGGACGTCGATCCGCCGGCGCAGCGCGGCCAGCTCCGGCAGGGTGGCGCAGGGCTGCTCGACGTACTCCAGCCCGACGGCGGCGTCGAGCTCGCGGACCCGCTGCACCGCGGTGTCGACGTCCCAGGCGGCGTTGGCGTCCACCCGGATCGCGCCGCCGGGGCCCAGCGCGTCGCGCACCGCCTCGAGGCGGGCGCGGTCGTGTTCGTGCGTCTGCCCCGGCTCGGCGACCTTCACCTTGGCGGTGCGGCAGCCCGAGGCGACGACGATCGCGTGCGCCCGCTCCGCGTCGACCGCCGGCACGGTGACGTTCACCGGCACGCTGGCGCGCACGGGCTCGGGGAATGCCTCGGTGGCGGCCTCGACCGCGGCGGCCCACCAGCGGCGGCTCTCGACGGCGTCGTAGTCCCAGAACGGCGAGAACTCCCCCCAGCCGGCCGGACCGCGCAGCAGCACGCCGTCGCGCACGTCGATGCCCCGGAACCGGGCGCGCAGCGGCACCTCGTAGACCGCCAGCGCGGTGATCCCCGCCGGCAGCGCGGCGGCGGGGAGGGCGGTCACGGTGATCAGCGTATTCGGCGGGGTCGTACCCTCGTCCCTCGTGGCTCGGCAGCTGACCCTCGTGGCCGCGGGCGAGCTCTCCGACGACGACGTCCGCGCAGCGCTGGACGGCGAGCGCCCGCTGGCCGTGCTGCCCGCCGGCCCGCCGTCCGTGGTCGACGCCGCCCGAGCCGTGCTCCGCCCCGAGGAGCCGCTGGAGCCGGGCACCGACCTCGTCGTCGTCACCTCGGGCTCGACCGGCGGCGGCCGCGGCGTGCTGCTGCCCGCCGCTGCGCTGCGCGCCTCCGCGACCGCGACCCTCGACCGGCTCGGCGGCCCCGGCAGCTGGCTGCTGGCGCTGCCGGTGTCGGCGATCGCCGGGCTGCAGGTGCTCTGCCGCTCGCTGCTGGCCGGGCGCACCGCCACCCGCCTGGGCGCCCAGGAGCCGCTCGCCGCGGCCGTCGCCCGCATGCCGGCCGGCGACCGCCGCTACACCGCACTGGTCCCCACCCAGCTGCGCCGGGCCCTCGACGCCGAACCGGACGCGCTGCGCGCCTTCGACGCGGTCCTGGTGGGCGGCGCGGCCACCGACCCGGCGCTGCTCGCCCGCGCCCGGGCCGAGGGCGTCGCCGTCGTCACGACCTACGGCATGACCGAGACCGCCGGGGGGTGCGCCTACGACGGCGTGCCGCTGGACGGGGTCCGCGTGCGCATCGCGGACGGCGGGATCGAGCTGGCGGGCCCGCTGCTGGCGCTGGGCTACCGCGGCGACCCGGAGGCCACCGCGGCCGCCTTCGCCGACGGCTGGTTCCGCACCCGCGACGCCGGCGCGCTCGACCCCGGCGGGCGGGTCACCGTGCACGGCCGGCTGGACGACGTCGTCATCTCCGGCGGGGTCAACGTGGCGCCCGCCGCCGTGGAGGCCGCGTTGCGCGAGCACCCCGCCGTCGCCGACGCCGTCGTCTTCGGCCGGCCCGACGCGGAGTGGGGGCAGCGCGTCGTCGCCGCCGTCGTGCCGGCGCCCGGGGCCGTCCCCGCGCTGGCCGACCTGCGCCCGTGGGTGGCGCAGCGGCTCGGCGCTCCCGCGGCCCCGCGGCAGCTGCACCTGGTCGACGCGATCCCCACCCTGCACACGGGCAAGCCCGACCGCCGCGCCGTCGCGGCCCGCACCCCGGAGGTCTGATGGCCACCCCTGCCCAGTGGCTGGCCGGCGCCCGCCCCCGCACCCTGCCCGCGGCGGTGGCGCCGGTGCTCGTCGGCACCGGGGCCGCGGTGGCCCTCGACGGGTTCCGGCTCGTACCCGCGCTGCTCGCGCTGGTCGTGGCGCTGGCGCTGCAGATCGGGGTGAACTACGCCAACGACCACTCCGACGGGAAGCGCGGCACCGACGCCGACCGCGTCGGCCCGATGCGGCTGGTCGGCTCCGGCGCCGCCACGGCCCGGCAGGTGCTCGTGGCCGCGCTGGCTGCGTTCGCCGTCGCCGGGGTCGCCGGGCTGGCGCTGGCGGCGCTGTCGAGCTGGTGGCTGGTCGCGGTGGGCGCGGTCTGCATCGCCGCGGCCTGGACCTACACCGGCGGCCCGCTCCCCTACGGCTACCGGGCCCTGGGCGAGGTCTTCGTCTTCGTCTTCTTCGGCCCGGTCGCCGTCGTCGGCACCACCTACGTGCAGACCCGCACGCTGCCGGGGCTGGCGTTCGCGGTGTCGGTGCCGGTCGGCCTGCTGATCGTGGCGATCCTGGTGGTGAACAACCTGCGCGACATCGAGGGCGACGCCCGGGTCGGGAAGCGCACGCTGGCGGTGCTCCTCGGCGACCGGGGCACGCGGCTGCTCTACGCCGCGCTGCTCGTCGTCCCGTTCCTCGTCGTCGCCGCGGTCGGCACCACGCGGCCGTGGGCGCTGCTGGCGCTGGCCGCCGCGCCGCTGGCGCTCGCCCCCGTGCGGACGGTGCTGGCGGGCGGCCGCGGACCGGCGCTCATCGCGGTGCTGGCGTCCACCGGCGTGCTGACGCTGGGGACCGGCGTCCTCCTGGCCGCCGGGCTCGCGATCAGCTGAGCGCGGCTACTCGGCCGCGCCGCCGCTGAGCCGGTCGCGCAGGTCCTCGCGGGCCGCCCGCCGGGCGACGCTTCGCGCCGCCAGTGCCTCGGTGAGCCGTTCGCGCGAGGGCCGCAGCAGCACGTAGGAGACCGGCATCGACAGCAGCAGGCCGAACAGCAGGCCCGCGAAGCTGCCGAGACCCGCCCACCAGAGGACCAGGACGAGCGCCGCGGCGATCGCGAACCGCCCCACGGTGTACATCACCAGCCAGGGCAGGAGTTTCGGGGGTGAGGCCGCGCCCCCCGCGGGGCCCACCGGCGCACCGGCCGGGTTCTGGTCCTGCTCAGCCATGACGGCCCTCCCACTTGGTCGAGAGGACGACCGTCGTCCTCGTGCGTGCGACCCCTCTGATGCGGTTCAACGCGTCGATCGCCTCCTCGAGTGCCGCGATGTCGGTCACGCGCACCTTCAGCACGTAGTCCTCACCGCCGGCCACGCGCCAGCAGTCCTCGACGGCCGGTAGCGCGCGCAGCTCGTCCTGCACCCGCGGGTCGTCGACGGCGTCGCTCTCGATCAGGCTGACGAGCGCGGTCACCGGCAGCCCCACGGCCGCCGGGTCGACGACGGCGCGGTAGCCGAGGATCACCCCGGCCGCCTCCAGCTTGCCGACCCGCTCGTGCACGGCGGGCGAGGAGAGCCCCACCTGCCGGGCGAGCTCGGCGTAGCTGGCGCGCCCGTTGGCGCTCAGCAGCTCGACCAGCTGCCGATCCACGGCGTCGATGGTGGTTCTCCGTCCTGCCCCGGGGTACCGCTGTCGGTTGTGCGGCACCGAGTATCGCCGCCGACGTACGCTGGAGTCCGACGAGGGGGTGGGCCCGTGGTGTTCCTGGTGGTTCTCGTGGTTGCGGTCGTGGTCGTCGCCCTGGTGGTGCGCGCCGCGGCGAACGCCGGGCCCGAGGGGAGCGTGCGTCCCGCGCGCCGTCCTCAGCGGCCCAAGGGCCCGGTGAAGTTCGTGGCGCCGGACGACGACCCGGAGTTCCTCCGCGAGCTCGAGCGGCGGGCCCGCCGGGACGACGGCTCCCCGACCTGAGCTGGGCCGACTGAGCTAGTACCGCGTCACGCAACCTTCGACTGGTTCAAGCTGGGCCGGCTAACGCTTCGCGTCAGGACGGTGTGCGCAGACGCGCCATTCCCGTGCCGAAAGCTGACCATCTGCGCACTCCGTCGCCATCAGCGGCGGTCTCGGGAAGGCAGCCGCCAGGCAGGCGAACGTTGACGGCCGCAGTAGCTAGGCCGCCGGCGCCGCGCCGAACAACCGGCGCCAGCCGCGCCGCGGGGGCACCTCCGCGGGAACGGGCGGCAGGGTGGCCTGCACCTGCTGCTCGGCGGCGGCGTCGCCCGGCCACCCGAGCCCCCCGCCGCCGGGGGCGGGCTCGTCCCCCGGCCAGCCCAGGTCCCCCTCCTCCGCCGCGGCCCGGGGCTCGTGGCGGTGCCCACCGGCGGCCTCGGCCGGCCGGCCGGCGAGCGCCGCGGCGACGAGCGGGTGCGGCGACGCGCCTTCGGGCGCCTCGTGCCTACCCACGGGTCGTCTTCCCGCCTGCCGGTGCGCTGCTGGTCAGCTCCATGGGGGCATGGAAGCACGAGGGCCCGGCAACGGGCAGCATTGCCGGCGCGGTCCCGCCCCGACGGGGGAGGGCGTCACTCCACCCCGGCGTAGCTGTGCAGCCCGCTGGAGACGAGGTTGACGAACGTCAGGTTGAAGATCATGACGGCGAGGCCGACCACGTTGACCCACGCCGCCGTGCGCCCCCGCCACCCGGGCGTCGTCCGGGCGTGCAGGTAGGCCGCGTAGACGAACCAGGCGACGAACGACCAGGTCTCCTTCGGGTCCCAGCCCCAGAACCGGCCCCAGGCCGCCTCGGCCCAGATGGCGCCGGCGATGACGGCGAACGTCCAGATGGGGAAGCCGAGCACCACGGTCCGGTGCGCGACGCGGTCGAGCGTGGCGGCCGCGGGCAGCCGGGAGACGACGCCGCCCCCCTCGTCCGCACCCGGGCGGGCCTTCACCAGGTACAGGACGCTGGCGATGCCGCTGACCATGAAGATGCCGAAGCCGAGGATGGCCGCGGTGACGTGGATGGCCAGCCACGCCGACCGCAGCGCGGCGACCACCGGCGCGGCCTCGGTGTAGAGGCCCAGCCCGATGGCCACCAGCGACAGCACGACCGGCCCCAGCACGAAGACGCCGATGTGCCGCAGGTTGGGCGTGCGCACCGCGAGCACCACGTACGCCACCACCGCGACCAGCACGACCGCCGTGGCGAACTCGTACATGTTTCCCCACGGCAGCCGGTCGGTCGCCATGCCGCGGGTGACCAGGATGCCGGTGTGGGTGAGCGCGCCCAGGACGGTGAGCCCGATCGCGGCCAGCCCCCACCGGTTGCCCCGCGGGGTCTCGGCGGTCGGGGCCTGCTCGGGGGCGGCGCCGGTCGCGCCGGCCCCCACGGCGGCCAGCTCGCGGCTGCGCACCACCCGCCGGCCGAAGGCCAGCTGCGCGCAGAAGGCGAGCAGCGCGACGGAGTAGAGCGCGACGCTCACGGAGAACAGGCTGTCCGACAGCTCGGCCAGCGAGGAGTCAGTCACGCGGGGGGACCTCCGGATCGGGTGCGGTGCGGGCGGGCGGGGCCGCGGCCAGCGCGTCCCGCAGGTCGTCGGACAGGGCGTCGAACCGGGACCCGCTCTCGCCACCGCCGCGCGTCAGCGACGCCAGCGTGAGCACGGTACCGCCGCCCCCGGCGGAGGGCTCGACCCGGGCGAACACCCGCTCGCGGCGGAGCAGCAGCATGCCGAGCAGCCCGCCGAGGAGCGCGATCGCGGCGCCCAGGACCCAGAGCTGGCCCGGGTCGTGCGAGTACTGCAGGGCGGCGAACTCCTTGACCCCGCTGAAGGTGATGCGGGTGCCGTCGGGCAGGTCGAACGACTCCCCCACCGACAGGTTCGCCGAGCCGACCTCGGTCAGCCGGCCGCGTTCGATCTGGCTCTGGTCGAGCGAGTACACCGACTGCGGCAGCCCCGAGTCCAGGCCGAGGTAGCCGGAGTACGCGATCACCGCCACCTGCGGGGCCAGCGGCCGCGGGTCGACCGACGTCAGGACGCCGCCCTGCACGAGCCCCGTCGGGGCGAAGAAGCCCTCCAGCGCCAGCTGCTCCTCCCGCCCCGGGATGTCGGGCAGCTTGAGCGCGCCCTCGCTGGCCAGCGTCTGCAGGTCGCTGGGCAGGAACGGCACGGTCAGGTCGGTGAACGTCGTCCCGTCCGGGACGGTGACGGTGAACGTCGGGCTGAAGCCGTGGCCGGTCACGTAGACGCGGTCGCCGTCGAGACGCAGCGGGTCGTTCACGCCGATGGTGCGGGAGCGCTCCTCGCCGGCCGGGGCGCCGTAGCGGATGTCGGCGGTGAACGAGGCGGCGGTGAGGTTCTCCTCGTACTCGGCGGTGAACTGGTCGAGGTCGACGCAGAGCGGGTTGAGGTCGCCGCTGTCGACCAGCGGACCGGCGGAGTAGGTGTCGTACTGCTGGAACGAGTTGCAGAACCCCTGCCCCTCGGTGACCAGGATGCTGCCCTCGTAGCCCCACAGCTTCCCGCCGGCCAGACCGAGCAGGAGGGCGAGCAGGGAGAGGTGGAAGACCAGGTTGCCGGTCTCCTTGAGGTAGCCCTTCTCGGCCGAGAGCTCCGGCCCCCGCGCACCCTCGCGGCGGACGACGCGGAACCGGCGCACCCGCAGCTCCTCCTCGACGACGTCGAGCGCGGCGCCGGGGGCGGCCGGCGCGGCGAGGCGGCCGGAGTCGGGCAGTCGGAGCAGGTTCCGCGGGGCCGGCGGCGGCGGGGTGCGCAGCGCGCGGGCGTGCTCGGCGGCGCGCGGCACGACGCAGCCGATCAGCGAGACGAACAGCAGCAGGTAGACCGCGGCGAACCACGGTGAGCTGAAGACGTCGAACAGGTAGAGCCGGTCGAGCACCGGGGCGAGCTCGGGGTGGTCGGCGAAGTACTGGTTGACGTTGTTCTGCGACAACGCGCGCTGCGGCAGCAGCGAGCCGGGCACGGCCGCCAGCGCCAGGAGGAACAGCAGCACGATCGCGGTGCGCATCGCGGTGAGCCGCCGCCACCAGCGCAGCAGCAGACCGCCCAGCCGCCGACCCGCCGAGGGCCCGGGGGGCGGGGCGGGTGCGGCCGGGCGCGGGGGTGCCTCGACGCTCACAGGGCCGAGTCCCCGAAGCCGGTGGCCGCCAGCCACGAGCGCAGCCAGCCCATCATCTCGGTCCACGCGCCGGTGAGCAGCAGCAGGCCGATGAGCACCAGGACGGCGCCGCCGAAGCGGGTGACCGCACGGGCGTGCCGGCGCAGGAACGAGGTGGCGCCGACGGCCCAGCGGGCGCCGAGCGCGACCAGCAGGAAGGGCACGCCCAGACCCAGGCAGTAGGCGACACCCAGCAGCGCGCCGCGCCCTGCGGTGGCCTCGGAGACGGCCAGCGAGTAGACCGCGCCGAGCGTCGGTCCCAGGCACGGCGTCCAGCCCAGACCGAAGACGATCCCGAGCAGCGGGGCACCGGCGAGCCCGGCGACCGGCCGGGCGGTGAAGCGCTTGGTGCGCTGCAGCAGCGGCAGCCAGCCGAGGAAGCCCAGCCCGACGACGACCGTGATCGCCCCGAAGACCCGGTTGAGGGTGTCGGCGTGCTCCACCAGGAGGCGGCCCAGCCCGCCGAACGCGGCGCCGAAGGCCACGAAGACGAGGGTGAACCCGAGCACGAACAGCAGCGCGCCGAGCACCATCCGGCCCCCCGGCGCGCGCTCGTCCACCGTCGCCCGCACCGCCGTCGCCGTCCCACCGCCGGCGGGCGCGGGTGCGCCGGCCGCCGTCCGCGTGCCGCTGCCGACCAGCCCGGTGACGTAGGAGAGGTAGCCGGGCACCAGCGGCAGCACGCAGGGCGAGGCGAAGCTGATCAGCCCCACGAGCGCGGCGATGCCCGCGGCCACGAGCAGCGGCCCGTCGGTGACCAGGCCGGCGAAGGTCTCCCCCACGGTCAGGCTCCTTCCGCCAGCACCTGGTCCAGCACCGTCCGCAGGTCCTCCTGCTGCACGGCCGCGGTGTACACCGCGGCCACCCGCCCCTGCCGGTCCAGCACGATGGTGGACGGGATGGCGTTGGCCGGGTAGTCCCGGAACGCCAGGGCCACCTCGCCGCGCGGGTCGAACAGCGACGGGAAGGTGATCTCCTTGCCGTCGAGGAAGGCCTGCGCGAGCTGGCGGTCGTCCTTGACGTTGATGCCGAGGAACTCGACCCCCTCGGCCCCGACCTCGGCGTAGACCTCCTCGAACTCGGGGGTCTCCACCCGGCAGGGCGGGCACCAGGAGCCCCAGAAGTTGATCACCGCGATCTCGCCGTCGAGCGCCTCCGAGTCGAAGGCGCTCCCGTCGAGCAGCTCGCCGGCGAACCGCGGCGCGGCCTGCCGCTCGTCGGACGGGATCACCTCACCGGCCGGGGTGCCGGCCACGAAGCGGAACTCGCCGCCGTTGTTGACGTCGACGGCGTCGGAGCCCGTGCTGCACCCCGTGAGCAGGGCCGCCGCCAGGACGGCCGTGAGCACCCGCCTCATGCGCCCGGCACCGCGTCGGGATCGGTGGCGCCGGCCGGCTCGGCGTAGGAGACGCCCACGAACCGGTCGTCCTCGTAGGTCAGCGAGGTGACGCTGGCCAGCGAGCACTCCCGGCGGCGGGGGTCGTGGGCGAACCGGCGCCCCTCGACGTGCAGCCGGGTGGTCCAGATGGGCAGCTGGTGGCTGACCAGCACGGCCTCGTGGCCACGGGCGGCGTCGCGGGCGGCCTCGACGGCGGCGATCATGCGCGCGGCGATCTCGACGTACGGCTCGCCCCAGGAGGGCTGCACGGGGTTGCGCAGCTTCCACCAGTTGCGGGGCGCCCGGAAGACGCCGCCCCCGCGGCCGACGACCGTGCCCTCGAAGGCGTTGCCCGCCTCGATGATCCGCTCGTCGACGGCGACCTCCAGCCCGGTGGCCTCGGCCAGGGGCCCGATCGTCTGGCGGGCCCGCTCCAGCGGGCTGGACACCAGGTGGGCGACGTCCCGCCCGCGGAACCACTCCGCGGCCGCGACCGCCATGGCCTCGCCGGCCGCGGACAGCCGGTAGCCGGGCAGCCGGCCGTAGAGGACCCCCAGCGGGTTGTGCACCTCGCCGTGGCGCAAGAGGTGGACGACGGTGGTGGTCACGAGGAGCGCTCGCTGTCGATCGCACCGGTGCGGTGGGTGTCGGCCTCGGCGGCGGCGCGGGCCGCCGCGGGCAGGGCCTCGAGCACGCGGTCGAGGGCCTCGCCGTCGAGCTGCGCGTTGACGAACCACGCCTCGAACGCCGACGGCGGGAGGTACACCCCGCGGGCGAGCAGGGCGTGGAAGAAGGCGGTGTAGCGGGAGACGTCCTGGGTGCGGGCGTCGTCGTAGTCGCGCACCTGCCGCTCGTCGGGCACGAAGAAGATCGAGAACATGTTGCCGGCCTGCTGCACCCGGTGCGGCACGCCGGCGGCGAAGAGCGCCGCGCTGGCGGCGCCGCGCAGCACCGCGGAGACCTCGTCGCAGCGCGCGTAGACCTCGTCGGTGCAGTTCCGCAGCGTGGCCAGCCCCGCCGCGACCGCCACCGGGTTCCCCGAGAGCGTCCCGGCCTGGTAGACGGGCCCGCTGGGCGCGAGGTGGTCCATGAGGTCGGCCCGCCCGCCGAAGGCCGCCGCGGGCAGCCCGCCGCCCATGACCTTGCCGAAGGTGAACAGGTCGGCGTCCACCGGGTCCAGGCCGTACCAGCCCGACCGCGAGACGCGGAACCCGGTCATGACCTCGTCGAGGACCAGCAGCGCGCCGTGCGCGGCGGTGATCCGCCGCAGCTCGGCGTTGAAGCCGTCCAGCGGGGGCACGACGCCCATGTTGCCGGGGGCGGCCTCGCTGACGACCGCGGCGACCTGCGCCCCCCGCTCGGCGAAGACCGCCTCGACGGCGGCGACGTCGTTGTAGGGCAGCACGACCGTGTCGGCGGCGGCGCCGGTGGTGACGCCGGGGGTGTCGGGCAGCCCCAGCGTCGCCACCCCGGAACCGGCGGAGGCGAGCAGCGCGTCGACGTGCCCGTGGTAGTTGCCGGCGAACTTGACCAGGAGGGGGCGGCCGGTGGCGCCGCGGGCCAGCCGCACGGCCGAGAGCACCGCCTCGGTGCCGGAGTTGACCAGCCGGACCCGCTCGACCGGCGCCACGCGCGCGCGGATCTCCTCGGCGAGCTGCAGCTCGCCCTCGGTGGGGGCGCCGAAGGACAGGCCGCGGCGGGCGGCGGCGGTCACCGCCTCGACGACGGCGGGGTGCGCGTGGCCGAGGATCATCGGCCCCCACGAGCTGACCAGGTCGACGTAGCGCCGGCCGTCGGCGTCGGTGAGCCAGGGACCGGAGCCCTCGGCCATGAAGCGCGGCGTGCCACCGACGGCGCGGAAGGCGCGCACCGGGCTGTTCACCCCGCCCGGGGTGATCTCCTGACCGCGGGCGAAGAGGCCGGCCGAGACGGGGGCCTCGTAGGTGTAGGGCGGGTTGTCCAGCGAGGTCACGTCCCCAGTGTCCCCTCTGCGCCCGGCGACCGGTCGGAGGCATCGCGCACACTCCCGAGCAGGGCGGCCCGCAGCGCCGCGGGGTCGCGCGTCGGGACCAGCACCGTCCGGCCGTCGGCGAGCCGCAGCGGCAGCCCCGTGCGGCCACGCGGCAGCGACCAGCCCCCACCGAGCACCGGTGCACCGGCGTCCACCCCGGCGTCGGCCTCCCGCAGCGCGGTGGCGTCGACGTCGCGCAGCGGCACCTGCTCCCGGCCCACCGTCAGGCCGCCGGCGTCCACCCGCACCGTCCACACCCGGCGGGCGGACAGGCAGCCGATCGCGACCACGCCGGGCACCCCGACCAGGGTGAGCACCCAGACCAGCGGCGGGACGTCGGGCCCGGGCAGCAGCAGGTCCCAGGCGACGAAGAGCCCGAGGACCCCGGCGACCAGCCAGAACGGCCGCCAGGAGCCCCCGGGCTCGACGTACGTCACGTCCCCGACCACCCCCGGGTCAGCGGGTCAGCAGCCGCGCCGCCTCGACGGCCCAGTAGGTGAGCACCTGACCGGCGCCCGCGCGGCGGATGGCGACCAGCGTCTCGAGGATGGCCCGCTCGCGGTCCACCCAGCCGTTGGCGGCGGCCGCCTCGACCATCGCGTACTCGCCGCTGACCTGGTAGGCGCTCACCGGCACCTGCACGGCCTCGGCGACCCGCGCCACGATGTCCAGGTAGGGCAGCGCCGGCTTCACCATGACCGCGTCGGCGCCCTCGGCGAGGTCCTGCGCGACCTCGCGCAGCGCCTCGTCGGCGTTCGGCGGGTCCATCTGGTAGGTCGACCGGTCGCCGAACTGCGGAGCGCCCTCGGCGGCCTCGCGGAACGGGCCGTAGAAGCCGGAGGCGTACTTGGCCGCGTAGGCCAGGATCGGCACCTCGGTGAACGCGGCGCCGTCCAGCCCGGCGCGGATCGCCGCCACCTGGCCGTCCATCATCCCGCTGGGAGCGACCAGGTGGGCGCCGGCCCGGGCCTGCGCGATCGCGACGGCGGCGTACCGGTCCAGGGTCGGGTCGTTGTCGACGACGAACTCCCCGCCCTGCCCCCGGAGCCCACCCCTCGCGGGGGTGACGACGCCGCAGTGCCCGTGGTCGGTGTACTCGCACAGGCAGAGGTCGGCCATGAGCACCAGCTCGTCGCCGAGGTCGGCCCGCAGGTGCTGCAGCGCCACGTTGACCACGCCGTCGGCGGCGTCGGCCTGGGAGCCGACCGGGTCCTTGCCCGAGGGGATGCCGAAGAGCATCAGCCCGCCGACGCCGGCCTCGGCCGCCTCGTGCGCGGCCTTCCGCAGCGAGTCCTGGGTGTGCTGGACGACGCCGGGCATGGAGCCGATCGGCACCGGTGCGTCGATGCCCTCCTTGACGAAGACCGGCAGCACCAGGTCGGCCGGGGCCACCCGGATCTGCGCGGTCAGCCGCCGCAGCGCGGGCGTCGACCGCAGCCGGCGCCCGCGCGCGAAGCCCGGGTTGGCGCCCTGCGCCTGCCCCGCCCCGGCACCCCCGCCGATCACTTGCCCTCGCCGTCCTCCGCCTCGCGCAGCGACAGGGCGTACTCGGCCAGCGCGTCGACCAGCGGCGCGACGGCGGCGGTCTCGGGCTGCACGTCGACGCGGAGGCCGAACTCCTGGGCGCTCGCCGCCGTCGCCGGGCCGATCACCGCGACCACGGTCTTGGCGTGCGGCTTGCCGGCGATGCCGACCAGGTTGCGGACGGTGCTCGACGAGGTGAAGCAGACGGCGTCGAAGCCGCCGCCCTTGATCGCCTCGCGCACCGCGGCCGGCGGCGGGGCCGCCCGCACGGTCCGGTAGGCGGTGACGTCGTCGATCTCCCAGCCTCGCTCGACCAGCCCGGCCGCGAGGGTCTCGGTGGCGATGTCGGCGCGCGGCAGCAGCACCCGCTCGATCGGGTCGAGCACGTCGTCGTACTCGGGGAAGTCGGCCAGCAGGCCCTGGCTGGACTGCTCGCCGGTGGGCACCAGCTCCGGCTGGATGCCGAAGTCCCGCACCGCGTCGGCCGTCTGCTCGCCGACGCAGGCGACCTTCACGCCGGCGAAGGCGCGGGCGTCCAGGCCCAGCTCGACGAACTTCTCGCGCACGGCCTTCACCGCGTTCACCGAGGTGAAGACGATCCAGCCGTAGCGGCCGGTGACCAGGCCCTTGACGGCGCGGTCCATCTGCGCGGGGCTGCGCGGCGGCTCGACGGCGATCGTCGGCACCTCCACCGGCACCGCGCCGTACGCGCGCAGCCGGTCGCTCATCTCCCCGGCCTGGTCCTTGGTCCGCGGCACGAGCACCCGCCAGCCGAACAGCGGGCGGCTCTCCCACCAGGACAGCCGGCCGCGCTTGTCGACGGCGGTGCCGACGGTGGCCACCACCTGCCCGCTGAGCGGGTCCAGCCCGGCGGTCTTCTCCGCCACGGCCGACAGCTTGGTGACCAGGCTCTTCTGGCCGGTGCCGGAGCCGCCGGTGGTGACGACCACCGGGGTGCTGCCGGCGAGGCCGCCCTCCACCAGGCGCACGGCGGCGTCCGGGAGCTGGTCGGCGGTGCCCTGGAGCACCAGCGTGCCCCCGGCCGACGCGGCGGCACCGGCCAGCGCCGGGAGGTCCACGCCGCTGCGCAGGTCCGCGGTCACCGCGGTGCTGCCCAGCGCCACGCCCGCGAAGGCGGGGACGGCGGTGGCGGTGGCGACGCCCGGCACCACGTCGAAGGGCACGGAGGTGCGGCAGACGGCGAGCACCTCCTTGACGACGTCGTCGGAGGTGTAGGGGTCACCGGTCACCAGCCGGACGACGACGGCGCCGTTCTTGGCCGCCGCGACGGCGCCCTTGGCCACCTCCGCGGGCTCCCCGGACACCGGCGTGAGCTCGGTCCCCGGGTTGGCCGCGCGGACGGCGTCCTGGACGGCCGGGGCGACGTCGGGGTCGACGAGCACCACCGCCGCCTCGGCCAGCGCGGCGCTCGCGCGGGCGGTCAGCATGCCCGGGTCACCCGGGCCGGCGCCGACGAACACGACCCGGCCGGCCTGGCCTGCGGTCTTGCGCAAGCGCGTCATGACGTGCTCCTGATCCTGGCCCGACTCGGTCGGGCGTCTGGTATGGCCCGAGGCGTTCGGGCGTCTTCTGGGGTCTGGGTGGGGCGGGAGGTCACTCGCCGGCCGCCATGAGCGCGGCCGCGCCCCGGTCGAGCAGCTCGGCGGCGAGGGCCCGACCGAGCGACGCGGCGTCGGTCAGCGGGCCGGTGGCCGACCCGCGGACGGAGTCGCTGCCGTCCAGGGCCGTCACCGAGGCCCGGAGGAACAGCTCGGGGCCGCTCTCCCCCTCGGCGACCTCGGCGTACGCGGCGACCGGGGCGCTGCACCCGGCCTCGAGCGCGGCGAGGGTGGCGCGCTCGGCCACCACGCAGGCGCGCGTGGCGGGGTCCTCGAGCCGGCCCAGCAGCTCGCGGGTGCGGGCGTCGCTGGTGCGGCACTCCACCGCCAGCGCCCCCTGGGCCGGGGCCGGGAGCACCTGCAGCGGGTCGAGGGTCTCGGTGATCCGGTCCCTGCGGCCGATCCGGCTCAGGCCGGCCCGGGCGAGCACGACGGCGTCCAGGTCACCGGGGCCGCCGGGCGACCCGGCCACCCGGGCGAGCCGGCTGTCGACGTTGCCGCGGATCGGCACGATCTCCAGGCCGAGGCCGAGGGCGCGCAGCTGGGCGACGCGGCGCGGGGCGCCGGTGCCGATCCGCGAGCCGGGCGGCAGCTCGCCGAGGGTCAGCCCGTCGCGGGCCACCAGGGCGTCCCGCGGGTCCTCCCGCACCGGCACGGCGGCGAGGTTCAGCCCCGGCTCGGGCGCGGTGGGCAGGTCCTTGTAGCTGTGCACCGCCAGGTCGACCTCGCCGTCCAGCAGGGCGCGGCGGATCGCGGTCACGAACACGCCGGTGCCGCCCAGCTGGGCGATCGCCGCCGAGGACCGGTCGCCCTCGGTGCTGATCAGCACCAGCTCCACCGGCACGCCGGTGGCGGCGGTCAGGGCGTCGGCGACGGCGCGGGACTGGGTCCGGGCCAGCACGCTGGCCCGGGTGCCCAGCCGCAGCGGGGTCGCGGTGCCGGAGGCCGGGGACGCGGTGACCTGCACGTCCGTGGCGGTCATGCCGGGCCTCCCGGGCGGTCGGGGTCGACGGTGACGGCGTCGGCCAGCCGGCCGGCGCCGGGCGTGACGTCGGCGTCGATGCCCAGCCCGAACAGTGCCCGCAGCGCGCCGGCGTAGTCGGTGCCGCCCGGCGTGGCGGCCAGTTCCTTGACCCGCACGGTGGGCTCGTGCAGCAGCTTGTCGACGACGCGGCGCACGGTGCGGGCGATCTCCGCGCGGGCCCGGGCGTCCAGGTCGGGCAGCCGGCCGGCCAGGCGGAGCAGCTCGGCGTCGACGACCTCGGCGGCCTGGCTGCGCAGCGCGGAGACCGTGGGGCCCACCTCGGCGGCCTGCCGCTCGGCGCGCAGCAGCGCCGTCTCGGCTTCGATCATGGCGCGGGCGGTGCTGATGTCGTCGGCCGCCACCGGTCCGGCGGTGGTCACCCCGTCGCGCCGCTCGCCCTGCAGGAGCGTCCCACGATCTTCGCTCTGCAGGAGAGCTCCACGGTTCTCGCTCTGCAGGAGAGCTCCACGGTTCTCGCTCTGCAGGAGAGCTCCACGGTTCTCGCTCTGCAGGAGAGCCAGGTCGACGACGTGCACGCCGGGCAGCGCGGCCACGCCGGGGTCCACGTCGCGGGGCAGCGCGAGGTCGATGACCACCAGCGGCCGGTCGCCCCGACCGGTCATCGCCCCGGCGACGACGTCGGTGCCCACGACCAGCCCGGTCGAGCCGGTGCAGGTCACCAGCACGTCGGCGGCGGCGATCTCCTCGCCCATCCGGGCCAGCGGTGCGGCGCGGCCGTCCACGGCCTCGGCCAGCCGCTCGGCGGACGCCGGGGTGCGGCTGCTGACCACCACGTCGGCTCCGCGGCGGGCCAGCGTGGTGGCGGCGAGTGCACCCATGGAGCCGGCGCCGACGACGAGGACGGGACGACCGGCGAGGACGCCGATGCGGGCCTCGGCCCGGTCGAGGGCCACCGAGACCAGCGAGGCGCCGGCCCGGTCGATGCCGGTCTCGGAGTGCACCCGCTTGCCCACGCGCAATGCGCGCTGGGCGACCGGGTGCAGGGCGCGACCGACCGTGCCCTCCTCGCGGGCGAGGGCGTAGGCGGCGCGCAGCTGGCCGAGCACCTGGGTCTCCCCGACCACCATGGAATCCAGCCCGGCGGCCACGGTGAACAGGTGGGCCACCGCCTGGTCCTCGTAGTGCACGGTCACGTACGGGGAGAGCTCCTCCACCGTGGCGCCGGCCTGGCGGGCCAGCACCCGGCTGACGTCGGTGACGCCGCCGTGGAAGCGCTCGACCTCGGCGAACACCTCGACCCGGTTGCAGGTGGCCAGCACCAGGGCCTCGCTGACGTGGTCGCTGCCGACCAGTTCGTGCAGCGCCTTGACCCGCTCGTCGGGACCCATCGCGAACTGCTCCAGCAGCGCGACCGGTGCAGTCTGGTGGCTCACGCCCACGGCCAGGAGACTCATGCCGACGCCTCCCCCACGGGCACCCGCTGCTGGCCGAGGAAGGCCAGCACCTGCAGCTCCACGGAGAGGTCGACGTGGCGGACGTCGACGCCCGCGGGGGCCGACAGCGTCACCGGCGCGAAGTTCAAGATGCTCCTCACCCCGGCCGCGGCGAGCCGGTCGCAGACCTGCTGGGCGACGTCGGCCGGCGTCGCGATGACCCCGATGGAGGCCTGCGTGGCGGCGACGACCGCCTCCAGGTCGGCCACGTCCTGCACGGTCAGCCCGCCGATGCGCTGGCCGACGCGCTCGGGTGCGGCGTCGAGCAGGCCGACGAACTCGAAGCCCCGGCTGCCGAACCCCGCGTAGTCGGCGAGCGCCGAGCCGAGGTTGCCGAGGCCGACGAGCACGCAGGCGCGCGAGCGCTCGGCGCCGAGCACGCGGGCGATCCGCTCGCGCAGGGCACGCACGTCGTAGCCGACCCCGCGCACCCCGCAGGAGCCGAGGTGGGACAGGTCCTTGCGCAGCCCGGCGGGGTTCACCCCGGTGGCCGAGGCGAGGTCGCCGGAGGAGACGGTGGTCCGGCCGCCGTCGGCGAAGCTGGTCAGCACCCTCAGGTACACGGCCAGACGGGCGACGGTGGCCTCCGGGATCGACCGGGGCCGCGGCTGGATCACGGGCTCTCCACAGCGGTCGCGCCCGGGGGCCCGGCGGGCGCCGGGGGCGGGGCTACGACATCGGGGACGCGGGCGCTCGAAGCGCTCGCGTCCGCCACGGTAACCGCTTGTGAACGCAGGAACAAAGTCGCCGGGGCGGCGACGGGCCGCTGACCTGGACCGATCGGGCCACAGATGTGGTGGAGACCACGATAACCACCGGGCGGCCGCCACCCGGACGGGGGGTGCACCCCCGTGGCCCGCCGGCGCTCAGCCGGCGGTGCCCTCCGGCAGCCCGAGGTCCCGTCGCAGCCGGGGGACGTCGAGCGTGAAGTAGGAGTGCTCCCGGCCGTCGAGAAGCAGCACCGGCACCCGGTCGCCGTACTCGGCCTGCAGCTCCGGGTCGGCGTCGACGTCGACCTGGACCGGCTCCAGGCCGGCGCGCGCGGCGATCGGGGCCAGCTGCTCGGCCGCGGTCAGGCAGAGGTGGCAGCCCGCGCGCACCAGCAGCTGCAGCCGCTCAGCCACCGGCGCCCCCCGCGTCGGCGGGCGCCGTCGCCGCATCGTCCGTGCCGGGCAGGCCGAGCTCGCGGAGGCGGGCCCGGCTGACCTTGCCGGTGAGCGAGTGCGGCAGCGACGGGAGGAAGTGGACCGACGTGGGCACCTTGTACCGGGCCAGCGACCCCGCGGCGTGCGCCTGCAGCTCCTCCACCGCCAGCCGTCCCCCTGGCGCCGGGACGACGACGGCTCGCACCGCGGACCCGGTGCGCGCGTCGGGGACGCCGATGACCGCGCTCTCCAGCACCGCGGGGTGCTGGTCGAGCACGCGTTCCACCTCGGCCGGGTAGACGTTGAAACCGCTGACGAGGACGAGGTCGCTGCGCCGGTCCACCAGGTGCAGGTCCCCGTCGGCGTCGCGGTAGGCGAGGTCCCCGGTGCCGAGCCAGCCCTCGGCATCGGGCCCGTCGGCCCCGTCGGGCCAGTAGCCGGAGAACAGGTTGGGGCCGCGCACCCAGATCTCGCCAGGGCCCTCGTCGGCGCCGTCCTCGGCGTCCGCGGTGCCGGTGTCGTCGTCGCCCGGGAGCGGCGCCGCGGCCGCGGTGTCCCGGAGCGCCAGCTCCAGCCCCGGCACCGGGCCGCCGATGCAGGCGGGCTTGGCCCGGCCGGTGGCCAGGGTGCTGGCCACGACGGGCGCGGCCTCGGTGAGGCCGTAGCCCTCCCAGACGGTGACGGCGGCGCGCTCGCGCATCGCCGTCCACACCTCCTCGGGCAGCGGGGCGGCACCGGCGGAGGCGATGCGGACGGCGGCGAACCCGCGGCGGAGCTCGGCGTCGGGGTGGGCGGGGTCCTCGAGGTTGCCGGCGTCGGCCGCGGCCAGCCAAGCCTGGTACATCGGCGGGGCACCCGGCACGGCGGTGACCTGCTCCTCGGCCATGACCGCCAGCGACGCGCGGGGGTCGAAGCTCTCCTGGAGGACCGCGCAGGCCCCGGTGGCCGCGATCAGCCCGAAGCCGGCGTTGAGGCCGTACACGTGGAACAGCGGGAGCACGAGCAGCACACGGTCGTCGGGACGCACCGGCGGCGGCGTCATGGCCAGGCACTGCTCCTGGTTGGCGCGCAGCGCACCGGAGGTGAGCATCGCGCCCCGCGGACGGCCGGTGGTCCCGCTGGTGTAGCAGAGGAAGGCCAGCGCCGCGGGGTCGTCGGGCACCGCGGGCGCCGGCCCGTCCGCCTCGGGCGGCCCGGGGCAGACCGGCACGCCGGCGAGCGGGTCGCGCACGCCGGTGGCGACCAGCAGCGCGGCCCCGGAGTCGGTGAGCACGTGCTCGAGCTCCGGGTCGGTGTAGGCGGTGTTCACCGGGACGACGACGAGACCGGCACGCAGCCCGCCCAGCACCGCCCGCAGCCAGTCCACCCCGTTGGGCAGCTGGACGGCGACCCGGTCCCCCGCGCTCAACCCGCGGTCGGCGTACCCCGCCGCGACCCGCTCCGCGGCCGCGTCCAGCTCACCCCAGCTGAGCCGCCGGTCCCCGGCCACCACGGCGGGGGCGTCGGGGTCGCGCTGCGCGGCGGCGCGGACCAGCGCGGCCAGCGAGGTGCCTGCCTCGGGCACTGACATCTCCTGTCGTCGGAGCGGCGCGCAACCCGGCCCGCCGCGCGCCCGGGGGCGCGCGGGGGCAGGCTGCCGTGGACGGGCACGGGCGATGTTGTCACCATGGGGCACGCGCCGCAGCCCGCGCGCGCCCTCCGGCGCGCCCGGTGAACGAGGACGGTCCAGGCAGAGCGGGCCGATGAGGAGGTCGAACGCCCGCATGCACCCCCTGGACGCCGAGCGGTCGGCCGGCGCCGGATCCCACCCGCGTCCGACACCGTTCCCCCGCGCGAGCGCCGAGGCCCTGCCCGCGCCTGCTCCCGGACCCGCCGAGCTGCCCACCGAGGTCGTCGCGGAGCTCGCCGCCGCGGACCCCGGGCCCGTAGCGGCCGGCGACGTCGACGTCTGGGAGCTGGTGCGCCGCACCCAGGCGGGGGACGCCGATGCGTTCGGCCGGCTCTACGACCACTACGTCGCGCTGGTGCACCGGTACGCCTACCACCGGGTCGGGGACCGGGCGACGGCCGAGGACGTCACCAGCGAGACCTTCGTCCGCGCGCTGCGGCGGATCGACTCGCTGTCGTTCCAGGGCCGCGACGTCGGCGCCTGGCTGGTGACGATCGCCCGCAACATCATCCGCGACCAGGTGAAGAGCAGCCGCTTCCGGCTGGAGGTCAGCACCGCCGACATGCGCGACGCGGACCGGGCCACGGACGGCCCCGAGGACGCGGTGCTGCAGCACCTGACGAACGAGCAGCTGCTCGCCTGCGTGCGGCAGCTGGGGAGCGAGCAGCAGGAGTGCATCGTGCTGCGCTTCCTGCACGGTCTGTCCGTCTCCGAGACTGCCGAGATCATGGGCAAGAAGGACGGCGCGATCAAGGCGCTGCAGCACCGGGCGGTCCGGCGGTTGGCGAGCCTGCTCCCCGAGGGGCTGCGGTGACCCCCGCTCCGCGACCGGCCGTAACCGGCGGGTCCGCCCCGTCGTTGGGCAGGGCGCGGCGGACGGCCGCCGGGAGCAGGACGTGCGCCCAGGCGAGGACGGGAGGTGACGGGTGATCCGGCCCGAGGACGGCTCGACCCTGACCGGCCCCGACACCGGGACCGCGGTCGTCGCACGCCTCGAGGCCCTCGGCGACCGGCTCGACACCGGCCCCGACCCCCAGTACCGGTCCCGCGCCCGCGCGCGGCTGGTGGCGATGGCCGCCGTCCGCACCCCGGAGCCGGCCCCACGCCCCCTGCACCGCCGGCTGCTCGCCGGGCGGGCCGTGGACCGGCCACCCTCCCGGTGGCGGGGACGGATCACCGCCGGGCTCGCCGGGGCGGCGGTCGGCGTGACCGGTCTGGCCGCCCTGGTCGCCGTGGCGGCCGGCGCGCAGCCGGGCGATCCTCTCTACGACCTCAAGCGCGGCACCGAGCAGACGCAGCTGGCGCTGGCCGGCGACAGCCGCGGCCAGACCCTCCTGGAGCTGGCCGGCACCCGGCTGGAGGAGCTGGCCCTCCTCATCGGCACCGGTGAGCCGGCGCTGGTGAAGCACACCCTGCTGACCATGGACGAGCACACCACCCAGGGGGCCGGCTGGCTCACCGGGCAGGCCGTGCAGTCCCGCGACGCCGCGCCGCTGGACTCCCTGTCCCGCTGGACCGCCGAACAGTCGGGCGGGCTCGCGGTCCTGGCCGACGACGTGCCGGCGAGCGCCGCGCCGGCCTACGGGCGCTCCACCGACCTGCTGCGCGCCCTGGCCACCCGGGTCGAGGCGCTCCGCGGGGCGCTGCAGTGCCCGGCGGGCCCGGCCGTGGTGGGGGACGACGTCCTGGGCCCCGTGCCCGGCTCCTGCCTCACCGACACCCCGGCGGCCGTCGTCGAGGAGCCCCCTGGCGCGGTCCCGCCCGGGGCCGGCCCGGCCACCGGCGTCCCGCCGTCGGCCGGCCCGTCCGCACCCGCGGTCCCGTCCGCACCCCCCGCTCCCGCCGGCACCCCGGGGGACGAGCCCCGGACACCCCGGCACGACGCGCCCACGAGCAGCGCGACGCCCACGCCGAGCGGCCTCCCCCGGCCGACGCTGCCCACCCTGCCGCGGCCCCCGGTGCCCAGCACCGGCAGCATGCCGCGGACGCCACCCGCGCCGGTGGTCGCCGTCCCGCTGCCCGGCCCCCTGGACGTCTGCCTGCCTCCGCTGATCACCGTCGGCGAGTGCTGACCAGGGCCTGACCCCGGCCACGGCCCCGGCTAGGGTCGCAGCAGCGGTGCCGGGGACGACGTCAGGCCCGGCCCCGGGGTCCTGGGACCGGATCGAGTGAGGGAGGTCGCCGTGCCGCGACTGTCGGTGCGCGGTCGCCGTGCCGCGCAGACCGCCGGGGAGATCCGCGCCCACGTCGCCGGCGCCGCGTCGGCGGCGGCCGCGGAGGTCGCGAGCCCCCCGGCCGTCGAACCCGACCTCACGGCTGCGGCGTTCTTCGACGTCGACAACACCATGATGATGGGCGCGTCGCTGTTCTGGTTCGCCCGTGGGCTGGCGGCCCGCAAGTACTTCTCCAGCCGCGACCTCGCCCGCTTCGTCTGGCAGCAGGCCAAGTTCCGCATCGCCGGCAACGAGAGCGCCGACGACATGCTCACCATCCGCGAGAACGCGCTGGCCTTCGTCGCCGGCCGCGAGGTCTCCGAGATCCAGCAGGCCGGCGAGGAGATCTACGACGAGCTGATGGCCGACCGCATCTGGTCGGGCACGCGCGTGCTCGCGCAGCAGCACCTCGACGCCGGCCAGCGGGTGTGGCTGGTCACGGCCACGCCGATCGAGCTGGCGTCGATCATCGCGCAGCGGCTGGGCCTGACCGGGGCGCTGGGCACCGTCTCCGAGATCGTCGACGGGCGGTACACCGGCCGTCTCGTCGGCGAGCTGATGCACGGGCCGGCGAAGGCGGAGGCCGTCCTCGCGCTCGCCGAGCGGGAAGGCCTGGACCTGACCCGGTGCACCGCCTACAGCGACTCGGCCAACGACCTGCCGATGCTCTCGCTGACCGGCACCGCCGTCGCGGTCAACCCGGACACCGAGCTGCGCGCGGAGGCGCGCGCCTTGGGCTGGCCGATCCGCGACTTCCGCACCGGCCGGAAGGCGGCGAAGATCGGCGTCCCCACGGTGGCCGCGGCCGCGCTCTCGGGCGGGCTCGTGGGCGGCGCGCTGGCGCTGCGCCGGCGCAACAAGCTGCCCTGGTGGGCCGCACAGCCACCGGCCCCGGTCGCCGGGCCGCGGCCGACGCTGCTTCAGGCGCCGAAGACGCTCTTGCGGCGCAGCAGCAGCTGGTAGAGCGAGTGCTGGATGGTCTCGCGCACCTGATCGGTGAGGTTGAAGACCAGCATGGGGTCCTCGGCGGCGGCCGGGCCGTAGGACGCCGTCTCGATCGGCGCGCCGAAGGCGATCAGCCACTTCGACGGCAGCGGAACCAGGCCGAGCGGGCCCAGCAGCGGGAACGTCGGCGTGACCGGGAAGTACGGCAGCCCGAGCAGCCGCGCGGCGGTGCGCGCGTTGCCGATCATCGGGTAGATCTCCTCGGCGCCCACGATCGCGCAGGGGATGATCGGCGCCCCGGTGCGCAGGGCCGCGGAGACGAAGCCGCCCCGGCCGAAGCGCTGCAGCGTGTACCGCTCGCGGAACGGCTTGCCGATGCCCTTGAAGCCCTCGGGGAAGACGCCCACCAGCTCGCCGTCGGTCAGCAGCCGCTCGGCGTCCTCGTTGCACGCGAGGGTGGCGCCGAACTTGCGGGCCAGCGCGCCGACCCCGGGCAGCTCGAAGACCAGGTCGGCGCCGAGCAGCCGGAACCGGCGGCCCGCCGGGTGCTCGTCGTGCAGCGCCACCGTGGTCATCAGCGCGTCGATGGGAAGCGTCCCTGAGTGGTTGGCCACCACCAGCGCCCCGCTGTCGGAGGGGACGTTCTCCAGGCCGAACGTCTCGACGCGGAACCAGGAGCGGAACAGCGGGCGCAGCACGGGCAGCAGCACGTGGTCGGCCAGGTCGGGGTCGAAGCCGAACTCGTCGGTCTCGTACTCGCCGGTCAGCCGGCGCTGCAGGAAGTCGACGCCGCCGGCCAGCTGCTCCTCCCAGCCCGGCGGCGTGGGCGGCGCGGCCACGCGGGGTTCGTCGTCCTCGGGGCGCAGCCGGATGACCCGGGCCTCAGGCATCGCGCACCGCCCGCAGCGCCGGGGACGGCGGGGCCGGCCGGAACCGGTGCTCCACGGCCGAGGCGGTGTCGCCGATCCGGCCCAGCACCGACCGCAGCCCACCGCCCACCGTCCGGACGGCGGCCGGGTCGAGGACCGGCGGCACGGTGGTCGCGTAGTCGGCCAGCGCGGCCGCGGTGGTGTAGCGCGGGGTGTAGCCGAAGTCGCGGCGCAGCACCGTCGTGTCGACCACGCGGCCGAAGTTCAGGAAGCGCATCTGCTCCGGGGAGTAGTCGACGAAGCCGAACCGGCGCGACAGCCGGCCGACCGAGCCCAGGGCGGGCGTGGGCAGCGGCAGCTCGATGCGACCCAGCCGGCGGATGGCCTGCGACAGCAGGAGAGTGCCCTCGCCGCCCACGTTCACGGTGCCGGCGAAGTCGCCGGTGGTCGCCCGCGTCAGCACCGCGAGCGCATCGTCCTCGTGCAGCAGCTGCACCCGGGCGTCGTAGCCCAGGGCCGTCGGCACCAGCGGCATGCGCAGGAAGCCGGTCAGCAGCGAGTCGATGCGCGGGCCGATGAAATTGGTGAACCGGAGCACGGCCACGTCGACGTCGGGCCGGCGGCGGCCGAAGGAGCGCACGTAGCCCTCGATGTCGACGCTGTCCCGGGCGAAGCCGCCGGAGGGCACCTGCCGCGCCTGCATGGCCTCGGTGAAGACGGCGGGGTCTCGTGACGAGGCGCCGTAGACGGCGCTGGTCGACTTCAGCACGAAACGGCGCACCGACGACGCCCGCTGGCAGGCCGCCAGCAGCTGCATGGTGCCGATGACGTTGAGCTCCTTCATCGGCACCCGCCCGCCGGAGCCGGCCGGCGTGGAGCTGATGTTCATGTGCACGACGGTGTCGACCGACGCCGCGGCGATGACCTTGCCGATCAACGGGTTGCGGATGTCGGCCCGGACGAACTCGGTGCGACCCAACCGGCGCAGCATGGCCGGCGACGGGGGGACCGTGTCCACACCGATGACCCGCTGGATGCGCGGGTCGGAGGCGAGCTCGGCCGCCAGCGCGCCACCCAGCCACCGGCTCACACCGGTGACGAGGACGACCGCAGGCGGCACGAGCCTCAGCTCACTTCTTGTTGCGGCGCTGGACGCGCGTCTTCTTCAGCAGCTTGCGGTGCTTCTTCTTCGCCATCCGCTTGCGCCGCTTCTTGATGACCGAACCCACGTGTGCTCTCCCGACTTCGCGAAATGATCAGCTCGAACGCGGCCGCAGGAGCCTGCCCTGCCGTCGCCCGGCGACCGAGCGTACCCGAGCCACCCCGCGGCGATGCTCTTCCCACGGTCACCCTCCGGGCGACACCGCGACCAACGGCCGTGCCCCTGTCGCGCTGAGCCGTTCCGTCACGCCTGCGCGGACCCCTCCGGGGCCCACTCGGCGCGACACTGCCGCGAGGCGCCGGCTCCCGTCGGGTGGAGCCGGCCCGTCACTCCTCGCGGGAGCCTCCGGCCCCCACTCGTCGCGACGCTGCAGGCGGAGCGGTGCGCCTCTCAGGCGATGTCGGTGTAGGCGTCGCGCAGGTAGTCCTGCACGGCGCGCTCCGGCACGCGGAACGAGCGGCCGACGCGGACGGCGGAGAGCTCACCGGCGTGGACGAGGCGGTACACGGTCATCTTGGAGACGCGCATCATCGAGGCGACCTCGGCGACGGTCAGGAAGGTGACGGCGGCGCGGGGGGCCGGGACGGTCGGGCGGCCGATCGGCATGGCGGCGGGGTGCTGGGCCGGCACGGGGCGGGCAACCGCCGCGGCGCTCATCGGGCGACCCATCTGACGGGGCATGGGCATCCCCGGACGGACGACGGTGGCGGCAGCGTGGCGCTGGGGCATGGTCATGTCTTCGTCTCCGGTACCTAGCTCGTGTCGTGGCGCCGGCTTCCCCACCGGCAACTGAACACGCACGCGCTGGTACTGAGAGTAAGGGGGCGGGCGTGACTGAAGCGATGGGTGAAACGAACAGGCGGACCGGTCCGTCCTAGGCAGAACTACACCTATGCAACACGGTGCACACGCGTTCCGGCGCGTTTCGCGACACGGTGAGAACTCAGTGACGCAGGGTGGTGCAGATCCGCGCCGATGTGCACTACCGTGTTCGCCCACTCACGCCCGGTGCGCGTCGACCTGTCGACACGGGAAGGCGCCGGCACCGCGTCCTGCCGTGTCGACGTCAGGACTTGTCGTCAGGTCGCGTCCCGGCCCAGCTCCACCGAGCGCGCGTGCGCCGCCTCGATCGCGGCCATGAGCGCCGCCCGGACGCCGTGCTTCTCCAGCTCCCGGATCGCGGCGATCGTCGTGCCACCGGGGCTGGAGACCGCCTCGCGCAGCTGGACCGGGTGCTCGCCGGAGTCGCGCATCATCACCGCCGCACCCAGCGCCGTCTGCACGATGAGGTCCGCGGCCAGCGCGCGCGGCAGCCCCAGCAGGATGCCCGCGTCGACCATCGCCTCGACCAGGTAGAAGAAGTAGGCGGGCCCGCTCCCCGACAGCGCGGTGACGGCGTCCTGCTGGGACTCCGGCACCCGGCGCACGCGCCCGACCGCCGCCAGCAGCGCCTCCGCCTCGTCCAGGTGCTCCTCCCCCGCGTGCGCACCGGCCGAGAGCACGCTCATGCCCTCGTCCACGAGCGCCGGGGTGTTCGGCATGACGCGCACGACCGGGACCCCGGGCGGGAGCGCCGCCTCGATGCGCGCCGTGGGCACGCCCGCGGCCACGGAGACCACCAGGTGCCCGTCGTCGACGTGCGCCGCGACCAGCCCCAGGAGCGTGTCGATGTCCTGCGGCTTCACCGCCAGCAGCAGCACCCGCGCCCGGGCCGCGGCGTCGGCGAGCCCCACCGCGGGGACCCCGTAGCGGTCGGTGAGCTCGGCGGCGCGCTGCGGGCTCCGCTCGACGACGAGGAGCCCGTCGGCCCCGCCGCGCCGGACGAGGCCGGACAGCAGCGCCTCGCCGATCTTGCCGCCGCCGACGATGGCCAGGCCGCGGCGGCCGGTCGCGGTCACGGCCGCACCACCGCGACGGGCAGCTGCCCGCGGACGGCGTGGCCGGCGGCGGGCAGGCGGCGCTGCTCCTCGGTCGGTTCTCCCCAGGGCATGACGGGCTCCCAGCTGTCGGGCGCGCGGTCGTCCCGGGCCGCGCGCTCACCGGTGACGGCGATCGGTCGTGGGTCGACGGCCGGCTCCCCGTCGCCCGCCGTCCGGACGTCGAGGCACCGGACGGCCGCCGGCCCGGCGGCCGGGCCGACCACGTCCCCGGCACCCCGCGCGGCGCCCACGGGAGGCAGCGAGGCGCGGCGGGCACGCGGACGGACGGGCACGCCCGAAACCGTAGTGCTCCGGCGTGTGCCGGCTCCGGGCACCGGGTAGCGCCGCCGTCATGGCAGGAGAACTGGATGGGATGAGGGTGGCCGTGCTGGCCACCGACGGTGTGGAGCAGGTCGAGTTGGACCGCCCCTGGCAGGCGCTCGAGGAGGCCGGCGCCGAGCCGGAGCTGGTGTCGTTCTCGACGGGGACGATCACCGCCTACGACCACATCGACAAGGGCGAGCGGCGCACGGTCGACACCGACCTCGGCTCGGCCGACCCCGACGACTACGCGGCCCTGGTCCTGCCCGGCGGCGTCATCAACGGGGACTTCGTGCGCGCGGACGCCGATGCGGTGACCTTCGTGAAGGCGTTCTTCGACGCGGGGAAGCCGGTGGCCGCGATCTGCCACGCCCCGTGGGTGCTGATCGAGGCCGGTGTGGTCCGCGGCCGCCGGATGACCTCCTGGCCCTCGCTGCAGACCGACCTGCGCAACGCGGGCGCCGACTGGGTGGACGAGGAGGTCGTGGTCGACGGCAACCTGGTGACCAGCCGCAAGCCCGACGACCTCGACGCCTTCGGGGCGGCGATCGTGGAGGAGTTCGCCCCGTCGCGCGACGCCGAGCCGGCCGACGCCTGACCGGCGGTCAGGAGGTCGCGAGGAGCGTCGCCGCCGGGGCGATCGTGAGCAGGGTGCCCGCGAACACCAGGACGGCGAGCAGGCGGACACCCACCGGTTCGGTGCCCTGGCGCTCGCGCCACAGGTTCACCCCGGCCACGAGCCCGGTGACGGCCAGCGGGGCCAGGAACACCGCCAGGTGCGGGATCAACTCCCAGAGCACGGTGGCGGCGAAGTAGATGCCGACCCCGGCCGCGAGGGCGATGACCAGCTCGCCGGCGAAGCGGAGCCAGGCCAGCGCGCTCTCGCGCGGGGTGGCGTCGAGGTCGGCGTCGTCCGCCCGCACCACGGGGATCGGCCCGGTGGACGGCACGCCGTCTCGAGGGGCTGCCCCGGCCGCTGTCGCCCCGCGGGCGGGCCGGCGGGTGGTCGTGCGCTGCGCACCGGCCGCCTCCGCCGCCTCGGCGGGGCGCCGGAGCGGCGGCACCGGACCGGAGGGATGCGGGACCCCGGGCTTGCGGTCGGGCCGCAGCCCCGGGATCGCGGCGGTCACGGGGTCGGCGGCCCGGCCGGCCGACCGGCTGCCCCGCGCGGCCGCGGGCGCCGGCTCGGGGACCTGCAGGTCGCTGCGGCGCCGGCCGTAGCCGGTCCGGTCGGCGCCGGCGTCGGCGTCGGCGCGCCGCTGGCGGATGCCCGTGTCATCGTCGTCGTCGGAACGCCGGCGTCGGGCGGTGCGGGCGGCGGACTCGATGCCGGCCTCGCGCAGGATCTCGGCGAGCGAGCGTCCTCCCGTGTCCGGGTTCCAGTCCGGTTCGGCCATCACGCCCCTCCCAACGAGTCCAGCCGGCGGAGGATGACTCCCTCGCGCAGCGCCCACGGACAGATCTTCACGCACCGTACGTCCAGCGCACGCAGAGTTGCGGCAGCGACAACCGCTCCAGCGGGAACCTGGTGTGCGCGGTCGGGCGAGACCCCTCGGAGCTCGGCCAGGGCCGAGCTCTCGATCCGCGAGATGAAGCCGACGAGCTGCCCCAGCCCGTCGGCGGTGAGCTCGCGCGGCACCTGCAGCCCCGCCGAGTAGGGGGCGGCGCCGGTCAGGCGGGCGAGGGTGCGGAAGGTCTTGCTGGTGGCTGCCACCAGGTCCGGCGTCCCGACGTCGCGGAGCTTCTTCGCAGCCGGCTCGATCAGCGCGTCGGCGTACTCCGCGAGTTCGTCGAGCGCCGCCAGATCCGGCCGTCCGCCCCGCTGCGCCCCGGGCAGGAAGCGCCGGGTCATGCGACCGGCGCCGAGCGGCAGGGACAGGGCGACGTCCGGGTCCTCGTCGACGCCGCTGGCGAGCTCGAGCGAGCCGCCGCCGATGTCGAAGACCAGCAGCCGCCCCGCGCTCCAGCCGAACCACCGGCGGACGGCGAGGAAGGTCAGCCGGGCCTCGTCCTCACCGCTGAGGACCTGCAGTTCGACGCCGGTCCGCTCCCGGACGCGGTCGAGCACCTCGAGGCCGTTGGCCGCATCGCGGATGGCGGAGGTGACCATCGCGAGCAGTTCCTCGCAGCCCTGCTTCTCGGCCTGCTCGCAGGCGTTCTGCACCGCCCGCAGGAGCGCCTTCTCCCCCGCCTTGGACAGCAGCCCGTCGTCCCCGATCTGCTCGGCGAGCCGCAGCAGCCAGCGGTCGTCGTGCATCGGCGTGGGGTGCGCACCGCGGTGGGCGTCCACCACCAGCAGGTGCACCGTGTTCGAGCCGACGTCCAGCACACCCAGCCGCATGCGGCCGATTCTGCCGGACGACACCCTGCCGGGCCCCACCGCGAGGCGGTGAGCGGAGCGGGAGCAGGGGGTCCTTCTACGCTGGCCCGGTGGAGAACGAGCCCCCCGACGAGGTCGCCCCCGACTTCGCCCGGGAGTGGGTGGAGTTCCCCGACCCGGCCGATCCCGGGCACGTCGTCCGCGCCGACCTGACCTGGCTCACGTCGGCGTGGACCTGCGTGTTCGGCCGAGGCTGCGCGGGGGTGGTCGAGGGGCGTGCGGACGACGGTTGCTGCAGCCACGGCGCGTTCTTCACCGACGAGGACGACCTGCACCGGGTCACCGCCGCGGTGGCCGACCTGACCGACGAGGACTGGCAGCTCGCCCGCGTCGGACGCGGCTCGTGGACCGAGGAGGACGACGCCGAGGAACCGGAGGACGGGCGCACCGCCGAGGAACCGGAGGACGGGCGCACACCCGAGGAACCGGAGGACGGGCGCACACCCGAGGAACCGGAGGACGGGCGCACCGCCGGGGAACCGGAGGACGGGCGCACCGCCGGGGAACCGGAGGACGGGCGCACCGCCGACGACGCCGGCGGACCCGTGCGGTCGCTGCGGACCCGCGTGGTGGACGGCGCCTGCGTCTTCCTCAACCGCCCCGGCTTCGCCGGCGGAACGGGGTGCGCGCTGCACCGGATGGCGCTGCGCACCGGGCTGCACCCCCTCACGACCAAGCCGGACGTCTGCTGGCAGCTGCCGGTGCGCCGCGAGCAGGAGCACGTGGACCGCCCCGACGGCACGCGCGTGCTGGTGTCGACGATCGGCGAGTTCGACCGGCGCGGGTGGGGGCCCGGCGGCCACGACCTGCACTGGTGGTGCACCGGCTCCCCGACCGCGCACGTCTCCCCCGAACCGCTGGTCGAGACCTACGCCGCGGAGCTGGTCGCGCTGCTGGGGGGCCCGGCGTACGACGAGCTACGCCGGCTGGCCGAGCTGCGGCTGGACCAGGGCCTGGTCGCCCCGCACCCGGCCAGCCCCGCCCTCGCCGGGCCGGTGCCCGTCCAGCTGCACCGGCGCCGCCCCGAGGCGTGACACCGCACCGGTCCGGAAGGTCTGCCGGTAGGCCCGGGGGGAGACCCCGCGCCGGCGGGTGAACTGCTCGCGGAGCCCCGCCGCCGTCCCGAACCCGACCAGCCGGGCGATCTCCTCGACCGGGGCGTCGCTGTTCTCCAGGAGCTCCTCGGCCGCCGCCAGCCGCTGCGCGAGCAGCCAGGCGTGCGGCGTCGTGCCGGTGGTGGCCTTGAACCGCCGGGCGAAGCTGCGCGGGCTCATCAGCGCCCGCCGGGCGAGGACGTCGACGGAGAGGTCCTCGGCGAGGTGGTGGCCGGCCCACTCCAGCACCAGGCCGAGCAGGTCGTCGGAGCAGGCGGGGACGGGCGCGTCGATGAACTGCGCCTGCCCGCCGTCGCGGTGCGGCGGGACGACCATCTCCCGGGCCAGCGCGTTCGCCGCGGCGGCGCCCCACTCCCGGCGGACCAGGTGCAGCAGCGCGTCGACGCCGGCCGCCGTGCCCGCTCCGGTGAGGATGCGCCCGTTGTCGACGTAGAGCACCGCCGGGTCGACGTCGAGCTGCGGATAGCGGGCGGCGAGCTCGCCGGCGTAGCGCCAGTGCGTGGTCACGCGCATCCCGTCGAGCAGACCGGTGGCGGCCAGGGCGAAGACGCCCGTGCAGTGGCTCACCAGGATCGCGCCCCGGGCGTGGGCGCGCCGGAGCGCGTCCAGCAGCGCCGGTGACGGCAACCGGTCGACCACCTCCCAGGCGGTCACCAGCACGATGTCGGACCGGTCCAGCCGGTCGAGGCCGTGCTCGACGAGGATGCCGATGCCGGTGTCCGTGCGCAGGACGCCCGGGTGCTCGGCGACCAGCGCGAAGTCGAAGCGGGGCAGGCCGATCTCCGGGCGCTCGTAGCCGAACACCTCGTTGCTCACCCCCAGCCCGAAGCTGGCGACGAGGCCCTCGCCGACGACGAGGCTGACCACGAGCGGGCGTCCCTCTGCCATGGGCACACTATGGCAGAAACGCTGCGGTAGCGGTCACTCCTGCCACTCGTGCGGGCGGGCGGCCGGCGCCAGGCTTCTCCCATGTTGCTGATCACGTGCCCCGTCACCAGGACCGACGAACTGGTCGCCGACCGGCGCATCCGGTCGGTCACCAACCACCCGACGCACATCGCGCTGCACGTGGAGTGCCCCGCCTGCGGCGCGGTCCACGCCTACCCGACCGGCCGCCGGTGGGAGGCGACGCGGGCCGCCCGCGCCGCCGCACCCGTCCGGCAGGCGCCCGAGCTGCACCCGGCCTAGCATCGAACACATGAGCGAACCGAACGCTGCCGACCAGACGACCGAGAAGGACCCGGACGACTGGGTGACCGGCGACGAGCCCGCCACCGGCGCCCAGAAGAGCTACCTCGAGACGCTGGCCCGGGGTACCGACGAGGAGATCCCCGACGACATCTCGAAGGCCGACGCGTCCAAGAGGATCGACGACCTCAAGGACGACTGACCGGGGCGGTCCGCCTAGGCCTCCAGCTTGTAGCCCAGGCCCCGCACCGTGAGCAGGTACTTCGGGTTCGCGGGGTCGGGCTCCAGCTTGGCCCGCAGCCGCTTGACGTGGACGTCGAGGGTCTTGGTGTCGCCCACGTAGTCCGACCCCCACACGCGGTCGATCAGCTGGGCCCGGGTGAGCACGCGGCCGGCGTTGCGGAGCAGGAACTCCAGCAGGTCGAACTCCTTGAGCGGCAGGGCGACCTGCTCGCCGTCGACCGCGACCACGTGCCGCTCGACGTCCATGCGGACCGGCCCGGCGACCAGCACGCCGCCCTCGGCGGGGGCGGCGTCGGCCGCCTCCCCCCGGCGGCGCAGGACCGCCCGGATGCGGGCGACGAGCTCCCTCGCCGAGTACGGCTTGGTCACGTAGTCGTCGGCGCCCAGCTCGAGGCCGACGACCTTGTCGATCTCGGCGTCCTTGGCCGTCAGCATGATGATCGGCACGTTGCTGCGGGCGCGGAGCATGCGGCAGACCTCCGTCCCGGGCAGGCCGGGGAGCATGAGGTCGAGCAGCACGATGTCGGCCCCGCCGCGGTCGAACTCCGCCAACGCGTCGGGCCCGGTGGCGGCCACGACGGTCTCGAACCCCTCCCGCCGCAGCATGTAGGACAGTGCGTCGGAGAAGGACTCCTCGTCCTCGACGACCAGGACTCGGCTCATGGGTGCTCGTTCTCCCGATTCTGCGTTGCGGAGGCGGACGACTCCGCCGCCGGGTTCTCGGCGGGACCGGCGAGCGGGATGCGCAGGGTGAAGGTCGACCCCAGCCCCTCCTCGCTCCAGACCGTCACCGAACCACCGTGGTTGCTGGCGACGTGCTTGACGATGGCGAGCCCCAGCCCGGTTCCCCCGGTGCTGCTCGCGCGGGACTGGTCCACCCGGTAGAAGCGCTCGAACACCCGGTGCCGGTCGGCCCGCGGGATGCCGATGCCGCTGTCGGTCACGGCGATCTCCGCGAACCCCGACCGCGCGCGGGCCGCGACCGCGACCCGGCTCTTCCCCGTGCTGTAGGCCACCGCGTTCGCGAGCAGGTTGGTGACCGCGGTGACCAGCTGGCCCTCCACCCCGCGCACCACGAGGCCCGGTTGCCCGCCGACCACGATCTCCAGCTCCTTGGCGCGGGCGGCGGTGCGCGTGCGGTCGACCGCCTCGCCGAGCACCCGGTCCACGTCCACGGGCACCAGCTCGGGCAGCGGCTCGCCGCCCTGCAGCCGGGAGAGGTCGATCAGCTCGCGCACGAGCCGGCCCAGCCGGTCGGCCTCGTGGGCGATCCGCGCCGCGAAGCGCTGCACCGCCTCCGGGTCGTCGGCGGCGCCCTCGATCGCCTCGGCGAGCAGGGCGAGGGCCCCCACCGGCGTCTTCAGCTCGTGGCCGACGTTCGCCACGAAGTCGCGGCGCACGGCCTCGACCCGCCGCGCCTCCGTGACGTCCTGCAGCACCAGCGCGATCGGCCCCGCGGGCGTGCCCGCGCCGCTGTCGAGCCGCACGCCGTGCACGCCGACCAGCCGCGGCCCCGCGCCGACCAGGTCGCCGGGCAGCCGGACGTCGGCCCGCCGGGTGCCACCGCTGCGCACCGCCCGGGCCAGCGTGAGCAGCTCGGGCACCAGCAGCCGGGTGCCCCGGACGATGCCCAGCGCGCGGGCCGCGGGATTGACCAGCAGCACGGCGTCGTCGATGCCCACCACGACCAGGGCGGGGTCCATCAGGTCCACGAGCCGACGCGCCAGCGCTGCCTCGGGCAGCGGGACGGACCCGCCGTCGAGGGGGTGGCGCCCCAGGTCGGGGCGGGAGCGGATGATGACGGTGGCGGCCACCACCCCACCCAGGAGGAGGCCGACCACCAGGGCGACCAGTGGACTCACGGCCCAGATGCTAGGTGCGCGGCGGCGAGGCACCATGATCCGGCGAGAGGTTCACCGCTCGGACGGGTCACTGTTCACCGGCGGGTGGGCCGGAGTTCACCCCGCAGCGGCCGGATCGGTCCCGGCCGCGCCTACTGTCGCCGGGTAATCACGACGAGAGGACGACCGTGCGGGACAGCTACCACGAGGAACTCGACGACATCAACGCCTGCCTGGTGGAGATGGCCAACTCCGTGGGCTCGCAGATGAGCACGGCCACGACGGCGCTCCTGGACGCCGATGTCGCCCTGGCCGACCTGGTGATCGCCGGCGACGACCAGATCGACGCCACCCGCGAGAACATCGAGCAGCGCACCTTCACGCTGCTCGCCCGGCAGCAGCCGGTGGCCGGCGACCTGCGCACCATCACGACCGCCATGCGGATCGTCGCCGACCTCGAACGGATGGGCGACCTGGCCGCGCACATCGCCAAGGTGGCGCGCATGCGGTTCCCCGACCACGCGGTGCCGCAGGAGGTGCGGCCGGCCTTCCTCGAGGCGGGCAACGTGGCGGAGCTGCTCATCACGAAAACCGCGACGGTCATCGCCAAGCGCGACGTCGAGGCCGCCCAGGAGCTCGAGACCGACGACGATGCGATGGACCAGATCCACCGCGGGCTGTTCCGCCAGCTGCTGAGCGAGGACTGGCCGCACGGCATCGAGTCGGCCATCGACATCACGCTGCTGGGCCGCTACTACGAGCGCTTCGCCGACCACGCGGTCAGCGTCGCCCGCCGGGTCTGCTACCTGGTCACCGGCGAGCGCTACGACTCTGCAGTCTCGTCATCCTCCGGATGACACCGCGGCCGTGACACCGCCGTCCTCCGGACGGCACCGCGGCCGGGAGCCGTTCCCCGGTGACGGTGAGCCCTTCCCTGCGACGACTCGGGGAACGCTCCGCGCCCCCGCTCGCCGACGCGCCTCGCGGGGAGGTCGAGGACGCCTCAGCCGGCGGAGCGGGCGGCAGCGGTGCTGCGCGACCCCTGTGGTGCGCGGAGAGGACACGTCTGACCGCACCACCGGACGTGGCGCCGCGGGCCCGCGCGGGGGGGGGGGGGGGGGGCCGGGGGGGGCCGCCCCGGCACCCCGGAGAGGACCCGCCGGACCGAACCACCGGACGTCCCGCCGCGGCACGCCGCGGCTGGATGTCCGGTGGCCCGGCTCGACCCGGCTCGCCTCAGCCGGTGGAGAGGTCCAGCCGTCAGCCGTTGGCCCGCATCCGCCCGGCGGGTCCAGCGCTTCCTCGGGGACCCTTCGGGCCCCCTCGTCAGCGCTTGCCCTGGTTCTTGACCGCCTCGATGGCGGCCGCCGCGGCGTCGGGGTCGAGGTACTCGCCCCCGGCCTTCACCGGCCGCAGGTCGTCGTCGAGGTCGTAGCGCAGCGGCACACCGGTCGGGATGTTGAGCCCGACCACCTCGTCGTCACCCATGCCGTCGAGGTGCTTCACCAGCGCCCGCAGGCTGTTGCCGTGGGCGGCGACCAGCACGGTCTGCCCGAGCCGCAGGTCGGGGACGATCGCGTCGTACCAGTACGGCAGCATCCGCACGACGACGTCGGCGAGGCACTCGGTCGCCGGGCGCGCCTCCGGCGGCAGGAACGAGTAGCGGGCGTCGCCGTCCTGGGCGAACTCGCTGCCCGGCTCGATGGGCGGCGGCGGGGTGTCGTAGGACCGCCGCCAGGTCATGAACTGCTCCTCGCCGTACTCGGCGAGCGTGGCGGCCTTGTCCTTGCCCTGCAGCGCGCCGTAGTGCCGCTCGTTGAGCCGCCAGGAGCGCTTCACCGGGATCCACTGCCGGTCGGCCTCGTGCAGCGCCAGCTCGGCGGTCATGATCGCCCGGCGCAGCAGCGAGGTGTGCGAGACGTCGGGCAGCAGCCCGTGCTCGGCCATCAGGCGTCCGCCGCGGGCGGCCTCCTCGCGCCCCTTCTCGGTGAGCGGGACGTCCACCCAGCCGGTGAAGAGGTTGGCTTTGTTCCACTCGCTCTCGCCGTGGCGGAGCAGCACCAGGGTTCCCGTGGAGGTCGTCACGGCGATCATCCTGCCCGACGGCGTCCCGGCGGGCAGCGGAGCGTCAGGCGAGCACCATCTCCCGCTCGCCGTCCCGCGCCCAGCGCACCGCCTCGGCGACCACCTCGGCGGCCTCGCGCAGCTGCGCGTCGATGTGCGTCGCCATGACGGTCAGCCGCAGCACGCCCTTGCCGCGGGGCACGGCCGGGTAGGCCACCGCGTTCGTGTAGACGCCGGCGTCGAAGCTCGCCCCCCACGCCGCAGCGGTGACCGCCTCGCTGCCGGTCGGCACCGCCAGGACGGCGCCGCGGCCGGGCACCGGCGCCGCTCCCGCCTCGGCCAGGGCCCCCCGCAGCAGCTCCCCGTTGTGCTGCAGCCGGGCCAGCCGCTCGGGCTCGGTGCGGAGGATGCGCAGCGCGGCGAGGGCGGCGGCCACCGACGCCGGGTCGTTCGCGGCGCTGAAGACGTAGGGCATGGCGCCGGCGCGGATGCCGTCGGCGGCGGCCCGAGAGGTCATCACCGCGCCGCCGACGCTGGCCAGCGACTTGCTGAGGGCGACCGTCACCGCGTCGACGCGGTCGAGCACGCCCACCTGCTCGGCTGCGCCGCGCCCACGGGCGCCCAGGACGCCGAGCCCGTGCGCCTCGTCGACCACGAGGCGGGCGCCGTACCGCCGGCACAGCTCGGTGATCCCGGCGAGCGGCGCGAGCTCACCGGTCATCGAGTAGACACCGTCGACGACGACGACGGCCCCCGCCCGCGGGTCGAGGCGCTCCAGCCGGCCGGCGAGGGAGTCCAGGTCGTTGTGCCGCCAGCGCACGACCGTGCCACGGCTGGCCGCCGCAGCGGCGTGCAGGCTGGCGTGCACGTGGGCGTCGACGAGCAGCACGTCGTCGGGGCCGCAGACCGTCGACAGCAGCGCCAGGTTGGCGTTGACGCCCGAGGAGGTGAGCACCGCCGCCTCCGTGCCGTAGAGGTCGGCGAGCTCGGCCTCGAGCTCCAGGTGGAGGGCGGTGGTCCCGTTGAGCACCCGGCTGCCCGACGCGCTGGTGCCGTAGCGGCGCAGGGCGGCGCCGGCCGCCTCCATGACGCGCGGGTCGCCCGCGAGCCCGAGGTAGTTGCCGGTGCCCAGGTTGATGCGCGCCCGGCCGTCGGCGTAAGTGGTCACCGGCAGGGGGGCACCGCCGGTGGGGACGGCGTGGGTGGCCACGCCCGTGCGGGTGTGCTCGCGGAAGAGGGCGGCCAGCGGGTTCTGCAGCAGCGGGGCGAAGGGGTCGCGTCGCCCCGTGCCCGGGTGGTGGGCATGGTCGGGCACGGGGGACTCCCTCCGGTTCGGCGCGGGGAGTCCCGCTCGCGTCGCGCGCCAGCCTGGGCGGCGGACCCGCCGTCGTCAACTCTCCGTTGCCCCATCGGGTCAGTGCGTGACCGACGGCACCCGCTTCGGCCGGCCGGGCAGCCAGATCAGCACCACCACCGCCGCGACGAGGGTGGCCGTGGCGGTGCCGATCGCCGTCAGGTGCATCGCGGTGACGAAGGCGTCGCGGGCCGGGTCGACCACCGCGGCGGCGGCGCGGGCCACCTCCGGCGTCCCCTCGGCCTGCGCGCGCCGCACGGCGTCCAGCGTCGCGACGACCGACTGCCGGGCGTCGTCACGCGCTCCGGCCGGCAGCCCGTCCGCCGCGGAGCCCAGCTGCGCCGAGTAGGTGGCGGCGAGCAGCGAGCCCAGGATCGCGACGCCGAGGGCGCCACCCACCTGCCGCACGGAGTTGTTGACCGCGGCCCCGGCGCCGGCCTTCTCCCGGGGCACGACGGACATGATCGACTCGGTCGCGGGAGCCATCACCGCGCCCATGCCGAGCCCCTGCACCGAGAGGACCAGCAGCAGCAGCCAGACCGGCGAGGTGAGGTCGAGCAACTGCACGCCGAGGAACGACAGGGTGATGAGCAGGAAGCCGGTCGCGCAGACGGCCTTGGCCCCGAACCGCTCGGCCAGCCCGGAGCTCCGGGGCGCCATGAGCGCCATGCCGAGCGCCACGGGGATCAGCGCCGCGCCGCTCTGCAGCGGCGAGTAGCCACGCACGCCCTGCAGGTAGAACACCAGGTAGAACGTGGCGCCGAGGAGCGCGAAGAAGTTCAGGCCCAGGGCCGCCGCGGCGGCGGAGAAGGCCGGGTTGCGGAACAGCGAGACGTCGAGCGCCGGGTGGGCCGACCGGCGCTGCAGCCAGACGAAGAGCGCCAGCAGGATCAGGCCGCCCAGCAGCGGCACGAGGACGCCCGGCGTGGTCCACCCCGCGCCGCCCCCGCCGTGGATGATGCCGTAGACGAGGCCGGCGAGCGCGGCGATCGACAGCAGCACGCCCGGCAGGTCCAGCCGGCCCGGGGAGGGGTCCTTCGACTCCGGGACGAAGGCGAGCACGGCGACGATGCCGAGCACCGCCACGGGGACGCCGACGAGGAAGACCGCGCCCCACCAGAAGTGCCCCAGGACCGCACCGCCGGCCAGCGGGCCACCCGCGACGGCGATCCCCGCCGTCCCCGCCCAGACGCCGATGGCGCGCCCGCGCTCGCGGGGCGGGAAGACGTTGGTGATGACGGCGAGCGTCGTGGGCTGGACCGCCGCCCCGCCGATGCCCATCGCCGCCCGCCAGGCGATCAGCTCCAGGGGGCTGTCGCTCAGTGCGGCGAGCACCGACCCCACGGCGAAGATGCCCAATCCGATGAGCAGCACCCGCCGGCGGCCGATCCGGTCGCCGATGACGCCCCAGGTGAACAGCAGGCCGGCGAACACGAGGATGTAGGCGTCGACGACCCACTGCAGCTCGCCCTGGCTGGCGTCCAGCTCCCGCTGCAGCGTCGGGAGGGCGACGTTGAGGATCGTGTTGCCCATGATCACCACGAGCAGGCAGATCGTCATGGTGGCCAGCACCCACCAGCGGCGGGCGTACCCGGGAGGCAGCTCGTCGCCGGGCGCCACCGCGCCCGGCCGGGACCTGTCGGTCGCCGTCACGCCCTGCTGTCGGGGTCGGCGCCGGAGCGGCGGCTGGGATCGGCGAAGGCCGCGAAGGCCTCCAGGTTGCGCAGGGACTCCCCGCGCTTGACCCGCCAGTCCCACTCCCGGCGGATCGACGTGCCGAACCCGATCTCCAGCATCGTGTTGAAGTGGTCGTCGGCGTAGCTGAGGACCGACCCGAGCAGCCGGTCGAGCTCCTCGGGCGTGACGGCGGCGTGCGGCAGCCGGCCGGTCAGGTAGACGTCGCCCACGGAGTCGATCGAGTACGCGACCCCGTACATGCGCGCGTTGTGCTGGAGCAGGTAGGTCCACAGCTGCTCGCGGTTCTCGTCGGGCTGGCGGCAGACGAACGCCTCCACCCGCAGCGCGTGGTCCCCCACGATCAGGCCGCACACCGTCTTCAGCTTCTTGGTCCCCGGCAGGTCCACCAGCCAGGTGCCCGGCCGCGGGTGCTCGTGCACCAGCTCGGTGTCGCGCAGCGTCCGGTCGATGACGGCGTCGAGCTCCTCCACGGTCCGGCTCACCGGGCCACCCCCATCCCGGGCAGGGCCCGGAGCCGCCCGGGCCGGCGGTCCCGCAGCGGGCGGGCCTGCGGTGCGGCCATCTCGGCGGCCGCGGAGGTGTAGGCCGCGACGAGCGCATCGGCGGTGCGGTCCCAGGAGAACGCGGCCGCGTGCCGGCCGGCGCCGGCGGCGAGGAGCTCGCGGCGGGCGAGGACCGCGCGGACCGCAGCGGCGTAGTCGTCGGCGCGGTGGCCGTCGACGAGCACCCCGGAGACGCCGTCGCGCACCGCCGTCGGCAGGCCGCCCACGGCCGCCGCGACGACCGGGGTACCGCAGGCCTGCGACTCGAGGGCGACCAGCCCGAACGACTCGTTGTGGCTGGGCACGACCGTCACGTCCGCGGCGCGGTAGAACTCGGCCAGCCGGGCGGGCGGCTGGGGCGGGTGGAACCGCACCACTTCGCCGATGCCGAGGGACCGGGCGAGCTCCTCCAGCTGGCGGGGGGCGTCCAGGCCGCTGCCGCTGGGCGCGCCCACCACGTGCACCTGCAGGCGGGCCCGCAGCGCCGGGTCGTCGGCCAGCATGCGGGCGGCGGTGTGCAGCAGCACGTCGGGGGCCTTCAGCGGCTGGATGCGCCCGACGAAGAGCAGGACGACGGCGTCGTCGCGGACGCCGACGGCGCGGCGGGCGGCGGCCCGGCTGCCCGGTGCGAACCGGTCGAGGTCGACCCCGGGCGGGACGACGAGGGTGCGCGCGGGATCGGCGCCGTAGAGGCGCACGAGCTGGCGGGCCTCCTCGTCGGTGTTGGCGATCAGCCGGTCGGCCTCGGCCACGACCTGCTCCTCGCCGATGACCCGCGCGCGCGGCTCGGGCCGGTCGCCGTCGGCCAGCGCCTCGTTCTTGACCTTGGCCAGGGTGTGCGCGGTGTGCACCAGCGGCACGCCCCACCGGTCGCGCGCCAGCCAGCCGACCTGCCCGGAGAGCCAGTAGTGCGAGTGGACGACGTCGTAGTAGCCCGGTTCGTGCTGCGCCTCCGCGCGCAGGACCGCCGCGGTGAAGGCGCAGAGCTGGGCGGGGAGCTCATCCTTGCCCAGGCCCTCGAACGGCCCGGCGCTGACGTGCCGCACCGTGGCGCCCGGGCTCACCTCCACCACCGGGGGCAGCTCGCTGGAGGTGGCCCGGGTGAAGACGTCGACCTCGATGCCGCGGGCGGCCAGCCGGCGGGACACCTCGACGATGTAGACGTTCATGCCCCCGGCGTCGCCCGCCCCGGGCTGGTCCAGCGGGCTGGTGTGCACCGACAGCGTCGCGACGCGCGCCGGGCGGCCGGGTGCGGGGAAGCGGCGAGCGGGCACCACGGACCTCCGCTCTGCTCTGCGAGGGCCCCCGACCAGCACCCCTGTCGGTCCTCCATCTTGCAACAGCGCCAGGATGGGGGCATGTCAGGTACCTCACCCTCGGTCGCCGCGGGGGCCGGCCAGCTGCCCGGTACCGGCCGCACCGCCGTCGTCACCGGTGCCTCGAGCGGGATCGGGGCGGCGACGGCCCGGCGGCTGGCGGCCGAGGGCTTCGACGTCGTCGTCGGCGCCCGCCGGCTGAACCGGCTCGAGGCGCTCGCCGCGTCCATCGGGGGCCGCGCCCTCCCCCTGGACGTCACCGAGCCCGCGTCCGTGGCGGCGTTCACGGCCGCGCTCGACCGGGTCGACGTGCTGGTCAACAACGCCGGCGGGGCCTTCGACGCCGCGCCCGTGGCCGAGGCGGACCTCGACTCCTGGGCGCGCACCTACGAGGTCAACGTGCTCGGCACCGTGCGCCTGACCAAGGCCCTGCTGCCGAAGCTGCGCGCGTCCGGCGCGGGGGACGTCCTGTTCGTGGGGTCCACCGCCGGCCTGGTCTCCTACGAGGGCGGCGCCTCCTACACCGCCGCCAAGCACGGGGTGCACACGCTGGCCGAGACGTTGCGGCTGGAGCTCTGCGGGGAGCCGGTGCGGGTGATCGAGACCGCCCCCGGGATGGTGCGGACCGAGGAGTTCTCGCTCAACCGGACCGGCTCGCAGGAGCGGGCCGACGCCGTCTACCGCGGGGTGCGCGAGCCGCTGGTGGCCGAGGACGTCGCCGACTGCATCGCGTGGGCGCTCACCCGCCCGCACCACGTGAACGTCGACCTGCTCGTGGTGCGGCCGCGCGCGCAGGCCGCCCAGCACAAGGTTCATCGCGATCCTCCGGATCGCACCGCGGCCAGGTAGCGTCCCCGTCCGCCGCTGAGCCGCTTCGTCGCGCCTACGCGCACCCCTCCGGGGCCCACTCGGCGCGACCAGACTGCGCCGACCGTGAGCGCACCTGCTCAGTTCTGGCGTGGATCCCTGCGCATCTGCGCACACCGTCGGGCGGCAGGGTCCGGTCAGGGGCGGACGGCGGTGGGTTCGCGGTCCAGGGTGACGCCGAACCGCTCCTCGACCGCGGCCACGACCTTCCCGGCGAAGGCGAGCAGCTCCGCCGCCGTCGCGCCGTCCTCGGTCGTCAGCGCCAGGCTGTGCCGCGACGACGTCCCCACCCGCCCGTCGCGGGTGCCGCGGCCGAAGCCGGCGTGCTGCACCAGCCAGGCGGCGCTGAGCTTGACCGCCCCGTTCCCGGCCGGCCAGCTGGGGCAGCCCTCGACCGCCCGGTCGGCGGGCACGATCGGGTTGGTGAAGAACGACCCGGCGCTGCGCGAGTCGGGGTCGGCCGGATCCCACACCATGCCCTTGCCGCGGCGCAGCGCCAGGACGGCATCGCGGACGGCGGCCAGCGGCGCGGTCTCCCCCACCTCGATGCCGAGGCTGCGGGCCAGCTCCGCGTACCCGACCGGGCGCGACAGCTCGCCGGGGTGCAGCGCGAACCCCACCTCCAGGACGACGAAGCGGCCGGGCTCGCGCTTGAGCCGGCTGTCGCGGTAGGCGAACCCGCACTCGGCCGGCGCGAAGGTGCGCTCGGCCTTCTCGGCGCGGTCGTACACCCGCACGGCGGTGATGGTCTGCGCGACCTCCTGGCCGTACGCGCCGACGTTCTGCACCGGCGTCGCCCCCGTGGAGCCGGGGATGCCCGAGAGCGCCTCCACGCCCGCCAGCCGCTCCTCGACGGTGTGCGCGACCAGGGCGTCCCAGTCCTCCCCCGCCTGCACGGTGAGGGCGTCGCCGCTGCGCTCGATGCCCCGGGACCGGACGGCGACGACGTCGCCCGGCCACCCCTCGTCGGGGGCGATGAGGTTGGAGCCGCCGCCGAGGAGCAGCAGCGGGCGGCCGGACTCGTCGGCGTCGCGGACCGCCGCCACCAGCTCGGCGGCCGTCTCGACCTCGATCAACCGGTCGGCGGCACCACCCACGGCCAGGGTGGTGAGCTCCGCGAGGGGGACGTCGGATCGCACCTGCACGGCTCGACGGTAGCCGGGGCTAGCCTGTGACCCCGTGAACGAGCCGGGCGACGAGCACAAGCGCCGGGCCTCGCTGTCCCCCCAGCCGCAGCGCCGGGCGCCCCGGCTGGCCGCCGGGCGGGCACGCGCGCTGGGCCTGCCCACCCGCGGCACCACCAACGCCAACCGGCTGCGCCGGGTCGACCGGTGGCTGCTGGCCACGCAGGTCCCCCGGCTGCGGGACGCCGCCCGCCCGCTCGTGGTCGACCTCGGCTACGGCTCCTCCGCCGTCACCACGCTGGAACTGGTCGAGCGCCTCGGCCCGGAGGTCGACGGCCTGGAGGTCGTGGGGCTGGAGATCGATCCCGACCGGGTGGCCGCCGTGGCCGCCGACCGCGCCCCCCCGCGGGTGGACTTCCGGGTGGGCGGGTTCGAGCTCGCGGGGCTGCGCCCGGTTCTCGTGCGCGCCTTCAACGTGCTGCGCCAGTACGACGAGGAGTCCGCCGCCCGCGCCTGGGACACGATGCGCGGGGCGCTGGCGCCGAGCGGCCTGGTCGTCGAGGGCACCTGCGACGAGTGGGGACGCCGCTCGGCCTGGGTGGCGCTGGACGCCGACGGCCCGCTCACCCTCACCCTCGCGGCGCGGGTCTCCGACATCGCGACGCCGTCCGACCTCGCCGAGCGGCTGCCCAAGGCGCTGATCCACCACAACGTGCCCGGCCAGCCGGTCCACGAGTTCCTCCGCGCCTTCGATGCCGCCTGGGCCGCCGCCGCCGGCATGGGCACCTTCGGCCCGCGCCAGCGCTGGACGGCGGCGGTCGGGGGCCTGAGCGAGCAGGGCTGGCCGCTGGTGGGCTCCAGCCGGCGCTGGCGGCAGGGCGAGGTCACCGTGCGGTGGTCGGCGGTCGCGCCCGTCTGACCGGGCCTCAGCCCTCGTCGGGCACCGGCGCGGCCGGGCTCTCGACCACCACGGCGACCATCCCGGCGTCCGATCCGCTCTCGTGCAGCTCACCGGGCTCCCACAGGACGGCGTCCCCGGCGGCCAGCGGCACCCGCACGCCGTCGGCGCCGGCCGCCCACCCCTCGCCGGAGACCACCGCGAACAGCTGCCAGAGGCGGGTCTCGTGCCGGCCCACGACCGCACCGGCCGCGAAGGTCGCCAGGTGCACGGCGAAGCCGGACACCGGTTCGAGCACCCGGGCCGGCGCGACCATGGACACGCCACGGCTGCCGAAGGCGGTGATCTCCCGCGGGGAGAGGCGGACCCGGCGCACGCCCGGGACGGTAGCCACTCAGGCCTGCCCACGGCAGCGGGTGCGACCATGACCCCGATGTCAGCGGGGACGGCCGTGCGCCGGACGGGGACGGCACGGTGAGGACACCTCCGGGCCCGGTCCCCGTCGACGGCGGCACCGCCGAGCTGCTCGCCGACGCCGACCGCGACGGCTCGTGGGTGCTGATGCTGAACGACACCCCGCAGTCGCACGTGGACCTGGCCGACCCGGCGCACCTGGAGTTCGAGTACGTCCGCCGGATCGGGCACGTGCTGGACACCGCGGCCGAGCCCGGCGCCCCGCTCGACGTGTTCCACCTCGGCGGCGGGGCGCTGACGCTCCCCCGCTACGTGGCGGCCACGCGCCCCGGGTCCCGCCAGCGGGTGGCCGAGATCGACCAGCCGCTCACCGACCTGGTTCGCGCGCACCTGCCGCTGCCGCGGTCGGCCCGGGTGCGGGTGCGGGCCGCCGACGCACGGGAGGCGCTCGCCGCGCTGCACCCGGCCAGCGCCGACGTCGTCATCACCGACGTGTTCGCCGGCGCCCGCACGCCGGCCCACCTCACGACCGTCGAGTTCGCGGCGGAGGTCGCGCGGGCGCTGCGGCCCGGCGGCGTCTGCGCGGCCAACGTCGCCGACGGGCCGCCGCTGCGCTTCGCACGCGGCCAGGTCGCCACGCTGCGCACCGCATTCCGGCACGTCTGCCTGCTGGCCGAACCGGGCGTCCTCCGGGGCCGGCGGTTCGGCAACCTGGTCGCCGTCGCGTCCGATGCGGAGCTGCCGCTGGCGGAGCTCAGCCGCGCGTGCGCCCGCGACCCGATGCCGTCGCGCGTGGTCGACGGCGACGAGCTGGACCGTTTCACCGGCAACGCCCCGCCGGTCCCGGACGCCGACGCCGAACCCTCGCCCGAGCCACCCGCCGGCGTGTTCGGCCGCTGACCACCCGACCGGCTGCGGCGCCCGACCGCCGCGCCGGCCGGTCGGACCCGGCCCGCCGCCCTAGGCTTCACTCATGACGACGCCTTCGACGCACCGGCTGCGCCGGGACACCCGCCACAAGATGGTCGCCGGCGTCTGCGCCGGGATCGCCCGGCGCTACGGGCTCTCGCGCAGCGGCCTGCGCGTGGCCTTCCTGATCTCCTGCGTGCTCCCCGGCCCGCAGTTCGTGGCCTACCTGCTGCTCTGGGTGGTCATGCCGGCCGACGACCGGCGCTGAGCCCCGCGGGCGGCCGCTACCAGGTGTTGTCGCGGCGCATCCCGCCCACGGCGGGACGCACGTCGACCAGGTAGACGATCGCCGCGATGACGGCGGGCAGGCCGAGCAGCGACAGCGGGGTCTTCTGCCAGAAGATGATGAGCAGGGCCAGGCCGGTGATCGCCGCCCAACCGGGCTTGGTGAGCTTGCCGGCGGCCACGTACCCCGCGGCAGGCCGGATGAGGGCGTCGACGAACGCCCACGCGGTCAGCCCCAGGGAGGCCCAGTAGAGGCCGAGCAGCAGCCACCCGTCGAACAGACCCATGCCCGCCAGCCTACTCGCGGCCCGCGCCCTTCCGGGCCGGGCGAGCGGCCGACTCGCCCGGAAGGGCGGCGGACGCGACAGGGCCCCGGAGCGCTGGTGAACAGCTCCGGGGCCCTGGTCGGTGGTGCCGTGGCGTCAGTTCTTCTTGGCGGGCACGGCGGTCGGGTCGGCCGGCTTGGCCGTGCGGGCCCGGGTCACGCGGGCCGAGGTGGACCGGGCCGGCGACTTGCGGGCGGCGGGGGTGCTCTTCTTGGCCGTCGTCCGGCGCTTGGGGGGCGCGACGGCCTCCTCGGCGGTGGCCTTGGCCGCCCCGGCGGCGTCCTCGACCTCGGCCTCGGCCTTCGCGGCGACCTTGGTCGCCTTCGCGGCGGTCTTCTGCGCCACCGAGGTCACCTCGTTGGAGGCCTCGACGACGGCCTCGGCGCCCTCCTCGAAGACGTCCTCGAGGCGCTCCTCGACGGTGTCGACGGCCTCCTCGGCGCGGCGCACGATGCGGCGGACGCCGGGCTGGCGGCGCAGGTCCTCGACGACGACGGCGCCGCGCCCGGCCAGCGTCTCCACGGTGGCGATCGCCTGGGTGCGGGCGGTCCCGACCAGGCCGGCGACGGTGCTGCGCAGCGCCTCGGGACGGGCCGCGACGGCCAGCTGGTGCGCCGTGGTGCGGGCGGTGCCGGCGGCCTCGGCGGCCCGGGTGCGGGCCTCCTTGACGGCGAGGTCGGCCTGCACCTGCGCCTCGCCCGGCAGCGCCTCGGCGGTGCTGCGGAACTGCGCGACGACGGTGCGGGCGCGCTCGACGGCCAGGTCACCGGCGCCGACGAAGGCCAGCAGCGGGGTGCGGGCCTGCTCGGCCAGGGTGCGGCCCTGGGCCACGGCGAACTCGCCGTACTGCTTCACGGTCTGGGTGGGGGTCATGCCGGACTCCTCGGGAGTGGGAGATGGGGGGATGGTCAGCTGACGGCCGGGGACGAGGCCCGGTGCTCGCGGACGTAGGTCTCGTAGAGCTCGAGCAGGACGGCCTTGTGCCGCTCGGAGAGCGCGTCGTCGGAGCGGATCGCCGCCACGGTGTCCGGGTTGCCGGAACGCCGGTCGAGGATCCCCGCCTGCTCGTAGAGCGTCTCGGCCGAGATCTTCAGGCCCCGGGCGATCGACGCGAGGATCTCCGCCGACGGCTTGCGGAGGCCTCGCTCCACCTGGGACAGGTAGGGGTTGCTGACACCCGCGGTGCGGGCCAGCTCGCGCAGCGAGACGCGCGCGGCGTTGCGCTGCTCGCGGATGAAGTCGCCCACCGACGAGCCGACCGTCGAGACGCCGGGGGCGTCCGCGACGGAGTCCGCGACGCTGCCGGCGACCCGGTCCACCGTGGAACGGACCGTGGTCACCTGCTCGCGGACGAACTCACCGGGGGTCTGCACGCCTTCGACGGTAGCCCCGCGTGCTAGCTCTTGCAAGCGGAGCGGCTAGCACCCGGGCGTGATCGCGCCCACACCGGGGAGCGCAGGTCAGGCGTCCAGCGCCGCTGACTCCCGGACCTCGCCGACGACGCCGTCGCCCCCGGGGACGGGCGTGCGCGCCCAGGGAGCAAGCACCTCCGCGGGGACGCCGAGCCGGCGCAGCCCGGCCGCGAGCGCCGGCGTGCGCCCGCGGTCGCCGCCGTCGTCGAGCTTGAGCGCCACGGCGCCCGCCCCGGGCAGCGCCGAGACGTGCACGCCGTCGGCACCGCCCTTCACCAGCAGGCCGGGAACCGCGCGCATCAGGTCGGTGTCCTCCCGGCCGGTGCCGGCGACGAACCACGGGTGGGCCCGCATCGCGTCGGCCACCGCCCGGTCGCGCGAACCCTCGGGCGCCTGGACGAGCGAGAGCACGCCGCGGGCCAGCCCGGTGAGCGAGAGGGCGTGCTGCGGCGCACCGCAGCCGTCGACGACGACCGCCGCCACCGGCTCGCCGGCCGCCTCGCCCAGCCGCGCCTCGATCGCCTCCTGCAGGGGGTGGTCCCGCTCCAGGTAGCCCGCCGTCGGCCAGCCGGCCGCCACGCACGCCGAGAGCATCGCGGCGTGCTTGCCCGAGCAGTTCATGGCCAGGCGTTCCGGGGCGCGCCCGGCGACCAGCCAGGCCGCCTTCGTCGCCTCGTGCGAGGGCAGCGCCGGGGGGCAGCCGAGGTCGTCGGGGCCGAGACCGACGGCGGCGAGCATCCCCGCGGCCAGCTCCCGGTGCCCGTCCTCGCCCACGTGGGAGCCGGCGCCGATCGCCAGTTCCTCACCCGAGCGTGGCGCCCAGCCGGCCGCGAGCAGCGCCGTCGCCTGCACCGGCTTGTTCGCCGAGCGGGGCAGCACCGGCCGCGCGACGTTCCCGGCGCCGGCGAGCACCTCCCCGTCCGCACCGAGGACCACCACCGACCCGCGGTGCACCGACTCGAGGAACCCCGACCGCCACACCTCGACCAGCACCGGGTTGTCGGGCCACGGGGAGGTGGCGACAGCGTCGCCGGCTGCGGTCTCGGCCATGCCTCAGGGTCCCATGCCGCTCCCGCGCGGCACGGAGGGAGGCGTGGTCCTCCTAGTGCCGGCCCTCGTCGGCGAGCAGGGCGGCGACATCGGCCTCGCCGTCGCGGTACCGGCGGCCGAGCTCCGCAGCCAGCCCGTCCATGACCTGCTGCACGCCGCGGCGGCGCTCCGACAGCCCCTTCTCGGCGTCGGCGAGCGACCGGGCCGCCGCCTCGAGCGCGGCATCGGAGAGCTCGGTGATCGCGGAGAGGTCGGCCCCCGGGGTCAGCGAGTGCACCCAGGACTCGTACTCCTGCGGATCCGCCGGCTGCACCGTCTGGTGCCGGCCCAGGCCGTGCGCGGGGCCGCGGCCCTTCTCGGCGAGGATCTCCGGCAGCAGGTCGACCAGCGAGCGCCCGTCGTGCTCGGCGCGCCGCTGCAGCTCGCGCCGCACGATGTCCAGGCGCCCCTGCAGCAGCCGGCGGGTGTAGGAGAGGTTGACCTCCTGCTGCTCGGCCTCGCGGCGCAGCCGCCGCACGTCACCCATCGGCCGGCGCACGGCGCTCTCGAGGAACGCGGGGTCCAGCAGCGCGTCGACGGCGGCACCCCCGGCGGGGGACGGCTTCGGGCTCACGGGGGGCCTCCAGGTGCGGGACGCCCGGCACGCGGGCATCGGCGGTGGTCAGCGGCGGGCGCTGGGCGGAGCGTAGGTCAGCGACCCCGGCCTGCCCACCCGGGAGCGGGCGGCCGCGGCGCGCTCAGCCGATCGTCCCAGACCGGACGGCCCGGACCCGGTTGCGCGCCGCCACCTGGGTGTCGTCGAGCGCCGGCGCGGCGTCGTCGGGGTCGATCGCGGCGGTCGATCCGGCCACGGTCAGCGCGGTGCCCTGGGCGACCGACTGCTTCACCAGCGCCAGGGCGACGACGCCCAGTTCGTGGTGCCGCACGACGCTGCCCACCCGGCCGACCGTCCGCGGGCCCGCCAGCACCGGCTCGCCGGGAGCGGGCAGGTCCTCGCTGACGCCGTCGAGGTGCAGCAGCACCAGCCGGCGCGGCGGGCGGCCCAGGTTGTGCACCCGGGCGACGGTCTCCTGCCCGCGGTAGCAGCCCTTGTCCAGGTGGACGGCGGTGCGCAGCCACTCCAGCTCGTTGGGGATGGTGCGGTGGTCGTTGTCGACGCCGAACCGGGGCCGCCGGGCCTCCACGCGCAGCGCCTCGTGCGCCGCGGCACCCGCGAGGGGGACGCCCAGCCGGTCGGCGAGGGCGTCGACCTCCGCCCGCGGCACCAGCAGGTCGTGGACGACGGCCGTCCCGTTCCCGATCGCCGGCATGCGGCGCACCCAGCCCTCGCCGAGGGGCTCCACCGCGTACGGCTCGGCGGGTACCGGCAACCCGGCCGCCGCCAGGGCCGCGTCGGCCCCGGGACCGACGAGCGAGAGCAGCGCCCGGTCGTCGGTGACCAGGTGCGGCTCCACCCGGAGCATGAACCGCATCCGCTCGAGGAAGGCCAGCAGGGCGGGGCCGGCGCCCGGCTCGACGTCGACCCAGGTCGTGCCGGCGAGCTCGGCGACGACCAGGTGGTGCTCGACGTGCCCGTGGGGGCTGAGCACCAGGGTCTCGCTGCCGACGCCGTCGACCAGCTGCGCGACGTGCTGGCTGGTGATGCTGTGCAACCACGAGAGGCGGTCGGCGCCGGGGATCGAGAGGACGTCCCGGTCGCTGCGGTCGACCAGGCCGGCACCCTCGGCGAGCAGCCGCTGCTCGCGCAACGGGTCGCCGTAGTGCGCCGCGACGGTGCGGGGAACCTCAGGCCCCGGCTCGACGGCGACCGCCCCGGGGCGGGCGAGGAGGGGCGAGGGCGTGGTCATGGGGACTCCGTTCCGGCGCGGTCTCGGCAGGCGCGGCACGTGCCCGACAGGGCGACGTGGCCGACGTCCACGGTGAAACCCAGCTCGACCGCCAGACGTTCCGCCGCTTCGTCGAGCAGGTCCGGCGCGGCGGAGGAGATCTCGCCGCAGGAGGAGCAGACGACGTGCAGGTGGGGGCGCTCGGCGGCGTGGTAGACCGGCGCGCCGCGCCCCAGGTGGGTGTGCCAGACGAGCCCGAGCCGCTCGAGCAGCTCCAGGGTGCGGTAGACCGTCGAGGTGTCGGGCGCGCTGCCGCCGGGGCCGGCCTCCTCGCGCAAGCGGGCACCGATCGCCTCCGGGGTGGCGTGCGCCAGGGCCGCGACCGCGGACAGCACCCGGGCGCGCTGCGCGGTCAGGCGCAGCCCCCGCGCGCGCAGCTGCTCCGCGAGCGGAGCGGCGACGTCGTCGGTCCCCATGGCGAGAGCCTATGCCCCGCGTACGGCAGGCTGGCCGCGTGATCGAGCAGCGCAGGGTGGCGGTCTGGCGGGACGGCGCGGCGGTGCCGGTGCCCGCGGACCAGCCGGTCGTGACCGCCTTCGACCTCGGGCTCGCCCGCGGGGACGGCGTCTTCGAGTCCGTGGCCGTCCTCGGCAGGCGCACGCCGCACCTGGACGCGCACCTGGCCCGGCTGGTCCGCTCCGCGGACCTGCTCGGGCTGGCCGATCCCGGCGCCACCGCCTGGCGGGCGCTGGTGGCGACGGCGCTGGCCGGCTGGCCGACCGACGTCGAGGGCGTGTGCCGTCTCGTGCTCACCCGCGGGCTCGGCGAGGGCACGCCGCCCACGGCGCTGGCCCTGCTGGCACCGGTGCCGGCGGAGACGGTCCGGCAGCGCACGGAGGGCATCGCGGTGGTGACGCTCGGGCTCGGGGTGCCCGCCGACTTCCGCGCGGGCGCCCCCTGGCTGCTCGGCGGCGCCAAGACGCTCTCCTACGCGGTGAACATGGCCGCCCAGCGGCACGCGCACGCCCTGGGCGCCGACGACGTCGTCCTCACCAGCCTGGAGGGCCGGGTGCTGGAGGGGCCGACCTCGACCGTGGTCTGGGCCGCCGCGGGCACGCTGCACACGCCGCCGGTGGAGACCGGGATCCTCGCCGGCACCACCCAGGCACGGCTGTTCGCCGCCGCACGGGCGGCCGGCTGGCCCACCGCCTCGACCCCGGGGACGGTCGAGGACCTGCACGCGGCCGACGCCGTGTGGCTGGTCTCCGGTGTGCGGGGCGCCGTCGCCGTGCACACCCTCGACGGCGTCCGGCGGGGCGACGCCGGGCTCTCCCCGCGGGTCGGGGAGCTGCTCGCCGGGTAGCGTGAAATCCAGGTGCGCCGGGAAGTCTGGTCGGCAGCGTGTCCGTCGAGGGCGCGTCCCGACCCGACCCGACCCCGCACCCCCGGAGCCGCCCCGTGACGACGCCCGCCCCCGCCCGCCTCTTCGGACGCGGGTCCTGGACCGAGGCGCAGCGCGTCGCCTCGGTGCTCCGCAAGGAGACCGTCGGCGGCGCCCTGCTGCTGATCGGCGCGGCGATCGCCCTGATCTGGGCCAACTCCCCCTGGGCGGAGAGCTACGAGGCGCTGCGCGACACCCGGGTGGGGCCGGCGTCGCTGCACCTGGACCTCAGCCTCGGCACCTGGGCCGCCGACGGCCTGCTGGCCATCTTCTTCTTCGTCGCCGGACTGGAGCTCAAGCGGGAGTTCGTCGCCGGCGACCTGCGCGAGCCCCGCCGCGCGGCGCTGCCCATCGCCGCCGCCGTCGGCGGCATGGTCGTCCCGGCGCTGTTCTTCGTGCTGTTCAACCTGGGCGGGCCCGAGGGGTCACTGCAGGGCTGGGCCATCCCCTCGGCCACCGACATCGCCTTCGCGCTCGCCGTCCTGGCCGTCATCAGCACCCACCTGCCCAGCTCGCTGCGGACCTTCCTGCTGACGCTCGCCGTCGTCGACGACCTGCTGGCCATCACGATCATCGCGATCTTCTACACGGCCTCGCTGGCCGTCACGCCGCTGCTGCTGGCCCTGGTCCCGCTGGCGCTGTTCGGCTTCCTGGTGCAGAAGCGGATCCGGTCCTGGTGGCTGCTGCTGCCGCTGGCCGCCGTCACCTGGGTGCTGGTCCACGAGTCCGGGGTGCACGCCACCGTCGCGGGCGTCCTGCTGGCCTTCACCGTCCCGGTCGTCCGCAGCGACGCCGCCGGGGGGCCGGACGGCGGGCCCGGCATGGCCGAGCACTTCGAGCACCGGATCCGCCCGCTCTCGGCGGGTGTCGCCGTCCCGGTCTTCGCGTTCTTCTCCGCCGGTGTGGCGGTCGGGGGGCTGTCGGGGCTGGGCGAGTCGCTCGGCGACAGCATCGCGATCGGCATCGTCGTCGGGCTCGTCGCCGGCAAGGCGATCGGCATCACCGGCGCCACGTGGCTGGTCTCCCGCTTCACCCGGGCGCAGCTGGACGAGAACCTCGGCTGGCCGGACGTGGTGGGGCTGGCCCTCCTCGGCGGGATGGGGTTCACCGTCTCGCTGCTGATCACCGAGCTCGCCTACGGCGCGGAGAGCGAGAGCTACGACCACGCCAAGGTCGGCATCCTGGCCGGCACGGTGGCCGCGGCGCTGCTGGCCAGCGTGATCCTGCGGCTGCGCAACCGCCGCTACAAGCAGATCTACCTGCACGAGATCAGCGACGTCGACCGCGACGGCATCCCCGACGCCTGGGACACCGTCGACGACCGGGCCGACCACGCCACCGACCGGGGGGGGGGGGCGCCCCCCCCCCCCGCGCCCCCCCGCCCCGCCCCCGGGCGGTGGCGCCGCCGCCCGGCCCCGGCGCCACCGCCGCCACCGCCGAGCTCGGCGAGGAGGCTGCGCACCCGGGTTACGAGACGGTCGACGACGAGGCCGAGCACGACCCGCACTGGGAGGGCACCCGCCCGCCCGGGCGCACGCTCGGTCCCGGCGACGGGGCCTGACGGCCGCCGGGACACGCCGATCCGGGCGCACCCACCAGCGTGTTCGCCCAGAGCGGAGGAAATCTGTTGCCGCTCCCGCGCGCGCGGTCGTACCGTCGTGGCACACGAGAGAGGAGGTGGTCCGTAACTTTGCTGAGCTACAGGACTCGTGAGGTGGCTGTCCGCTAGCCGCCGTCCAGATGGGCCGCCCGTTCAGACGACAGTCTGAGCGACGGCACGATCGCCCGTCCGTCGCACGGCGGCGAGCGAGAACCGGACAGTCACCCGACCCCCGGGCCGCCGACATTTGTCCAGTCGGCCCGCGTGCTGCTCCCCAGCGGAGCGCCGCGGAGCAGCCCGGGGGTTGTCCGTTCCCAGGAGGCGCGCGTGCAGCTCGGCGGTCTGCCCGTCGAGACCGACGTCTCCGCCGGCACCTGGGTCGCCGAGGCCGTCGCCCGCGCCCACTGGGGCACGGTCGCCTCGCTGGTGCCGCCGCTGTTCCCCGCCTACGCCCGCGTGCTGCACCCCGCCTACCGCTACGAGGGCGACGACGACGTGGAGGTCCCCTGGACCGCCGTCGCCGCGCTCAACGGCACCGCGGTCCACCCGCTCATGCAGTGGCCCGCGATCACCGGCGGCTGGGAGTACCTGAACGAGGACAGCCAGCCCCCCGACTGGGACGGCGGGCCCGCGGAGGGGCACCTGCCCACCACCGTCGCCGCGCGCATGGCGGCGGTGCTGGCCCGCCACACGGGCACCCCCGGCGACTGCCTGCTGGCCCGGTGGGCGGGTTTCGGCTTCGATGCCGCGGCGCTGCGCGGGCTGGCCGCCCTGCCGCTGCCCCGCGGCCGCGACGCCGTGCTGGCGCGGGGCGCCGTCGCCGACGCGGCGCGCAACCTGGCGCCCGAGCCGTCCGAGCAGAGCGCCAACCTGTGGTGGCCCGAGGACCGCGCGTGGGTGGTGGCCACCGACATCGACCTGATGAGCACCTACGTCGGGGGCAGCATCGCCTGCGTCGCCGAGCTCCTCGCCGCGCCGGGGCTGGAGGTCCTGCCCAGCGCGGCGGAGGACCGGGTCGGCCACGCCGACGACCCGGTCAACCTCTTGCCCCTGCGCGGCTGAGCCGCTACAGCAGCGCCAGCTCCCCGGCGAGGTCGTCCAGCCCCAGCGAGCCCTGCGAGAGCGCCGCCATGTGCCACGCCTTGAGGTCGAAGCCCGCGCCGCGGGCCCGCTGGGCGGCGGCCCGGCCGTCCCGCCACGCCCGCTCGCCGAGCTTGTAGCTGATCGCCTGCCCCGGCAGGCCGAGGTAGCGCACCAGCTCGCTGTCGAGGAAGGCGACCTCCGCACCCGAGTGCCCGCCCAGGAAGGCACGCGCCAGCTCGGGCGTCCACGGCCGGCCGCGGTGCTCGGCCAGCACGCCCTCGGCGTCGTCGGGCACGGGCAGCCCCAGGTGCATGCCGATGTCGATCACCACGCGCACCGAGCGGAGCTGCTGGGCGTCCAGGAAGCCCAGCCGCTCCCCGGGATCGGCGAAGTAGCCGAGCTCGTCCATGAGCCGCTCGGCGTAGAGGGCCCAGCCCTCGACGTTCGCGCCCACCGACCCCAGCGACGCCTGGTACGTCGACAGCTGCCCGGACACGTGCACCCACTGCGCGAGCTGCAGGTGGTGCCCCGGGACGCCCTCGTGGTACCAGATCGACACCAGGTCCCACAGCGGGAAACGGGTGCGCCCCAGGGTGGGCAGCCAGGTGCGGCCGGGCCGCGAGAAGTCCTGGGCCGGGCGGGTGTAGTACGGGGCGGCGGCGCTCCCGGGCGGGGCGATCATCGCCTCCACCCGCTTGACCGGCTCGGCGAGGTCGAAGTGGGTGCCGTCCAGCGCCTCGATCGCCTGGTCCATCATCTGCTGCAGCCGTTCGCGGATCGCCTCCACGCCCTCGACCGCGGGACCCTCGAGGGAGAGCCGGCGCATGGCCTCCAGCGGCGTCGCGCCCGGGTGCACCCGCTCGGCCTCGACGCGCTGCTCGGCCAGGATCCGCCGGTGCTCGGCCCAGCCCCAGGCGTAGGCCTCCTCGAGCCCCCGACCGGCGCCGAGGTCGGAGCCGGTCCAGCGGCGCGCGGCGACGGCGTAGCGGTCGCGGCCGACGGCGTCCGGCGTCCCCTCCGTGCGGGGGGCGTACTCGTCGCGGAGGAAGTCGCGCACCTCGGCGACGGCCTCGTCGGCGGCGCGGGCGGCCGCGGCGAGCTCGCTCTGCAGCACCTCCGGCCCGGTGGCGACGAACGAGCCGAAGAACGGCCCGCTCGACCACTCGTCGAGCTGGGCCAGGACGGTCCGCACCTGCCGCGGCGCCACGAGCAGGCCGCGGCGCGCCCCCTCCGCCAGCGTCTCCCGGTAGCCCCGGTAGGCCTCCGGCACGCGGGCGAGCCGGCGGGCGAGGACGGACCAGTCCTCCTCCGTCGCCGCCGGCATGAGCATGAAGACCTGGCGGACCGCGTGCAGCGGGCTGAACAGGTTGTTGAGGGAGCGGAAGCCCTCACCCGCCTCGTGCACGGCGAGCTCGGCACCCAGCCGCTCCCGCAGGAGGCGGGCGCAGCGGCGCTCGACCGGGTCGTCGTCGAGCGCGGGGTCGGCCGCCTGCACCCGGTCCAGCTCGGCCAGGGTGGCGCGGGCCAGATCGGCCTCTGCCGCCAGCCCCGCCGGGCTCACGTCGGGGAGCCGGTCGTCGCCCGGGCGGGCCCCCAGCGAGGTCGCGACGATCGGGTCCAGGTCGCAGACGGCGTCGACGTAGCGGTCGGCGACCTGCCTGGCAGTCGTCGGGCGGGCGGGCGACGGTGCCGTCACCGCAGCCGCTCCAGGCGGGCCGACATCACCGGGCGCGGCGGCTGCTCCCCCACCGCCCGGTCGATGGCGTACATCAGCGCGCCCTCGACGATGCCGTAGAGCCGCACCGAGCGGGTGACCTCCGGGGCGTCCGGCGTGCGGGCCAGCACGTCGCTGCTGAGCTCCCAGCTGGTGGTCGTGCGCGCGGTGCCGACGTAGATCTCCACCAGCCCGTCGGGGGTCGCCACGAGCAGCTCGACGTCGTCCTCACCGCGGGGCCGCCAGAAGCCGGACTCCCGGACGTCGGGCCCCACGATCTGCCCGTCGTCGGTGAGCCGCCAGGTGCGCGACTCGTACGCCAGGAACCCCCGGCCGTCGTGGGCGAACCGGATCCACTGGCCGAACCGGTGGTCGCCACCGGCGCCGGCCGCCTGCCCCTCGCCGTGCCACTCCCCCAGCAGGGGCAGCACGGAGAGGAGCTCCGGGGAGACCTCCGGGCCGCTGCGGACGTCGGCGGTGTCGGGCACCGGGAGCTCGGTGGGCGCGCTCACCGCCGGCCCGCCTTCGGGGCGCGGGAGAGCCGGACGGCGCCGTAGCCCAGCGCCACGGCGCACGACGCCGTCAGGGTGACCAGGAGCCAGGCAGAGACCATGCCGACCACCGTAGTGACGGCGCCGCGGCCCGGCGTCAGGCGGCCGCCGGTGCGCGGCCGGCGGTCGCGGCGACGACCGCGGCCCACGGGGTCGCCGGGATGCCGAACGTCGCCGTCGTCTCCGCCGCGTCGATGACGTACTCCTGGTCGAACTGGTGCCGCACGGAGAGCACCTCGCGCATGACCGGCGACAGCAGCCCCGCCGCCCGCAGGACCGCCCAGGGGAGGCCGCGCACGGTGGGCGCGGGGGCGGACATGGCCGCCGCGAGGTCGGTGAGGGCGGCCCGCTGAGAGCGCGCGGGCCCGCTCGGCACGTGCCACGCCCGGCCGAGCGCACGCTCGTCGGTGCCCAGGGTGGCCAAGGTGGCCGCCACGTCGGGGAGGTAGGCCCAGCTGCGGGGTGCGTCCGGGTCGCCGACCACCCAGGCGGTGCGTCCGCGCCGGAGGGCGGGCAGCTGGCGCACCAGGTGGGACTGCGCCCCACCCTGCGGCCCGACGAAGTCCGCGGCACGCGCCTCGGTGACGCGCACCCGCCCGGCCTCGTGGGCGGCCAGCGCCTGCTCCCACATGCGCCTCCGCACCACGCCCTTGGTGTCGGTGGCGGAGAGGGGCGAGCGCGGCGTCATGGGGCCGCGCGGGCGGCCGTACGGGTAGAGGTTGGACATGGTGACCAGGACGGCGCCCGTGCGCTCGGCGGCCGCGAGCAGCGCATCGGCGACCGGCGGCCAGTCGGTGGCCCACCGGTGGTACGCCGGGTTGACCGCGTTGTAGAGGGCGGCGGCCCCCTGCGCGGCACCGGCGAGCGCGGCGGCGTCGGCGGCGTCCACCCGCCGGTGCTCGATCCCGTCCGCGGACACCCCGCCGGACCGGGAGAGCACGCGCACCTCGTGCCCGCGGTCCCGCAGCTCGCGGGCGGTGGTCAGGCCGACCGGCCCCTTGCCGACGACGACGTGCAGTGCCATGGCTGCTCCAGTGGTTCAAGTGAGAGCGGTGCTCTCGTCGTAGACCGATGCTCGCGCTCGCCATCGACCGTTGTCAAGAGCGGTGCTCGCTCTTGCGTGCACCGCTCTCGTGCGGCACGCTGATCGGATGCCCACCGCCCGCGAGCGCGTCCGCGCCGAGATCACCGCCGAGATCGCCGGTGCCGCGCGCCGGCAGCTGGCCGAGGTGGGGGCCGCCGCCCTGTCCCTGCGGGCCGTCGCGCGGGAGATGGGCATGGCCTCCTCGGCCGTCTACCGCTACGTCCCGAGCCGCGACGACCTGCTGACGCGGCTGATCATCGACGCCTACGACGACCTGGGCGCCGCCGCCGAGGCGGCCGATGCGCCCGGGGATCCCCCGCGGCAGCGCTGGCTGGCCGTCTGCCGGGCGGTGCGCGGCTGGGCGCGGGAGCACCCGCACGAGTACGCGCTGCTGTACGGCTCGCCGGTGCCGGGCTACCGGGCACCCGCCGAGACCGTGCCCGCCGCAGCCCGCGCCGGCGTCGTCCTCGGGCGCATCCTCGGCGACGCAGCCCGCTCCGGCGCCCTCCCCGAGGCGGCCGGCGATCGCGACCCGGCCCTGATCAGCGAGGAGGCGGTCGCGATCCTGGGCGGCGAGCACCCGGCTCTCGACGAGGCGGTGCGCGTGCGGGCGCTGCTCGCCTGGAGCGCGATGTTCGGCACGATCAGCTTCGAGCTGTTCGGCCACCTGGTGGGGTCGGTGCTGGACACCGACCGCTGGTTCGACCGCGCCATGGGAGAGCTCGCCGCCGGCCTCGGCCTCTGACCGGCCACCGGCGGCGCCGACCCCCCGAGATCGGGGGATTCCGTTCCACCGTGGCCCGGGAGCAGGCTGCCCTCCTCAGGGGCGACGCGGCGGCGGACACCGACGTCTGCCGACCGGGGGGCCGGGCGCCCACATCCGGGGAGCACCCATGCACATGCGCAGAGCACGTCTCCTGGCGGTGGCATCCACCGCCGCCCTCGTCGCCGTCGGGGTGGCCGGACCGGCCGCCGCGGACGACGGCAAGAAGCGCGGCCCGCACGACGGCTTCAGCATCCAGGCCGCGGTGGACGCCGCGAAACCGGGTGACACGATCCGCATCCCACCCGGCACGTACCACGAGTCGGTCACCATCCAGGAGGACGGCATCACGCTGCTCGGCCACCGCGTGGTCATCGCACCCGCCGGGGCGGCCCCGACCGGCTGCGACACCATCGACGGCCCCGAGACCGACCGCGTGTCGGGCATCTGCATCCTGGGCGAGGTGGACCCCGAGACCTTCGAGGCCGTCGACCGGGTGACGGGGGTCAGCGTGCGCGGCGTCACCGTCACCGGCGCGACCGGCGACGGGCTGATCGCGCTCGCGACCGAGGACCTCGAGGTGAGCCACAGCCGGTTCACCGACAACGGCGGGTACGGCGCCGCCGCCTTCGTCGCCCACGGCGTCACCTTCCACGGCAACAAGTCGACCGGGAACGCCGAGGCGGGCTTCTACATCGGAGACAGCGAGGAGGCCGACGCCGACGTCCGCGGGAACTACTCGAAGGACAACGAGCTCGGCTTCTTCTTCCGGAACGCCAGCGTCGGCAAGATGCAGGGCAACGTCGCCGTCGGCAACTGCGTCGGCACCCTGCTGCTCGCCGGTGCCCCCGGGCCGGTCACCGACTGGGAACTGCGGAAGAACGACGTCTCCGCGAACAACAAGGTGTGCGAGGGCAACGCGGAGGACGGGGTCCCGGCGCTCAGCGGTGCCGGCATCGCACTGGTCGGCGCGCAGGACTTCCGCGTGCGCGACAACGTGGTCCGCGACAACAGGTCGGACGCCGCGAGCGTGCTCGAGGGCGGCATCGTCGTCCTCTCGACCAACTCCCTGCCCGAGGTCCTGGCGCCCGGCTTCGACCCGAGCGGTGAGGTCGAGCGCAACAAGGCCAAGGGCAACGAGCCGGCCGACCTCGTCTGGGACGGGAGCGGGTCCGTCGAGTTCGACGACAACCGGTGCCTGACCTCGATCCCCGAGGGGCTCTGCGACTGAGCCTCCGCACCACCCAGGCGCCCGCTCCGGCATCCGGCCGGGGCGGGCGCCGCCGTGCGTGCCCGCAGTGAGGCCGACGCGACAGGCGGCGTCGCTGGTGCCGCCGGGGGGTCGTACGGCAGGCTGGACACACCCCGGACGGCGGGGCACGGTGGGAGGAGCAGTCATCGAGATGGCCGAGGCCGGCCGCGGCATCGCCCCGCCCCCGGACGTCGAGGCACTGCCGGGCACGCCGTCCTGGTACTCGGTCCTCCACGAGTCCACGTTCATGTTCGCCGCCGTCTGCGACCTCGACGGGACGCTGCTCACCGCCAACCGCCTGGCCGTGGAGGGCCGCGGTTTCGACCGCCGCGAGCAGCTGGGCCGTCCGCTCTGGGAGGCCGGCTGGTGGGCCGGCGACCCGGACGTCGGCGCGACGGTGCGCGGCTGGTGCCTGGAGGTCGCGGCCGGCGGGGCGCCGGTCCGCGCGGTCACCAGCTTCTTCCTCGCCGACGGGAGGCGACGCACCGCCGACCTCACCATGCAGCTCGTCCGCGACGGCGACCAGGAGCAGTTCCTGCTGGCGACCGGGATGGACATCACCGACCGGTTGCACGCCGAGCGGCTCACCGCCGAGGCCCGGGCCGCCGGAGCCGAGGCGACCACGCTGCGCCAGGTGGCCACCGCGCGCGCCCGGGACCTGGAGGTGCTGCGCGAGACCGAGGCCAAGCTCACCCGGGCCCTCGCCATCACCGAGCGGGTGCTGGCCAACGTCGCCGACGGCATCTACGGCCTCGACGACGAGGGCCGGGTGGAGTTCCTCAACCCCGCCGCGGCCCGGCTGACCGGGTACGGGCCCGGCGAGCAGCTCGGCCAGGACCAGCACGCGCTCCTCCACGACCGGCGCCCGGACGGATCCCCCTACCCCCGCGAGGAGTGCCCGGTCTGGCAGGCGCTGCGCACGGGCCGCACCGTCGTCGCCGACCAGGAGACGTTCTGGCGCAAGGACGGCACCGCGATCCCGGTCGAGATGGTCATCGTCCCCACCGTGGAGGAGGGTGCGCACACCGGCGTGGTCGTCTCCTTCCGCGATCTCACCGACCGGCTGGCGGCCCAGCGCCAGGCCGCCGAGCTGGAGGCGCTGGCCGCCCGGACGGCCGCCGACCGCGCCTTGTCCGACCGGCTGCAGCAGTCCCTGCTCACGCCCCCGCCCGAGCCCGACCACCTGCAGATCGCCGTCCGGTACAGCCCCGCGGCGCACGAGGCGCAGGTCGGCGGCGACTGGTACGACGCCTTCCTCCAGCCGGACGGCGCCACGATGCTCGTGATCGGCGACGTCGTCGGCCACGACAGCAGCGCCGCCGCGGCGATGGGGCAGGTCCGCGGCCTCCTGCGGGCGCTCGCCTACGCCGACGAGGACGGTCCGGCGGCGACCCTCACCCGGGTCGAGCACGCCGCCCGCGGGCTGGCGGTCTCCACCCTGGCCACGGCGGTCCTCGCACGCATCGAGCGGCACCCCGACGTGCCGGTGGCGGGGCGCCGGCTGCTGCGGTGGAGCAACGCCGGGCACCTGCCGCCGGTCCTGCTGGCCCCCGACGGCTCCGTCACGATGCTCACCAGCACGCCGGAGCTCATGCTCGGCATCGACCCGGACGCACCCCGCAGCGACCAGTCCGTCGACCTGCACGACGGGCACACCCTGCTGCTGGTCACCGACGGGCTGGTCGAGCGCCGCGACATCGACCTCGACGAGGGGATCGAGCGGCTCCGCGAGGCCCTGCGCGACCTCGGTGCCACGCCGCTGGAGGATCTGCTGGACACCGTGCTCGCCCGGCTGGTGCCCGAGCCCGGCGCCGACGACGTCGCCATCGTGGCGGTGCGCGCCTTCCCCGAGGACCGCCCCCGGCCGGCCGAAGCCGGACCCAACCGGCTGCCTCCCGGGGTGGGATAGCCGCCCGGACGCCTGTGGCGCCAGGCGGACGTCCTGGCTCAGCTGATGGGGTCCTGGCTCACGGTCCACCATGAGCCAGGACCCCTGGTGATCAGGTCACCTGATCATCAGTCGATCGCGACCGTGGTCTCGTTCAGCCCGACCTCGGCCGAGAGGGTGCGCTGGCCCTTGCCGACCGCGGCGAGGGCGCGCAGCTTCCACGGCCCGGGCGCGGCGAAGAACCGGAACTCGCCCTCGGGGCTGGTCACGACCTCGGCGGTGAACTCGTCGGTGGAGTCCAGCAGCCGGACGTAGGCCCCGGCCACCGGCGCACCGTCGTGCCACACCGAGCCCTGGATGACCGTCTGCGTGCTCAGGTCGATGCCGTCGAGGACACCGCCCTGCTTCGGCGCTCCGCACATGTCAGCTCACTTCTCGATCGGGACGCCGACGAGCGAGCCGTACTCGACCCAGCTGCCGTCGTAGTTCTTGACGTCGGTCCGGCCGAGGAGCTCGCGCAGGACGAACCAGGTGTGGCTCGAGCGCTCGCCGATCCGGCAGTAGGCGATGGTCGGCCTGCTCTCGTCGTAGCCCTGCTCGGCGTAGAGCTTGGCCAGCTCCTCGTCGGACTTGAACGTGCCGTCCTCGTTGGCCGCCTTGCTCCACGGGATGTTGATCGCCGTGGGAACGTGGCCGGCGCGCTGGGACTGCTCCTGCGGCAGGTGCGCGGGGGCGAGGATCTTGCCGGAGAACTCGTCGGGCGAGCGCACGTCGACCAGGTTCTTGCTGCCGATCGCGGCCACGACCTCGTCGCGGAACGCGCGGATGGACAGGTCGGGCTCGCTCGCCACGTACTGCGTCGCGGGCCGCTCGACGGCGTCCTTGGACAGCGGGCGGCCGTCCAGCTCCCACTTCTTGCGGCCGCCGTCCATCAGCTTGACGTCCGAGTGGCCGTAGATCTTGAAGTACCAGTAGGCGTAGGCGGCGAACCAGTTGTTGTTGCCGCCGTAGAGGACGACGGTGTCGTCGTTGCCGATGCCGCGGCTCGACAGCAGTTCCTCGAAGGCGCTCTTGTCGAGGTAGTCGCGGCGCAGCGGGTCCTGCAGGTCCTTCTTCCAGTCCAGCTTGACGGCGCCCTCGATGTGGCCGCCGTCGTAGGCGGTGGTGTCCTCGTCGACCTCGACGAGGACGATGCCGGGCCGGCCCAGGTGCTCCTGGACCCAGTCGACGGTGACGAGCACGTCGTTGCGGCTCATGGTGGTGGTCCTCCGGGTGATCGGTGTGTGCGGTCGGTCGTTCGGGTGGTGCGGGACGACGCGGATCGCTCGCAGCGCGGAACTCACGGGAGAGAGGGGCATCCCGACGGCGCGGAGAGCGCGTCTGGACGGCGCGGTGCCGCCCTCAGAGGGCGGGACAGAGGCAGCTGCCGACGCGGCACAGGTCGACTGTGCGGCGCGAGGTCAGCAGGATGCCCACGGCGCGAGGGTAGCCGATCACGCCGGGCCACCCGCCCGGCCACCCACGTGGGCATCCACCAGGGCGGTCAGCTCCGCCGGCCGCGGCGCCCCGCTGCTGCGGCCGACCACCCGCCCGGCCCGGTCCAGGTAGAAGAGCGTCGGCGTCCGCCGGATCCCGAGCTCGCGGACCTCGTCCAGGTGGCTCTCCGCGTCGACGTGGACGGCGACCAGCCCCGGCCGGCTCGCCCGCAGCTGCTCGAGCCTGGCCCGGGTGGCGCGGCACGGACCGCAGAAGGCGGTCGAGAACTGGACGACGGTCAGGTCGGCCTCGGCCGGGCGCACGCCCAGCCGGTCGAGCACCGCCGCAGCGTCCACCACGTCCTCCTCCGCTCCCCGGCCCCGGTGCGCACAACCGGGCCCGGCCGCGGCGCTATTCCGCGGCGAGAACGGCGTCCTCGGCCACCGCACGCACCGCGACGCCGTCCTCCCGGGGGGTCACGTCGGTGAGCCGCAGCCCGTAGGGCAGGTCGACCGGGTACCGCAGGTCGAGCAGGTCGGTGACGCGGTCGACCAGGACGCGGGGCACGTCGACGCCCACCCCGGACGCCCGGTCGACGTCGATGACGAGCTCGTCCCCGTCCAGCGAGACGGTGCCGGCGGCGGTGAGCGGCAGCGTGCGCCCGAGCGCCTCGACCGTGCGGGTGATCCGCAGCCCCTCGCCCTCCCGCTCCAGGGTGGTGTCCCCGCCGAGTTCCCCGGCCAGCAGCTCGTAGGAGAGCGTCGCGGTCGCGTCGATGCGCTCCACCGGCACCTCCTCGACGGTGCCCGCCCGCACCGCCGACAGGGGCAGGTGCACACCCCGGAGCGTCACGTCGGCACGGGTGCCCTCGGGCTGCCCCAGCTCGTCGGCGGTGAGGGAGATGCGGACCTCCTCGTAGCGCCCGGCGACGGCCTGGGTGAGGAACGGGAAGCCGCGGATCTCGACCTCGGGGGTGCCGGCCAGCGCTCCCTGGCTCGCCAGCTGCTCGGCCACCTGGCCCTCGGCGATGCTCTCGGCGACGCGGTCGAGGACGATCCCCGCGGCGACGAGCAGCAGGAGCACGACGGCGACGACCTTCACAGGGCGGTCACCAGCGCGAGGGCCACCGGGGCGCAGGCGGCGAAGGGCAGCACGACCTGCACGACGGTGGGCGCCCACGGGGACAGCGCCTCCGCCTCGCCGTCGGCCGTCGTCCCGACGGCGAGGAAGCTGCCGGCCACGGCCGCCAGCGCCACCACCCCGGCGACGACGGCACCGACCGCGGGCGCGCGCAGCGCACCCAGCTCGGCCAGGTCCCGGACCGCCCACGCCGTCGCCGCGCCCGCCAGCACGGCGAGCACGACGCCGAGCAGCCCGCGCGGGACACCGGGGGCCAGCTGGGGCCGCGGCAGCACCTGGTCGACCAGGTGACCGACGACCAGGGCGACGCCGGCGACCAGGGCGGTGGCGGCCAGGCCGCCGTCGTCGGCCCGGCCCAGCAGGAGCAGCGCCGCGAGCGCGCCGACGGCGGTGAGCAGGACGGCGGACCCGGCCAGCGAGTCGACCAGGGCGTCCCGGGGGGTGCGCAGCATCTGCTGGAGCACGGCGGCGAGGAAGCCGACGCCGAGCACGGCCAGCAGGCCGCCCAGCACCGGGTCCTCGGGCAGCACGAGCGCGAGATCGGCCGCCACGGCGGCGGCCGTGCCCACGGCCAGCGAGGCCGCGAAGCCCTGCATCCCGGTGGCGAGGACCCAGGAGAGCACCAGCGCCAGCTGGAGCACCAGCACGGCGGCGAGCGCCCCCACCTCGCCGACCAGCGGCGGCAGGCCGGCGACCAGGCCCGCGGCGACGACGGCGAGGCCCGCGGCCGGGACGTGGTGCGGGCGGGCCGGCGTCGTCGACGGGACCGCGGTGGAGCTCACCGCCCGATCGTCTCAGAAGCCCGGCGTCCGATCCGCTCGACGAGCGGAGCGCCCGCTCCGGGCTCGGCGTGTCCGGCGCCGGAGCGCGGCGGATGCAGGACGCGTCCGGCCCGGAGCCGGCCGCTCCGCTATCCTGCCCTCTCACCTCGACAGCGGCGTCGCAGGTCCGGTCGGCACCCGCCGGCCCCGGACCCCTGAGGAGACGACATGCGACTCGTGCTCATGACCGCCGCCCGCCAGGCGACGACCGAGGTGCTGCCCGCCCTGGGGCTGCTCGGCCACCAGGTCCGCGTCGTGGCCCCCGAGCTCTCGAGCCTCCTGGGCGGCGACTCCGGGGAGGTCGTCCTCGTCGACGCCCGCTACGACCTCATCCAGGCGCGCACCCTGTGCGGGCTGCTCTCCTCGACCGGGGTGGCCGCCGCGCTGGTCGCCGTCCTCTCCGAGGGCGGCCTGGTCGCCCTCTCCGCGGACTGGGGCGTCGACGACGTGCTGCTGGACACCGCGGGCCCCGCGGAGGTGGACGCCCGCCTGAAGTGGGCGACCTCCCGCCGGTTGGCCGCCGCGACCCCGGCCGACAACGGCGACGGCGGGCTCACCCGGGCCGGCGAGCTGGTGATCGACGAGCACAGCTACTCGGCCAGGCTGCGCGGCCGGCCGCTCGACCTCACCTACAAGGAGTTCGAGCTGCTGAAGTACCTGGCGCAGCACCCGGGCCGGGTCTTCTCCCGCGCCCAGCTCCTGCAGGAGATCTGGGGCTACGACTACTTCGGCGGCACCCGGACCGTCGACGTCCACGTGCGCCGGCTGCGGGCCAAGCTCGGCACGGAGCACGAGGCGCTCATCGGCACCGTGCGCAACGTCGGCTACAAGCTCGACCAGCAGGTGGCCGACGCGACCGCGCGGACCGCCGCCGAGGACCGTGCGGCCACCGCCGACGCCGGGGCGGGCGCCGAGCTGGTCTGATGGCCCGGTGATCGACGAACGCGACATCGCCGGCGTCCTCGCCCTGCTCCGCGCCGCCGGCGCCGCCGACGGCGTGCGCCCGGTCTCCGAGGAGGGCGAGCTGCGCCTCCGGCACGGCTCGCCCGACGGGCAGGACCTCACGGTCCGGGACGCGGACGGCGCGCTGGCCGGCTACGCCCGGCTCGACGGTGAGACCGCCGAGCTGGTGGTGCACCCCGGACGGCGCCGCCGCGGTCACGGGACCGCGCTGCTGCTCCGCCTGCTGGCTGCCGCCGGTGAGCGGCCCCTGAGCATCTGGGCGCACGGGGACCTGCCCGGGTCGGCCGAGCTGCTGGCACCCCACGGGTTCCGGCGGGCGCGGGTCCTCCTGCAGATGCGGTGCGACCTGGCCGGTCTCGACGCCGACCCGCGGCCCGAGCTGCCGGGCGACGTCCGGGTGGTGCCGTTCGTGCCGGGCCGGGACGAGGAGGCGTGGCTGCGGGTCAACGCGCGCGCCTTCGACTGGCACCCCGAGCAGGGCCGGATGACCCGCGCCGACCTCGAGCGCCGCGAGGCCGAGCCGTGGTTCGACCCCGAGGGATTCCTCCTGGCCTGGCGGGGCGAACCCGGCTCGGGCGACCTGCTCGGCTTCCACTGGACCAAGGTCCACCCCGCCGGGGACGCCGGACCCGCCCCGGTCGGGGAGGTGTACGTGCTGGGGATCGACCCGGCCGCCCAGGGGCTGCGACTGGGGCGCGCGCTGACCGACCTGGGGTTGGCGCACCTGCGCGCGCAGGGCCTCGACGAGGTGCTGCTCTACGTCGAGGAGGACAACGCGGCGGCGGTGCGGCTGTACGAGGGCCGGGGGTTCCGCCGCTACGCCGTCGACGTCTCCTGGCGGCGCACCACGGCCTGATGCCGGGACGTCGGATCGCCCGTCCTCGGAGTCGGTGCCTGACCCTGCGTCGGCGTCCGGTATCGGCATACGGTGACGGGAACCGAGACGGCTACCGGGCGGAGAGATCGATGACCGATCGTCAGCAGTTCCCCGAGAGCGACCCACGGCATCACACGATCAAGATCAAGCGCATGCTGCGCGACACCGCCGACCACGCTCGCGAGGACGTCGCCAAGGTCGACGACGCGCAGGCCCGGGCCCTGATGGAGACGACCGCCGAGGTGCTGCTCGGCCTGCACAAGGCATACGAGGACTACGAGCAGCAGTCCGAACGGGCGTGGAAGCGCTGATCGGGTTCCCTTCGGGGCCGGGACGTCCCCGTCGCTGAGGCCTACCAGCCCCGGAGCATCCGGTAGCGCCGCTGCCCGACCCGGTGCCGCCTCCTCGACGGAGCATGCCGGCACCCGAGGAAGGCGCCGTCGACCCACCAGGCCCTGGTCCTCCGGGGCCGCCGCGGATGCCCGTCCCACGCTGCGGACCCAGCCCGGGCCGGGCACCCGACCGGATGCCGTCATCCGGGGTGAGCCGCACCACCCATGATCATCGAAGACCTCAGAGGTCGTTCACCATCCGTTCACCCGCACACGGGTCGACCGCCACCTGGGCTCCCTACCGTCGTCCTCGTCGGTCCCACGCTGCCCGGAAACGGTCCGGGCGAACCTGAGAGGCCCTGAGTTGAAGCTCAGCACCAAGACGCGCGCCACCACGCTGTCCGTTGCGCTCGCCAGCACCCTCGCACTCACCGCCTGCGCTGCCTCCAACGAGACCGCGAACACCGGCAGCGGCAGCGACACCGGCTCCGGCACCCAGCTGAGCGGCACGCTCGTCGGCGCGGGCGCCAGCAGCCAGCAGGCAGCGATGCAGGGCTGGACCGCCGCCTACTCGAGTGTCCAGCCCGAGGTGACCGTCAACTACGACCCGGTCGGCTCGGGCGGTGGCCGCGAGCAGTTCATCGAGGGCGCCACCGACTTCGCCGGTACGGACGCCTACCTGGACGAGGAGGAGCTCGCCGGGGCCCAGGAGCGCTGCGCCGGCGGCGAGATCTTCCAGCTGCCCAACTACATCGCCCCGATCGCCGTCGTCTACAACCTCGAGGGCGTCGAGGAGCTCAACCTCCCGCCGGAGGTCGTCGCCGGGATCTTCGCCCAGCAGATCACCAACTGGAACGACCCGGCGATCGCCGAGGCCAACCCCGACGTGACGCTGCCGGACCTGCCGATCACCCCCGTGAACCGGTCCGATGAGTCGGGCACCACCGAGAACTTCGCGGAGTACCTGGCCGCGGTCGCCCCTGACGTCTGGACCTACGAGGTCAGCGGCGACTGGCCGGTCGCCGGTGGCGAGGCCGCCCAGGGGACCTCGGGCGTGGTGAGCGCGGTCGGCGCCGGCAACGGCGCGATCGGCTATGCCGACCCCAGCCAGGCCGGTGACCTCGGCGTCGCCAACATCGGTGTCGGCGGCGACTTCGTCGCCCCGTCGCCCGACGCCGCGTCCGCTGTGGTGGAGAACTCGGAGCGCGTGGAGGGCGGGGGCGAGTACAACTACGCCATCGACATCCGCCGCGACACCACCGAGTCGGGCAACTACCCGATCGTCCAGGTCAGCTACCACGTGGGCTGCATCCAGTACGACGACCAGGAGACCGCCGACCTGGTGGCGGACTTCATGTCCTTCGTCGTCAGCGAGGAGGGCCAGCAGGCGGCCGCCGAGGCCGCCGGCTCGGCGCCGATCTCCGACGGGCTGCGCGAGCAGGCCCAGTCGGCGATCGACGCCATCTCCGCGGGGTGACCTGACCCACGGTGACACCGCACGACACGGCAGCGGCCCGGAGCGTCATCCGACGTCCCGGGCCGCTGCGCCGCCCGGCGACGGGTAGGAAGTTCCCAGCAGTTCCCCCCACCGACCTCCCGGAGCAGCGGTGACAGCCACCCGGACCCCGTCCGACCAGAGCACCAGCAAGCCGCCCCGCCGGCCCGGCGACCGCATCTTCGCGAGCACCGCCCGGGGCGCGGGCATCCTGATCCTCGTCATCCTGGCCGGCGTCACCGCCTTCCTGCTGTACGAGGCGCTGCCGGCGCTCACCGCTCCCGCCGAGGAGATCCCCGGCGACGAGGGCCTGGTCTCCTACATCGCCCCGCTGCTGTTCGGCACGCTGCTCTCCGCCACCATCGCGCTGGTCGTCGCCACCCCGCTGGCCGTGGCGATCGCGCTGTTCATCACGCACTACGCGCCGCGGCGGATGGCCCTGTGGCTGGGCTACGTCGTCGACCTGCTGGCCGCGATCCCGAGCATCGTGTACGGCTTCTGGGGCATCACCTGGCTCGCCCCCAAGCTGCTCCCGTTCTACCGCTGGCTCGAGGAGAACCTCGGGTTCATCCCGCTCTTCGCCGGCCCGACCTCCGCGACCGGCCGGACGATGTTCACCGTCGGCGTGGTGCTGGCGATCATGATCCTGCCGATCATCAGCGCGATCTCCCGCGAGGTGTTCCTCCAGGTGCCGACGCTGCACAAGGAGGCCGCGCTCGCCCTGGGCGCCACCCGCTGGGAGATGATCAAGATGGCGGTGATCCCCTACGGCAAGAGCGGCATCATCGGCGGCTCGATGCTGGGTCTGGGCCGCGCCCTGGGCGAGACGATGGCCGTGGCGATCATCCTCTCGGTCTCCGGCGGCATCACCTTCAACCTGATCAGCAGCGGCAACCCGTCGACCATCGCGGCCAACGTCGCGCTCGAGTTCCCCGAGTCCACCGGCATCGACGTCAACACGCTGATCGCCAGCGGCCTCGCCCTGTTCCTCATCACCCTCGGCGTGAACATGCTGGCGCGCTGGATCGTCAACCGCCGGGCCGACTTCTCCGGAGCCAACTGATGAGCGTCCAGACGCCGCCCACCCCCCTGTCCGGCGCCAGCGCCGCCACCTCCCCGCAGCAGCGGATGGAGGGCACGCTGCCGCGTTGGGCGCCGACGGCCGCGTTCGCCGGCGCAGCCGTGGTCGCAGCCCTGCTGAGCGGCTTCAACATCGCCCTGTTCGTCATCTACACCGTGGTGCTGGGCACGCTCGCCGTCTACGTCGTCTCCCGGGTGCGCGAAGGCCGGCGCCGGGCCGCCGACCGGACGGTCACCTCGATCGTCACCTCGGCCTTCGGCATCGCCATGGTGCCCCTCGTGGCGCTGATCTGGGAGGTCGTCAGCCGCGGCGCCGAGCGGCTGGACGCCGAGTTCTTCACCGCGTCGCTGTACGGCATCATCGGCGAGGGCGGGGGCGCCTACCACGCCCTGATGGGCACATTGATCATCACCGGCCTCACCACGCTCATCTCGGTGCCGATCGGCCTGATGACCGCCATCTACCTGGTCGAGTACGCGCAGGGGCGGCTCAAGCGGGCCATCACCTTCTTCGTCGACGTGATGACCGGCATCCCCTCGATCGTCGCCGGCCTGTTCGCCTACGCGCTCTTCGTGCTGATCTTCGGCCCGGGCATCCGCCTGGGGATCATGGGCGCGGTCGCCCTCTCGGTGCTGATGATCCCGGTGGTCGTCCGGTCGGCCGAGGAGGTGCTCAAGCTCGTCCCGCTCGAGCTGCGCGAGGCCTCCTACGCCCTCGGGGTGCCCAAGTGGCGGACGATCACGAAGGTCGTCATCCCGACCGCGATCGCCGGCATCGGCACCGGCGTCACGCTCGCCATCGCCCGCGTCATCGGCGAGACCGCGCCGCTGCTGATCACCGTCGGCATCACCAACGCGACCAACTTCGACCCCTTCGACGGCCGCATGGCGACGCTGCCCGTCTACGCCTACTACCAGCTCACCCAGCCAGGTGTGCCGCCCGAGTTCGCGATCGACCGGGCCTGGACGGCGGCGCTCCTGCTCATCATGCTGGTCATGGGGCTGAACGTCGTCGCCCGCCTGATCAGCCGCTTCTTCGCCCCCAAGACCGGTCGCTGACCGGACCGACCCGGAGGAAACCCCCGTGGCCAAGCGCATCGACGTCTCCGACCTCAACATCTACTACGGCAGCTTCCGAGCGGTCGAGGGCGTCAACGTCTCGATCGAGCCCCGGAGCATCACCGCACTGATCGGCCCGTCCGGCTGCGGCAAGTCCACCTTCCTGCGCACGCTCAACCGGATGCACGAGGTGATCCCCGGCGCCCGCGTGGAGGGCAAGGTCGTCATGGACGGCCAGGACCTCTACGGCGCCGACACCGACCCGGTCACCGTGCGCCGCCAGATCGGCATGGTCTTCCAGCGGCCGAACCCGTTCCCGACGATGTCGATCTACGAGAACGTCGCCGCGGGGCTCCGGCTCAACAGCGTCAAGATGAAGAAGTCCGACCTGGACGACCTGGTGGAGCGCTCGCTGAAGGGCGCCAACCTGTGGGAAGAGGTCAAGGACCGCCTCGACCGGCCGGGGTCGGGGCTCTCCGGCGGTCAGCAGCAGCGGCTCTGCATCGCCCGCGCCATCGCCGTGGAGCCCGACGTGCTGCTCATGGACGAGCCCTGCTCGGCGCTCGACCCGATCTCCACGCTCGCCATCGAGGACCTGATGACCGAGCTCAAGGAGCGGTTCACCATCGTCATCGTCACGCACAACATGCAGCAGGCGGCCCGCGTCAGCGAGCAGACCGGCTTCTTCAACCTCAACGGAGTCGGGCAGCCGGGCCGGCTGATCGAGTTCAACCCGACCGAGAAGATCTTCAGCAACCCCGACCAGAAGGCGACCGAGGACTACATCTCCGGCCGCTTCGGCTGACGATCAGGTGACCTGGTCATCAGGGGTCCTGGCTCACCGTCGACCGTGAGCCAGGACCCAATCAGCTGAGCCAGGACGTCAGCCCGCCACCCGGTACCACGGTCGACGCCCGGCGGCGCACCGTGTGGTGACCGCCCGTGGCCCCGCTACCGGGTCCTCTCGCCGCGCGGGTGACCGTGGGCGTCGTCGCCGGGGGGCTTCCTCCTGTCCCGGGGTCTCACAGCCGACGGCCAGGATCGAGTGGTCTACACCTTCTTCGGGCCGCTGGCACTCGTCGGCGCGCTGGTCATGTGCGTCGCATGGTGGCGTGGGACGCGACGCCGGTGAGGACCTCGGACGGCATCGGACAGGCGGCGAGCCGGGCCCGCAACTGTTTCCGAGTGGGCCGCTGAGGGCGGACGTCGGCAGGCGGGGCTCTAGCAGCGGACTGCGGCCGCCTCCGGTTCGGGGGCGGCCGCTGCCGTGTCCGGCGCCACCTGGACGGGTTCCGGGGCGCCGATCTCGACCGGGACGACCGTGGAGTAGCCCGGGCCGATGACCAGCTGCACCGCGTCGCCGAGCGCGTCGCTGGGCTGCAGCACCGCACCGGGGACGGCGGCGGCCACGGTGCGCGCCCGGTCCAGCGCGGCCGGCCCGTACCGGACGACGCTCTCGTTCACGGCGCCGGGCTCGTTCCCCACCGTGCCGATGCCGAAGCCCTGCCCGCGGAGGGCGTCGGCCACCGTCGCGGCCAGGCCGGTGGTGGCGGTGCCGTTCAGCACGTCGACGGTGATCTCCCCGGGGGCCGCGGTGAGCGGCTCGGGCACGGACGGCGCCACCGGCTCGGGCGCCGGCTCCGGCTCGGCCACGCCCGGCGCCGCGTCCGGGACGGCCAGGAGCTCGGCGGGCACCCCGGCGCCGTCGATGACCTCGTCGAACAGCGACCGGGTGGCCGGCGCATCGAGGACGACGTACGCCCGGTCGGTTCCAGCCGGTACGTACCCCACCTGCGCGACCGGCAGCCCGGCGCGCTGCACCGCGTCGCCGGAGAGGTCGCCGAGGGTCCCGGCGAGCGCGCGCAGATCACCCAGCGTCGTCTGGTCGTCGACGGTCAGCGCGTCCGACGCGCGGGACAGGAAGCGCGTCAGCGTGACGGGGTCGAGCAGCGTGTCCGCGGACATCGCCGCCCGCAGGGTCGAGGTGAGCAGGCGCTGCGCCCGCTCGGCGACGGCCGCCCCGGTGACGTCGACGCCGCTGTCGTCCGGCTGCAGGAAGCCCGACGCCGCGTCGCCGGAGAGCTCCGAGGGGCCGGCCACGGGCGGGGTCGCCGCGGCCGCGGTCGCTGCGGTGGGGACGATGCAGACGGGGACGCCGCCCAGGGCGTCGACCATCCCCGGGAGTCGGGTGAGGTCCACGCCCAGGTAGTGGTCGACCCGGAGCCCGGACAGCTGCTGGATCACCCGCACCATGCACGCCGGCCCGCCGTCGAGCAGCGAACTCGCGAACGCCTCGGTGACCGGGTTGCGCAGGGTGCCCTCGGGGGTGCGGCACATCGGGGTGTCCACGAGGGCCGTGGGAGGCACGCTGACCAGCGCCGCACGGTCACCCTCGGCCGAGACGGAGACGAGGAGGGTGGCCACGGAGTCCGCCCCGGTCTGCCCGGGGACCCCGGTGCCGACCACCAGGTAGGTCTCTGCGGCGTCCTGGAGGTCGGGGGCGAGGATCTCCGGACCGTCGAGGGCCAGCGCGTCGACCCGGTCGATGCGCTGGTCGACGTAGAAGTAGAGGGCCAGGTGGTACAGGACGACGACGCCCACGACGGCGGCCAGCGCCGTGACGGCACGCATCAGGCGCCTGCGGCCCGGGCTGCGCGGCGGGCGGCCGGCCGGCACCCGACGGCGGGTGGCGCCCGACGGGGGCGGCGCAGCCAGGCCGGGGAGCGGGGGGATGGGGCCGCTGCGCCGGGAGGGCCGTTCGTCGGGCGCCCACGCTGCCGGCGTCCCGGCCGGACCGGTCCGTGCAGGCGGTCGCGGCTGGGCAGCGGGGACGGGCGGGAACCCCGGCCGGGCGCCGGGGACCGGCGGGAGGCCGGGCTGGACACGCGGGACGTTCCCGGCTTGCGCGGCGCCGGGAACCGGTGGGAGCCCCGACCGGACGGCGGGATCGTCCGCGGCACCGCCCCGCGCTCGCTCGCCGCGGTCGGCCGGCCGGGACGGGGCACCGTCCCGGCGGTCGTCCGCCCCCGTCCGGCGGGCGTCGGGCGCCGCGGCGCCGCGGCGGGAGGCCGGCTGCGCGGCGCTGCGCCGGGCGGCCCGTCGGCCACCGACGTCGTTGCCCTGCCGGGCGAGCAGTTGCTCCACCGTCACCGGCTCGGCGGCGCCGCCCTCCGGGGTGCGCCCGCGGCGCTTGCGACCGGGGAGGTCGCGGTCACCCGCGTCGTCCCACGTCGGCTGATCCCCCACAGGTGTCGACACCTTCTCGTCGTCCGCATGTCCGTGCCCGTCGTCCCACGATACGGGCGGATCTGCGATGACCACGCCGACGCGCGGGGCACTCCCGAGCCGGCACCACCTCCGTCGGGTGGACCGGGCACGATCGGATGGTGGCCCACGGGCGCACTGCGTAGCGTTCGCACGGTGCGCATGCCCTCCGTGCCCGGCCCCTCCGACGTCGTCGCGCTGGTAGGAGGCGTGCGGGACGGCCTCGGTGACGCGCTCGCGCTCGTGCCCCGCGCCGCGGCCGTGCTCGGCGAGCTGGAAGGGCTGCTCGGCCGGGTGTCCGGCGCCGTCGACCGCGTGGATGCGTTGCTGGACCGCGCGGACGGGGCGATCACCCGGCTGGACGCCACGCGCGCCACCGCCGACGAGGCGATCGCGGGGATCGGTGAGACCCGGCGGAACGCCGACGAGGCGATCGCTGGGATCGGTGAGACCCGCCGGAACGCCGACGACGCCATCACCGACATGGGCACCACCCGCCAGCGGGCCGAGCAGGCGATCACCGACATGGGCAGCACCCGCCAGCGGGCCGAGCAGGCCATCACCGACATGGGCACCACCCGCCAGCGCGCCGACGACGCCATCACCGACATGGGCGCCACCCGCCAGCGCGCCGACGATGCCATCACCGACATGGGCAGCACCCGCCAGCGCGCCGAGCAGGCCATCACCGACATGGACGGCACCCGCCAGCGGGCCGAGCAGGCCGTGACCGACGTCGGCAGCACGGTCGGGCGGGCGGACGAACTCGTCGGCCGGGCCGAGGGGATGGTCGGCCGGGCGGAGCCGCTGCTCGCCGACTACGAGCCGGCCCTCGTCGCGCTGGCGCCGTCGCTGCGGCGGCTGGCGGCCGAGTTCGACGCGACGGAGGTCGACGCGCTCATCACGCTGATCGACCGGCTGCCGCAGGTGCTCGGCCACCTGGACGACCAGGTGCTGCCCGCTCTCAAGGGACTCGAGAACGTGGGCACCGACGTCCACGACCTGGTCGACACCGTGCAGGACATGCGGCAGATCGTGAAGGGCTTCCCCGGCTCGCGGTTGTTCCCCCGCCGCGGCGCCGAGGAGATCGCGGCGCACGTGGCGCGGGAGGGGGCCGGCGGCTGAGCCGGCGCCCTCGCCGCCCGTGGGTCAGGAGTCCTGCGCGGGCTCCGAGGCCCCGGGGCCAGGGCCGGTCTCGGTCGGGTACCCCAGGGCCCGGACGACGTCGCCGATCCGCTCGAACGTCTCGCCCTGCGGCAACCGCTCCAGCTCGGCGACGACGACGTCGGGCGCCCGGTGGTCGCGCGCGGCCTCGACCAGGTCGGGTCCGCTGCTCGGGAAGTCGGCCCGGTCCAGCCAGCGCGACAGCTCGGCGCGGGCCACCACGGCGTCCTCGTCCATGCCCACCGGCGTCCCGCCGACGAGCGTGCCCGCCGGGTCCGCGTCGATGTCCGGCTGCCCCTCGGCGACCGGCTCCACCTCGCGCCACTCGTGCGCCCGGGTGGCCCGCTCGGCCTTGAGCATGCCCTGGACCTCGTGCTCGAGCTCCTCGTCGAGCCGGGGGTTGTGCTTGGTGCTGCGCGAGGACGCGCCTGCGGACTCGGTCACGTGTGCCTCCTGTTGATCGGGCCCGGCAGCGCCGGGCCGTGGGTCCGTCCGCGAAGGATCAGGCCTCGTCGAGCGCGCCGGGCTTGTGCACCGCGGTGCGCCCGGACTTGTCGCTGCGGACCTCGTACTGCGGGTCGTCCTTGCTGGCGCGCACGGTGCGACCAGAGGCCTCGGTGTCGGACGTGATCTTCTTCTCCACCGTGCCCTCGGTCTTCGACCCGTGGCTCTTCCAGGCGACGTGGTCGCCCTTCTCGAAGTCGTCGGCCATCGTCTTCTCCTTCGTCGGACGGTGCTGCCCCTGCCGGTGCCCGCAGCGCGGTGCGCACACACATCGGGGGCCCGATCGCCTGCCCGCCTAGGCTCGGACGACGTGACCACCGCGAACGACGCCGCCCTCGTGGACGGTCTGCGCCCGGTCGACGTCCTCACCGTCGTCGCGGTCACCGACGTGACCCCCTCGGTCCGCCGGGTGACGCTGTCGGGGACGCCGGAGGCCGTGGCCGCCGCCGGGCCCACGGTGAACCTCCTGGTGCCGCGGGTGGACGATGCCGCTCCCCGCTGGCCGCTCCTCCAGCGCGACGGCCGCGTGGTGTGGCCCGACGGCAGCCACGGCGTGGCGCTGCGCAGCTACACCGCCCGCCGGCAGGACCCAGCCGTGGGCGAGGTGGACATCGATTTCGTGCTGCACGGCGACGGCCCGGCCGCGTCCTGGGCCGCCGCGGCACGCCCCGGCGCCCTGCTCGGCGTCGCCGGCGCCGCCTCGCTCGCCGAGCGCCCGGCCCGGTGGCTGCTCCTGGTGGCGGACGAGACGGCGCTGCCCGCGGTGAGCCGCATCCTCGGCGCCGCCCCGATCGACAGCACCGGGATCGCCTACCTCGAGGTCGCCGGCCCCGAGGAGGAGCAGGGGCTGGCCGGCCCGCCGGGGGTCGAGCTGCGCTGGCTGCACCGGGGCGCCACCCCGCCCGGGGAGAGCACGCTGCTCGTCGACGCCGTGGCCTCGCTGGAGCGGCCCCCGGGCGACGACGTGTTCGCCTGGGTGGGCGCGGAGTCGGCCGCCGTGCGCGCCATCCGCGCCGACCTGCGCGGGCGCTGGGGGCTGGGCCGGGCCCAGCACCACGCGATCGGCTACTGGCGGCGCGGGCGCGCCATGTCCCCCGCCGGCTGACCCGGTACCGACAAGGTGCGCGGATGCACACTCTGCCGCGCGGAAACTGCGCATCGGCGTACACCGTCGGTGCTCTCCCCGCCTCGCGACTGACCCGCTCCCAGCGGGTTCACAGGTAGCGTCCAGACCCACTGCAGCCGGCGCGCCCACCCTGGGTGCATGTCAACGGCACCGGCGCACGCCCCCGGAGGAACGATGTCCGGCACCCAGCCCACCGGGCGCACGGCCCCCGAGGCCCGCCTGCTCGTGGTGGACGACGAGCCGAACATCCGCGAGCTGCTCTCGGCGAGCCTCCGCTACGCGGGCTTCGAGGTGGCCACCGCCGCGGACGGCCAGCAGGCTCTCGCCCTGGCCGCCTCGTTCCGGCCGGACCTGCTGGTGCTCGACGTGATGATGCCCGGGCTGGACGGCTTCGGCGTCGTCCGGCGTCTCCGCGAGAGCGGCCGCCACACCCCGGTGCTCTTCCTCACCGCCCGGGACGCCGCGGAGGACAAGGTCTCCGGCCTGACGCTCGGCGGCGACGACTACGTCACCAAGCCGTTCAGCCTGGACGAGGTCGTGGCACGCATCCGCGCCGTGCTGCGGCGCACCGTCGGCGCGCAGCGGGCCGCCGAGGCCCCGCGGCTGACGTTCGCCGACATCGAGCTGGACGAGGAGAGCCACGAGGTCATCAAGGCCGGCGAGGTCATCAGCCTCTCCCCCACCGAGTTCAAGTTGCTGCGCTACCTGATGGCCAACGCCGGGCGGGTGCTCTCCAAGGCGCAGATCCTCGACCACGTGTGGAACTACGACTTCAACGGCGAGGCCAACGTCGTCGAGTCCTACATCTCCTACCTGCGCCGCAAGATCGACACGACCGAGCCGCGGCTGCTGCACACCATCCGGGGGGTCGGGTACACGCTGCGGCTGCCGCGGGGCGCATGACGGTTCCTCCCGCGCCGGTGCGGGGCCCACGGGTCCCGCTCCGGGTCACCCTCGTCGCGCTGACTGTGGCGCTGCTGAGCGCCGCCCTGCTGGCGACCGGGCTGGCCACCACCTCGCTGCTGCGCGACTACCTGCAGGACCAGCGGGACGCCGAGCTGGGGCTCTTCGTCGACTACAACCTGCGCCCCGACGTGGCCGCCGCCTGCCGCCAGCCCGGCGACCCCGCGCCCAACCCCTTGTACGTCGCGTGCCTCGCGCCCGACAGCGACGAGCCGGTGGTCCTCGGCGAGCCCCAGGGGCCGCGCGGGGACGACGTGCCCGAGCTGAGCGGCAAGGCGGTGGAGCGGCTCCGGGCGGACAACCGCCCGTTCACCGTCTGGGTCGACGGCGAGCGGTGGCGGATGACCTCGGGCCAGCTGCCCGGCGGGTACACCCTGGTCGTCGGCGACGACAACGCGGGCGTGGAACGGGCCATCTCCCGCCTGGTCCGCATCGAGCTGGTCGTGGGGCTCTCCCTCCTGGTGCTGCTGGGTGCCGCCGGGTACGTGCTGGTGCGCAACAGCCTCCGCCCGCTGGTCGACGTCGAGCGCACCGCCGCCGCCATCGCCGCGGGCGACCTCTCCCGGCGCGTCCCCGTCGGCGACGAGCGCACCGAGGTGGGCCGGCTCTCGACGGCGCTCAACGGCATGCTCGCCCGCATCGAGGCCGCCTTCCGCGCCCAGCAGGCGTCGGAGGAGCAGGCGCGCGGGTCCGAGCACCGGATGCGCCGGTTCGTCGCCGACGCCAGCCACGAGCTGCGCACCCCGCTGACCTCGATCCGCGGCTTCGCCGAGCTGTACCGCCAGGGCGCCGTGCGCTCGGAGGAGGATGTCGCCCGGCTGATGCAGCGCATCGAGGCCGAGGGCGGGCGCATGGGACTCCTCGTCGAGGACCTGCTGCTGCTGGCCCGCATGGACCAGCAACGGCCGCTGTCCGTGGCCCCGGTCGACCTCGCCGCGGTCGCCGGCGACGCGGTGCACGACGCCCGCGCCGTCCAGCCCGACCGGCCGATCAGCCTGCACCTGGACGAGTCGCTCACCGACGTCCCGGTCGTGCTCGGCGACGAGAGCCGGCTGCGCCAGGTGGTCGGCAACCTCGTCACCAATGCGCTCACCCACACCCCGCCGTCCACCCGGGTGCTGGTCTCCGTGGCCGAGGCCCCCGACGACGCCGATGCGCTGCTGCTGCGGGTCGCCGACGAGGGCCCGGGGATGGACCGGGCCGACGCCGACCGCGCGTTCGAGCGGTTCTACCGGGCGGACGCCTCCCGGACCCGCGCCGCCGGCGGCACCGGCCTCGGGCTGTCGATCGTCGCGTCGCTGGCCGCCGCCCACGGCGGGTCGGCGTCGCTGGAGACCGCGCCCGGCGAGGGGCTCGCGGTGACCGTGCGGCTGCCGCGGAGCGGGCCCTCCGGGGGTGGCGCACCCGCCGCCTGAGGCCGCTTGGGACCATCGCCCGGTGACGACGAACGACGGCGCTCCCGATCCCGGCGCTCCGGCCGACGCCGACCTGATGACCGCCTCGGTCGACCTGGCCGCGGCGCTGCGCGAGCTGATCGAGCTCTCGGCGACCACCACGGCGGATGCGACCGCGGTCCGCTCGGCCGCCGAGCTGGTGCGGGCGGCCACCGGGCAGCTCGAGGGCCCCCGCCGGCCGCTGTCCCAGCTGCCGCGCCTGGACGATCCCGCCGCCCGGCGGCGGACGTTCAACCCGGTCAGCGGCGTGGCCAACGGCATGGCCCCGCCGCTGCGGTTCCGGGTGACCGACGGCGTGGTCAGCGCCGAAGCCACGCTCGGCGCGGCTTACGAGGGCCCGCCCACGTTCCTGCACGGCGGGATGAGCGCGCTCTTCATGGACCAGGTGCTGGGTGACACCGCAGCCGTCAACGGGCTGTGGGGCATGACCGCGCACCTCGAGCTGGACTACCGGGGGCCGGTTCCCCTCGGCCGCCCGCTGGCCTTCCGCGGCTGGGTGGAGGAGACCTCGGGCCGCAAGTCGGTCATCGCCGGATCCATCGCGCTGGCCGACGCACCCGACCGGCCGCTGGTCGAGGCGCGCGGGATCTTCGTCATGCCCCGACCGGAGAAGCTGGAGAGCTACTTCGGCTCGGTCACCGACGTCTCCGGAGCGCACCGCCCGCCGGGCAACCCCGGGGACGCCACCGTCGTGGAGCAGGTGTGACCGGCGTAGGCCGGGACGTCGAGGTCGCCCAGGCGGCGGCCCGGGCCGCGGCGGACGCGCTGCTGCCGCTGCGGACCGGCGGCCCGGAGGGGCGCGCGCTGGGCGATGCCGGGGACGCCGCCGCGCAGCGGGCGATCCTCGGGGTGCTCACCGGCGCCCGCCCCGGGGACGCCGTGTTCAGCGAGGAGGCGGTGGACGACGCCCGCCGGCTGACCGCCGACCGCGTGTGGATCGTCGACCCGCTCGACGGCACCCGCGAGTACTCCGACCCGGCCCGCGGCGACTGGGCGGTGCACGTCGCCCTCTGGGCCGGGGGCGAGCTCGTGGCCGCCGCGGTGGCCCTGCCGGCGCTGGACGAAATGCACGTCACCGACCCGGCTCCGGCACTGCCGCCGCGCCCGGACGGACCGGTCCGCATCGCCGTCAGCCGCACCCGGCCCCCGGCCGAGGCGCAGGCCGTGGCCGACGCGCTCGGGGGCGAGCTGGTGCCGATGGGCTCGGCGGGCTACAAGGCGCTCGCGGTCGTGCGCGGGGAGGTCGACGCCTACGTGCACGGCGGCGGCATGTACCAGTGGGACTCCGCCGCACCGGTCGCCGTGGCCCGCGCGGCGGGGCTGGTGACCTGCCGGCTGGACGGGTCGCCGCTGGTCTACAACGCCCCCGATCCCTCGCTGCCGGACCTGGTCGTGGCCCGTCCCGAGCTGGCGCCCGAGGTGCTGGCTGCGGTCGCCGCGGCCCGATAGCGGAGACTGGGCGGGAATCCGCACCGATCCGATCGGGTTGCGCCGGTCGCCGACCCGATCCCTACCCCGTGGAGCATGCGCGCGTGACGACGCCCGACTACCGGCTCAGCCAGCTGGAGACGCTGGAGGCCGAGTCCATCCACGTCATCCGTGAGGTGGTCGCCGAGCTCGAGCGGCCGGTGCTGCTGTTCTCCGGCGGCAAGGACTCCATCGTGATGCTGGAGCTGGCCCGCAAGGCGTTCGCGCCCGCCCGCATCCCGTTCCCGGTCATGCACGTGGACACCGGGCTGAACTTCCCCGAGGTGCTGGCGTTCCGCGACCGGCGGGTCGCGGAGCTGGACGTCCAGCTCGTGGTCGCCTCCGTGCCCGACGCCATCGCGGCGGGCACCGTCAAGGAGGAGCCCAACGGCTCGCGCAACCGCATCCAGACGCCGGTGCTGCTGGACGCGGTCGAGGAGCACGGCTTCACCGCGCTGTTCGGGGGCGCCCGCCGGGACGAGGACAAGGCGCGGGCCAAGGAGCGCGTCTTCTCCTTCCGCGACGAGTTCGGCCAGTGGGACCCCAAGAACCAGCGCCCCGAGCTCTGGGACCTCTACAACGGCCGCATCCACCTCGGCGAGTCGATCCGGGTCTTCCCGCTGTCGAACTGGACCGAGCTGGACATCTGGCAGTACGTCCTGCGCGAGGAGATCGCCATCCCCCCGCTCTACCTCGCGCAGGAGCGGGACGTCGTCGAGCGCCAGGGGATGCTCTACGCGGTCAACGAGTTCATCCACCCGCGCGAGGGCGAGCAGGTCCAGCGCCGGAGCGTCCGCTACCGCACGGTCGGCGACGCCAACCTGACCGCCGCCGTCCCCTCCACCGCCGCCACGGTCGAGGAGGTCATCGCCGAGATCGCGGTGACCCGCATGACCGAGCGCGGGGCAACCCGCGGTGACGACAAGGTCAGCGACGCCGCCATGGAGGACCGCAAGAAGGAGGGCTACTTCTGATGCCCGCCGTCCTTGCTCCGGCGGCGCAGGCGGCCCACCAGCAGCCGCAGCACGACGGCGAGCAGCAGCAGCCCCGTCAGCCAGCCGGCGAGCTCCGGCGTCCCGCCCGGCCGCGCGCCCAGCAGCCCGCACACCCAGTCCGCCACGGCGAAGCCGACGACGTAGCCCGCGACCACGACGAGCAGTCCCGGCACGGCGAGCAACACGAACACCCGCTGCCTCCCCGGTCGACGGAGACCAGCGTCCGCCACGCCGCCGTCCTGCGCCAGGAGACCGCCCGATGACCGCCGCCCAGCCCGACGCCCCCGTCGACGTCCACTCGGCCGCCGCCGAGGCGGCCGCCGAGATCGCCACCGCGCGCAAGGACATCCTGCGCATCGCGACCGCCGGCTCGGTGGACGACGGCAAGAGCACGCTGATCGGCCGCCTGCTGTACGACAGCAAGGCCGTCTTCGAGGACCAGTACGAGGCGGTCGAGCGGGCCAGCAAGGGCGACTACGTCGACCTGGCGCTGCTCACCGACGGCCTGCGCGCCGAGCGCGAGCAGGGCATCACCATCGACGTCGCCTACCGGTACTTCGCCACCCCGCGGCGCACGTTCATCCTCGCCGACACCCCGGGCCACGTGCAGTACACGCGGAACATGGTCACCGGCGCCTCCACGGCCGACCTGGCGATCGTGCTGGTCGACGCCCGCAAGGGCATGCTGGAGCAGAGCCGGCGGCACGCCTTCCTCGCCTCGCTGCTGCGGGTGCCGCACCTGGTCGTCGCCGTCAACAAGATGGACCTCGTCGACTGGTCGGAGGAGACCTACGAGGCGATCCGCGACGAGTTCACCTCCTTCGCCGCCAAGCTCGACGTCCCCGACCTCACCGTGGTGCCGATCTCCGCGCTGCACGGCGACAACGTCGTCCGCCGGTCGGAGAACACGCCCTGGTACCAGGGCCCCTCGCTGCTGCACCACCTCGAGCACGTGCACGTGGCCAGCGACCGCAACCTGATCGACGTGCGCTTCCCGGTGCAGTACGTGATCCGGCCGCAGTCCGACGCGCACCACGACTACCGGGGCTACGCCGGGACCGTCGCCAGCGGCGTGCTGCGCCCCGGCGACGAGGTGCAGGTGCTGCCCAGCGGCCTGACGACGACGATCGCCGGCATCGACGGGCCCCGCGGCCCGGTCGAGGAGGCGTTCGCCCCGATGTCGGTGACCGTGCGGCTGGCCGACGACCTGGACGTCTCCCGCGGCGACCTGATCTGCCGGCCGGCGAACGCGCCGCACGTGACGCAGGACCTCGACGCGCTGGTGTGCTGGATGACCGACGAGCCGCTGCGCCCCCGGCAGCGGCTGGCCGTCAAGCACACGACCCGGTCGGTGCGGGCGGTGGTCAAGGAGCTGCAGTACCGGCTGGACGTGAACACGCTGCACCGCGAGCAGGACGCGACCGAGCTCGGCCTGAACGACATCGGCCGGGTGCGGCTGCGCACCACCCAGCCGCTGTTCGTGGACCAGTACTCGCGCAACCGCGTGACCGGGCGCTTCATCCTCGTCGACGAGGCGACCAACGCCACCGTCGGCGCGGGCATGCTGGTCCCCGGCAGCTGACGGACCGGTGGCGTCCTGGCTCACCTGACGGGGTCCTGGCTCACCGCCGACCGCGAGCCAGGACCCCGGACGACCAGGTGACCTGATCGACAAGGGGTCAGCGGGGCGCGACCGGGAGCACTCCGAAGCCGCGCAGGGTCTGCAGGTCCCGGCGCTCCGGGCGGCCGGCCACGCGCAGGCCCGGGAAGCGCTCGCCCAGTGCCTGCAGGCCCACGGCGCCCTCCAGCCGGGCCAGCCCCGCGCCCAGGCAGTAGTGGATGCCCCCGGAGAACGCCAGGTGCTCCCGCGCGTTGGCCCGGGTGACGTCGAACCGCGCCGGGTCGGGGAAGACGTCGGGATCGCGGTTCGCCGCGCCCAGCAGGAGGGTCACCCGCATGCCGGCGCCCACCCGCCGTCCGGCGAGCTCGAGGTCCGCGCGCGCCGTCCGGCCGGTCAGTTGCACGGGGCTGTCCAGCCGCAGCACCTCCTCGACGGCGTCGTCCCAGCTCGCGTCCCCACCGCGCAGGGCGTCCCACTGGTCGCGGTGCGCGTCCAGCAGCACCACGGCGTTGCCCAGCAGGTTGACCGTGGTCTCGAAGCCCGCGCCCAGGAGCAGCAGGACCGTGGCGTGCAGCTCCCGGTCGTCGAGCGCCTCGTCGGGCGGCAGGGTGACCAGCCGGCTGACCAGGTCCTCGCCGGGCTCCCGGCGGAGCCGCGCGAAGTGCTCGCCGAGGAAGCGGTGCATCGCCCGCAGCGCCCGCTCCGCGGCCAGGAAACGGCCCAGCGGCAGGCCCGGGTCGAGGGTGGCGGCCGCCGCCGCGCCCCAGCGGAGGAAGTCCTCGCGGCGCGCCACGGGGACGCCCAGGAGCTCGGCGATGACCAGCACGGGCAGCTGTGCCGCATAGGCCTCGACGAGGTCGACGACGCCGTCCCGGCGCTCGAGGTCGTCGAGCAGCCGCTCGGCGGTGCGCCGGACGGCCGGCTCGAACGCCGCCGTCGCCCGCGGGGTGAAGGCGCGGCTGACCAGCCGGCGGAACCGGGTGTGGTCGGGTGGGTCGACGACGAGCATGGACGGCGGCTCGGCCACCCCGGCCGCGGTGGGGTCGTCACCGAACTGCAGCGCCCAGCGGACGAGCCGCGGCGCCGTCGCGCGGTCCCAGCCCACGCCGAAGCGGTCGCTGCGCAGCACCTCCTGGGCCACGGGGTGGGACGTCGTGACCAGCCCCAGGCTGCTGCCGGTGAGCGGTCCGCGGGCGCGCAGCTCCTCGTACAGCCCGTAGGGCTGCTCGCGGAGGGCCGGGTCGCGCATCAGCCGGCCGACGGCGTCACCCCGGCGGGCGCTGCGGGAGAGGTACACCGCCGGCAGGCCGTGCCGGACCGCCCAGCGGGCCGCGGTGCGGGCGGGCCGGCTCAGCTGCTCCGCTGTGGCGCTCATCACCGCAGTGTGCCAACGCCGGGCCCCCACGTGGCACCGCCCCCGGCCCGGGAACGGGACGGGGGCGGTGCGGGGCGCTCAGGCCTGGTCGCCGGGGGCCGGTGCGGACCCCGGGTCGCCGTCCCAGTCCTTGCCCGCGACGTCGGCGTTCTCCGACGCGCTGTCGGTCTGGCCCGCCACGGTCTCGATCATCTCCTCGTCGGAGACGTCCTCACCGGCGGCGTGGGTGTTCGGCTCGCTCATCGCGCGGTCCCTCCTTCGGCTGGCTTCCTCCTCGCCGGTCCCCGATCGGCGAGCCCGGCAAACCAGCCGGTGCGTCACAGCCGGGGTGGGCGCAGCTCGAACCACACGCGCTTGCCGTCGCGGTGGTCCTCGCAGCCCCACCGGTCGGCGAGCACCTCCACCATGAGCATCCCCCGGCCCCGGGGGCGGTCCGGGGAGAACGGCTGCACCGCCGGGCGGGCGGGCGAGCAGTCGACGACGGCGAGGCGCAGCCAGTCCTCGGAGAGGGTCGCCTCCACGGTGAGGCAGGCGGTGCCGCCCACGTGGTCCACCACGTTCGCCACCAGCTCGGTGACCAGCAGGGCGGCGTCCTCGTGGTCCTGGCGGGCACCCCAGGACCGCAGCAGCTCGCGGACCAGCCGCCGGGCCACCGGCACGCTGGCGGCGACCGGGGGGAGGTCGAGGCTGGCGCTGAGCGTGGACATGCGGCGTTCCGTTCTGGCAGTGGGCGAGGGAGCAGCGGGAAGGCCCATCGCTGACGACATCGGCAGGGCGGCCGGAGAACTCAATACGTTGCCCACGACTATCCCCAGCGCCACCCGGATGCGCAACCCCCATTGCATGCAACCGCCGCTGCATGCAATGGGGGTTACATCTAGACTCCGCACGTCCTTGTCGCCCACACCTCGAGGAGCGCGCATGAGTGCCCCCCGGCCAACCGGAGACGACACGGCACTCGATGCGCTCGACGAGCTCGTCCGGCGCATCGACGAGTCGGTGGACGAGCTGGCCAGGGCGCGGGCGCGCGCCGAGGCGCTGCTGGCCGCCCGCCGGGCCGGCCAGCCGTGGCTGGAGCTGGTCACCGAGGAGTCCCGCCCGCTCGTCGTGGAGAGCATCTCCACGGTGCTGTCCTGCCTGGCGACCGCCGGTTCCCAGTGGCGCCGCGAGGAGGCGGCGGCCCTGCAGCGCGAGCAGGTGAGCATCAACCGGATCGCCGCCCTCTTCGGGGTCACCCGGCAGCGCATCTCGGCGTTGCTGAAGGAGAACGGGGCCGGGCCGGGGTCCTAGACGCCGATCGCGTCGATCGCCTTGTAGATGCGCTGCTCGGACACCGGGCGGGGCGTGCCCACGTTCTGGGCGAACAGCCCCACCCGCAGCTCCTCGAGCATCCAGCGCACCCGGGTCACCGGGTCGTCCGGCGCCCCGGTCGGGGGCACCTGCCTCCGCAGCTGCTCGTACTCCGCGGTCACGGCCGCGACCTGCTGCATCCACAGCTCGTCGCGCACCGCGTTGGCCGGCAGCTTCTCCAGCCGGTGCGCCATGGCCGTCAGGTACCGGACGACGTCGGGCAGCCGGCGGCGGCCGGTCGCGGCGACGAAACCCCGGTGCAGCAGCCCGGTCATCTGCCGCCGCAGGTCGGCCACGGCCGCGTCGGGCACCCGGCGGGCGGGCGCGCCGCCGATCGCGACCGCCACCTCGCGCGCCCGGGTCAGCACCGCCTCGACGCGCCCGACCGTGTCGACGGTGAGCCGGAGCAGCTGCCCCTTCGCCGCGGCGACCAGGGCGCCGAAGGAGGCCGCGTCGCGGGGCGGCCCCCCGGCGGCGGCGATCAGCTCGTCGGCGGCGGCGTCCACGCAGTCGGCGACCAGGTCGGGGATCTCGCCGTCCGGGTTGAACTGCAGGGCCAGCCGGGTGGCCGGGCCCAGCCCCTTGACCACCTGCTTGACCGGCGAGCCGGCGACCAGGACCAACAGCCGGCGGGCGCCGCGCCAGGTCAGCCGGGTCGCCTCGGCCTCGGTCGGGACGACGCGGATCCCCACCGTCGTCCCCTCGTCCACCAGCGCGGGGTACGCCGTGACGACGTGGGCGCCGCGACGCACCTCCACGGTGCGGGGCAGCTCGCCGAACTCCCAGGACGTGCACCCGGTGCGCTCGAGGTCCGAGGCCGCCCGCGCCAGACCGGCCCGGGCCTGCGGGGCCACCTGCGCCCTGAGCGCGGCGAGGTCCTTGCCGGTGGCCAGGGGCCGGTGCTGGTCGTCGAGCACGCGGAAGGTGGCGCGCAGGTGATCGGGCACCTGACCGGGCTGCCACGCGTCGGGCGGGACCACCACGCCCGCGGCCCGGCGCAGCTCGCGCTCCAGCGCCGGCAGCAGCGGCTCCCCCGGGTCGATCCCGGGCAGCACCGCCCGCACCCGGTCGGGGATGGGCACCAGCGCTCGGCGCAGGCCCTTGGGCAGGGTGCGCAGCAGCGCCGTCACCAGCTCCTCGCGCAGGCCGGGCACGGTGAAGGCCAGCGACTCCCCCGACGTCCGCTGGGCCACCGAGTCCAGCACGCCCAGCGGCACGTCGACCGTCACGCCGTCCTCGGCGCTGCCGGGGGCGAACGCGTACGAGAGGGGCAGGGTGAGCGCCTGGGACAGCCGCACCTCGTCGGGGAAGTCCTCCGGGCGGACCTGCGCCGCCGCGGCCGCGTTGGTGAGCATCTCCGGCGTGAAGGTGAGCAGGTCGGGTTGCTCGTGGCGGGCCCGCTTCCACCACGTGTCGAAGTGCCGGGTGGAGACGACGTCGGCGGGGACCCGCGCGTCGTAGAGCTCGAACAGCGTCTCGTCGTCGACGCCGATGTCGCGCCGGCGGGCGCGCTCCTCCAGCTCGGCGACCCGCTCGATCGCCCGCTGGTTCTCCGCCCAGAAACGGTGGTGGGTGGTCCACTCCCCCTGCACCAGCGCGTGCCGGATGAACAGCTCCCGGGAGACGGCCGGGTCGATGGAGCCGTACTGCACCCGGCGGCCGACCACGAGCGGCAGCCCGTAGAGGGTGACCCGCTCGGTGGCGACGACGGAGCCCCGCTTGGCGTCCCACCGCGGCTCGGAGTACTGGCGCTTGACCAGGTGGTCGGCGAGCTTCTCCACCGTCTCGGGGTCGATGCGGCCGACCGTGCGCGCGAACAGCCGGCTGGTCTCGACCAGCTCGGCGGCCACCACCCAGCGCGGCGGCTTCTTCGCCAGCGGCGTGCCGGGGGCGAGCACGAAACGGGTGTTCCGCGTGCCCAGGTACTCGCGGCCGGGACGACCGGGCTTCCCGTCCCGCGTCTTCACCACCTCCGCCTGCATGCCGACGTGGCTGAGGAGGCCGGCGAGCAGGGCGGCGGTGATGCCGCGCTCGTCAGGCTCGGTGGCGGCGCCGTTCAGCGTCATGCCGAGCCGGCGGGCGGTGCCGCGCAGCTGGCCGTGCAGGTCCTGCCACTCGCGGATGCGCAGGTAGTGCAGGAACTCCCGCTTCACCGTGCGGCGGAACTGGTTTCCGGACAACGCCTCCTGCTGCTCACCGAGGTAGCGCCACAGGTTCAGCAGGGCGAGGAAGTCGGAGTTCTCGTCGGCGAACCGGGCGTGCATCTGGTCGGCCGCCTGCTGGTGCTCGGTCGGCCGCTCGCGCGGGTCCTGGATGGTCAGCCCGGCCGCGATGACCAGCACCTCCTCCAGCACACCGCGCCGGTCGGCCTCGACCACCATGCGGGCCATCCGCGGGTCCAGCGGCAGCGCGGCCAGCGCCCGGCCGGTCGGGGTGAGCCGGCCGTGCTCGTCGAGCGCGTGCAGCTCCTCGAGCAGGGCCAGCCCGTCGGCGACCGCCCGCCGGTCCGGCGGGTCGACGAACGGGAAGTCCTCCACCGCGCCGAGGTCGAGCGCGGCCATCTGCAGCAGCACCGACGCCAGGTTGGTGCGCAGGATCTCCGGGTCGGTGAACTCGGGGCGGGACTCGTAGTCGGCCTCGGTGTAGAGCCGGATGGCGATGCCCGGCCCGAGCCGCCCGCAGCGACCGGAGCGCTGCCGGGCCGAGGCCTGGCTGACCGGCTCGATCGGCAGCCGCTGCACCTTCGTGCGATGGCTGTACCGGGAGATGCGCGCCGTGCCGGGGTCGATGACGTAGCGGATGCCCGGCACCGTCAGCGAGGTCTCGGCGACGTTGGTGGCCAGCACGATGCGCCGGCCGGTGTGCGGGGCGAAGACCTTGTGCTGGTCGGCCGCCGACAGCCGCGAGTAGAGGGGCACGATCTCGGTGCCCGGCAGCGCGCGGTCGGCGAGCGCGTCCTGGGTGTCGCGGATCTCCCGCTCGCCGGCGAGGAAGACGAGGATGTCCCCGGGCCCCTCGGCCACCAGCTCGTCGACGGCGTCCAGGATCGCCGTCACCTGGTCGCGGTCCTCGTCGGAGTCCGGGTCGTCGGGGTCGACGACCGGGCGGTAGCGCACCTCGACGGGGTACGTGCGCCCGCTGACCTCCACGACCGGCGCGCCGCTGAAGTGGGCCGCCACCCGCTCGACGTCGATCGTGGCCGAGGTGATGACCAGCTTCAGGTCCGGGCGCCGCGGCAGGATCTGGGCCAGGTAGCCCAGCAGGAAGTCGATGTTGAGGCTCCGCTCGTGGGCCTCGTCGATGACGATCGTGTCGTACTGGCGCAGCAGCCGGTCGTGCGCGATCTCGGCCAGCAGGACGCCGTCGGTCATCAGCTTGACCAGGGTCGCGTCCGACACCTGGTCGTTGAAGCGCATCTTGTAGCCGACGGTCTCGCCCAGCGGCGTCCCCAGCTCCTCGGCGATCCGCTCGGCCACGCTGCGCGCGGCGATCCGCCGGGGCTGGGTGTGCCCGATCCGGCCCCGCACGCCCCGGCCGAGCTCGAGGGCGATCTTGGGGAGCTGGGTGGTCTTGCCCGACCCTGTCTCGCCGGCGACGACGACGACCTGCGCGTCCCGGAGGGCGGCGGCGATGTCCTCGCGCCGCGCGCTGACCGGCAGGTCCTCGGGGTAGGAGATCGCCGGCACGGCCGCCCGGCGCCGGGCGATCCGCTCCTCGGCAGCGGCGACGTCGGCCGCGATGCGCTCGCGCTGCTGCTCACGGGCGCGCGCCTCCCTGGTGCGGCGCAACCCGTCGAGCCGGCGGCGCAGCCGGTGCTCGTCGGCCAGCGTCAACCCGGACAGCCGCGACCGGAGGTCGTCGTGCGGTGCGCTCACGGTCTGTCCCGGCGTCCTCTCCGTGCGATGGCCCCGCGGCCCTGACCGGACGGCGGGCAACCCGCCCAGGATCCCACCTCCGGCGCCGTGGCCGGGGACACATGACCAGATCGATGCATGCGCCCAGCAACAAGGTGTAGGTTGCATGCAGTTTCCACCGACACGCGAGGTTCCCCATGTCGACGTCCCCGTCCGAGGTGCGCCGCGATTCCGGGCTGCTGGCGCTCAGCGAGCAGATGCCCCGGTTCATGCGGCTCATCCACGGCATCAAGGCCCAGCACACGGCCGAAGGCGGCCGTGACCGGGCTGCGTCGGTCCTGCTCTTCCCGCTCCAGCGACTGGGGCCGTTGCGGCAGAGCGCGCTGGCCGAACTCGTGCACGCCGACCCCTCCACCATCAGCCGGCACATCACCCTCCTGGTCGAGCGCGGACTGGTGGTCCGCGTCGCGGACGAGTCCGACGGCCGGGCCAGCCGGCTGGTGCTCACCGACGCCGGGCACAGCGAGCTGGACGAGCTCCGCGCCGAGCGGGTGGCCTTCCTGCGCACCGTCGTCGCCGACTGGACCGACGACGAGCTGGCGACCTTCACCGGGCTCTTCGACCGGCTGCTCGACGGCATCGCCGCCACCCTCCCGAACGACCAGAACCCGTCTTCCTCCCGGCCGGTGTCCGCATGACCTCCACCCGCAGCACCGCAGCCGAGCGCAGGGGCGCCCGTGCAGCGGCCGCCGCACCCGACGCGAGCGGCGTCTTCAGCCACCGGCAGATCGTCACGATCCTGGCCGGTCTGATGGTCGCGATGTTCCTGGCCGCCCTGGACCAGACCGTGGTCGCCACCGCGATCCGCACGATCGCGGACGACCTGCAGGGCTACGACCTCCAGGCCTGGGCGACCACGGCCTTCCTGATCACGTCGACGATCGCGACGCCGCTGTACGGCAAGCTCTCCGACATCTACGGCCGACGGCCGTTCTACCTCTTCGCGATCGTGATCTTCGTGGTCGGCTCCGCGCTGTGCGGCCTCGCCGACACGATGTACCAGCTGGCCGCGTTCCGCGCGGTGCAGGGCATCGGCGCCGGTGGCCTGATGTCGCTCGCCCTGGCGATCATCGGCGACATCGTGCCGCCGCGGGAGCGCTCGCGGTACCAGGGCTACTTCATGGCGGTCTTCGGCACCTCGAGCGTGCTGGGCCCGGTCATCGGCGGCTTCTTCGCCGGCCAGGGCTCGCTGCTCGGCGTCGACGGCTGGCGCTGGATCTTCTGGGTCAACGTGCCCCTCGGGCTGCTCGCCTTCGCCGCGGTCTGGCGGGTGCTGCACCTGCCGCACGAGCGCCGCCCGCACCGGATCGACTGGCCGGGCGCCCTGGCGCTGATGACCTTCCTGGTGCCGCTGCTCGTCGTCGCCGAGCAGGGCCGCGTCTGGGGCTGGACCTCCTCCGGTGCGGTCACCTGCTACGTCATCGGCGCCGTCGGTTTCGCGCTCTTCGTGCTGGCCGAGCGGGCCTACCGGGACGACGCGCTGCTGCCCCTGCGGCTGTTCCGCAACCGCAGCTTCGCCGTCAGCGGCATCGGCTCGATCGTCATGGGCGCCGGGATGTTCGGCGGGCTGCTGCTGCTCCCGCAGTACCTGCAGATCGTGCAGGGCTCCAGCGCGACCGTGGCCGGGCTGCAGATGATCCCGCTGGTCGCCGGCATCATGGTCGGCGCGATGAGCTCGGGCATCGCCATCTCGAGGACCGGCAGGTACAAGGTGTTCCCGCTGGTCGGCATCGCCCTCATGGTGACGGCGCTGCTGTCCATGTCCTTCCTGGTCGACGCCGACACCTCGGTGTGGACGCTGGTGCCGTTCATGGTGCTGCTGGGCCTGGGGCTGGGTTTCAACTTCCAGCCGGTCATCCTCGCCGTGCAGAACGCCGTCTCCCCGCGGGAGATGGGCGTGGCCACCTCCTCGGTCACGTTCTTCCGGCAGATGGGCGGCACCATCGGGACGGCGGCGTTCCTGTCCATCCTGTTCACCCGGCTGCCGCAGGACATCGACGCCGCCGTCCAGGACACCGTGCGGGCCGACCCGGAGCTGGCCCCGCAGTTCCAGCAGCTCGGCGCCGGCAGCGGGGGCGCCCTCGACGACACCTCCTTCATCCAGGAGCTGCCGGCCGCGCTGGCCGAGCCGTTCAAGGTCGGTTTCTCGAACTCGATCGACCTGGTGTTCCTCATCGCCGCCGGCGTCGTGGCGGTCGGGTTCTTCGTCTTCCTGTTCCTCCCCCAGCTCGCGCTGAGCACCCAGTCGGGCATCCAGGCCCGGCAGGGCGAGGCGGCCGGGACGGCGACCAGCGACCCCGGCGACCCGGCCGAGGAGGCCACCGAGGCCGTGGGCGCGGCCGCACCCACCTCGGTCCCGCCGCCGGTGGGGCAGCCGGGCGACACCCCCCGCGTTCCCCGCTGACCCCGGCAGCCGACGACCCCTTCCCGCACCGCGGGAGGGGGTCGTCGAGCACCACGGGGCGGCACACAGCCGTCGTCCTCTCCTCGAACAGCGGCGACCGCTCGGCGCACGGCATCACGTCCGGGCCGGTCCGTGCTCCTCGGATCGGCTGCGGGCGCTCCCCGCCCCGCCCCCGCCGGGCCGCCGGGCGTCCGGCTTAGTGTGGAGTGGTTCGCACCTCGCCGCCGTACCCGCGCCTGGAGATCCCGTGCCGTCGTCGTCGCTGATCCTGTCCCGCCGTGACCTGGACTTCCTGCTCAACGAGTGGCTCGACGTCGAGTCCCTGACCAAGCGGGCCCGGTTCACCGAGCACTCGCAGGAGACGTTCGACGCGGTGCTGGACCTGGCCGAGCAGATCGCCACCGAGCACTTCGCCCCGCACAACCGCAAGGCCGACGAGAACGAGCCGCGGTTCGTCGACGGCAAGGTCGAGCTGATCCCGGAGGTCGCCGAGGCGCTGCGGGTCTTCGCCGACGCCGGGCTGATGGCCGGCGAGTTCGACGAGGAGTTCGGCGGCATGCAGCTGCCGCACGTGGTCGGGCAGGCCGTCTTCGCCTGGTTCAAGGCGGCCAACGTGGGCACCTCGGCCTACCCGTTCCTGACGATGGGCAACGCCCGCCTGCTGCTGGCGCACGGCAGCCGGGAGCAGATCGACACCTACGTCGCGCCGGAGGTCGAGGGCCGCTGGTTCGGCACCATGGCGCTGTCGGAGCCCCAGGCCGGCTCCTCGCTCGCCGACATCACCACGAAGGCGGTGCCGCAGGACGACGGCACCTACCGGCTCAGCGGCAACAAGATGTGGATCTCCGGCGGCGACCACGAGCTGACCGAGAACATCGTCCACCTGGTGCTGGCCAAGATCCCCGGCGGCCCGCCCGGGGTGAAGGGCATCTCGCTGTTCATCGTCCCGAAGTTCCTGGTGAACGCCGACGGCTCGCTCGGTGAGCGCAACGACGTCGTCCTGGCCGGGCTGAACCACAAGATGGGCTACCGGGGGACGACGAACACGCTGCTGAACTTCGGCGAGGGCGTGCACACGCCCGGCGGGCAGCCCGGCGCCGTCGGCTACCTGGTGGGCGAGCAGCACAAGGGCCTCACCTACATGTTCCACATGATGAACGAGGCCCGGATCGGCGTCGGGATGGGCGCGACGGTGCTGGGCTACACCGGCTACCTGCACGCGCTCGAGTACGCGCGCACCCGCACCCAGGGGCGCCCGGCCGGCGCCAGGACGACGGCGTCCACGGACGTCGCCTCCCCGATGGTGCCGATCGTCCAGCACCCCGACGTCCGCCGGATGCTGCTGGCCGCGAAGTCCTACGCCGAGGGCGGCCTGGCGCTCGGGCTGTACTGCGCGCGCCTGGTCGACGAGGAGCAGACCGCCGAGACGCAGGAGGAACGCGACCGCGCCCACCTGCTGCTGGACATGCTCACCCCGATCGCCAAGGCGTGGCCCTCGCAGTGGGGGCTGGCCGCGAACGACCTCGCCATCCAGGTGCACGGCGGCTACGGCTACACCCGCGACTACCCCGTCGAGCAGTTCTACCGGGACAACCGGCTCAACCCGATCCACGAGGGCACCCAGGGCATCCAGTCGCTCGACCTGCTCGGCCGCAAGGTCGTCATGCAGGGCGGCGCCGGGCTCGCGCTGCTGGGCGAGACGATCAGCGCGACGACCGCCCGCGCCGCCGGGACGCAGTGGGCGGGCTTCGCCGCCGACCTCGACGCCGCGGTGGCCCGGATGGGGTCGGTGACGGCGACCCTGTGGGGCACCGGCGACCCCGACCTGACCCTGGCGAACTCGCACGTCTACCTGGAGGCCGCCGGGCACGTCGTCGTCGCCTGGCTGTGGCTGGAGCAGGCGCTGGCCGCCGAGGCGGGCAGCACCGACTTCCACGAGGGCAAGCGCGCCGCGGCCCGGTACTTCTGGCGCTGGGAGCTGCCCCGCACGCGGGCCTGGTTCGACCTGCTGGAGTCGCTGGACCGCACGGTGCTCGACGCCCGCGACGCCTGGCTCTGAGACGACGACGCCCCGCCGTCCAGCAGGACGGCGGGGCGGTCGAACTTCTTCTCTCAGGCGCGCACGGCCCCCACGGACTCGGAGCCGGCGTGGCGCGCCTTCGCGGCGCGGGTCGCCGCGCGCTGCTCCTGCTCGTACCGGGCGGTGGACTGGGTGCCCATCGCGATGACCAGGGCCGTCAGGACCAGGAACCCCAGCAGGGTCACGGCCGGCCACAACATCATCAGATCGCTCTCCTCGCAGAACTCGCGGATGCCGCCACCGGGTCACGGGAAGCGGCACGTCGTCGAGGCTCACTGTCCCCCGATCGACGCCGTCTCAATCGTCGGTTCCGAGAGTTCACCTGAGGGGGTGTGACACGTTGCACAGCCGTCACCCCCGCCGAGCGGGGATGCCGAGCGTGGTTGCATCAGGAGGTGCCCGAACCCACAGCAGCCCCCGGGGTCGGTGCAGGTCGCGGCACCCGTCCGGTGGCGCTGGTCCTGGCGCTCTCCCTCGGCGTCACCACGCTGTCGCTGCTGCAGAGCCTGGTCGTCCCGGCGCTCGGGCGGATCGAGGAGCAGCTCGGCGTCTCGCCGAGCGCGGCCGGCTGGGTGCTCACGGCCAACCTGCTGGCCGCCGCCGTCCTGACCCCGGTGCTGGGGCGGCTCGGTGACCTGAGGGGCGCGCGCCCGGTCATCCTGGGCATCCTGGTCGCGGTCGCGCTGGGCACCCTGCTGATCGTCCTGACGGAGTCGCTGCCGCTGCTGCTGGTCGGCCGCATCCTCCAGGGCGCGTCCTACGGCCTCTTCCCGCTGTCGATCAGCGTGCTGCGCCGCGAGCTCCCCGAAGCCAGGCTCAGCGTGGCGATGTCGGTGGTGAGCAGCACGCTCGCCGTCGGCGGCGTCGCCGGCCTGGTCGCCACCGGGCTGCTCACCGGGGACGGCGGCGACTACCGGCACGCCTTCTGGCTCGGGCTGGGCATCACCCTGCTCGCCCTGGTGCTCACCGCCTGGCTGCTCCCCCGTCGCCCGGCCTCCGCCCGCGGGCGGATCGACTGGTGGGGTGCGCTGGTGCTGGGCATGGGCCTGGTGCTCCTGCTGCTGCCGCTCTCCCAGGGCCCCACCTGGGGCTGGGTGTCGCCGGGCACGATCGGCTGCGGGATCGGGGCGGTCGCCGTCCTCGCGGGGTGGGTGGTGCTGCAGCGGCGGACCGCGGAGCCGCTGGTGCGGCCGGCCATGCTGACCGACCGGCGCACCGTCGTGCCCAACGTGGCCGGCGTCATGAGCGGTATCGCGCTGTTCGCCTCCTTCCTCGCCGTCCTGCAGTACGTGCAGGCCGACCCCGCGGTCACCGGGTACGGGTTCGACGCGAGCGTGCTGGAGGCGGCGGTCGTGTACCTGCTGCCCGGCGGGGTGGTGGGCATCCTGCTCGCGCCGTTCGCGGGCCGGGTCGTCGGCCGCGTGGGGGGCCTGCCCACGCTGACCGCAGGGGCGGTGTTCGGAGTGGCGGGCTTCGGGCTGCTCGCCGGGGCGCGCGGTGAGCCGTGGCTGGTCATCGTCGCCGGCCTGCTCACCCAGGTGTCGGTGACCGTGGCCTACGCGGCCCTGCCCGCGCTCGTCGTCGACGCCGTGCGGGAGGACGAGACGGGCGTGGCGAACGCGGTGAACTCGATCGCCCGCTCGGTGGGCCAGGCGCTGGGCAGCACGCTCGCGGTCACGCTCATCGCCGGCAGCCTCGACCCGGCCACGGGCCTGCCGCGAGCCCTGGCCTTCACGCTGGTCGCGCTCATCGGGGCGGGCGCCTCGGTCGTCGTCGTGCTGGTGGCCCTGATCGGCCTGCGCAGCGACCGGCGCGGGTCGCCGCACCGGCGCCACGACCCGCTCGCGGAGGTGGAGGAGGCGACCGCCGGGGCGGGCGAGTGGTCGCCGGTCTCCGGGGTGCGCTGAGGGCGTCGCGCACCGGCGCGCTCGAACCGTTACGGGCGCGTCCGGCATGGAACGGCTCCGTCCGGGGCATCGAGAGGCGCGACCGCCCTCGTCCCCGGAGGACCCACATGGCCCGACCCACCGGCTCGTCCAGCCGCACGAAGGCTGAGACGCGCTTCACCGACAACCGCGCCGGCGGCGATCCCGCACCGCACGACGACAACGTCAGCGGCACGCGGGCCGACTACGCGCCCACCGGCGCCGACCCCAAGCCCACGACGGGTGGCACGCTCAAGCGCACGTTCAAGGAGTTCAGCGAGGACGACCTCGTCGACTGGGCGGCCGCGCTCACCTACTACGGCGTGCTCGCGCTGTTCCCGGCGCTGACCGCGCTGGCGGCCATCGTGGGTCTGTTCACCACGCCGCAGCAGCTCACCGACGCCCTCACCACGGTGATCCCCCAGTCCGCGGCGGAGACCCTGAACCCGGTGATCCAGCAGGTCGCGGGCAGCAACAGCGCCGCCGGCTTCGCCCTCGTCCTCGGTCTCGTCGGTGCCCTGTGGACGGCCTCGGGCTACGTCGGCGCGTTCACCCGCGCCGCCAACATCGTGTACGAGACGCGCGAAGGCCGGAAGATCTGGAAGCTGAAGCCGCTGCAGATCCTGATCACCCTGGTCGGCATCCTGTTCGCCGCGCTGATCGTGGCCATGCTGGTGCTGAGCGGCCCGGTGGTCGACGCGATCGGGCAGGCCATCGGCCTGGGCAGCACCGTGCTGACCATCTGGACGTGGGTCAAGTGGCCGGTCATCCTCGTGGTCCTCGCGCTGATGATCGCGGTGCTCTACTACTCGACGCCGAACGCCAAGCTGCGCGGCTTCAAGTTCGTGAGCCCCGGTGCGGGCATCGCCATCCTGGTGGCGGTCGTCGCCTCGGCCGCCTTCGCCTTCTACGTGGCGAACTTCGGCAGCTACAACGCCACCTACGGGGCGCTCGCCGGCGTGGTGATCTTCCTCATCTGGTTCTGGCTGATCAACCTGTCGCTGCTCTTCGGTATCGAGCTCGACGCCGAGGTGGAGCGCACCAAGGAGCTGAAGGAGGGCGTGCCGCGGGCCGAGAAGGAGATCCAGCTCGACGCCCGCGACGAGCCCGACGACAAGCAGACGACGTAGACGCGGCACCGCCCACCGACGGCCTCCTCCCGCTCCGGGAGGGGGTCGTCGCGGCCGAGTGCGACGAACTCGTGGTCATCGAGGGCTGATGACCACGAGTTCGTCGTACTCGGTGAGGCAGGGCGCAGCACGTGGTCGCGGCGCCGGCGGGCGAGCTCGCTGCCCGGCCCGCCCAGCTCCTCGGTGGTCTGGTCGGCGATGGATCTGGTCACGGCGCCCCGCCGGTCGGTGGGTCCGGGCTCGTGCCCGGTGCACCCGGGGGCATGCCTCGGTTGCTCCCACCTCCCCCGGGTAGGTGCAGGCCACCGATCCCCACCCAGGAGGCCGTACCGCGATGAGGGACCCGTCGACGATCACGTCGGACTTCTACGACCTCGAGGCGCTGCTCGACGAGGACGACCGGGCGCTGCTGCACCGGGTGCGCTCCTTCATGGACGAGCAGGTCACCCCGATCATCAACGAGTACTGGACGCGCGCGGAGTTCCCCCGCCAGCTGATCCCCGCCATGGCCGAGCTCGGCATCGCCGGCACCGCGATCCAGGGCCACGGCTGCCCCGGCCGGTCCTCCCTGGTCGACGGGATGATCGCGATGGAGCTCTCCAAGGGCGACCCGTCGATCTCCACGTTCATGGGCGTGCACGGCGGCCTGGCGATGGGGTCGATCGACCTCTGCGGTTCCGAGGAGCAGAAGGAGCGCTGGCTGCCGGCGATGGCCCGCATGGAGCTGATCGGCGCCTTCGGCCTGACCGAGCCCGACCACGGCTCGGACGTCGCCCGCGGGTTGCGCACCACCGCGCGCCGGGACGGCGACTCGTGGGTGCTCGACGGCGAGAAGAAGTGGATCGGCAACGCCAGCTTCGCCGACCTGGTCATCATCTGGGCGCGCGACGTGGAGACCGACCGCGTGCTCGGCTTCGTCGTCGAGCAGGGGACGCCGGGTTTCACCGCCGTCGACCTGCAGGACAAGATCGCGCTGCGGGCCGTGCAGAACGCGCACATCACGCTGGAGGGCGTGCGGGTGCCGGAGGAGAACCGGCTGCAGGAGGCGCACAGCTTCCGGGAGACCGCGAACGTGCTGCGGGCGACCCGCGCCGGGGTGGCGTGGTCGGCCGTCGGGTGCTCGCGCGGGGCCTACGAGCACGCGCTGCGCTACGCCCTGCAGCGCGAGCAGTTCGGGCAGCGCATCACCGAGTTCCAGCTCGTGCAGGACCTGCTCGTGCGGATGCTCGGCAACATCACCGCCTCGGCGGCGATGTGCGCCCGCCTGTCCCAGCTGCAGATGGCCGGCACCATGACCGACGAGCACGCCTCGCTGGCCAAGGCGTTCTGCACCATGCGCATGCGGGAGACCGTCGGCTGGGCCCGCGAGCTCATGGGCGGGAACGGCATCCTGCTGGAGAACCACGTGGGCCGGTACGTCGCCGACGCCGAGGCGATCTACTCCTACGAAGGCACCCGCGAGGTCAACACCCTCATCGTCGGGCGCGGGGTGACCGGGGCGAGCGCCATCGTCTGAATGCTCCTACTGGGCGTCCCACCAGGCGCGCGCGGCCTCGGCAGGCGTGCGACCGTCGAACTCGACCGCCCGGTTCAGCTCGACCAGGTCGCCGGTGGTCAGCCGCGCGCTCGCGCCGTCGAGGGCATCCCGCAACGGCTCGCCCCACCGGTCGAGCACCTGCGCCCGGACCATCGGCACCACGTTCTCCCGGGGCTGCAACCCGCGGTCGTCCGCCAGCAGGACGACCGGCGCCACGGCCAGCCGCGCATCCGTCGTCTCCAGCATCCCCACCTGAACCTGGCCCGACAGCAGCGCCTCGAGCGTCGCCGCCCGCGACGGCATGCTGGTCACGGTCCCGAACCGCAGCCCGTAGACCTGCTCGAGGCCGAGCAGGCAGAACGGCCGGTCGGGGCACTCCGGCGGCCCGCCGAAGGCCAGGTCGCCGGCGAGCGGTGCGAGGTCGGACAGCCGGCTCACCCCGTGCGCGGCGGCGAACTCCCCGGTGACGACGAAGCCGTTCTGGTCCTCCGCCGCGGCGGGGGTCAGCACGTCCACCCCGCGCCCGCCCATCGTGCGGGACAGGACGGCGTGCATCTGCGCGGGCTCCTCCGGGGGGCGGGGGAACCGCGGGCGGGCGAAGGAGAGCGCCGTCCCGAGGTAGTCGACGACGACGTCGACCACGCCCTGCTGCAGCGCCGGGGACACCACCTCCCGGGTGCCGATGCCGTGCTGCACCGAGACCGGCAGGCCGCGGCGGCGGGCGGCCTCGGCGTAGACCTCCACGAGGATCTGGTTCTCGGGGAAGTCGTAGGAGGCGAACCGGATCACGTCCGGGTCGGGCGGCGGAGCCTCCGCGCGGGTGCAGCCGGTCAGGACGGCGAGCGCCAGCAGCACCGCTCTCAGGGCCCGGCCAGCGCGCACGGCAGCTACCTCTCGCCGCTCCCGGCCACGTGCCGCCCCCGGTCCGGGGACGACCGCGCGCGACCGCCACCGTAGCGCCGGACCGGGGGAAAAGGGATGGTCCGCACCCGCGCGGAGGTGGAGCATCTCCGCATGGCGTCGCTGCCGCAGGCGCTGCCGGAGCCACGGGCGACGGGGCCGGTCGAGCGCCCCGCTCCGCCCCCGATAGCCCGCGTCCGCCGCCGTCGCCGCCCCTCGGGCGAACCGCCGCCGCTCCCCCGCCAGCTCCGCGCCTCGGGCCGGTGGTGGCTGGCGCTCAGCGCCCTCGTCCTGCTCGCCTGCCTCACCGTCGTGGTCACCGGCACCATCCGGTACGTCGACGTCGCCGACACCCGGATCCTGCAGGCGATCGCGAGCGTCCGCTCGCCCGCGCTGACCACGGTGGCCGATCTGGCCGGCATGCTGGCCAGCGCGGGGGCGCTGCACGCCCTCTGGCTGGCGGACCTGGTCCTGCTCGCCGCCTTCCGCCGCTGGCGGCACCTGCTGGTGTGGCTGGGCGTCGGCCTGTTCGTCATCAACGTCGGCACCGCGATGGCGACCACCCTCCAGCGGCCCCGGCCGTTCGAGGTGGAGGTGCTCGGCGACTGGTCGGGCTTCGCGATGCCGTCCCTCCCGGTGACCCTGCTGGCCGCCCTGCTGGTCAGCACCCTCTACTCGCTCGTCCCGCCCGGCCGGAGGCGGGCGATCGGCAAGTGGGTGGTCTGCGGGCTGCTGGTGGTCACCGCCGCCTCCCGGCTCTACCTGGCCCAGGACCACCCGACCGGCGTCCTGGCCGGCGTCGTCCTCGGCGTCGCCACGCCGCTGGCCGCCTTCCGGCTGCTCACGCCCAACTCCGTGCACCCGGTGCGCTACACCCGCGCGCGGCCGGCCCACCTCGACGTCTCCGGCGAGCGGGGCGCGGCCATCGTCCGGGCGCTGCAGGACCAGCTGGGGCTGGTGGCCACCGCGGTCACGCCGTTCGGCCTGGCCGGCTCGGGCGGCTCCACACCGCTGCGGATCACCGTCAAGGCCCACGACCCGCAGGGGGACGGCGAGAGCAGCGTGTTCGGGAAGCTCTACGCGGCCACCCACGTCCGCTCCGACCGCTGGTACAAGCTCGGCCGGACGCTGCTGTACGGCCGGCTGGAGGACGAGAAGCCGTTCACCAGCGTCCGGCGGCTCGTCCAGTACGAGGACTACGTGCTCCGGGTGCTCTGCGACGGCGGGCTGCCGGTCCCGCAGCCGCTCGGCATCGTCGAGATCACGCCCGAGCGGGAGTACCTGCTGGTCACCGAGTTCATCGCCGGGGCGAAGGAGGCCGGCGACGCCGAGGTCGACGACGCGGTCATCGACCAGGGGCTCGCGGCCGTGCGGCGCATGTGGGAGATCGGCATGGCCCACCGGGACATCAAGCCGGCCAACCTGCTCGTGCGCGACGGCACGCTGTACCTCATCGACTCGGCGTTCGCCGAGGTGCGCCCGAGCCCCTGGCGGCAGGCCGTGGACCTGGCCAACATGATGCTGGTCCTGGCGCTGCGCACCGACGCGGAACGGGTGTACCGGCGGGCGCGGCTGCACTTCTCCGACGAGGAGATCGCCGAGGCCTTCGCCGCCACCCGCGGGCTGACCATGCCGTCGCAGCTGCGGCGCATGCTCCGCCAGCAGGGGCGGGACCTGCAGGAGGAGTTCCTGGCCCTGCTGCCGTTCCGGCTGCCCCCGGTGCGCATCCAGCGCTGGACCTGGCGGCGGGCCGGGCTCACCGTGGTCACCCTCGCCGCCGCCGGGATCGCCGTCTACGTGTCGGCCGGCCTGCTCGGGTCGCCGCTGTGACCGCGCGAGCGCACCGGGCCGCGCTGCTGCTGCTCGGGACGGCGCTGCTGGCCGGGTGCGGGCAGCCGGTGGTGCTGGGCGAGGAGACGCTGGCCTGCGAGCGGGGCGACGAGGGGCACCCCGCCAACGGCGTCGTCCTCATGGCCCAGTCGGTGCCCAGCGCCGGCTGGGTGCCCTGCCTGGAGGCGATGCCCCTGGGCTGGGACCTGGCCGGGCTGGAGGCCGACGAGACCTCCGCGCGCTTCTGGCTGGACTCCGACCGCGACGGGGTGCGCGCGCTGGAGGTGGCGCTGACCGCGTCCTGCGACACGACCGCGGCGACGGAGATCCCCAGCGAGCGGGAGGGGATGCGCCGGTGGGAGCGGGTCGGCCAGGTGAGCCCGCGGTACGTCGGCACCCGGTACTACGTCTTCGCCGGCGGGTGCGTGAGCGTGCTCTTCCGGCTGTCCGGCGAGAACCGCTCCGAGCCGCTGGCCGTGGCGACGCAGGGGATCGGCGCGGTGACCCGTGACCAGGTGCGGGCCGCCGTCCTCGACCAGACCGACGGGGAGCTCCAGCTCGACCCCCCGGCCGGTGGCCGGTGAGCGGCGCCACCGCCCCGGCGGGCGGCCGGGCTCCCCGCCCGTGGTCCCGCGCTCTCGGCCCGGTGCTGTCGGCGGGCCTCGTCGTCGCCGTCTTCGCCTGGTTCCTGCCGCAGTTCACCAGCCTGTCGCAGGTCTGGGCGGCGATCGCGGGCATGACCTGGGTGGAGGTCGTGGCCCTGCTGCTGGCTGCCGGCTGGAACCTGGCGACCTACCAGTTCGTCGTCGTCGCCACGACCCCCGGCCTGACCCTGCGGCAGGCCACGGTGGCCACCGAGGCCGCGACCGCCGTCTCCAACACCGTGGTCGGCGGGGCGGCGGTCGCCGTCGGCCTCACGTACGCGATGAACAGCTCGTGGGGCTTCTCCCGCTCGCGCACCTCCGTGGCCCTGCTCGTGGCCGGGCTGTGGAACAACTTCGCCAAGCTCGGCCTGCCGGTCCTCGCGCTGGCGCTCCTGGCGTTCTCCGCCCCGCCGTCGGCCGGACGGGTGGTCGCCGGCCTCGTGGCGCTCGGCGCCCTCGGGGCCACCGTCGCGCTGCTGGGAGGCGTGCTGCGCAGCGCCACCGGGGCGGTCCGGCTCGGCCATGCGGCCGCCCGGGCGGCGACGGCCGCGCGCCGCCCGTTCGGCCGCGGCCCGGTGGAGGGCTGGGACCGGGCGACGACGAAGTTCCGCGACCGCACCATCCTGCTGCTCCGGGCACGCTGGCACTGGATCACCCTCGCCACGCTGGTGAGCCACCTGTCGCTGTTCCTGCTGCTGCTGCTCTCGCTGCGGTTCACCGGCGTGGGCGCCGACCAGGTCGGCGTGGCCGAGGCGCTGGTCGTCTTCTCCTCCGCCCGGCTGCTCACGGCCGTCCCCCTCACGCCCGGCGGGCTCGGGGTGGTGGAGGTGGCGCTGATCGCCGGCCTGGCGGCCGCCGGGGGGCCGCGGGCGCCGGTGGCCGCGGCGGTGCTGCTGTTCCGGGGGCTGAGCTACGTCCTGCCGATCCCGCTCGGCGTGGGCTGCTACCTGTTCTGGCGGCACAACCGCTCCTGGCGGCGGGAGCCCAACGCCGCCCCCCGCACCGACCTGGTGCCGGAGGCCGCGTGACCGCCGGTGCTCCCCGGCTCGCGGCGCGGGCCGGCCGTCGGGAGCGCGCTGCCGGACCGCCCGGGCTGTGGTTGAGTGTTCGAGGTCACAACCGCGTCCCGGGGGGCGGCACCGTCGTCTCCCCGGGGCAGCGCGTCGTAAGGAGACCGCGATGGCCCAGCCCGCGACCGACCCGCCCCGCAGCGCCTCGGAGCCGCGCGCCGTCCCCGACGGCGCCCCGGCCGACGGGGGCCCCGAGCAGGCGGTCGAGGCGGCCACGGGCCTGGACATGGTGCTCGTGGACGCCGCCTCCGGGCCGCTGCGCCGCCTGATCCCGCCGGCCGGGACCGTGCTGCGGTTCGGGGCCGCCCTGGCCCGCCGGCCCGACGCGCTCGCCCGGCGGGGCGGAGAGCTGGCCCGGGAACTGGGCAAGGTCGCGCTCGGCCGCTCCGAGCTGGCACCGGGCAAGAAGGACAAGCGGTTCGCCGACCCCGCGTGGAGCGGCAACCCGCTGCTCCGGCGGACCATGCAGGCCCACCTGGCGACGGCGCGGGTCGCCTGGGAGCTGATCGAGGACGCCGACCTGGACTGGCAGGACGACGAGCGCATCCGCTTCACCGCGACGAACCTGGTCGACGCGCTGGCCCCCAGCAACGTGCCGGTGCTCAACCCGCTGGCCCTCAAGGCGGTCATCGACACCGGCGGGAAGAACGCCGTCGAGGGCGTGCGGCGCATGGTCCACGACCTGGCGAGCCCGCCGCGCGTGCCCTCGATGGTCGAGCCGGACGCCTTCACCGTGGGCGAGGACCTCGCCGTCACCCCGGGGGCCGTGGTCTTCCGCACCGACGTCTTCGAGCTCGTCCAGTACCGGCCCACGACGGAGACCGTCCGGTCGGTGCCGCTGGTCATCGTGCCGCCGACGATCAACAAGTACTACATCACCGATCTCGCGCCCGGCCGGAGCATCGTGGAGCACTACCTGTCCGGTGGCCAGCAGGTGTTCATGGTCGTGTGGCGCAACCCCGACGAGCGGCACGCCGGCTGGGGCCTGGACACCTACGGCCAGGCGGTCCTGGACGCCCTGGACGCCGTCGAGCGGATCACCGGCCAGGAGCAGGCGAGCGTCCAGGCCTTCTGCTCCGGCGGGATCATCACCGCGATGGTGCTGGCGCACCTGGCCGCCACCGGGCGGCAGGACCGCATCCGCTCGGCCAGCTTCGCCGTCACCGTCCTGGACTGGGAACGCGCCGGCACCCTGTCCGCGCTCATGGACCCCGAGGCGGTGCAGGCCGCCATCGAGCGCTCGCGCAAGAAGGGCTACCTCGACGGGGCTCAGCTCGCCGAGGTGTTCGCCTGGCTGCGCCCGAACGACCTGATCTGGAACTACTGGGTCAACAACTACCTGCAGGGCAAGCCGCCGCCGAACTTCGACATCCTCTTCTGGAACGCCGACACCACCCGGATGAGCGCCGCGCTGCACCGCGACTTCATCGAGGTGGCGCTGGGGAACGCGCTCACCGACCCGGGCCGGGCGACCATGCTCGGCTCACCGGTGGACCTGTCGGCGGTCACCGTCGACTCCTACGTCACCGCGGGGGTCGCCGACCACCTCTGCCCGTGGCAGGCCTGCTACCGGACCACCCAGCTGCTCGGCGGCGAGAGCCGGTTCGTGCTCTCGACCAGCGGCCACATCGCCTCGCTGGTCAACCCACCGGGCAACCCGAAGTCGACCTTTCAGGTGGCGCCGTCCACCCCGCCGGACCCCCAGGAGTGGTTCCGGCAGGCGGAGACGGTCAAGGGCTCCTGGTGGCCGGACTACGTGGCCTGGCTCGGCGAGCGGTCGGGCGAGGAGATCCCCGCCCCTCGGGAGCTGGGCGGCGACGGCCTCGAGCCGCTGGCCGACGCACCGGGCACGTATGTCTTCGACAAGTAGCAGCCGGGAGGTCGTCCGCAGCCTGACCATCGGCGGGCGGACGTTGCGCACCGCCGTGCGGCCGGGCACCGACGACGCCGTGCCACCGCTGCTGCTGATGAACGGCATCGGCGCCAGTCTGGAGGTGCTGCAGCCCTTCGTCGACGCGCTGGACCCCCGGCGCACCGTCATCCGGTTCGACGTGCCCGGGGTGGGCGGCTCGCCCCCGCCCGTCGTCCCGTACCTGCTCTCCACGCTGAGCCCGGTCGTCGCCGGGCTGCTGGACCGGCTGGGCCACCACCGCCCGGTCGACGTCCTGGGCCTGTCCTGGGGTGGTGGGCTGGCCCAGCACTTCGCGGTGCAGCACCGGCGCCGGTGCCGGCGGCTCGTGCTGGCCGCGACGGCGACCGGCTCGCTCATGGTGCCCGCCAGCCCCCGCGTGCTGGCCCACATGCTCACCCCCCGGCGGCACCGCGACCCCGAGTACGCCCGCCGCATCGCCGGGCAGATCTACGGCGGCTCGGTGCGCACCGAGCCCGAGCGGGCCGCGGCGGCGCTGCACGCCCACACCCGGGTCGGCCCGCAGCGCGGCTACTACTACCAGCTCGCCTCGAGCACCGGCTGGAGCAGCCTGCCGTTCCTGCGGCTCATCCGGCAGCCGACGCTGGTCGTCGCCGGGGACGACGACCCGATCATCCCGGTGGTGAACGCGCGGGTGATGGCCCGGCTGATCCCCCGGGCGCAGCTGCACGTGTACCGCGGCGGGCACATCGCGCTGGTCACCGAGGCCGACGAGTTGGCCCCCGTGGTCGAGTCGTTCCTCGACCGCTGAGCCGCTCGGCTACTGGGCCGCGGGTGAGTTCGACAGCAAGGTGACCTTCAGCCGCTCCACCGACCGATAGGCCGCGTCAGGGCGCGGCTCAACGGTCGGTGGAGCGACTCAACCCTCGTGGCAACAGGTGCTGCTGGCCCACGGAGCGACCGTCCACCGGCTTTCCTACCGGAAAGTCACCTTGCTGCCGAACCTAGCCGCGCGCGACCCGACCGTCGACGTGCTGCTCGAAGCGGTCCATCACGTCGTCGATCAGCTGCGCGTGGGTGAAGTTCATGACGTCGTAGCCGACCGCGCCGTCCCGGCCGCCCGGCTCGACCTGGACGTCGAGCCGCGAGGCCCCCGGGTCCGACGACGGCCGGGCGCCGCCGCGGTGCGGGACGCGCCCGGGCCGGATGCGGTAGCGGAACGGCGAACCGTCGTCGGTCTGCGCGGTGAGCTCGACGCAGGGCGTCCCGGCGTCGTCGACCACCCACCGCGTGTCCGACGCGAGGTGCCGCGCGCGCAGCTCGGCCGCCGCCTCCGCGAGGGCCGGCCGCGCCGTCTCGTGCAGGTACTGGTCGACCCGCTCGCGGCCCGTGGGACCCGGGGTGCGGCGACGGCGCAGCCGGGCCCGGCGTCGTGCGGCCGGCCGGCCGGACGGGGCGATGCGGTGCCGGTTCACGGCGCGGTCGGCCTCGCTGCGCAGCGCGCGGTAGAGCCCGACCATCACCAGCACCATGACGAAGCCGAACGGCAGGCCCATGATGATGGTCGCGTTCTGCAGCGCCGGCACGCCGCCGACCAGCAGCATCGCGGCCGTGAGGACGCCGGTGGCGACCGCCCAGACGATGCGCACGCCCGGTGCCGCGTCGTCCTGGGGACGGCGGAGGCGCGAGGAGAGGTTGGCCATCACCAGCGCGCCGGAGTCGGCCGACGTCACGTAGAAGAGCAGCCCGATGAAGGTCGCGATCGAGGCGATGAACGGGAAGGCCGGGTAGTCGGCCAGCAGCGTGTAGAAGCCCCGTTCGGGGAGGTTCATCGCGGTCTCCCCGAACGCCGCGTCGCCCTGCCGGATGCGGTCGATCGCGCTGTTCCCGAAGATCGACACCCACATGAGGATGTAGCTGAACGGGAGCAGCAGCGTGCCGGCCACGAACTGGCGGATCGTCCGACCGCGCGAGATCCGGGCCAGGAAGAGCCCGACGAAGGACGCCCAGGCGATCCACCAGGCCCAGAAGAACAGCGTCCAGGCGCTCAGCCACTCGTCGGGCCGGTCGTAGGCGAAGGTCTCCGTCGTCAGGCCGGGGAAGCTGCTCACGAAGTCGCCGACGTTCTGGACCAGCCCGTTGAGCAGGAACGCGGTGTTGCCGGTGACCAGCACGAAGCCGGCCAGGCCCAGGGCGAGGACGACGTTGAGCTGGGAGAGCCGCTTGATCCCCCGGTCGACGCCACTCACCGCCGACACCGTCGCCACGCCCACGGCCAGGGCGATCAGCCCCAGCTGGGCGGCGCGGCCCTCGGGGATGCCGAACAGCACCGACAGCCCGTAGTTCAGCTGGACGACGCCGATGCCGAGCGACGTCGCGACGCCGAAGATCGTGCCGAGGACCGCCGCGATGTCGACGGCGTCGCCCAGCGTCCCGTGCACCCGCTTGCCGAAGATCGGGTAGAGCACCGAGCGGATCGCCAGCGGCATGTTCATGCGGTAGGCGAAGTAGGCCAGGGCCATGCCCATGAGGGCGTACATGCCCCACCCGTTGATGCCGTAGTGGAACAGCGTCCACACGGTCGCGTCGGCGGCGGCCTCCGCGGTCCCGCCCTCCCCCACCGGAGGGGCGAGGAACTGCGCGACCGGCTCGGCGACGGCGAAGAACATCAGGTCGGTGCCGATGCCGGCGGCGAAGAGCATCGACGCCCACGCGAAGGTGCTGAACCTCGGGGTGGAGTGCTCGGGGCCGAGCTTCACCTTGCCGTACCGCGAGAAGGCGATGGCCAGCACGAAGACCAGCACCGCGGTCGCGAAGGCGATGTAGAACCAGCCGAACCACTCGGAGGTCCAGCCGACCAGCGAGCCGATGGTGCTCGCGGCCGACGTCGGGCTCGCCGTCGCCCAGAGCGCGATGGCCAGGACCCCGGCGACCGACCCGTAGAAGACGCGGCGCTTCAGCCCGTTCCCGGCCTCGTCGGGCCGGACGTCGGTGTCGCTCACGCCGGCTCACCCCGCCCGGTGGAGACGGGGCGGGAAGCCAGGGGTGGAGGTGTGCCGCTCACCGGCGGATGGTGGCACACCTGGCCGGTCCCGGCAGCGGCTGCGCCCGGTGGAGCCCACCCGCCGCCAGGTCAGCCGGCGGGCGCGGTCACCCCGTCCCGGCGCAGCAGCGCGCCGGCCTGGGCCGCGGGCAGCGGCCGGGAGAGCAGGTAGCCCTGCGCCCGGTCGCACGCCTCGGCCCGGAGCCGCGCCAGCTGCGCCGGCTCCTCCACCCCCTCGGCGACGACGGTCAGGCCGAACGTGTGCGCGGCCCGGATCATCAGGGTCACCAGCTCGAGGTGGGCGGGCTCCGCCGACGCCACGAAGCTGCGGTCGATCTTCAGCGTGTCGACGGGCATGCTGCGGAGCTGCCCGATCGAGGTGTAGCCGGTGCCGAAGTCGTCGATGGCGATGCCGACGCCCATGCCCCGCAGCTCGGTCAGGTGGTCGTAGGCGGCCGGGTCGTCCACCAGGACGGTCTCGGTGACCTCGAGGACCAGCAGCCGTGCCGGGAGCCCCGAGGCGGCGAGCGCCTCGGCCACGTCGGCGACCACCCGCCGGTCGGCGAGGTGCCGGCCGGAGATGTTGACCGCGACGGTCGGCTCCGGCCGGCCCGGGGTCCCCGGGGCGGTGGCCAACCACTCGGCCAGCTGCCGGGTGGCCTCCCCCAGCACGAAGCGGTCGACGTCCCCGATGAGGCCGGAGCGCTCGGCCACCGGGATGAACCGGTCAGGCGGGACCAGGCCCACACCCGGACGTTCCCAGCGCACCAGCGCCTCGTACCCGGTGAGCCGTTCCGAGGCCACGTCGACGACCGGCTGGTAGAGCAGGTGCATCTCGCCGCCGGCCAGGCCGCGGGAGATGGCGGCCTCGAGCTCGGCCTGCCGGGCGAGCTGCAGCCGGAGGGTCTCGTCGAAGATCTCGGCCCGACCCCGGCCGTGGGCCTTGGCCCGGGAGGCGGCGGTGTCGGCCTCGGCGAAGAGCACGTCGGCGTCGGTGCCACCGTCGCGGCTGACCGCCACGCCGATGCTCGCGCCGATGCCGGCCGTCGCCGTCCCGACGGGGACCGGTCGGCTGATCGACGCGATCAGCCGGCCGGCCAGGTCGAGCAGGTCGTGCTCGGCGTGCACCGGCTCCACGAGGACGACGAACTCGTCCCCGCCGAGGCGGCAGACGACGTCGCCCGGCCGCACCGCGGCGCGCAGCCGGGCCGCCACCTCGCGCAGCACCTGGTCGCCGGCCGCGTGACCGTGCGCGTCGTTGACCGCCTTGAAGCCGTCCAGGTCGACGTAGAGCAGCCCGGTCATCTCGCCGGACCGCCGGCCGCGGTGCAGGGCAGAGGTCACCAGCGTGACCGCCTGGGCGCGGTTGGGCAGCTCGGTGAGCGGGTCGTGGGTGGCCTGGTGCGCGAGGGCGAACTGCAGCTCCTCGCGCTGGCGGACCGAGGTGACGATCGCCTTGACCGAGGCGTGCACGACCTCGCCCAGCGGGCCGGGCAGGGGCTCGTCGAGGAGCGCGTCGTCCAGATCGCCGCGCGCCACGGCCTGCGCCTGGTCCTGGATGCGGCGCAGCCCTGCCACGGCCGAGCCGAGGGCGGCCGACACCGTCCGGACCTCCCGCGGGCCGGCCACCTCCACCTCGACCAGCGAGCCCTGGCTGACCTCGGTCGCCTGCCCGGCCAGCAGCCGGAGCGCCCGGGTCACGCTGCGGCCGAGCAGGGCGACGCCCAGCACCGAGCCGGCGAGCAGGCCGGCGCCCATGACGAGGACGGCCTGGAGCCGGTCCTCGGCGCGTTCGCGGTCGGCCTCGACGAGCAGCTGCACCTCCTCGACCGCCGTCCCGACCAGCCCGGCCAGCACGGTGCCGCGCTCCTGGCTCTGGAAGAGCGCGGCGACGAGATCGGAGAACGCGAGGTCCCGGACCTCGCCGGCGCGACCGCGGGCGAACAGCCCGTCGAGGTCGGCGACGACGTCGGAGGCGCGCACCTGCTGCCAGGCCTCGCGCAGCGGCTGCCCCGACAGTCCCTCCATCCGGCGCTGGGCGTCCCGGTAGTCCATCCAGGAGGTCTCCACGGCGGTCCGGGTGCCGATCATCTGCTCCTGGCCGTCGACCAGGAGGGAACCGAGGAACAGCGGCATCTGCCGGGCCGCCGTCTGCGCCAGCTTCGCCACGGTCTGGACGTCGCGGACGGCCCGCAGCGTGGCGCCGGGCACGCCCGCGGAGGTCGCGGTCGCCGCCGCGTCCGCCTGCGCGGCCATCAGGTCCTTGGAGACTCCGAGGAACCGGAGGTGCAGCGTCTCGATGTCCAGCTGCCCGCCCTCGTAGGCGCGGCGCAGCCTCGCCACGTCCTCCGCGGCGTGCGCCGCCGCCTCCGCACCGACCGGGCCCTCGGCGACGCGGTCCAGGGCCCGGTCGGTGATGGCGCGCGCCCGGGCCGCCTCGTCGAGGGCGGCCTGCTCCTGGCCCCGCAGGAAGAACGTGGGCAGCCCGAGCGCCGCCGCGGCGGCCGGGTCGTCGATGAGCGACAGGATGAGGGCGGGGATCATCTCCTGCTCCACGCCGCTGCGCGCGGCGTCGAGCAGGGCGAGCGCGCGCACGGCCTGCTCGGCGCGCTCGGCGCCGGCGACCTCGGCCGACCGCGCCTGGGCCGCCGCCACGGTGAGGACGACGACGCCGACGAGCGGCAGCAGCACGAGAGCGGCCAGGTACCGCCACAGCGGCACCCCGCGCCGCCGTCGGCGGTCCACGTCCGGGGATGTGCGCACACTGCTCCTATCGGCCTTGGTGCGGAACGCTTGAGAGGCCCCCCACCCGTGCAGGTGAGACGCGTCACGGATCGGGAATGCCAGGCACTTCGCAGCCGGCGTGGGAAGAACCGTCAGACCCACCGGGGAGGCTGGCGGCACACCGCAGCCCCGAGGAGATCCGTGATCGACCTGCCCGTCCGCTCCGCCCACCCCGACGCCGTGCGCCTGCCGGCGGCCGGCCGCCGCCTGCCGGCCCGGCTGCGCAAGCGGCCCGTGCTGGTCGTGCCGCCCGCGCCCGAGGCCGAGCGCCGGCACTGACCGCTCCGGCGCCGGCCCGGTCAGCGGCCGGCTGCGGTCACCAGGTGGCAGCCGGGCGAGCCGAACTCGACGACCCCGAAGCCCATCTGCCCCAGCACGGTGGCCACGGCGGCGGTCATCGTCCGCTGCACGGCGACTTCCAGCGCCCCGCCGCGCGCCTGGTGCACGCTCATCCGGTCGTGCTGGCGCCACGTCACGAGGACGCCCGCCCCGTACGGGTGCGGGGTCAGGCAGACCCCGCCCGCGGCGTGCCCGGCCCCCTCCCGGCCCTCGCAGTCGTGCAGGGGCAGCCCGGCCTCGAGCAGCGCGGCCGTGACGTCCACGGCGAGCGTGGTGAGCACGTCCTCGTCGTCGACCATGAACGGGTCCCAGTCCTCCGGGAGCCGGTCGAGCTGGTCGCCGAGGTCGGCCAGCCACTCCCGCTCCTCCGGCGCCTGCCGGCGCACCACCCCGCCGTCGGGGCGCCGGCCGCCGTGCACGACGCGCGTGGTGTCGGTCAGGTCCGCCGAGAGCCGCGCCCACCCGGCGTCGATCGCGTCGGCGAAGGGGCCGGCCACCGCGGCGCCGTCGTGCTCGGCGACGAGCCACCAACCGGTCGCCGACGGGCCGGCGGGGAGGCGCGGCCCCTGCGGGTGGGTGGCGAGCCCGACGGCCGACCGCTCCACCGCGGGCCGCTCGACGTCGCTCCTGCCCGCCTCGGCGGCCGGGACGTCACCGGAGGCACGAGGCGGCCCCGCCGGCTGAGCGGCCCGGACCGCCGCCCGCTGCTGCGCCTGCACCGCGTTGCGCTCGAACTCGTAGCGGGCGGTGGAGCTGGCGCCCAGCACGACGACGACCGCGATCAGCGCGCCGCAGCCCAGCACCGGTGCGAGGACCGCCAGCAGCTCACCAGGCACGCCAGGCCCCCTGCGGCCCCTCGCCCCAGGCCGACGCGCGGTGGGTCCACTCCTGGACCCGGGCGGTCCACCCGGGATGGGGCGGGCGGGGTGCCGGCGGCGCGGCGGCCGGCTCGTCCACCATCAGCTCGCTCAGCAGGGCCAGGCCGTCGTCGGCGGCCTCCGGGGCGTGGCAGGACGGCTTGCGGACCGGTGATGCGGTGGCGTGCACAGGAGGCTCCTCGCAGGTGGATCTCCGCGGCTGGGAAGCACCGCGGACGTCCCGAAGGCTAGGGACGGCGAGGCCCCGCGACGGCCCCTGCGACGGGTTCCGGACCGGGCCCGTGTCCCATTCGTTGCGCAGCCCCTCCCGGGCGGGCGGTGACCCCTCCTCCGGGCCGCCGACCTGTCGACAAACCGCCCGTCCGCGAACGTGGCGGGGGCTCGGGGAGGGGTCGGTCATCCCGCGGCCGCCCCGGCGCCCCGGCGTGTCGCGGATCAGCCCAGGGCGGCGAGGAAGGTCCGCACCCGCTGGAGCACCTGCGCCGCGGCCGCCGCGTCGTGGTCGGCGAGGCTCCGGTCGGTGAACAGGTGCCGGTCCCCCGGGTAGAGGAACAGCTCGGCGCCGTCGACCGCCCCGGCGAGCTCGCGCGCGACGTCGACGTCCCCCCGGTCATCGGCGTCCATGACGTGGAACTGCACCGGCACCCCGGCGGCCCACTCGTCGGCGAACTCCCCGAGCGGGACGGCGGCGTGTATGAGCACCGCTGCGGCGGCTCCCGGGCGGGTCTGCGCCATCAGCTGCGCCGGCATGACGCCGAGGGAAAAGCCCGCGTAGACCAACCGCTCGGGCAGCTCCGCCACGGCCGCCCGGCCGCGCGCGAGCACGGTGCCGAAGCCGATCTCCTGCGCGTGCGCGACGCCCTCGTCGAGGGTGGCGAAGGTGCGCCCCTCGTACAGGTCGGGCGTGTGGACGACGTGCCCGTCCGCCCGCAGGTCGTCGGCGAACGCGCGGACCCCGGAGGTCAGCCCCTGCGCGTGGTGGAACAGCACCATCTCGGCCATGAACGGACGCTAGCGGCCGGGGGTGACAACGCGGGCCGCCGAACGCCGCGGCCCTCACCCGCCCCGGGCGTCGCGGCGCTTCTTCCTCCTGTCGGTCAACCGTGCGAGCAGCACGTACCGGCCGACGATCAGGACGACGACCAGGACGCCCAGGCCGATCGCCAGCAGCGTCTCCATGAGCACGGCTCCCTCCGGTCGACTCGCCCGGTGACCGAGCGGGCTGCAGCCTTCCCGATCAGGCGCGTGGCCGCTGCTCGCCCACACAGGTTGTACTGGCCAGCGAGGTGGTTCAGACGCGCGATCGGGGTGTGACGTCCGGTCGCCGGACGTCATCGGTCGCTGGTTGAGCGCTGCGACTCGCCGTCCATGCCTCTGCGGCCTCGAGCAGGTCAGCGGCCCGCCGCAGTGCCTGGTGCCCACGAGACCCGCCTGCGCCGAAGGGCGGGACCGAAGGCGGTCCGACGACGGGCAGGCGCTCCGTGGACCGGGGCCCCTACCCGGTTCATCGAGCTAACCGAGCAGTTCACCCAGCCGCTTCACGTCGACCTGGAGTCGCTCGACGATGTTCGACAACGATCCGTTGTCGTGCTCGACCATGCCGCGGAGGATCCATCCGCGGACGAGGGTCGACACCGGTACGTCCATCCGACGTGCGATGGTCTCGATGGCTGCGATGTCGTTCGGGTCCAGACGGACGGAGAACACCTGTGCTCGATTGCGGTTGCGTCGAACGCCGGCCGCGGGCAGATCCTCCCCGCGAGTGAGTTCCGAAGCATTCCGCTCGTCGACCGCGATCCTCTGCAACTCCTCGTGCGTGAGCTGGCTCATTCTTCCGCCTCCTCTCGATACCTGCGGCTGTCGGTGCTGTTGGAGCGCCACCCGTTGACCCCGTACCAGCCGCTTCCGGCCAACTCGGTGTCGGCGTGCAGCAGGATGACGGTGAGGATGGCGCGGGCGGTCTGCGAGTAGCCGATGACACGCACGCTGAGACCTGATCGGCTCCTCGGGTCCGGGTCGAACCACAGAACATCGACGTCGTTGACGGCTTCCGTGGCCTCCCCCGGCGCCACCTGGTGGCGGCTGAACATGTGGTCGACCGCCAGGAACGTCCAGTCGACCTTCTCGATCACGCGGCCGAGTGTATGACGTGCCGTAATACGTGACAATCTTCCACCGGCAGGTCACTCGGGCGGGGCAGCGCCTCCGGCCTGTCCTGACCAGAGGCGCTGACCCGCTCACGGCGAGTTGGACGCCGACCTGGACGTCATCAGCGGCAGGCTGACGCCATCGCCCTGAAGGGGCGATCATCGGCGCGCGAGGCGCCCGACGCTGGAGACGAGCAAGTTCATGAGGCGCACACCTCGTGCACCGGCGGTCTCACCAACTCGTCGTCACGAGCAGGCGGGCGCTGACCGTGCATGTCATGCGGCGTTGCGGGCAACGATCTCGCCATGGCCGAACGACACGGTGAAGACCCGGAGGTTCTCCACCGGGCAGCGCAGACCGCGATCCTGGCCGGTCTCGCCGGCGGGATCGACGATGCCTCCGAGCTCATGCTCTCGGTCCAGCCGTACGACGTCCGCGGCCACTTCACGCCGGACGTCGCACTGCTCGAGGTGGCAGCGGCGGCGCTCGGGCTTGCCTGCCCGCCAGGGAGCGAGCGGCTGGAGTACGAGGGGCTGACGGATCGCTACCTGGCCGACCTGTTGCTCGACGGCCGCACCGTGCGCCGCCGGACGCAGTACGCCATCTACGCGGCCGCCTGCATGCGCGGCGGACTGCATCCCGACCTGCTGATGGAAGCCGGCAGCTGGGAGCCGAGGCTGTGGACGTACGCCGTCTCGGCCGTCGTCCTGTACAGCCGTGCCGCGGCCGACCGCCTCGGGCTCGCCCTACCCGAGGTGGCTTCGAGGATCGCCGTGGAGCTCGGCCTCGAGCTGTCCGAAGGGGTCTGAACGAAGCTGGAGACTGCAGCCCCCTTCTCCGGCCCGGGAATTGACCTGCCTGCGACATCACACGGTGGGCCCCGAGGGGATCGAACCCTCAACCCGCGGATTAAAAGTCCGCTGCTCTGCCAGTTGAGCTAGAGGCCCGGGAGCGCGCGATCGACGGGTCGGCGGCACCCGGCGGAAGGCTACCGCCGGTGGCCCGATAGATCCTGGCGCCAGGACGGAGACGGCCACGCGGCGGTTGCGGACGAGGGCCGGCGGACCGGACGGCGGACGTGCTGGATCGGCCCGCGCAGCGGCACCGACAGAGGCGGCCCTAACCTTGAGGGGCTGCGCCCACGAGGCGCGGTGACATACCTCATACGCCCGCGATCGCATGCAGCGGCCAAATCCGGCCGACGATCGAAGAGGAGGCGCCGCGGCGCCGGGCCGAGCACACAGCCAGAGAGGCAGACGTGACTTCCGAGCGCAGCGTTCCCGACAGCGCGAACCCCGACGTCGTACTCGTCGGCGGCGGCATCATGAGCGCCACGCTGGCGCAGCTGCTGCACCTGGTCGCCCCCGAGTGGAGCGTGGCGGTCTTCGAGTCGGGCAGCGCCGTCGCCGGTGAGAGCTCGGGCCCCTGGAACAACGCCGGCACGGGGCACGCCGCCCTCTGCGAGCTGAACTACACGCCGGCCGGCCCCGACGGGCAGGTCGACCCCAGCAAGGCCATCACGATCAACGAGCAGTTCCAGGTCTCGCGCCAGTTCTGGTCGCACCTGGTCCGCGCCGGCATGACGGGCTCGCCCAAGGACTTCATCTCGCCGGTCCCCCACCTGAGCTTCGTCAGCGGCGAGCAGGGGCGCACCTACATGCGCAACCGGTACACCGCCCTCAGCGCCCAGCCCCTGTTCGAGGGCATGGAGTACACCGAGAGCCAGGCCGAGATGGCCGAGTGGCTGCCGCTGATGATGGAGGGCCGCGATCCGGAGGAGATCGTCGCCGCCACCCGCTCGGTCGCCGGTACCGACGTCAACTTCGGCGCCCTCACCCGCCTCATGCTCGACGACGCCGCCACCCGCGGCGTGAACGTCCACGTCAACCAGCGGGTGGACGCCCTCGAGAAGGAAAGCGACGGCCGCTGGAAGGTGACCGTCCGCGACACCCGCTCCGGCGACCGCGTCACGATGCGCACCCGCTTCGTCTTCGTCGGCGCCGGCGGCGGTGCGCTCCCGCTGCTGCAGCAGGCCGGCATCCCCGAGATCCGCGGCTTCGGCGGCTTCCCGGTCAGCGGCATGTTCCTGCGCACCCGGTCGCCCGAGCTGGTCAGCCGCCACCAGGCCAAGGTCTACGGCCAGGCCGCCGTCGGCGCCCCGCCGATGTCGGTGCCGCACCTGGACCTGCGGCTGATCGACGGTGAGTACTCGCTGCTGTTCGGGCCCTACGCCGGCTTCTCGCCCAAGTTCCTCAAGGCCGGCTCGATGTTCGACCTGCCCAAGAGCGTCAAGCCCAACAACCTGGGCTCCATGCTCGGTGTGGCCCGCAAGGAGTTGGCGCTGACCAAGTACCTGATCGGCGAGCTGGTGCAGTCCCGCTCGGCCCGGCACCGCACCCTCCAGGCCTTCGTGCCCACCGCCGAGAAGCGCGACTGGGACATGGTCACCGCCGGCCAGCGGGTGCAGGTCATCAAGCAGGACCCGAACAGCGGCAAGGGCGTCCTGCAGTTCGGCACCGAGCTCATCGTCGGCGGGGACGGGAGCATCGCCGGCCTGCTCGGCGCCTCGCCCGGCGCCTCCACCGCCGTCTCGGCGATGCTGACGCTGCTCGAGCGCTGCTTCCCGCAGCGGCTGGACGCGTGGCGACCGCGCCTGCAGGAGGCCATCCCCTCCTACGGCCGGCCGCTCAACGACGAGCCCGCGCTGCTGGCCGAGGTGCGCGCCGACACCACGCAGACGCTGGAGCTCAACGGCTGATCCACCGCGCGACCCCGGGCCCGGGCGGCCGGTCCCCCACGGGACGGGCCACCCGGGCGTCGTCGTCACAGCACGTCGAACGCCAGCAGCAGCACGAGGGTCAGCAGCGCCGACACGAGCAGCGACCCGAGGCAGCCCAGACGGCTGGAGAAGAGGAAGAACACCCTCCGCCGGTGCCCGCCGACCCCGGCAGCCCACACCTCATGTGCAGGGCGTCACCCCGGTAGGGCCCGGACCACCCGATCAGGGGATCGCGGCCGACCCGGACGATTACGTACCGTCATCGTCGTTCGGTCGGGAGCGCGACACCGCGCCCCGTCCGCCGCATCGTCCGCTCCCGCGCCCCGGCGCCGGGCGGGTACGACCCCGGCCCGGCTGACCCGTTCCCCCCGGGGCGGCCGGGCCGGCTTCTTCCCCGCAACCTCAGGCGCGCCGGCACACCTGCCGCACGAGCTCGGTGAGCGCTTCCCGCAGGCCGTCGTCGACCGGGAGGTCGACCACCACCTCCGGCCGCTCGCCGATCCGCACCCCCACGGGGAACAGGTGCGGCTGCTTCACCTCGGCCAGGACGTGCGCGTCGCAGGTGGCCGGGGTGAACGTCACGGCGCCGGCCGTCGTCGCCGCGCCCGCGGGCAGCTCGAGGGGCAGCTCCGCCGCGACGTCGAACTGGACGTTGCCCCCGACGCGGCCGACGACGACCTCGTCGTCGGCTCCCAGCCGGGCCAGGGCCAGACGGCCGGTGAGCCGCTCGGGGCCCGCCTGCAGCCCGTCCACCCGGAGTTCGACCGCCTCGGCCACCGCGCGGGCCCTGCACTCCTCCGCGTGCACCCGGGCGAGCGCGTCGCCCTCCAGCGGCACCCGCACCTCCTCCACCGAGCCGTCCGGCCGGGCGAGCGTCAACCGCGCGACCGGGGCCCCGCTGCCGGCGGGGCACACCGCCTCGCCGTAGGGGGTCGGCAGGTCGATGACCCGCCCGGGCACGAACCCGGCGGTCACCCCGGACGGCGGGAGCGGCGCGAACCCGGGCGCGTCCAGCGCCACCCCGGTCACCGTGTACGGCGCACCCCCGGTGTGGGTGACCCGCACCTGGACCCGCCCGCCGACGGCTTCGTCGGTGCGCAGGCGGACCGCCTCGGCGGCGACCCCCGGCACCCGTGGCTGCGCGGTGGGCGCGGCGCTCGCCGGCGCCGGGTCCGCCCGCGGCTCGACGGGCTCGCCGCCGCACGCGGCGAGGAGCAGCGCCCCCGCCAGCACCACGGCCCTCCGCCCCATGCCGCCGCAGCGTAGGGCGGCGCCCGCGTCAGCGGTGGCGGCTCGGCACCCGGGCCTTGACCCGGCCGGCGTCCATGCGCACCTCGAGTTTCTCCTGCGGGTTGGCCGCCGGCCCGCGGCGCGGCTCACCGTCGTCGAGGTCGAAGGCGGAGCCGTGCCACGGGCAGACCAGGCACTCGCTGCCCCGCACCGTCTCCACGGTGCCCTCGTCGAGCGGGCCCGACAGGTGGGAGCAGGCGCCGACGAAGACGTCGACCCGCGCGCCGCGGCGCACGACCGCCAGCGGCACCGACATGCTGCCGCCCTTGCCGGTGCGCATCGTCGGCCGGCCCTCGGGCAGGTCGTCGAGCGGCCCCAGGTCGACCCAGTCGGTGGTCAGGGCGCGGACGGCGGTCGCCGCGTGCGACGCACCCGAGGACTGCGCGTAGGACATGTGCCCGCCGATCGCCGCCGAACTGCCGGCCAGGCCCAGGCCCGCGTAGGCCAGCGCACGGCCCAGCGTCCCCCGCCCGCGCGCGCGGGCCACGAGCGATCCGCCGTAGAGCCCCACCGCCGCGGTGTTCATCACCGCGTGCAGCGCACCCAGCCGTCGGACCCCGGCGCCCTGCTCCGACCAGTCCGCGGCACCGGACAGCGCGGCGGGGACGGAGACGGCGACGCCGGTGCCGATCAGCACGGTGGCGGCCGGTCGCAGCGGCGGCACGGCGTCCAGCAGGGCGGCCGAGACCCAGCTGCCCACCGGCACCTGCACCAGCACCGGGTGCAGCGGGTGCCCCAGCCAGGTGCCGTGCAGGACGTCCTTGACCGCGCTCGGCATGCCCTGGACGGCACGCCGGGCCGGCTCGATGGCCTTGTCGAACGCCGTCACGTCCGCGATGCGGTCCAGGAAGCCCATGAGACTCATGGGCGCCCCCTACCCGCACGACCCCGGCCCGACGCACGGGACGACGACGACTGCGCCGGGGCACGCACAGGTGACCGTGAGCAAGGACACGGGTGGATCTCAGCTCGACCAGGCATGTTCACAGGTGACAGCGGTTCTGCCGAGGTGAATCCTTGTCCCACCGTCCCGCCCACCTGCTGAAGGACCCCCGTGACCTGCGCGTCCCTGCTCCGCCGCGGCCAGGCCGCCGACACCGTCGGTGACCTGCCGGACGCGCCGGCGCCCGGGGAGCGCCCGGTCTCCGACCGCCTGACCGCCTGCCTGCGCGGGGACTCGATCCCGGCCCAGTTCCTGCGCTTCGTGCTGGTCGGTGGGGCGAGCACCGTCGTCTACGCGCTGCTCTTCGTCGCCGGGCACGGCTGGGGTTACCTGACGGCGCACCTCGTGGCGACGGCGGCATCGACGGTGCTCGCCAACGAACTGCACCGCCGGCTGACCTTCCATGCCGACGAGCGGGTGCACTGGTTCACCGCGCAGTGGGAGGCCGGCGGCGTCACCGTCCTGGGCCTGCTGGCCACCAGCACCGCCCTCGGCCTGCTGGACGCCCTCACCGGGGACAACCACCCCGTCCTGCAGATCGCGACGGTCGTCGGCGTGACCGCCTTCATCGGTCTCCTGCGATTCATCGCGCTGCGCTGGATCTTCCGCCCGGCGCCGGCGCGGGCCTGACACGCGCCGCCGGGACCTGAACCACGGTCCGGGCATCGCTTAGCGTGGGCCCGGTGAGCGAGCCCACCGCGTCGACGTCCCCGTGGCCGGGCCGCGCCCGCGTGGCCGCGCTCTGGTCGGCGCGCGTCGCGCTCGCGCTCGTCGGGGCGCTCGTCGCCGTCCTGCTGTTCGCCAAGGTCTCGGCCCCCATCGGCCCCTTCGACGCCACGTTGTCCTTCCGTCCCGCGTCCGGCGGGGCCGAGGTCGCCGTCCCCCCGCTGGGCTCCCTCGCGGTCGACGCCTACGACGGCCCCCTCCGGCTGGACATCTCGCTGCAGTCGGTGGACCAGGCCCGCGCGCAGGCGCTGGCCACCGATCCGGTGCGGCTGGCCGGCGTCGTGGACCGGGTGACGGAGGACCTGCAGGCGGCCGTCGTCCGGCTGGTCTGGGTGACCGTCCTCGTGGCGCTCGCCGGCGCGGCGCTCACCTCCTGGGCGGTGCTCCGCCGGCGCCGGGAACCCGTGATCGCCCTGGGCATCAGCGCGGCGCTGCTGGCCGGCACGGGCGGCCTCGGGGCCGCGACGTGGCGACCGGAGGCGCTCTCCCAGCCCACCTACACCGGTCTGCTGGTCAACGCCAACAGCCTCATCGGCAGCGCGCAGGACCTCGTCGCCCGGTTCGACGCCTACCGCGCGTCGCTGGAGGACCTGGTGGCCAACGTGGGCACCCTCTACGCCACGCTGTCCGCCCTGCCCACCCCGAGCAACACGGGGGACTCGGTGGTCCTGCTGCACATCTCCGACATCCACCTCAACCCGGCCGGCTTCGACCTGGTCCGGCAGGTGGCGGAGAAGTTCGACGTCGACGGCATCCTGGACACCGGTGACATCACCGACTGGGGCTCCGAGCCCGAGAACCGGCTGATCACCTCCGTCGGCGACCTCGACGTCCCCTACGTCTACATCCGCGGCAACCACGACTCGGCCACCACGGCGGGCATCCTGGCCGCCCAGCCCAACGTCACGGTCCTGGACGACTCGGCCGTGACCGTCGCCGGCATCCGCGTCGTCGGTACGCCCGACCCGCGCTTCACCCCCGACAAGAGCACCGGTGACGACGACGCGGGCGCCGACGTCCTGGAGCGCTCCGGCGAGGAACTGGCCGACTACGCCCGCACGCTCGCCGAGGACCCGGCCATCGCGCTGGTCCACGACCCGGAGCAGGCCCCGCCGCTGGACGGACTGGTGCCGCTGGTGCTGGCCGGGCACACGCACGACCGGCAGGTCGAGGAGCTCGAGGACGGCACCCTGCTGATGGTGCAGGGCTCGACCGGCGGTGCCGGCCTGCGGGCGCTCGAGGGCGAGTACCCCGAGCCGCTCACCTGCACCGTGCTCTACCTCGACCCGGAGACCGGTGCGCTGCAGGCCTACGACGACATCACGCTCGGCGGGCTGGGCGCGACCGAGGTCACCGTGGAGCGCACGCTCGTCGCCGCCGACCCTTCGTGGGGGGGGGGGGGGGGGCCCGCCCCCCCCGGGGGGGGGGCCCGCCGGGGGGGGGGGGGCGGGGGGCCGCGCGCCGCCCCCGCCCCCCCCCCCGGGGGGGCGGCGGCGCCCCCCCCCCCCCCCGACGGGGTGGAGCTCCCGGCCGGGGGCGGCACGGCGGGTCCGCCCGTCCCGGCCGACGGGCCGCTCGTCCCGGCCTCCCCGGCGGACTGATCGCCGGGTCCTAGGCTCGGCCGCATGACGTCGACGACGCGCGCCGCCCGGTTCGCCGCAGGAGTTCTCGCCGGCGGCCTCTCCCTCGCGGCCCTCACCGGGTGCAGCTTCTCCTCCGAGAACGTCTCCTGCAGCGGGGGCACCTGCACGGTGACCCTCTCCGGCGCGGGCGCGGAGGCCGAGATCCTCGGCACCACGCTCTCGGTCGGCAGCGTCCAGGACGGCCGGGCCTCGCTGAGCGTCGGCGGGACCACGGTCTCCTGCGCGCAGGGCGAGAGCGTGGCGGCCGGCCCCCTGGAGCTCGCCTGCTCCAGTGTCACCGACGACTCGGTGGAGCTGCGGGCCACGGTCGGCTGAGCGACGCGCCCCCCTCTCGGGGCCCCCGCGTCAGGAGCCGTCCCCGGGGCATGTATTGTTCTCGCTGCCCCCGGCGAACACGAGCCCCCATCGTCTAGCGGTCCAGGACGCCGCCCTTTCAAGGCGGTAGCACGGGTTCGAACCCCGTTGGGGGCACGCAGCACCAGCACCACCAGCAAGGCCCTGTAGCGCAGTTGGTTAGCGCGCCGCCCTGTCACGGCGGAGGTCGCGGGTTCGAGTCCCGTCAGGGTCGCTCTCCGGTGAGATCACCGGGAGGGGCAGGTAGCTCAGTCGGTACGAGCGCTCGCCTGAAAAGCGAGAGGTCGGCGGTTCGACCCCGCCCCTGCCCACACCTCCACCCCGCACGGGCCCGGCAGCTGCCGGGCCCGTCGTCGTTCAGGCCCAGCTGCGGTCGGCCGCCACCTGCGCGTAGACCTCACCGTGCACCTCGCGGACGGCGGTGCGCTGCTCCTCGCGCCAGCCGCGGTCGGCCGGCCGCGGCATCGGGCGGGTCAGGGCGGCACCGATCGCGGCGGACAGGGACACCGGGTCCAGGCCCGCGCGCTCGTCGTTGGTGTAGGGCACCACCTCCGACCACTGGTCGGCGAACCACCCGCAGCTCGGCGCCACGACCCGGGTGCCGACGTCCCGGCAGACCTCCACGTCCGGGGAGTGGGTGCCGCAGCGCTCCGGCAGCACCGCCACGTGCAGCTGCTGCAGCTGGGCGGCCCACTCACCGTCCCCGTACCGGACGATCTCCAGCTCACCGCGGTCGGCGAGGGCGACGACCTCGGGGTCCAGCGCCGGGGCGACCGCCGCGTCGACCAGGATGCGCAGCCGGCCGCCGCCGGACAGCGCGCCGGAGAGCGCCGCGCGGACGATCCCCACGGGGTCGGGCACCGCGCTGGACGCCGGGCCGAGCCGCACGCCGACCAGCCCGCGCTCGGCACCGAGCTCCGGGTCCGGGACGGTGAGGGACGGGTGGGCCACCACGATCGCCGTGCGCCCGTAGCGCTCGGCGATCTCGTCGGCGGCTCCCGGGGTCAGGGTGAGGACCACCTCCGCCGTGGCCAGCACCGCGGCGAGGTGGGTGTCGTGACGTGCGGGCGAGGGGTGCCCGGGGTCCCGCAGCTGGTGGACGGTGACGACCAGGGGGATGCCCAGCCGCTGCAGCTCCTCGGCCCACGCCTCGAGCTCCGCGACCTCCAGGCGACCGAGCCCGGCGTGCAGGTGCACGACGTCGACCTCGGCGGCGTGGGCGGTCAGGTGGGCCCGGTCCAGCCACGGGCTCGGTTCGGCGGGCCCGCCCACCCGGAGCACCCCGGGGGGCAGCACGGCGTCGACGTAGGGGGCGGCGTGCGGGATGGACACCACCCGGATGCCCGTCCCCGGCACAGGGGGCAGCCCCGGGAGCGGGGATTCTGCGTGCGTCACGCGGCGGCGCTTCTCCTCGTGCGATCGAGCCTCACGACAGCACCACGGTGCCGCTCGACGTCCTCAGCGCCCACCGACGTCCTTGCGGCTGCGCCGGTCATGCCTACCCCATCGATCTCCGGACCAACCCGTGACCAACTCCATCGGGTGAGTCGACGTGACCGGCGCGTCACGAGCCGACCCGCGGCCGATCGCGTAGGCCGGCTCCCGGGAACGGGCGAGCGGACCGCCGGCCACCAGCCCCGGGGCGGACTGCGGACCGCGTCCAAGCGCAGCCCGGTGCCAAGCGGACCGTGCGCCCCGGTGGCCCGCAGCGTGGCGAAGGGGCGCCACCGCTTTGTCCCGGGCGCGTCCCCGCGGCCTCGGCGAGAGGTGCCGAGCTCGGCGGGGCGGGACGGGCGGATCGCGGGTGAACTCTGCGGAACTCGCCGTCGATCTTCGGAGACTTCTGCCTGATGACAGCGCACGTTCAGACGCCTACGTTGAGTACATGCTCTCGACGCTCCTGGTCATCGGCGGTGTGCTGGTCGGTCTGCTCGTGCTGCTGGCCGTGATCGTGAGCCTGAGCGCCCGTCCCGCGACCACCAGCCGCGGCACGCAGAGCGGACCGCGCACGCCGGCCTGGGTGGCCGATGCCGGCCGGCCGCACCCCGACGCCTGGTCGGCTCCGACCGTTTCCACCAGCGAGATGCCCGCCGTCCGCTGACGCCACGAGCCCGGGTCCCGGCGGCTGCGTCCTCGCGCCGCCGGGACCCGCGTGCGTGCGCCCACGGGCCCGCAGCACCCCGCCAGCACGCGGGTTGAGCCGTGCCACCGGAGGTTCAGCCGCGCCGTGACGCGGCTGGACGTCCGGTGGAGCGGCCCGACGTGACGTTCACGGGCCTCACCGGGGGGTGGCGCAGAGGGTCCGAGGGGCTCCGTCGTCTCCCACCCCACCCCCTTGCTGCCGGACTCAGCCGGTCACGAGCTCGGCGGCCCGCTCGCCGATGAGCACCGCGGTGGCGGCCGGACCGCGGCTGGGCACCCGCGGCAGCACCGACGTGTCGGCCACCCGGAGCCCCTCGACGCCCCGCACCCGGAGCTCCTGGTCGACCACGGCCCCCGGATCGCTCTCCGGACCCATGCGCGCGGTCCCCGACAGGTGCACGGCGGTGGTCAGCCGGTCGCGGATCCAGACGTCCAGCGCCGCGTCCTCGGCCGGGACCGGACCGGGCTCGCCCAGCGCCGCCAGCGCGCGGGTGCGCAGCAGCTCCGCCGCCAGCCGCACGCCCTCCCGCATGCGGCGCCGGTCGACCTCCTCGACCAGGTGGCCGTACGCCACGACCGGCGGCCCGTCCGGGTCCTCGGCGAGCACCAACCGCCCCCGGCCGGCCGTCCGCTGCAGCGCGACCCCGACCTCGACCACCTCGCCCTCCGGGGCGGTGTGACCGGTCATCACCTGGGCGAACGGCGCCAGCCAGGGCAGCACCTCGAGGTCTCCGGGGACCTCCGCTCCCGCAGAGCTCGCGTGCAGGACGCCGGCGAGCGGTGACCCGCCGGTCGGGGCGGTGGTGCCGGCCCGGGGTCGGAAGGGCAGGTAGACCAGTGGGTGGTCCGAGCACTCCTCGCCCACGCCGGGCGCGGCCACGAGCACGTCGACGCCGGCGGTGCGCAGCCGGTCGGGCGGGCCGATGCCGGACAGCAGCAGCAGGTGCGCCGAGCCCACGGCCCCGGCCGAGAGCACCACCTCGTCGGCGCGGACGTCGCCGGCCGTCGTCCGCACCCCCACCGCGCGGCCCCGCGACACCAGCACCCGCAGCACCCGGACGCCGCCGCGGACGGTGAGGCCGGGGTGCCCGCGCCGCGGGGCCAGGTACGCCGCGGCCGTGCTGATCCGCACGCCATCGACCACGTTGCGCGGCAGCGGGCCGTAGCCGGGGGGCGCGCCGGCGTTCTTGTCGGGCTCGGCGGGCAGCCCCAGCTCCTCGGCGGCCGCGGCGAACGCCCCCGCGAGCGGCGGTCCGCCGGTGGGGCGCGTGACCGGCACCGGCCCGTCGGCCCCGTGTCCGGGACGGCCGCCGTACTCCCGGTCGCTCTCCAGCCGGCACAGCGCCGGGAGCAGCCGCTCCCAGGCCCACAGGTCGTTGCCGGCGGCGGCCCACCCGGCCGCGTCGGCCGGCGTCGGGCGCACGAAGTAGGCGGCGTTGACGGCGCTGGAGCCACCGCTCACCCGGCCGCGGGGCACCCGCACCTCCCGCCCGCCGGGGAGGAGCCCGGGGAGGTCCCAGTTGGCCGGGTGGCCGCTCACCGCGGCGCGCAGGGTGGCGGCGTCGCGCAGCTCGGCCGGGGCGGCCGCGGGATCGGGGTGGTGCGCGCCGGCCTCCAGCAGCAGCACCCGCCGGCCGGCGTCGGCCAGCCGGGCGGCCAGCGGGCACCCGGCCGTGCCCGCGCCGACCACGACGACGTCCCAGTGCTCAGCCACCGGCGAGACCGAGCACCCCCGGCAGGTCCAGCCGGCGCACCTTGCCCGTCGAGGTGCGGGGCAGCTCGGCCAGCGGGTGCAGCGACTTCGGGCGCTTGGCGGGCGCCAGCCGCTCCCTGGCCCAGTCCGCGAGCTCGTCGGCCCCGGCCCCGCCCACGTAGGCGGCGACCACCCGCTGCCCCCAGTCGGGGTCGGGGACGCCGAACACGGCGCTCTCGACCACCCCGGGGTGGGCGTCGAGGACGGCCTCCACCTCGGCCGGGTAGACGTTCACGCCGCCGGAGATGACGAGGTCCTCCCGCCGGCCGTCCAGCCAGACCGTGCCGTCGGCGTCCACCCGGCCCAGGTCGCCGACGGTCACCCGGTCGCCGCGCCACGCCGCCGTCGTCTTCTCCGGGGACCGCCAGTACTCGAACCGGGCCCACCGGGGCACCGCGCACCACAGCTGCCCGCGCTCGTCGGTCTCCAGCCGCCGTCCCGGGCGGGCCCGGCCGACGCTGCCCGGGTGGGCCAGCCAGTCCTCGGGGGAGCAGACGGTGAACTGCGCCTCCGTGGAGCCGTAGAACTCCCAGACGCTCCCGGCGGGCAGCGCCGCCAGGACGGCGCGCTTGAGCGGCTCGGGGCAGGGCGCGCCGGCGTGCACCAGCCGGCGGAACGAGGACCAGTCGACGTCGTCGCGCGCGAGCAGCCGCTGCAGGTGGGTGGGCACGCAGAACGCCGTCGTCGGCCGCAGGGTGGAGAGCACCCGCGCCGCACGCGCGGCGTCGAAGGGCCCGGGCAGGAGCACCTCGCCACCGGCGAGCAGCGTGTGGACGGCGAACCGCAGCGGCGCGCTGTGGTGCAGCGGGGAGAGGACGATGTGCCGGTCCCCCGGCCCGAACTCCCACAGGTCGATCTCCTCGCCGGCCAGGGCGCGTGCGTCGTCCCCGGCGAGAACGCCGGACCACACGCCCTTGCGGCGGCCGGTCGTGCCGGAGGTGTAGTGCATGGGGCGTGCCAGCGGCACCGGGGCGAGGGGCGCCTCGGCCTCGCCCAGCAGCCGCTCGGGCTCGGCGCCGAGGTCCAGCGCCGGATCGGCGTCGGCGGCGAGCGCCGCCCGCTCCCCGGCCGGCAGCGCCGGATCGAGCACCACCGGCACGATGCCGGTGCGCAGGGCTCCGAGGACGACGGCCAGCAGCGCGGGCGAGGCCGCCGCCGAGACCAGCAGCCGGTCCCCCTCCCGCACCCCGGCCGCGGTCAGCGCGGCGGCGGCACGGCGCTGGTCGCGCTCGCTGCCGGCCGCCGTCACGACGGGGACGCCGGTCACGCCGGTCGCACCCCGCCGTCGCCGGTGAGCTCCACGCGGCCGTCGGCGGCGAGCTTGTCCAGCGTGGCCCGGGTCGACTGCGCGGCCGCCGGCCACACCTCGCGGGGCACGTCGGCGTAGACGGAGGCGACCAGCTCGTCGACGCTGCCGGCTCCGGCGGCGAGGGCGTCGAGCAGCTGCTGCTCGCGGTGCGCCCGGTGAACCAGGTAGTACTCGAGCACCGCGCCGGGGTCGGTGGTCAGCTCCGGACCGTGGCCGCAGTAGAGGGCGCTGGGGCCCAGGTCGTGCACCCGGCGCAGCGACTCCAGGTAGGCCACCACGTCGCCCTCGGGGTGGGTGACGACCGACGTCCCTCGCCCCAGCACGTGGTCGCCCACCAGGACGGCCCCCGACTCCAGGCGGAACGCCAGGTGGTCGGCGGTGTGACCGGGGGTGCCGACGACGTCGATCGCCGTGCCGGCCAGGGGGAGCCGCTCCCCCGGGGCCAGCAGCCGCCCGTCCGGCCCGGCGACGTCGCCGGACGCGGCGGCGACGGGCGCGTCGAGACGGGCACCCCACGGCAGCGCCGCCTCGGCGTGGTCGCCGTGGTGGTGGGTGACCAGGACCGCCACGCAGCGCGCCGCCCGGGCGGCGAGCACCGCCTCCACGGCCGCCAGGTGGGCGGGGTCGTCGGGCCCCGGGTCGACCAGCACCACCTGGCCGCTGCCGGGCGCACCGACCACGTAGGTGTTCGTGCCGTCGAGGGTCATCGGCGAGGGGTTGGGCGCCAGGACCCGGGTGACCAGCGGCTCCAGCTCGGCGGTGCGCGGCAGCGCGCCGGGCGCGGGCAGCCCCCACGAGGCACGGGGATCGGTCGGAACGGCCACGCCGGGCACGCTAGCCGCGCGGCTGCCGCGACGCCCAGCCGGCCGCTACCCTCCGCCCATGCATCGCTCCCTCCTCCGCTCCGGCCTGCTCCCCGCCGCGACCGCCCTCGCCCTGCTCGCCGGCTGCAGCGGCTCGGAGCCCGAGGACACCACCGCGTCCGAGGAGACCACCGCCTCCCAGCAGACCTCGGCGCCCGAGGAGACCACCGCCTCCGGGACCCCGTCCGCCGCCGGCAGCGAGTTCTGCACGGAGGCGACCGGCATCGTGGAACGGCTCACCAGCAACGCCACGACCGGGAACCCCGCCGACCTGCCGCAGACCTTCCGGGACGCGGCGGAGGAGATCCGCGCGATCGAGGCGCCCGAGGAGCTCGCCGCGGACTGGAACGCGCTGGCCGACGGCGTCGAGGAGATCGCGACCACGCTGCAGGACATCGACCCCACCGACCCGAACGCGCTGGCCACCCTCCAGGAGCGGCTCGCCCCGCTGCAGCAGGAGCTGAGCCAGTCCTCCGACAACGTGGAGCAGTACCTGGTCGAGGAGTGCGGGCTGGGCCTGCCCACCGAGGAGAGCGCGCCGACCGGCTGAGCGCCGGCGGCGCGGCCCGCGCTCAGCCGCCGCAGCCGCCGACGAACACCCCGCGCGCGTTGAGCCACGGCACGGGGTCGACGTGACCACCGTGCATCCGCCCGCTCGGGTGGACCTCGAAGTGCAGGTGCGGGCCGGTGGACTGGCCCCGGTTGCCGACCTCGGCGATCCGCTCCCCCGCCGACACGCGCTCACCGGCGGAGACGAAGTACCGGTTGACGTGGCCGTACACGGTGACCGCGCCGTCGTCGCCCTCGATGTAGACCGCGTAGCCGAAGCCGGTGGCGGTGCCGGCGCGCCGCACGACGCCGCTGGTGACCGCGTACACGGGAGTCCCGATCGGGGCGGCGATGTCCACGCCCCCGTGCAGGGCCCCCCAGCGCCAGCCGTAGCAGCTGGACACCCGGCCCGACGTCGGCTTGACGTACCCGGACCCGCCGACCGCACCGCCGCCGCCATCGCCACCCCCGCTGCTGCTGTCGCCGCCCGCGTTGGCACGGTTCCGGGCCGCTTCCGCCTCGGCTTCGGCCTCCCGGGCGGCGCGCTCGGCCGCCTCCCGCGCGGCGGCCTCCTCGGCGGCCTTCTGCGCGGCCCACTGGTCGTAGGCGTTGCGCGCGCCCTGCAGCTCGAGGAGCTGGATCTGGGCCGCCTGGAGCTGCTGCTCATACTCCGCCTTCTGCGCCTCGATCTCGGCGTAGGCCGCCTGCTGGGTGGCGAGCTGCGCGTCGGCCGCCGCCTTGGCGGCCTCGGCGGTGTCCTCCGCGGTCGCGCGCTCGTCGCGCGTCGCCCGCGCGCTCGACTCGGCGTTGGCCTGCCGGACGCGGGCGATCTCGAACTGGCCCAGGACGTCGAGCTGGTTGGCCGCGACGTAGTCGAGCATCGCGGCGCGCTGGATCAGCTCGCCGGGCCCCTCGGAGTCCAGCAGGGCCGCGGAGCTGGTCAGGCTTCCGCCGTTCATGTAGCTGTCGCGGGAGAACTCCGCGATCCGCTGCTCCGCCGCCACGACCGCCTCGTCGGCGGCCCGCAGCTCGGCGGCCGCCCGGTCCGCGGCCTCCTGGGCCAGCTGCAGCTCCTCCACCGCCGCCTCGTAGGCCGTCCCGGCGGCCTCGGCCAGCACGCCGACGCGCTCGAGGTCGGCCTCGGCGGTGGCGACGAGGGCGCGGATCCGGCCCACCTCCGCGGCGGCCGCGTCCTGCTGGCTCCGCGCCGCGCCGATCTGGCCGTCGGTCGGGTTCGGCGGGGGCGCCGGCACGGCGACGGCGGGCGCAGTCGTGAGCACCAGCGCGGCTCCGGCGACGACCCCGACCAGGGCGGTGCGCAGCGGGCGGGGTGAGCGGCCCGCGACGGGACAGCGGCGGCCGGCCCGCGGAGTCGCCGGTCCGTGCGAACGGCGCTGGGACATGTGCTCGCTCCCTGGGGAAGAGGGTGGGGCGGTGTGGCCTGCGAACGGTCCCACTGTCACCGGGAGTCACAAAGGCAACACGCGGTGCCCACGCCGGGCCGCGCTGAGAACGCTCGGTGACCGTCTCGCTGCGATCGGTATGTCGACACCGGCGGCCTGCCCGACCACCCCGCACTGGCCGCCGGGCCGCTCCAGCTCGTGCGCGAGCGCGATCGCCACCGACTGCCGCTCGCCGCCGGAGAGCGTGCCCATCGGGCGCTCCACGCCGTCCGGGCGGCCTAGGCTCTCATCGTGGACGTGCTGACATCCGGTCATGAGCAGGTCGTCTTCTGCAGCGATCCCCGATCGGGGTTGAGGGCGATCATCGCCATCCACTCGACCGCGCTCGGGCCGGCGCTGGGGGGCACGCGCTTCTACCCCTACGCCGACGAGGACGCGGCGGTGGCCGACGTGCTGCGGCTCTCGGCCGCCATGTCGTACAAGAACAGCCTGGCCGGCCTGGACCTCGGCGGCGGCAAGGCCGTGATCATCGGGGATCCGCGCACCGACAGGACCGAGGCGCTGCTGCGGGCCTACGGGCGGTTCGTGGAGTCGCTGGGCGGGCGCTACCTCACCGCCTGCGACGTCGGCACGTCCAACGCCGACCTCGACCTCGTGGGCCGCGAGACGCGGTATGCGCACGGCCGGTCGGAGGCCTACGGCGGGTGCGGCGACTCCTCCGTGCTGACCGCCTACGGGGTCTTCCAGGGCATGCGGGCGGCCGCCCAGCACTGCTGGGGGACGCCGTCGCTGGCGGACCGGACGGTCGCCGTGGCGGGCGTGGGCAAGGTCGGCTCGTGGCTCGTGGACCACCTGGTCCAGGACGGCGCCGACGTGGTGGTCACCGACGTCGATCCCGGCGCCGTGGAGCGGGTGCGGACCCGGCACCCGCAGGTGCGCGCCGCCGCCGACACCGCCGCCCTGGTGCGGACGCCGCACGACGTCTACGCACCCTGCGCCCTCGGCGGGGCGCTGGACGAGGAGACCGTGGCGGCGCTGACCGGCCGGATCATCTGCGGCGGCGCGAACAACCAGCTCGCCGACCCGGAAGCGGCCGAGCGGCTGCGCGCCCGCGGCATCCTCTACGCACCCGACTACCTGGTGAACGCCGGCGGCGTGATCCAGGTGGAGGACGAGCGGCACGGCTTCTCGTTCGACCGCGCCCGGGCCAAGGCGTCGGGGATCTTCGACGTCGCCCTGCGGGTGTTCGCGCTGGCCGACGCCGAGGGCGTCTCCCCCGCCGTCGCCGCCGACCGGCTGGCCCAGGAGCGGATCGACTCGGTCGGCCGGCTGGCCACGATCCGGCTCCCGCGCTGAGCGGCGGAGGGCTCGCGCACCTCGGGAGGGGGAGGGCGTGTGCCCCTCGCCGATCCGTGTCGTAATGTTGTCCGAGACATAGTCACTCAGTCGGGGTCGCCACGCGGGCCGCATCAGCCGCTTGGCTGGGCCTCCGCACTCCGTAATGAGGGGGTCGAGCCGATGGGGCGCGGCCGAGCGAAGGCCAAGCAGACACGCGTGGCCCGTGAGCTCAAGTACAGCTCACCGAACACCGACCTCTCCGCGCTGCAGCGGGAGCTGGCCGGTTCTCCGTCGACGTACACCGCGCCCAGCGCGGCGAACGACGACGAGGACGAGGACGACGAGTACGCCGACCGCTGGGCGGACGACGACTCGGACGACGACTGGGCGGCCAGCCGCTGACCGGCGGCCCGACCAGCTGATCCGTCCGATCCCACGACACCGCAGCCCTCCGGGGCAGCGGTGTCGTGGCGTTGCGTGCCGGGATCCGGGTCGTCCGGCGGCGCCGCGCGAGCCCTGAGCCCGCGTGATCCCGGGCACGTCGTCGCCGCCCCGGCTCCGCAGCGCTCAGCCGGCGACCACGGACCCGGGGTGGAACGCCCGGGGCGTCGTCAGCGGTAGGTGCCGACGAGCTCGGCGGCCGGCGCGCCGCCGGCGTGCTCGCGCACGGTGCCGGCGACCCACGCGGGCACGCCGCGCGCGGTGAGCAGCGCGACGGCGGCGTCCGCCTGCTCCGGCGCCACCGACGCCACCATGCCGACGCCGCAGTTGAAGGCCCGCTCGCTCTCCGCCCGCGGCACCCCGTGCTCCTCCATGAGTCGGACGGCGGCCGGGAGCGCCCAGGTGGAGCGGTCCAGGACCGCCTGCAGGCCCTCGGGGACGACCCGCGCGGTGTTCCCGGCCAGCCCGCCGCCGGTGATGTGGGCGTAGGCGTGCACCGCCCCGACGCCGAGTTCCGCGACCAGGGCGAGGCAGTCACGGGCGTAGATGCGGGTGGGTTCCAGCAGTTCGTCGCCCAGCGGCCGGTCCAGGCCCGCCGGCGTGGCGGTGAGGTCCAGCCCGGCGGCGGAGACGACGCGCCGCACCAGCGAGTAGCCGTTGGAGTGGAAGCCGCTGGAGGCCATGGCGATCACCGCGTCGCCGGCGCGCACCCGCTCGGGGCCCAGCACGGCGTCGGCCTCCACGACCCCGACCGCGGTGGCGGCGAGGTCGTACTCGTCGGCGTCCATGAGGTCGCCGTGCTCGGCGGTCTCGCCCCCGACCAGCGCGGCGCCGGCCAGCGTGCAGCCGGCGGCGATGCCGGTGACGATGGCCGCGATGCGCTCCGGCACGACCGTGCCGCAGGCCACGTAGTCCTGGAGGAACAGCGGCTCGGCGCCGCAGGCGACCAGGTCGTCGACGACCATCGCGACCAGGTCGATGCCGACCGTGTCGTGCCGGTCCAGCTGCCGGGCCAGGGCGAGCTTCGTCCCGACGCCGTCGGTGGAGGAGGCCAGCAGCGGCCGCCGGTACTTCTGCACGTCGAGGGCGAAGAGGCCGGCGAACCCACCGAGCCCGCCCACGACCTCCGGCCGGTGGGTGCGCTCGACCGCGGCCTTCATCAGGGTGACGGCACGCTCACCGGCGTCGATGTCGACACCGGAGGCGGCGTAGGTGAACGTCTCGCTCACGGCCGCCTCAGCGCGTCCTCGGCGCCACCGGGCACGATCGCGCTGCCGGCCTGCTGCCCGGTCCAGCCACTCACGGCACGCTGACCGATGCCCTCGAGCACGTGCTTGCCGAGCACCTCGGGCTCGCCGAGGTCGATCGGGTACTCGCCGGTGAAGCAGGCGGTGCACAGCCGGTTGACCGGCTGCTCGGTGGCGGCGATCAGCCCCTGCTCGGAGACGTAGCCCAGCGAGTCGGCGTTGATCGAGGCGCGGACGCCGTCGATGTCCAGGCCGTTGGCGATGAGCTCGGCCCGGCTGGCGAAGTCGATCCCGTAGAAGCAGGGCCACTTGACCGGGGGGGAGGCGATCCGCACGTGAACCTCCACCGCCCCGGCCTCGCGCAGCATCCGGATCAGCGCCCGCTGGGTGTTGCCGCGCACGATCGAGTCGTCGACGACGACCAGCCGCTTGCCGCGGATGACGTCGCGCAGCGGGTTCAGCTTGAGCCGGATGCCCAGCTGCCGGATGGTCTGGCTGGGCTGGATGAACGTGCGCCCGACGTAGGAGTTCTTGACCAGGCCCAGCCCGTAGGGGATGCCCGATGCCTCGGCGTACCCGACCGCGGCCGGCACGCCGGACTCGGGGACCGGGATGACCAGATCGGCCTCGGCCGGGTGCTCGGCGGCCAGCCGCCGGCCGATCTCGACGCGGGCGGCGTGCACCCCGCGGCCGGAGATCGTGGTGTCCGGGCGGGCGAGGTAGACGTACTCGAAGACGCAGCCCTTGGGGTCGGCAGGGGCGAAGTGCTGGCTGCGCAGGCCGTTCTCGTCGATCGCGATCAGCTCACCGGGCTCGACCTCGCGGACCACCGAGGCCCCGACGATGTCGAGTGCCGCCGTCTCGCTGGCCACGACCCAGCCGCGCTCCAGGCGGCCGAGCACCAGCGGCCGCACGCCCTGCGGGTCGCGGGCGGCGTAGAGCGTGTCCTCGTCCATGAAGGTGAGGCTGAACGCGCCGCGCAGCTGCGGCAGCACCTCCATGGCGGCGGCCTCGACCGAGAGGTCGGGGCGGGCGGCGATGAGCGCGGTGACCAGGTCGGAGTCGTTGGTGGCCACGAAGGCACCCGGAACCCCGGCGTCGGCGGCCCTGCTGGCGAGCTCGGCGGTGTTCACCAGGTTGCCGTTGTGGCACAGCGCCAGGCCGGTGCCGGCCTCGGTGGTGCGGAACGTGGGCTGGGCGTTCTCCCAGGTGGAGGCCCCGGTGGTGGAGTACCGGGCGTGGCCGACCGCCAGGTGGCCGCGCAGGCTGCCGAGGGTCGGCTCGTCGAAGACCTGGCTGACCAGGCCGAGGTCCTTGTAGACGACGACCGAGACGCCGTCGGACACCGCGATGCCGGCCGCCTCCTGCCCTCGGTGCTGCAGGGCGTACAGGCCGAAATAGGTCAGCTTCGCGACCTCCTCACCCGGCGCCCAGACACCGAAGACGCCGCAGGCGTCCTGGGGGCCGGGGAACTGGGGATCGAGGTCGTGCGTCAGCCGTCCATCACCACGGGGCACGAGGTCGAGCGTACCGGCGTCCGTCACCTCGCCTCCGAGGCGCTCGCGCGCACCGCGCCTTGTCGCCGGACCGTCCTCGCTGGTCACCGACCGGATCCGCGCCCGGCCGGCCACCTCCGACGGGAACCTCACCAGCCCCACCCGCGTTGAGCGGCAACCCCCTCGCCGCCTCGGAGGTCCCGCCGTGCCCACCACGCCCACCGCTCACCCGCTCGCGCCGCTCCCGCTCGCCCCGCTCCCGGCCGCCCCCCTCCCGGCCGCCCCGCTCCCGGCCGCCACCGCGCAGGCCGAGCGGTTGATCGCCCTCGGCGTGCCCGGGATCGCCGGCCTCGACCCGGCGGAGCTCCGCGCCGCCGCGGGCACCCTCCCCCCGGGTGCCCTGCTGGTGGTGCACCCCGACCGGGCCCCGGTGTCGGCGCTCGCCCCGCTGCTCGAGCTCGACGGCCGGCCCGGTTTCGTCGTCGAGGACATGACCGACGTCGACGCGTTCGGCCCCGCCGGCGGGGTGGAGCTCCCCGCGGACGCGGTCTACGCCGTCACCGGGCTCGACCGGGGTGACGGGATGCGGAACTGGAGCCCCGACGAAGCGCTCCCCGCCCTCGGCGCCGCCGGCCGGACCCCGCTCACGCTGGGCGAGGGCGTGCACTGGCTGCTGCAGTGCCCCGAGGTGCTCGAGCGCAACGCCTGCTTCATGACCGTGGGCTCCCGGCTGCGGAAGAGCGACGGCCGCCTCGACGCCCGGACGCCGGCGCTGTGGATCAGCAACGGCACCGGACGCGACGGGCGCGAGCGCCGGGGCGCCCCCAAGGTCGGCTGGTGCTGGGCGGGCAACCGGCACACCTGGCTGGGCATCGCCTCGGCGGCCGCCCGGGTCCCGCGCTGACCCGGGGCATAGGAAGCTTTACCTACGGTTTCGAGGCCAGTTCCACACGTAAAGCTTCCTATGCCCGGGTCTCGGCTCAGCCGATGTTGCGCAGCTCCGCGGCGATGGTGGTGTCGTCGCCGTGCCCGGTCTTCACGACGGTGTCGCCGTGCAGGCTGAGCAGCTGCGCACGGATCGACCTCAGGATCGTCGGGTGGTCGCTGAAGGACCGGCCCGTCGCGCCCGGCCCGCCGCAGAACAGCGTGTCGCCGGTGAAGACGGTGCTCAGGTCCGGGGCGTGCAGGCAGGTGCTGCCCGGCGAGTGACCCGGGGTGTGCAGCGCGACCAGCCGGGTGCCGGCGACGGTGAACACCGTGCCCGGCCGGAGGTCGCGGTCGGGCCCGGCGTCCGGGTGGGTCATGTCCCACAGCATCCGGTCGGCGGCGTTGAACCAGATCGGGGCGCCGGTGGCCTCGCGCAGCGCGGGAGCGGCGGTGATGTGGTCGTTGTGCCCGTGGGTGAGGACGATCGCGGTGACCTCTCGGCCGCCGATCGCCGCCACGACGGGCGCGGCGTCGTGCGGGGCGTCGATGACCAGCACCTGCTCGTCGTCCCCGACCAGCCAGACGTTGTTCTCGACGTCGAAGTCCTGCCCGTCCAGGGAGAAGACGCCCGGGATCACGACCTGCTCGATGCGTGCGCTCACCGGTCGAACACCACGACCGAGCGCAGCACCTCACCGTGGTGCATCTTCCCGAACGCCTGCTCGACGTCGTCCAGCCCGATCGTCTCGGAGACGAAGGCGTCGAGGTCGAAGCGGCCCTGCAGGTAGAGGTCCACCAGCATCGGGAAGTCGCGGCTGGGCAGGCAGTCGCCGTACCAGGAGGACTTCACCGCGCCGCCGCGGCCGAAGACCTCGATCGCCGGCAGGGTGATCTCCATCCCCGGCGTCGGCACGCCCACCATGACAACCCGGCCGGCGAGATCGCGGGCGTAGAACGCCTGCTCGAACACCTTCGGGTGGCCCACGGCGTCGATCGCGACGTCCACACCGAACCCGCCGGTGAGCGCCTTGATCGCCTCGACCGGGTCGGTCTCCCGGGAGTTGACCGTGTGGGTGGCGCCGAACTGCTCGGCCCACTCCAGCTTCCGGTCGTCGATGTCGACGGCGATGATCGTCGTCGCGCCGGCCAGCTTCGCGCCGGCCACCGCGGCATCCCCCACGCCGCCGCAGCCGAACACGGCCACGGTCTCCCCGCGCTGCACGCCACCGGTGTTGATCGCCGCGCCGACGCCGGCCATGACACCGCAGCCCAGCAGCCCGGCCGCGGTCGGCGGCGCTGCGGGGTCGACCTTGGTGCACTGCCCGGAGTGGACCAGTGTCTTCTCCGCGAACGCGCCGATGCCCAGCGCCGGGGAGAGCTCCGTGCCGTCGGTGAGCGTCATCTTCTGCGCGGCGTTGTGGGTGTTGAAGCAGTACTGCAGCTGACCCTTGCGGCAGGCGCGGCACTCCCCGCACACCGCCCGCCAGTTCAGCACCACGTAGTCGCCCACGGCCACGTTCGTCACACCGTCCCCCACGGCCGAGACGACGCCGGCCGCCTCGTGACCGAGCAGGAAGGGGAACTCGTCGTTGATGCCGCCCTCGCGGTAGTGCAGGTCGGTGTGGCACACCCCGCACGCCTGCACGTCCACGACCGCCTCACCGGGACCGGGATCGGGCACCACGATCGTCTCGACCGACACCGGCAGGCCCTTGCCGCGGGCCACCACACCTCGCACCTCGTACGCCATGTGACGAAGCCTAGGGCCACCCCTGGGATGCACTCCCGGGCCATCCAGCCCATGGACGGTGAGTCACACCCTGGTCACAGCCGCCTGTTGAACGCGCAATCTGCTGGCGCACCACGTACGGTGCCACGCGATAGCGACCCAGATCACAGATCATCGGGCGCGTCCCGGTCGCGGCCAACCGGCCGTACCGGTCCCGTCCCCGGAGGTTGTCCCCGTGGCAGTACCCAGCTTCCTGGCGCGTGAGCGGATCATCGCCAAGCCAGGCTTCAACCGGTGGTTGATCCCACCCGCCGCGCTCGCCGTGCACCTGAGCATCGGCCAGGCCTACGCCACCAGCGTCTACAAGGTGGCGCTCGTCGAGCACTTCGACGCCAGCCTCACCGCGATCGGCATCATCTTCTCGCTGGCGATCGTCATGCTCGGCGTGTCCGCCGCGCTCTTCGGCACGTGGGTCGACAAGAACGGCCCCCGCGCCGCGATGGCCACCGCTGCCGTCTTCTGGTCGGCCGGCTTCCTCGTGGGCTCCCTCGGCATCTTCACCAACCAGCTCTGGCTGGTCTACCTCGGCTACGGCGTCCTCGGCGGCATCGGCCTGGGCATCGGCTACATCTCGCCGGTCTCCACGCTGATCAAGTGGTTCCCCGACCGGCCGGGCCTGGCCACCGGCATGGCGATCATGGGCTTCGGTGGTGGCGCCATGGTGGCCTCGCCGCTGTCCCGCCAGCTGATGAACTGGTACGACGAGGACTACACCGGCGCGGCCGGTGAGGTCGCCAGCGGCAACTCCGTCGCCCTCCTGTTCCTCACCCTCGGCCTGCTCTACCTGGTCTTCATGCTGTTCGGCGCCCTCATCGTGCGGGTGCCCGCAGCCGACTGGCGGCCGCACGGCTTCGACCCGGCGACGGTCAAGCAGAAGGCCCTGGTCACGACCGAGAACGTCTCCGCCAGCAACGCGATCAAGACGCCGCAGTTCTGGCTGCTGTGGACGGTCCTGTTCTGCAACGTGACCGCGGGCATCGGCATCCTCGAGCAGGCCGCCCCGATGATCCAGGACTTCTTCCGCGAGGGTGGGACCTCTGCCGTGGCGGCCGCCGCCGCCGCCGGCTTCGTCGGGTTGCTGTCGCTGTTCAACATGGCCGGCCGCTTCGCGTGGTCGACCACGTCGGACTACATCGGCCGCAAGCCGATCTACATGGTGTACCTGGGCGTCGGCATCGTGCTCTACATCGGGCTGGCCACCATCGGCAGCAGCGCGGTGTGGCTGTTCGTCGCGCTGGCCGCGGTGATCATCAGCTTCTACGGCGGTGGGTTCGCGACCGTCCCGGCGTACCTGCGCGACCTGTTCGGCACCTACCAGGTCGGCGCCATCCACGGCCGGCTGCTGACCGCGTGGGCGGCGGCGGGCATCGCCGGACCGCTCATCATCAACGGCATCCTGGACGCGCAGGGGGAGCCGGGGAACCTGGTCGCCTCCGACTACCGGCCCGCCCTGTTCATCATGGTCGGCATCCTGGGCGTCGGCTTCGTCGCCAACCTGCTGATCAAGCCGGTCTCCGAGAAGTACTTCGAGCCGAAGAACACCGACATCCCCACCGCTGCAGCGGAACCCGAGAGGAGCACCATCCGATGAGCTCGACGTCCTCCACCGGTGAGCAGCCGGCCTCGAGCACCCCGGGGGGCTTCATCGCCTTCGCCTGGGCGCTGGTCGGCATCCCGCTCGTCTACGGGCTGTACAACACCGTGAAGGCGGCCAGCGCCCTCTTCACCGGCTGACCGCTCCTCAGCACCACCGGCGCCCCCGTCCGCATCCCGCGGGCGGGGGCGTCTGCCGTTCCGCGGTGTCGTGCCGAGTGGGGCCCGGAGGGGCTCCGCTCAGCTCGGGGACGGCTCCTGGCAGCGGTGTCGTGCCGAGTGGGGCCCCGGAGGGTTCCGCGCGGGCGCGACGGAGGGGCTCCGCTCAGCTCGGGGACGGCGCCTGGCCGCGGTGTCGCCCGGAGGGCGACAGGGGGCTCAGCGGCAGGTGGGCGCCGAGATCGGCGCGGCTGCCGCTCGCGCTGACCCCGCCCTCGGCGAGCGCCTCGTCCCAGGTGACCTGACCGGTGGCCAGCCGCAGCCAGGTGGCGGCGTCGGTCTCCACCACGTTGGGCGGGGTGCCCCGGGTGTGCCGCGGCCCCTCGATGCACTGCACGGCGACGAACGGGGGCACCCGCAGCTCCACGGAGCGTCCCGGCACCTGCTGGGCCAGCCAGCGGGCGCTCGTCTTCACCGCCGCACCCAGCACCGCCCGGGGCGGCCGCTCGGCCTCGCCCGCCAGCCAGGCCCGCACCGGGTCGACCACCGCCCGCAGCTCGTCGGCCGGGATGGGGGCCGGCATCAGGAGGTCGGGACGGTGCCCGCCGGAACGGTGCCGACCGCGTCCTCGGGCGCTCCGAACAGCGCCGGCAGGGTGGCGCTCCAGGTGGCCCGCAGCTCGTCCAGCGGCAGCTCGGCCAGCCCGTCGACCGACAGCGCGTCGCCACCGGTGGTCCCGAGCTCGGTCACCGGCACGCCGGCCCAGCGGGCGGTGGTCTTCACGCCGCCGGGGTCGGACGTGGTGACGACGACGCGCGCCGTCGACTCGCTGAACAGCGCGGTGAACGGGTCCTCGCCCAGCTCGAGGCGGGCGCCGACGCCGTGGCGCAGCGCCGACTCGGCCAGCGCCTGGGCGAGACCGCCGTCGGCCAGGTCGTGCGCGGAGCCGACCAGGCCTGCCTTCGTCAGCGCGGCGAGGAGGTCGGCGAGCTTGCGTTCCGCCGCCAGGTCCACCGCCGGCGGCCGCCCGCCGAGGTGGCCGTGCACGACCGACGCCCACGCCGAACCGCCGAACTCCGGCCGCGTCTCGCCGAGCAGCAGCACCGTCTCCCCCGCCGCCCGCCAGCCGCTGGGCACCCGGGTGCGGACGTCCTCATGCACGCCCAGCACACCGATCACCGGCGTCGGGTTGATGGCGACATCGCCGGTCTGGTTGTAGAGGCTGACGTTGCCGCCGGTGACCGGCAGGCCGAGCTCGCGGCAGGCGTCGGCCAGGCCGCGGACGGCCTCGGCGAACTGCCACATGACCTCGGGGTTCTCCGGGGAGCCGAAGTTGAGGCAGTTGGTGACGGCGAGGGGCTTCGCGCCGGAGACGGCGACGTTGCGGTATGCCTCGGCGAGGTTGAGCTGCGCGCCGGTGTAGGGGTCCAGGCGGGCGTAGCGGCCGTTGCCGTCGAGGGAGAGGGCGATGCCGCGGTGGCTCTGCTCGTCGATGCGGACCACGCCGGCGTCGTCGGGCTGCGCCAGGACGGTGTTGCCGCGGACGTAGCGGTCGTACTGCTCGGTGATCCAGGTCTTGTCCGCGCCGTCCGGGCTGCTGACGACGGCCAGCCAGTGCGCCTGGAGCTCCTCGGGCGTGGTGGGGCGGGGCAGCCCTGCGGCGTCGTCGGCCTGCAGCACGTCGAGGTCGGCGGGGCGGGCCATCGGCCGCTCGTACACCGGGCCCTCGTGCGCGACGGTGCGCGGCGGGACGTCGACGATCCGCTCGCCGTGCCAGTCGACGGTGAGCCGCTCGCCGTCGGTGACCTCACCGATGACGGTGGCCAGCACGTCCCACTTCGCGCAGACCGCGAGGAAGGCATCCACCTTGCCCGGCTCGACGATCGCGCACATGCGCTCCTGCGACTCGCTCATCAGGATCTCGGCGGGCGTCAGGGTGCTGTCCCGCAGCGGGACGGTGTCGAGGTCGACGTGCATGCCGCCGGTGCCGGCGCTCGCCAGCTCGGAGGTCGCGCAGGACAGCCCGGCGCCGCCGAGGTCCTGGATCCCGGTGACGAGGTCTTGGGCGAAGATCTCCAGGCAGGCCTCGATGAGCAGCTTCTCGGTGAACGGGTCGCCGACCTGGACGGACGGGCGCTTCGCCGGCCCCTCGGCGTCAAAGGTCTCCGACGCCAGCACGCTCACGCCGCCGATGCCGTCGCCGCCGGTGCGGGCGCCGAACAGGATGACCTTGCTGCCCGCGCCCTCGGCCTTGGCCAGCCGCACGTCCTCGTGCTTCATCACACCGACGCACAGCGCGTTGACCAGGGGGTTGCCGGCGTAGCAGTCGTCGAAGAGCACCTCGCCGCCGATGTTGGGCAGCCCCAGGCAGTTGCCGTAGCCCCCGACGCCGGCGACGACGCCGGGCAGCACGCGGGCGGTGTCGGGGGCGTCGGCGCGGCCGAAGCGCAGCGAGTCCATGACCGCGACCGGGCGGGCGCCCATCGTCAGGATGTCGCGCACGATGCCACCCACACCGGTGGCCGCGCCCTGGTAGGGCTCGACGTAGCTCGGGTGGTTGTGGCTCTCCACCTTGAAGGTGACCGCGTAGCCGTCGCCGACGTCGACGACGCCCGCGTTCTCGCCGATGCCGACGAGCAGCGCATCGCTGGGCGGGAGGTCGCCGAACCGGCGCAGGTGCACCTTGCTGGACTTGTAGGAGCAGTGCTCGCTCCACATGACCGAGTACATCGCCAGCTCCGCCGTCGTGGGGCGGCGGCCGAGGATGCCCTTGATCCGGGCGTACTCGTCGGCCCCGAGCCCGAGCTCGGCGTAGGGCTGCTCGTCGTCCGGCGTGCTCGCGGCGAGCTCGACGGTGTCCAGCCGGTGGGCCAGCCGGCCGGGGCCGGTGTCGAGCTCGGAGAGCCCTGCGGTGGCGCTGGCCCGGCCCGCCGTCACGTCGTCGCTCACGCGTTCACGACCGCCTTCAGGACGCTGGTGAAGAAGCCGAGGCCGTCGGTCGACGGCCCGGTGAGGTCCTCGATCGCGTGCTCGGGGTGCGGCATGAGCCCCACGACGCGCCCGCTGTCGCTGGCCACCCCGGCGATGTCGCGGCTGGAGCCGTTCGGGTTGCCGCCGACGTAGCGGAACACCACCCGGCCCTCGCCCTCGAGCCGGTCGAGGTCGGCGTCGGCGGCCACGTACCGGCCCTCGCCGTTCTTGACCGGGATGACGATGCGCCGGCCGACCTCGTAGTCCTGCGTCCAGGCGGTGTCGGCGCGCTCGACGGCCAGCACCTGGTCGCGGTTGCGGAAGTGCAGGTGGCTGTTGCGGGTGAGCGCCCCGGGCAGCAGGCCCGCCTCGCAGAGCACCTGGAAACCGTTGCAGATGCCCAGCACCGGCAGGCCGCCGTTCGCCGCGACCACGACGTCCTGCATCAGGGGCGAGCGGGCGGCGATGGCGCCGGCACGCAGGTAGTCGCCGTAGGAGAAACCGCCGGGGAGGACGACGGCGTCGACGCCCCGCAGGTCGTGATCAGCGTGCCAGAGAGCGACCGGCTCGCCACCGGCCAGCCGTACCGCGCGCGCGGCGTCGACGTCGTCCAGGGAGCCCGGGAAGGTGATGACACCGATGCGCATGGCTTCAGGCTCCCAGGTGCAGCTCGACGTCCTCGATGACCGGGTTGGCCAGCAGCGTCTCGGCGATCTGCTTCAGCTCGGCCTCGTCGGGCGTCCCGTCGACCTCGAGCACGAAGTGCTTGCCCTGGCGGACGCTCCGGATGGAATCGTGGCCGAGCCGGCCGAGCGCGCCGAGCACCGCCTGACCCTGGGGGTCGCTGATCTCCGGCTTCAGGACGACGTCGACGACCACGCGGGACACGCCGACGAGCCTACCGGGGCGGCTCACCCACCCGGCGTGACCCTGCTCTCCCCGCCCACCGCCTCGCCGAGTGCGACGAACTCGTGGCCATCGCGGCCCGATAACCACGAGTTCGTCGCACTCGCGCTCAGTTGCCCGTCAACGCTCGGGTGAGCAACCGGAGAATCCCCGCCTGCCGACCGAGAACGTCGGCCGAGCTGAACCGCAGCACCTGCCACCCGGCCAGCACGAGGCCGTTCTGCCGGCGCAGGTCGTTGACGAAGACCCGCCGCTCGCGGTGCACGTCGCCGTCGAACTCCACCAGCGCCCGCCGCTCCGGCCAGGCCATGTCGACGGCCGCGAGGAAGCGGCCCCGCTCGTCACGGACCTCGTGCTGGAGAACCGGGCACGGCAGTCCCGCGTCGAGGATCGCCCACCGGAGGACCGACTCCATGGGGGAGCCCGCACGGCGGTCGCCCCGTCCCATCACCGCCCGCGCGCGAGCGGCTCCCCGCCGTCCGCGGTAGCGCCGGACGACGTGCGCGAACTGGTCGGCCGGGTAGCCCTGGGCGAGCAGTTGGTCGGTGACCGCCAGGAGCGCCGCAGGCGGCACCGCACCGGCGAGGTCGATCCAGGTCCGGCTGGGCGAGGTCACGAGCAGGCCGTCGATGCGCCGCGTCTCGGGGGCGGGCACGACCGAGGCGTGAACCACCCGGTCCGCCCGCGATCGGACACGGGCACCCGGCGGCACGGTGAGGTGCACCCGCCGGTCGTCGTCGACCAGCGGGACTTCGAGGTCCCACAGCTCCGCCGCCGTCCGGTGGCTGAGCACCGAGCCGGCGGGAGCACCCAGGAGGACGGCGTCGATGCGCTGCCGCAGCATCCGTCCCGCATCTCGCGGCAGGTACGTGTCCCTCGACGTCCGGATGATTCCGTCATGCCGTAGCTGCCAGTCGCTCACCCCGGTCGAGCGGGCTCCACGTCGGTCGGTCGGCGCGTGGATGCGCGGCGGAACGGGCGGGGTCGGCACCCGGGCAGCCTGCCCGGACGCCGCGAAGGCCCGCTGGCGTCGTCCACAGGCGGACCGAGTGCGACGAACTCGTGGCGATCAGCGGCTGATGGCCACGAGTTCGTCGCACTCGCGGCGGAGCACGGCGGGGTGGTGGGGCGGAGCGGGGCGGGGCGGCGGAGCGGGGCGGGTCGGGTCGGGTCGGGTCGGGTCGGGTCGGGTCGGGTCGGGTCAGGCGAAGGTCTGGCCGGTGAGGCGCTCGTAGGCGGTCACGTAGCGCTCGCGGGTGGCGGCGACGACGTCCTCCGGGAGCTCGGGCGGCTCGGACACGCGGTCCCACCCCGACGACGTCAGCCAGTCGCGCACGAACTGCTTGTCGTACGACGGCTGCACCGCCCCGGGCGACCAGGTGTCGGCCGGCCAGAAGCGGGACGAGTCGGGGGTGAGCACCTCGTCGCCCAGGACGAGGGAGTCCCCCGCCGCCCCGAACTCGAACTTCGTGTCGGCCAGCACGATCCCCGCGTCGGCGGCGATCTCCGCCCCGCGCCGGTACAGCGCCAGGGTCAGCTCACGCAGCTCCTCCGCCCGGGAGGCACCGACCAGCGAGATCACGCGGGGGAAGTCGATCGGCTCGTCGTGCTCGCCCATCTCCGCCTTGGTGGACGGCGTGAACACCGGCGAGGGCAGCTGCGAGCCCTCCACCAGGCCCGCGGGCAGGGCGACGTCGCGGATCGAGCCGGTGCGCTCGTACTCCTTCGTCCCCGAACCGCTGAGATAGCCGCGGGCCACGCACTCCACCGGCAGCATCTCCAGCCGCCGGACGAGGATCGCGCGACCGGCGACGTCCGCCGGCACGTCCGACGCCGACACCAGGTGGTGCGTCGCGCCGAACGACGACAGCACCGGGGTCAGCTGCTCGAACCACCACACCGACAGCCGGGTCAGCACGGCGCCCTTGTCCGGGATCGGCGTGGGCAGCACGAAGTCGTAGGCCGAGATGCGGTCCGAGGCGACCAGCAGCAGCCGGTCGGGGCCGGCGTCGTAGATCTCCCGCACCTTGCCGCGGGCGACCAGCGGGAGATCCACGCTCACGAGAGCGCAGCCAGCCGGTCGAACAGCGGACCGAGGTTCGCCACGTACTGCTCCGGCCGGCAGATCTCGTCCAGCCGCCCCTCGTCCAGCGCCACCCCGGAGGCATCGGCACGGGAGCGCAGCGTCGAGCGGAAGGGGACACCGGAGTTCCACGTCTCCATGGCCGCCGACTGGACGAGGGCGTAGGCGTCCTCGCGCGACTGCCCGCCCTCGACCAGCTCGAGCAGCACCGAGGAGGTGTAGATCAGCCCGCCGGTGGACTCCAGGTTGGCCCGCATGCGCTCGGCGTCCACGACCAGGTTCTCGACCAGGCCCGTGGTCAGGTGCAGCAGGTAGTCGGTGGTGATCGCGGAGTCGGGCAGGAACACCCGCTCGGTGGAGGAGTGCGAGATGTCGCGCTCGTGCCAGAGCGGGATGCCCTCCATGACCGGCACGATCGCCGCGCGCACGACGCGGGCCAGCCCGGCGATCCGTTCGGAGCGGATCGGGTTCTTCTTGTGCGGCATCGCGCTCGAGCCCTTCTGGCCCGACCCGAACGCCTCGGACAGCTCGCGCACCTCCGTGCGCTGGCCGTGCCGCACCTCGAGGGCGACCGCCTCGCAGACGGTGGCGATGATCGCCAGCGCGGAGACCCACTCGCTGATCGAGTCGCGCAGCACCACCTGGGTGGAGGCGTCGGCGGGCTGCAGGTCGAGCGCCTCGGCGACGGCGACCTCGACCGAGGGGTCGATCAGCGAGTACGTGCCGACGGCGCCGGAGATGGCGACGACGCCGACCCGCTCGCGCGCCGCCCGCAGCCGGTCCCGCGACCGGGCCGCGGCGAAGGCCAGGTCGGCGACCCGGTGCCCCCACACGTCCGGCTCGGCGTGCACGCCGTGGGTGCGGCCCACCTTGATGGTGCCGCGGTGCGCCAGGCCGTGGTCGCGCAGCGCCGCCACCAGCCGGTCGGCCTTGGCCAGCAGGATGTCGGTGGCCTCGGTGAGCTGCACGGCGAGCGCGGTGTCCAGCAGGTCCGACGACGTCATGCCGTGGTGCACGAACGCGGCGGCCGAGCGCGGCTCGGTGTTGTCCGCCCAGGCCGTGAGGAAGGCGATGACGTCGTGCTGCGTCGTCTCCTCGATCTCGGCGACCCGCTCGGCCGAGGGCGGCGGCGCGTCCCGCACCGGCTCGACGACGTCGGCCGGCACCCGGCCCGCGGCGGCGTGCGCCTCCAGGACGAGCGTCTCGACGCGGCACCACAGCTCGTACTTGTGGGCGTCGCTCCAGACCCGGCCCATCTCGGGGAGGGTGTAGCGCTCGATCATGCGGGTACCGCCCGCCACCGGTCAGCTCGTCGCAGCACGGGGACAGTCTCCCGCAGGGCTAGCGTGATCACGAACGGCCCCTACCGGAGGTGATCGATGCGGCGTCGCGCCCGGGATCTCGCCACGCGGGCTCGCGAGCGCATCCGCGCCGCGCGGGAGCACGATCCGCACGCCTGGCACCACCACCACGGCCCGCCCGACCCGTACCCGGTCGGCATCCGGGGCGACGGCGCGCACGCCGACGGCGCCGGCCGGGACGACGCCGGCGCCCCGCTCCCGCTGGGCAGCCCGGCCCCCGGCGCCCCGTACCTCGACGGCGCGCTGGGCCCGGGCGGGGTCAGCGGCCCGCCCGCGCCCGGCTCCCCGGCGCCGCACCTGGACGGGCACGTGCCCGGCGCGCACCGCAGCGGGCCGGAGGACGTCGTCCCGTTCGGGCTGCGCACCGCGGCGGCCTGGTCGTGGCGGCTGATCGTGGTGATCGCCGGGTTCTCCGTGCTGCTCTGGGCCGCGGCCCACCTCGCGGTCGTCATCGTCCCGGTGCTCGTGGCGCTGCTGCTCTCCGCGCTGCTGCAGCCGGGCGCCGCAGGGCTGGTCCGGCGCGGGTGGCCGCCCTCCCTGGCCGCGTTCACCATGCTGCTGGTCGGCCTGACCGTGGTCGCCGGCATCATCACGCTCGTCGTCGAGCGGTTCACCGCGGGCTTCGCCGACCTGGCCGAGCAGGTCAGCGAGGGGCTGGAGCAGGTGCAGACGTTCGTCGTCCGCAGCTTCCCCATCACCGAGGGGCAGCTCGCCGACCTCCTCACCCAGGCCCAGGACGTGCTGATCGACAACCAGGACACCCTGGCCTCCGGTGCGCTGACGACCGCGGCGACGGTGGGCGAGGTCGTCGCCGGCATCGTGCTGGCGCTGTTCACCCTGTTCTTCTTCCTGAAGGACGGCCGGTCCATCTGGCTGTGGCTGGTGGGCCTCTTCCCCGCCCCCTCGCGCGCCTACGTCGACGAGGCCGCCCGGCGCTCCTGGCGCACGCTCATCTCCTACGTCCGCGCGACCGTCGTGGTGGCGCTGGTCGACGCGGTGGGCATCGGGATCGGGCTGGCGGTGCTCGGGGTGCCGCTGGTGATCCCGCTGGCCGCGCTGGTGTTCCTCGGCGCCTTCGTGCCGATCATCGGCGGGTTCCTGGCCGGCACGGTGGCGGTGCTGGTGGCGCTGGTCTCCAACGGCCCGATCACCGCGCTGATCACGCTCGCCGTCGTCATCGGCGTCATGCAGCTCGAGGGGCACGTCCTGCAGCCGCTGCTGCTGGGCCGGGCGGTGCGGGTGCACCCGCTGGCGGTGGTGCTCGCGATCGCCGCGGGCCTGCTGATCGGCGGCATCTTCGGCGCGCTCATCGCCGTCCCCACGGTGGCCTGCGTGAACGTCGCGGGCACCTACCTCAGCCGCCGGCACGAGGGCCCGCGGCCACCCGAGCCCCGGCCCGAGCGCGCCCGTCCCGTGGTCGCGGCGGGTTAAGCGAGGGCGATCCGGCCCTCGACCGCGGCCAGCGCGATGTCGGTGCGCCAGTGCGCGTCGGCCAGCCGCACGCCGGCGACCCGCTCGTAGGCGGCCTGCCGCGCGGCGGCGAGGTCGTCGCCGGTCGCGGTGACGGCCAGCACCCGCCCGCCGGCGGAGAGCACGGTGCCGTCGTCGGCGAGCGCGGTGCCGGCGTGCAGCACGCCCTCGCCGTCGGCGCCGGTGACCGGGTCCCCGGTGCGCGGCGCCTCGGGGTACCCCGGCGCGGCGACGACGACGGTGACCGCGGCACCCTCGCGCCAGCGCAGCGGCGGGTGCTCGCCGAGGGTGCCGGTGGCCGCGGCGTGCAGCAGCCCACCCAGCGGCGTCTCCAGCAGCGGCAGGACGACCTGGGTCTCGGGATCGCCGAACCGGGCGTTGAACTCCACCACCCGGACGCCGCGCGAGGTGAGGGCCAGCCCGGCGTAGAGCAGGCCGGTGAAGGTCTCGCCGCGGCGGGCCAGCTCGTCCACGGTCGGCTGGAGCACGGTGGCCAGCACCTCGTCGACCAGCCCCGCCGGGGCCCACGGCAGCGGGGCGTAGGCGCCCATACCGCCGGTGTTGGGGCCGGCGTCGCCGTCGTCGCGGCGCTTGTGGTCCTGTGCGGGGACGAGTGGCAGCACCGTCGTCCCGTCGGTGACGGCGAACAGCGACACCTCCGGCCCGTCGAGGTACTCCTCGACCAGCACGGCGCCACCGGCGTCGAGCACCCGCCGGCCGTGCGCGGCGGCGGCCTCCCGGTCGGGGGTGACGACGACGCCCTTGCCCGCGGCCAGCCCGTCGTCCTTCACGACGTAGGGCGCGCCGCCGGTGAGGGCCGCGACCTCGTCGAGCGCCGTCTCCAGCTCGGCCGGGCCACCGACCGGCCACGAGCGCGCGGTCGGGACGCCGGCCGCGCTCATCACGTGCTTGGCGAAGGACTTGCTGCCCTCCAGCTGCGCGGCCTGCGCCGAGGGGCCGAAGCACGCGATCCCCGCCTCGCGCACGGCGTCCGCCGCCCCGGCCACCAGCGGCACCTCGGGGCCGATCACCACGAGGTCGGCCCGCCAGTCGCGCGCCAGCGCCGCCACCGCGAGCGGGTCGGCCGCGGCGAGCTGCCCCCCTCCGGGAGGCGGCGGTGCGGTGCCGCGCGTGCCGGCGTTGCCGGGGGCGCAGGCGAGCGCGCCCACCGCGGGGTCGGACTGCAGAGCCACGCACAGGGCGTGCTCCCGGGCACCGGAGCCGATCACCAGCACGCGCACGATCCGCGACCCTACCGATGCCGCACACCGACGGCCCCCAGGCAGGGGCGCAGTCCCACCCGTCACAGACACACCGTGTGAGATCGCCCACGCCGGCTCCGGGCCTCCGCTGGTCAGCGCGGTGGCCGCTCGATCGTGCGCAATCCGTCCCCTCCAGTTCGCCCTCGATTCATCCGATTCATGTGTTGTGGGTGCCATGCGCGCGACCGAGTCGCTGACCGACCGGCCAGTGACACGCCTTCCCCGGCCCGTCGTCATCGGACACCGCGGAGCCCCGGCCTACCGGCCGGAGCACACGCGGGCCAGCTTCGAGCTGGCCGTCGACCTGGGCGCCGACCTCATCGAGCCCGACGTCGTGCTCAGCCGCGACGGCGTGCTCGTCGTCCGGCACGAGACCGAGCTCTCCCTGTCCACCGACGTGGCCGACCACCCGGAGTTCGCCGACCGCCGGACCACGAAGGTGGTGGACGGCGAGCTGTGCACCGGCTGGTTCACCGAGGACTTCGCCTACGCCGAGCTGCGCACGCTGCGCGCGGTCGAGCGGATGCCCGCACTGCGCCCGCTGAACACCGCCTACGACGGCCGGTTCGGCATCCTGACGCTGGGCGAGGTCGTCGAGCTGGCGCGCTGCCGCTCCACCGCCGACCGCCGCGTCCGCGTGCTCGCGGAGCTCAAGCACGCCGAGTGCACCGAGGCGGGCCGCTCGATGGCCGGCCTCGTCGCCGAGGAGCTGCGCCGACTCGGGGCCGACCGCGCCGATGGAGACGTCGTGCTGCAGTCGTTCGACCCGGCGGTGCTCCGCCGCCTGCGCGCGCTGCTCGGCGAGGACGGCCCGCAGCTGGGCCAGCTCGTCGCCGACCTCCCCGCAGGCGACGCCATGGTCACGCCCGCCGGGCTGCGCGAGGTCTCCACGTACGCGCAGGTGATCGGTCCGAGCCGGGAACGCGTGCTGGCCAGCGCCGCCGCGCAGGCGCTGACCGGCACGCCCCACCTGGTGGAGCAGGCGCACGCGGCCGAGCTGGCGGTGTTCTGCTGGACGCTGCGGGCGGAGAACGCCTTCCTGCCCGAGCACCTCAGGCGCGGCACGGCACCCGACGGGCTCGGCGACGCCGTCGGTGACGCGATGGCGCTGCTCGCGCTGGGGGTCGACGGCCTGATCAGCGACTCCCCCGACCACGCCGTCCGCGCCCGCACGGCGGTCACCGCCCAACTGGTCTGACAGCGGCGGGTGGGACGCGACCCGGGGCCCGGAGGGCTCCCGGCGCGGTCCACGCAGCGGCTCAGCGCGAGCCCGCCCGCTGCCTCGCCGCGGTGCCGTCCGGAGGACGACGGTGTCGTCGCGCCCGGGCGTCCACGCGGAGCTGCTGGCGGTGGGCCTCGGCCTGGAGCTTGCGCCAGGAGGTGAAGCGGGCGGGGTCGAGCCGGCCGTCGGCGATCGCGGCCGCGACCGCGCACCCGGGCTCCCCCCGGTGGCCGCAGTCCCGGTAGCGGCACTGCGTCCCCAGCTCCGCGACGTCGGCGAACGCGCGGTCGACGCCGTCCGCGTCGTCGTGGAGGCCCAGCTCCCGCATGCCCGGGGTGTCGATCAGCGACCCGCCGCCGGGCAGCCGGTGCAGCTCCCGCGCCGTGGTCGTGTGGCGCCCCCGGCCGTCGTCGCGGACCTCGCGGGTACCGGCCACCGCCTGCCCGGCCAGCGCGTTGGCGAGGCTGGACTTGCCGACCCCGGAGGGGCCCACCATGGCGGCCGTGGTCCCGGGCGGCACCAGCGCCCGGACGGCGTCCAGCCCCGCCCCGGTGACCGGGCTGACCGCCAGGACCGGGACGCCCAGGGCGTCGTCGGCGACCTGGGCGACCCCGGCCGGCACGTCGGGGCACAGGTCGGCCTTGGTGAGGACGACGACGGGCGCCGCACCGCTGCTCCACGCCACGGCCAGGTAGCGCTCCACCCGGCGCAGCCGGGCGGGCCCGATCAGCGCGTCGACCACCAGGACGGTGTCGACGTTGGCGGCCACCACCTGCGCGGCCGAGGTGCGGCCGGCAGCGGTGCGCGTGAAGGCGCTGCTCCGGGGCAGCACGGCCACCGCCAGCTCCCCGCGCAGGGCCACCCAGTCACCGACCGCGGGGCCGCCGGTGGCGTCGTCGTGCAGGGCGGGCGCGGGGTGGACCCGGCGCTCGCCGTCGGCGGCCAGCACGGTCAGCCGCGCGCGGTCGACGCGCACCACCCGGCCGGGCTCGCAGCCCGCGGTCAGCGCGGCGGCGCGGTCCGGCGTCCAGCCGAGATCGGTCAGCTCCACGCGCGGCATGCTCCCGCTACGGCGGAGGCCTGTCGCGCCAATTTCCGGGCACTGCACGGTCGTGGCGAGTGGGGGCCGGAGGCCTCCGCGCAGCCGCGACGCAACGGCTCAGCGCGGCGGGGGACGGCCGTTGGCCGCGGTGTCGTCCGGAGGACGACGATGTCACTGCCCGGAGGCCTCCCCGAGGAGGCCCGGGCAGGGCTCAGTGCACCAGGGGACGCCACCTGGTCGCGGTGTCGTCCGGAGGACGACAGGTCACTCAGAGCAAGTCCCGGACGACGACGTTCTCGTCGCGACCGGGACCGACGCCGATCACGCTGATCCGGGCGCCGGAGAGCTCCTCCAGCCGCCGAACGTAGGCCTGGGCGGCCGCGGGCAGCTCGTCGAAGGTGCGGCAGTTCCGGATGTCCTCGAACCAGCCCGGCATCTCCTCGTAGACCGGCGTCGCGTGGTGGAAGTCGGTCTGCGTCATCGGCATCTCGTCGTGCCGGACCCCGTCGATCTCGTAGGCGACGCAGATCGGCACCGTCTCCAGGCCGGAGAGCACGTCGAGCTTGGTGAGGAAGAAGTCGGTGATGCCGTTGACCCGGCTGGCGTACCGGGCGACGACGGCGTCGAACCAGCCGCAGCGCCGGTCGCGCCCGGTGGTGACGCCGACCTCGCCGCCGTGCTTGCGCAGGTACTCGCCCCACTGGTCGTGCAGCTCGGTCGGGAACGGGCCCGAGCCCACGCGGGTCGTGTAGGCCTTCAGGATGCCGACGACGCGCTCGATCCGCGTGGGGCCCACCCCGGCGCCGACGGCCGCCCCACCCGCGGTCGGGTTGGACGACGTGACGAACGGATAGGTGCCGTGGTCGACGTCGAGCAGGGTGCCCTGCGACCCCTCCAGCAGCACCCACTCGCCGGCGTCCAGCGCCTTGCCCAGCAGCAGGCGGGTGTCGGCGATGCGGTGCTTGAGCTGCTCGGCGTAGCCGGCGTACTCCTCGACGACCTCGTCGACGTCGATGGCCTTGCGGTTGTAGACCTTGACGAGGACCTGGTTCTTCTCCTGCAGCGTCCCCTCGAGCTTCTGTCGCAGGATCGACAGGTCGAGCAGGTCCTGGACGCGGATGCCGACGCGGGCGACCTTGTCGCCGTAGGCCGGGCCGATGCCGCGCCCGGTGGTGCCGATCTTGCGCTTGCCCAGGAACCGCTCGGTGACTTTGTCGAGGGCCCGGTGGTGCGGCATGATCAGGTGCGCGTCGGAGGAGATCACCAGCCGCGAGGTGTCGACCCCGCGCTCCTCCAGGCCCGCCAGCTCGCGGATGAGCACCTCCGGGTCGATCACGACGCCGTTGCCGATGACCGGCGTGCAGCCCGGCGTCAGGATCCCGGAGGGGATCAGGTGGAGGGCGTACTTCTCGCCGTCGGGCGTGATCACCGTGTGCCCGGCGTTGTTCCCGCCCTGGTAGCGGACGACGTAGGGGACGCGGCCGCCGAGCAGGTCGGTGGCCTTGCCCTTGCCCTCGTCGCCCCACTGGGCACCGATCAGCACGACAGCGGGCATCGGCTCGTAGCTCTCCTGTCGGGCGGGGTGGCGGCGCGGATCTGCAGCTCGACACCCGGGTCGATCCGTCCGGCAGGTCGGCCGGGGCGGTGGGGTGGGACGGGTGACAGGGTATCGGCATGTCCTCGGTCGAGCTGGACCTCCGCCGCCTGGGCCCTGCGGAGGCACCCCTGCGCAGTCAGTTGGAGCCGGTCGCCACGGCCGGACGGCTGGTGGTGCGGGGCCCCGTCGCCGGCCTGTCGGGGGCTCTGGCGGCGCTGCTCAAGGCCGGGCGGACGGCGGAGGTGCCCGTGGCGTGGGAACCGGCCGCCGACAAGGCCTCGACCGCGCTGGCCCGCGCACTGGGCATCGGCAGCGGCGAACCGCGGGACCTCGGCCTCGTCCGCGACGACCACGGCGGCGTGCTGCTGCACCACGGGCGCCTCGAGGCCTCCGGTGACGGCCGCCGCTCCCTCTCGCGCCGGCTGGGCCTGCAGGCCTACCACGACGACATCAAGGTGGCCGACGGCGAGATCACCCGGATCGACGTGCGGCCGGACTGGACCGCCGTCGACACCATCGCGGTGACGGTGATGACCCAGCCGCTGCGGCCGATCCGGCAGACCAGCGGGCGCGCCCTGCAGGTCGCCTCCGACCCGGCGCGGATCGTCCGCGACGGGGTGCCCTACGTGCGGCCCGTCGACCGGTGGACCTGGTACGCCGACGACCGGGTGCGGTGGCGCCTGGATCCCTGACAGGGCGGCCGTTCCAGCACGCCGGCAGGCTCGGCGCGGGCGGCTGCGGCGGGCGGCGGGCGTCGTGGACACTGGAGCGCACCCGACCCGCCCGAGGAGGACCCGCTGCCGACGTCCTGCCACCCCACCGGGTCGCCGTGCCGGTGATCTCCGACCCGCGCTCGGCCTTCGGCGCCCGGATCGCCGAGGTGCCCGCCGGCCGCCGCTTCCTGGCGCGCGCGTTCGCGCGACCCAGCCTGCCCGCCGTCGTGGGGCTGGTCGTCGTCGTCGCCTTCTTCGCCGTGCGGATGCCCGACCTGCTCAGCCCCTTCGGGCTGGCGACGGTCCTGGACACCGCGGCGCTGCTCGGCATCGGCGGCGTCGCGGTCGCGCTCCTGCTGGTGGCCGGTCAGTTCGACCTGTCGGTGGGGGTCGTCGCGGTCGCGAGCTCGCTGCTGACGGCGCTGCTGATCGGCTACGCGGGCTGGAGCACCTGGCCGGCGCTCCTGGTCTCGCTGCTGGCCGCGCTCGCGGTGGGCGTGGTCAACGGCGTCCTCGTCGTGAACACCGGCCTGCCCAGCTTCCTGGTCACGCTGGCGACCTTCCTGATCCTGCAGGGCACCTCCCAGGCCGGGTCGCAGGCGGTGGCGGGTGGCACGCGGGTCAGCGGGCTCGACGAGACCCCGGGCTGGACCTCGGCGACCGCCGTCTTCGACGCGACCGTCCAGCTCGGCAACGGCCGGTTCAGCGTGAGCATCCTGTGGTGGCTCGGCCTCACGGCGCTGGCCACCTGGGCGCTGTGGCGCACCAAGTTCGGCAACGCGGTGTTCGCCAGCGGCGGCGCCCGCCAGGCGGCCCGCGAGCTGGGCGTGCCGGTGCGGCGCACCACGGTGGCGCTGTTCTGCCTCACCTCGGCGGCCGGGTGGCTGCTCGGCACCATGACGCTCGTCCGCCTGGCCAGCGTCCAGGCCGGCGGGACGGTGGGAATCCTCAGCGGGATCGACTTCATCGTGGTGGCGGTCATCGGCGGGTGCCTGCTGACCGGCGGCTACGGGTCCGCGATCGGCGCCTCCGTCGGCGCGCTGCTCTACGCGGTGGCCCGGGAGGGCATCACGCTGGCCGACTGGGACACCCGGTGGTTCCAGGCGCTCCTGGGGGTGCTGCTGCTGGTGGCGCTGCTGGCCAACGGCGAGGTGCGACGGCGGCTCCGTGCGAGGCCGCGGTCGTGAGCGCCACCCCGCCCGCCGTCGAGGAACGGGTCGAGGGCGCGACCCCGGTCATCGAGCTGCGCGGCGTCACCGTGCGGCACGGCAGCGTGCCGGCGCTCAGCCGGGTCACCGTCGCCCTGCTCCCTGGGCAGATCACCTGCGTCCTCGGGGAGAACGGGTCGGGCAAGTCCACCCTCGTGCAGGTGCTCTCGGGGCTACGCCGCCACGACGAGGGCGAACTGCTGGTCGGGGGCGCGCCGACGCGCTTCCGCTCCCCCCGGCAGGCCCGGGAGGCGGGGATCGCCACCGTGTGGCAGGACCTCGCCGTCGCCCCGCTGCTGGCGGTGTGGCGGAACTTCTTCCTCGGCGCCGAGCCCACCCGCGGGGTGTGGCCGTTCCGCCGGCTGGACCTGGACGGCGCGCGCGAGACGACGATGCGTGCGATGGCGCGGGTGGGCGTCACCGGGCTGGACCCCGACCAGCCGGCCAGCGCCCTGCAGGCCGGTGAGCGGCAGAGCCTGGCGGTCGCCCGGGCGCTGCACTTCGGCGCCCGGGCCCTGGTCATCGACGAGCCCGTCACGCCCATGACGGTGGCGCGCCAGACGCTGTTCGGGCAGGCGGTCCTGGCGGCCCGCGCCCGGGGGCTCGCGGTCGTCGTCGTCACCAACAACCCGCGCTACGCCCACCTCATCGGCGACCGGTTCCTGCTGCTGGCCCACGGGCAGATCGCGGGGAACCTCACCCGCGACGACGTCGACTCCGACGTCCTCACCGCGCTGATGGCCGGCGGGGACCAGCTCACCACGCTGACCGACGCGCTCACCGCGCTCCACCCGGAGCTCGGCGAGCGCTGAGCTCCCCGGACCCCCGCGACGGCGGGGGCCCGGGGCCGATCAGGTGAAGACGCTCACCCCGCCCGGGCCCACCAGCAGCCCGACCACGATCAGGACGATGCCCCACACGATCTCCTTGCGGATGATCGCCACGACACCGGCGACCACGAGGACGACGGCGAGGATCCAGAGCAAGGTGGCCATCAGAGGTCTCCTCTCCAGGGCGCCCTTCTGGCGCCGCGCACTCTGCGTAGTGATCAGGAGCGCGGTGATCCAAACCCGGAGACCCGAAAGTGCTGGTAGGGCTGGCGACGGGGGGGTCTGCGTTCGCGGACCTCCCGTTACCGATCGTGAACGATCAGATCGCCAACGTCCGATCGCAGTCCCGGAGCAGCTGGGTGCACCGCTCGGCCTCCGCCGTCTCACCGATCGCCTCGGCCGCCCGGGCGAGCACGGTGACGCAGCGCAGGAACCCCTGGTTCGGTTCGTGCGACCACGGCACGGGGCCGTAGCCCTTCCACCCGTTGCGGCGCAGCGCGTCCAGCCCGCGGTGGTAGCCGGTGCGGGCGAAGGCGTACGCCTGGACCGTGTCGACGAGCGCCCGCTCGGGTCGGCTCATCGCCTCCTCGGCCAGGCCCGCCCACACCCCGCTCACCGTGGGGTGGTGCGCGGCGGCCTCGGCCAGCGTGGCGCCCTCGGCGAGTTCGGCGTCGGCCTCCGGCGTCGGCGGCAGCAGGGTCGGATCGGGCTCGCCCAGCAGGTTCCCGTGGGAGTGGCTCACGGTCACGCCCCCTGCGACTGGCCGGCCGACAGCAGGTGCTCGCAGGCCTCGACGACGCGGGCGGCCATGCCGGTCTCGGCGGCCTTGAGGTAGCTGCGCGGGTCGTAGGTCTTCTTGTTGCCGACCTCGCCGTCGATCTTCAGCACGCCGTCGTAGTTGCCGAACATGTGGCCAGCGATCGGCCGGGTGAAGGCGTACTGGGTGTCGGTGTCGACGTTCATCTTCACCACGCCGTAGGAGAGCGCCTCGCGGATCTCCGACTCGGCCGAGCCGGACCCGCCGTGGAACACCAGGTTGAACGGCTTGGCGTCCTCCCCCAGGCCGAACTCCTTGGCGACCAGCGCCTGGCCGCGCTGCAGCACGTCGGGGCGCAGCTTGACGTTGCCCGGCTTGTAGACGCCGTGCACGTTGCCGAAGGTCGCCGCGAGCAGGTAGACCCCGCGCTCCCCCAGCCCGAGCTGCTGCGCCGTGCGCAGGAAGTCGCCGTCGGCCGTGTAGAGCTTCTCGTTGATCTCGGCGACGACGCCATCCTCCTCGCCGCCGACGATGCCGATCTCGAGCTCGAGGACGATCTTGGCCGCCGCCGACTTCTCCATCAGCTCCTCGGCGATGTCGAGGTTCTCGCCGAGCTCGATCGCCGAGCCGTCCCACATGTGCGACTGGAACAGCGGCTCCTGACCGGCGTCGACCCGGTCCTTGGACAGGGCGATGAGCGGGCGCACGTAGGAGTCGAGCTTGTCCTTCGGGCAGTGGTCGGTGTGCAAGGCCACGTTGACCGGGTACTTCTCGGCGACGACGTGGGCGAACTCGGCCAGCGCGACGGCGCCGGTGACCATGTCCTTGACCCGGGTGCCGGAGCCGAACTCCGCACCACCGGTGGAGAACTGGATGATGCCGTCGCTGCCGGCGTCGGCGAACCCGCGCAGCGCCGCGTTGACGGTCTCCGAGGACGTGCAGTTGATCGCCGGGTAGGCGAACCCGCCCTCCTTCGCCCGGCTGATCATGTCGGCGTAGACCTCGGGGCTGGCGATGGGCATGCGGCACTCCTCCGTCGGGAACGGCTGTACGGCGCTGTACGTGCGGATGTCGGTGAGCAGTATCGCGCCGGGGCGCTCGGTCCGGGGCGTCGGGGCGGACGCGGAGCCCCGAGGTGGTCACCAGGACCACCGCCCGGGTGACGTCGACCTGCGCGCCGCTCGGCTCGACCGTGCGCGGGTCGACCGCCGAGAGGCCTCCGTCGCCGGCGGCGGGACGCCGTGCTCGCGGTCGGCCATCCCGGCACCCCGGCTCAGCCCTGCTCGATGCGGCTGACCACCCGGGCGGCGACGACCACCGGGTCGTACGTGGGCGAGAACGGCGGGGCGTAGGACAGGTCCGAGCCGGCGAGGTCCTCGGCGGTCATCCCCGCCCAGATGGCGGCGGCGAGCACGTCGATCCGCTTGCCGCTGCCGGGCCCGCCCACGATCTGGGCACCGAGCAGCCGCCCGGACCCGGCCTCGCTGAGGAGCTTGATCGCGATCTCCTCGGCGCCCGGGTAGTAGCCGGCCCGCGTCGTCGCCTCGATCGTGTCGGTGCGGTAGTCGAACCCCGCCTGCTCGGCCTCCGTGGTGCACAGCCCGGTGCGGCCGATCTCCAGCTCGCCGACCTTCGTCAGCGCGGTGCCCAGGACCCCGGCGAAGCGGGCCGCCTGGCCGCCGATCACCGACCCGGCCACCCGGCCCTGCTTGTTGGCGTGGGTGCCCAGCGCGACGTGGGTGGCCTCGCCGGTGACCCGGTGGAAGGTCTGCGAGCAGTCCCCGGCGGCGTAGATCTGCGGGTGCGAGCGGGTGCGCTGGGTGCGGTCGACGGCGATGGCGCCGGTGGTGCCGAGGCGGATGCCGGCCTGCTCGGCCAGCGCCACCTCCGGCCCCATGCCCAGGCCCAGCACGACGAGGTCGGCGTCGTAGCTGCCGGCGTCGGTGCGCACCCCCCGGGCGCGGCCGGAGTCGTCGACCAGGATCTCCCGCACCGCCTGGTCGGGGTGCATCTCCATGCCCATGGCGCCCATGCCGGCGCAGACCCGCTCGGCCATGTCGCTGTCGAGCAGCTGCATCGGCAGGGGGTCGGCGAGCACCACGGTGACCTCGAGCCCGCGGCGCTGCAGCGCCTCGGCCATCTCCAGCCCGATGTAGCCACCCCCGAGCACCAGGGCGCGGCGCGGGCCGGCGTCGAGGGCGGCCCGGATGGCGGCGCCGTCGTCGAGCCGGTGCACGCCGAAGACGCCGGGGGCGTCCAGGCCGGGGATCGGCGGGCGGTTCGGGCGGCCGCCGGTCGCGATGAGCAGCCGGTCGTAGCCGATCCGCTCGCCGGTAGCGGTGACGACCTTGCCCGCGTCGGCGTCGATCCCGACCGCCCGCGTGCCGGTGTGCACGGTGATGTCCCGGGCGGCGAACTGCTCCGGCGTCCGGGCGATCAGCTGCGCACGGTCCTCGACCTGGCCGCCGATCCAGTACGGGATGCCGCAGGCGGAGTAGGAGACCACGTCACCCTGCTCCAGCACGACGATCTCCAGGTCGTCCGCGTCCCGGAGCCGGCGCGCCTGCGACGCCGCCGACATGCCTGCCGCATCGCCACCGATGACGACGAACCGCTCCCTGCTCATCGCCCCAGCGTGGCACCCGCCGGCGTGCTGCGGAACACCGTCCCCGGGTTGAGCAGGCCGGCCGGGTCGAGGGCGGACTTGATCGAGCGGTGCACGTCCAGCGCCACCGGGCCGATCTCCCGCTCCAGCCAGTCGAGCTTGATGGTGCCCACCCCGTGCTCGCCGGTGGTCGTCCCGCCCAGCGACAGCCCCAGCGCCAGGATGTCGTCGAACGCCGCGTAGGCCCGCTGCCGCTGGTCGGCGTCACCGGCGTCGAAGCAGACGGTCGGGTGCATGTTGCCGTCGCCGGCGTGCCCGACGACACCGATGACGACGTCGCGGTCGGCGGCGATGGCGTCGCAGCCGTCCAGGAACCCGGCGATCCGCGAGCGGGGCACGGCGACGTCGTCGATGAGCACCGCGCCCCCGACCCGCTCCAGGGCGGGCAGCGCCATGCGCCGGGCCGCGAGCAGCAGGTCGCCCTCCGCCTGGTCCTCGGTGGAGTGGACGAACTGCGCGCCGGCCTCCTCGCACAGCGCGGTGAGCACCGCGATCTCCTCGGCGGCGGCCGCGCCCCCCGTGTCGGACTGGGCGACCAGCAGCGCCCGGGTGTCGTGGTCCAGGCCGGCCTTGAGCACCTGGTCGACGGTGCGGATGCAGGTGCCGTCCATGATCTCCAGCAGGCTGGGCACCAGCCCGGCGGTGACCACCCGCTCGACGACCTGCCCGGCCTGCGCCGTCGTCGCGAAGGAGGCGGCCAGGGTGACCGGCGCCTTCGGGGCGGGGCGGAGCGCGAGCGTGGCCTCGGTGATGACGCCGAGCGTTCCCTCGGAGCCCACGAACAGCCGGGCGAGGTCGTAGCCGGCCACGCCCTTGACGGTGCGCCGGCCGGTGCGCAGCACGCGCCCGTCCGCCAGCACCACCTCCAGGCCGAGCACGTAGTCGGTGGTGACGCCGTACTTCACGCAGCAGAGGCCGCCGGAGTTGGTGGCGAGGTTGCCGCCGATCGTGCACCAGTCGTAGCTGGAGGGGTCCGGCGGGTAGAACAGCCCGCTGCCGGCGACCGCGTCGCGCAGCTGCTTGTTGACCACGCCCGGCTGCACGACGGCCAGCCGGTCGGCGGTGGAGACCTCCAGCACGGCGTCCATGCGGGTCATCACGAGCGTGATCCCGCCGTCGACGGCGTTGCTGCCGCCGGCGAGCCCGGAGCCGGCACCGCGCGGCACCACCGGGATGCCGTGCCGTGAGGCGACCCGCAGGACGGCGGCGACGTCGTCGGTGCGACGCGGGAAGACCACGGCCGCGGGCGTGCCGGCGGGCGCCATCATCGCCTGGTCGCGGGCGTAGGCCGCCGTCACGTCGGGGTCGGTCAGCACGCTGTCGGGGCCCAGCGCGTCGGTCAGCTCGGCGAGCCACGTCGCCGTCGTCGTGGTCACCGTCACACCGTAGGACCTCCGGCGATGATCAGGTCACCTGGTCGTCAGGGGTCCTGGCTCAGCACCGGTGGTGAGCCAGGACCCGGAATGATCAGCTCACCTGATCATTTCGGGCGGGTCAGACGAGGCCGAGGTCGGCGAGGGTGAAGGCGGCCCGGTACTCGAAGCCGGCCTCCTCGACCGCCGTGCGCCCGCCCCGGTCGACGACCACCGCGACGGCCACCACCTCGGCGCCGGCCTCCTGCAGCGCCCCCGCCGCGGTCAGCGGGCTGCCGCCGGTGGTCGACACGTCCTCGACCACCAGGACGGCGCGCCCGGCGACGTCCGGCCCCTCGATGCGCCGCTGCAGGCCGTGCGCCTTGCCCGCCTTGCGCACCACGCAGGCGTCGAGGAAGCCCTCCCCCGCCGCAGCCGCGTGCAGCATGGCCGCGGCCACCGGGTCCGCGCCGAGGGTGAGCCCGCCGACGACGTCGTAGCGCAGGTCGCCGGTGAGCTGGCGCATCACCCGGCCCACCAGCGGAGCGCCCTCGTGGTGCAGCGTGAGCCGGCGCATGTCGATGTACCAGTCGGCCTCCTGCCCGGACGAGAGCGTGACCTTCCCGTGCACCACGGCGAGGTCGAGGATCAGCTGGAGCAGCCGGTCGCGGTCGGGCAGGGCGGTGGGAGCCGTCATGGCCCGAAACCCTAGACACGGGCCCGGAGACGCCGCAGGGCCGCGGCCCGACGCGAGGTCGGACCGCGGCCCGGTGCGGTCCCCTCCCGCTCGCGGAGGGGTGCGGCGTCAGCCGGCGGCCGGCTGGAGCACCTGGTCGATGATGTAGACGGTGGCGTTGGCGGTCTGCACGTTGCCGCAGATCACCGAGGCCTCCATGCCGACGACCGTGCCGTCCGCGCCGATGGTGAAGTCCTCGCCCGAGCCCTCGATCGTCACCTCGTCGTTGTTCAGCGTGGTGTGCGTACCGGCCAGCTCGTCGGGGGCGAGGCGGCCCGGGATGACGTGGTGGGTCAGCACCGCGGTCAGCGCCGGGGTGTCGGCGAGCAGCCCCTGCAGCGCGTCGGCCGGGACGGCCTCGAACGCCGGGTTGGCCGGGGCCAGCACGGTGATGTCCTGGGTGGTGTTCAGCGTGTCCACGAGGTTGGCCGCCTGCACCGCCTGGACCAGCGTCGACAGCGCCGGGTTGTTGCCGGCGGCGGTCGCCACCGGGTCGGCGCTCATGCCCTGGAAGCTGCCCGGCCCCTCGGTGGGCACCGCCGCGCAGCCCTCGCCGAACGGCTCGTCGGAGACCGGTGCGGCGGCGGCGGTGCTCTCCGGCGCGGAGCTGCTGGTGCTCGGGGTGGTGGCGGCGGTGCTCTCGGCGGCGGTGTCGTCGGAGCCGCAGGCGCTGAGCGTGATCGCCAGGCTCGAGACGGCGGTGAGCAGGATCCCGCGGGTGAGGGCGCGCGTCATGGTGGTGCTCCTGTTCCTTGTCCAGCGCGACGGCTGGGTGGCGGTCGATCCGAGGTGGGGCGCGGCCGCGGTACGGCCGGTGGGTCGTCATCGGCGGGGCCGGGACGGGTCGGGGAGTCCGGGTCGGTGCCCGGACGGCGGGTCACGCGGCGACCACCTGCACGGTGTGCCAGCCGGTGGCACCGCTGGGGAAGGGGGCCGCCCGCTCCTCGGGCTGCGCCTCGCCGTCGGCGCTGGTGGCGCGGACGGCGACCGAGTGCCGGCCGGGGGCGAAGTCGACGGGGAGCACCCACTGCCGCCACAGGTCGGCGTCGACCTGCGGGGACAGCTCGGCCGGCACCCAGTCCCCGTCGTCGACCCGCACCTCGACCCGGGCGATGCCCCGGGTCTGCGCCCAGGCCACGCCGGCCACGGGACGGCGGCCGGCCGGGAACGACCGCAGCGGCGCGGGGGTGTCGATGCGCGAGAAGACCTTGATCGGCGCCCGGGCGGCCCAGTCGCGCTCCACCCAGTAGGGGTCGACGGCCTCGAAAGTGGTGGCGTCGATGCCGGTGAGCCACTTGCAGGCCGAGACGTAGCCGTAGAGGCCCGGGATGAGCATGCGCACCGGGAAGCCGTGCTCCACGGGGAGCGGCTCGCCGTTCATGCCGAGGGCGAGCATCGCGTCCTGGACCTCCAGCGCGGACCGCGTCGGGGCGCCGATCGTCATCCCGTCCTGCGAGCGGCACACCAGCTGGGTGCTGCCCGGGCGCACGCCGTTCTCCCGCAGCAGCGCGCCGAGCGGGACGCCGAGCCAGCGGGCGGTACCGGCCAGGCGGCCCCCCACCTCGTTCGAGACGCAGGTCAGGGTGATGTCGCGCTCGACGAGGTCGTCGCGCCCGAGGAGGTCGTCGAGGGTGTAGGAGCGCGGCGTGTCGAACATCCCGGTGAGGGTGAGCCGGTAGTCCGCGGGGCGGATCTGCGGCACGGTGATCGCCGTGTCCACCCGGTAGAAGTCGCGGTTGCCCGTGAACAGCGGCGTCAGCCCCTCCACCCGGCGGGCGAGGTCGGCCCCCTGCGGGGAGGGCCGGTGCCGGCGAGGCCGGCCGCGGGAGCACCAGCCCGCTGCGCTCGGCGGCGACGTCGAACCGCTGCTGGAGCAGGCGGCCGCCACCGCCGGCCACCGCGGCCACGCCGACGGCCACGCCCCCGGTGAGGAAGAAGCGGCGCCGGTCCATCCCGGCCCCCTTGCGGTCACCGCCGGCGAGCGCTTCGCGGAGCCGGTCGCTGAGCGGGACGTCGGCCGGTGCGTTCGAAGGGTCAGCCGGCGCCGGCTCGACCGGCGCCTGCAGCGGAACCAGCAGCGCGAGCAGGGCGACCACGCCGGCGGCGGCGCCGACCAGCGAGGGCAGCCCGTCGAGCAGGCCGGCGGCCGGGCGGGTGACCGCCGCAGCGACCCCGACGAACCCGAAGAGGACGACGCCCGCGGCGCCCAGACGGCGGCGGCGCAGCCCCACGAGCCCGACGAGGAGCGCGTAGAGCGCCACGACGACGAGCGTCCCGACCACCAGGGCGATCTTGTCCGCCTCGCCGAACGTGCGGATCGCGAAGCTCTTGACCGCCTCCGGCGTGAGCGTGATGGCGGCGTCGCCGACGGCCACGACCGGCGCGGCGGCGCGGCCGACGGCGGCGGCCACGAGCTCGGCCACCCCGAGGGCGACCGCGGCGGCGACCAGCCCGGCCAGCGCCGCGAGCAGGCGCCGCACGCCGCGGCCGGGCACCGGGTGCGCCGGTCCGCCGGGCTGCACCCGGACGTCCTGCTCGGTCGTGGTCACGGAGGGTGTTCGCGGGCCGGTGCCGATCCGGATTCGACCCGGGCGGAAAAACTCGAACACCGTCCCGGCGGCGGGCCGACGGTCTGCCAGGCTGGAGGGGTGCCGGCCGATCCCCGCCCCCGCCCCGTCGACGGAGACGCGACCCCCCAGACACCGCCGTCGGCGCGGGTCGCCATGGCGCTGCTGGCGACCCTCGCCGTGCTGCTCCTGCTGTACGTGACGATCACCTGGCTGGGCCGCGACGGGGTCCGGCAGGCGCTGACCGAGGCCGGCCTGACCGCGGACGAGGCCCAGCAGTTCCTGCTGGTCAACATCACCGCCCCGCTGGTCCTGGGCATCGCCTACGCGGTCTCCGCGTGGGCGGTCTCCGGCCGCCGCCGGTGGGGGCTGTGGACCGGCGTGGTCTCGACCGTCGTCCTGGCGCTGGTGCTGCTGTCCACGATGCTCACCGCCGGTGGCGTCACCGTCGTCGCGCTGCTGCTGCTGGTGCTGTCGGTCGGGGCGGCGGCCAGCCTGGTCGCGCGGACGACGCGGGACTGGCTGGCCGCCGGCCGGGCCTGAGCGCGGCCCGGCTCAGCCCTGCCCGGTGGCGCGCTGCCACTTGCGGAAGCGGTACCAGTCGTTGGACGGCTTCATCGCCAGCAGCACCACCCCGGCTGCGGTCAGGGCGAGCTGGAACCAGGAGAGCGTGGTGACGAAGGGCAGCGGCCCGCTGGCGACGGCGCTGAACGGGCCGGTCAGCAGCGCCAGGCCGCCCAGGACCCACAGCACGATCCGCGCCCAGTTGCGCCCCTGCCAGGCGAACCACACGAACAGCAACTCCAGCAGGAGCACGAGGACCGTGAAGCCGATCGTCGCCTGCGCCATGAGCTCGGCGAACGCCTCGGGGTCCAGACCCTCGAACTCGGGGCCCTGGAGGTCCGCGCCCGCCTGGTCGACGGTCCAGGCCAGCAGCTCGTCCCAGTTGAGCAGGGTGACGACGGCCGCCACGGCGCTGAGCACCAGCGAGCCGAGGAAGGCGCCGATCCCGGCCCGCACCGTCAGCGGCCGCTCCATCGGCTCGGGCGCACCCGGGCCCCAGCCCTGCGGCGCCGCGGGCGCGGGGGCGTAGCCGTAGGGATTCTGGCCGTAGGGGTTCTGCGGCGGCTGCCCGTACGGAGGCTGACCACCCTGCGGCTGCCCGTACGGCGGCTGACCACCCTGCGGCTGCCCGTAGGGCGGCTGCCCCGGCGGCGGACCCCACCCCGGCTGCTGGCCGCCCTGCCCCTCGGGCTGCCCCTGCTGCCGACCGTGCTGGTCGTCCTGGCCCGCCGTCATCGCGTCTCCGCCTCTCGGTTCCGGTCGTCGCCCGCGATCATCGACGACGCCCTGCCGGGGAACCAGCACGGCACGCGGTGCCACCCGATCAGGCGGTGCGCCCGCCGGGCCCCGGAGGGCCCGGCGGGCAGGGTGCGCACGGCTACGCCCCGCGGGTGACCAGCAGCCCCTCGACGTCGCCGCCGGGCCAGTCGACGACGACCTCGTCGCCGTCCCGGATCTCGCCGGAGAGCAGCGCCTTCGCCAGCTGGTCGCCGATCGCCGACTGCACCAGCCGGCGCAGCGGCCGGGCGCCGTAGACCGGGTCGAACCCGTTCAGTGCCAGCCACTCGCGCGCCGCGTCGGTGACCGTGAGGGTCAGCCGGCGGGCGGCCAGCCGGCGGGCCAGGACGCCGACCTGGATGTCGACGATCCCGGTCAGCTCCTCGCTGCCGAGCGCCCGGAAGACCACGACGTCGTCCAGCCGGTTGAGGAACTCGGGCTTGAAGTGGCCCCGGACGACCCCCATCACCGTGTCGCGGCGCCGGTCCTCGGCCACCGACTGGTCCGCGATGAGCTGGGAGCCGAGGTTCGACGTCAGGATCAGGATGGTGTTCCGGAAGTCCACCGTCCGGCCCTGGCCGTCGGTGAGCCGGCCGTCGTCGAGCACCTGCAGGAGCACGTCGAAGACGTCCGGGTGGGCCTTCTCCACCTCGTCGAGCAGCACGACGGTGTACGGACGGCGCCGGACCGCCTCGGTGAGCTGCCCACCGGCCTCGTAGCCGACGTAGCCGGGCGGCGCCCCGACCAGCCGGGCCACCGAGTGCTTCTCGGAGTACTCGCTCATGTCGATGCGGACCATGGCCCGCTCGTCGTCGAACAGGAACTCCGCCAGCGCCTTCGCCAGCTCCGTCTTGCCGACGCCGGTGGGGCCCAGGAACAGGAACGACCCGGTCGGCCGGTCGGGGTCGGCGACGCCGGAGCGCGCCCGCCGGACCGCGTCGGCGACCGCCCGCACCGCGTCGGGCTGCCCGACGACCCGGTGCCCGAGCTCCTCCTCCATGCGCAGCAGCTTCTGGGTCTCGCCCTCGAGCAGCCGCCCGGCAGGGATGCCGGTCCAGGCCTGGACGACCTCGGCGATGTCGTCGGGGCCGACCTCCTCCTTCAGCATGGAGGCCTGCTCCTCGACCGACGCCTCCGCCTCGGCCAGCGCCTTCTCCAGCTGCGGGAGCCGGCCGTAGCGCAGCTCCGCCACGCGGGCGAGGTCGCCGTCGCGCTCGGCGCGCTCGGCTTCGGTGCGCAGCCGCTCGAGCTCCTCCTTGGCCTGCTGGATCCGGGTGATGGCGCTCTTGTCCTGCTGCCAGCGGGCGGTCAGCTCGGCCAGCTCCTGGCGCTTGTCGGCGAGGTCCTCGCGCAGCCCGGCCAGTCGCTCCAGGGACGAGGGGTCGTCCTCCTTGGCCAGCGCCATCTCCTCGATCTCCAGCCGGCGCACCGCGCGCTCGACCTCGTCGACCTCGACGGGGCGGCTGTCGATCTCCATGCGCAGCCGGCTGGCGGCCTCGTCGACCAGGTCGATCGCCTTGTCGGGCAGGAACCGGGACGTGACGTACCGGTCCGACAGCGTGGCCGCCGCGACGATCGCGCCGTCGGTGATGCGCACGCCGTGGTGCACCTCGTAGCGCTCCTTGAGCCCGCGCAGGATGCCGATCGTGTCCTCGACCGAGGGCTCGCCGACGAAGACCTGCTGGAAGCGGCGCTCCAGGGCCGGGTCCTTCTCGATGTGCTCGCGGTACTCGTCGAGCGTGGTGGCCCCCACCATGCGCAGCTCGCCGCGGGCCAGCATCGGCTTGATCATGTTGCCCGCATCCATGGCGCCGTCGCCGGTCGCGCCCGCCCCGACGATCGTGTGCAGCTCGTCGATGAAGGTGACGATCTCGCCCTCGGCCTCGGTGATCTCCTGCAGGACGGCCTTGAGCCGCTCCTCGAACTCACCGCGGTACTTCGCGCCGGCGACCATCGCGCCGAGGTCCAGCGCCATCAGCCGCTTCCCCTTGAGGCTCTCCGGGACGTCGCCGGCGACGATGCGCTGGGCCAGTCCCTCGACGATCGCCGTCTTGCCCACGCCCGGCTCGCCGATGAGGACCGGGTTGTTCTTGGTGCGGCGCGAGAGCACCTGCACGACCCGGCGGATCTCGGTGTCCCGGCCGATGACCGGGTCGACCTTGCCCTCCCGCGCGCGCTCGGTGAGGTCGACCGCGAACTTCTCCAGCGCCTGGTACGTGGCCTCCGGGTCGGCGGTGGTGACCTTGCGGTTGCCCCGCACGGTGCGGAAGGCCGCGAGCAGCGCGTCGCGCGTGGCGCCCGCGCTGGTGAGGACGGCGGCGGCCTCGCCCTCGGACCCGGCCAGCCCGACCAGCAGGTGCTCGGTGGAGACGTACTCGTCACCGAGCGCCCCCGCCTGCTCCGAGGCGGCGTTGACCACCCTGAGGAACTCGCGCGAGGGCGCGGGCGCCGGAACCGTGGCGCCGCTGACGCTCGGCATGCGGCGCAGGGCGGCGTCGGCCTTGCTGCGCACGTCGGCCGGGTCGGCGCCGACCGCGGTGAGCAGCGGGCCCGCGATGCCGTCGGCCTGCTCCAGCAGGGCCACGAGCAGGTGCAGCGGCTCGAGGGCCGCCTGACCCCGGCCGACGGCGAGGCGCTGAGCGCCGGCGACGGCCTCCTGCGAGCGGGTCGTGAGCTTGCTCTCCATGCCGGGGGGCACGTCCTTTTCTCTCGGGCACGCCGTCCCTCCGTGGGCGGCGTCATCGCTCCCTGCAACGAGCCGCGGGTTGAGTCTGTTCCGCTCAACTCTGCCACGCCGATCCATCCTGCCCGGGCGCCAACCGCCACCACCAGGCCTCTTCCGAGGGCAAGCCCAGGGCGGAACGTCCCGGTTCCTCAGCCCGGAAGCCCCTAGACTGGCGGCATGACCGCCATGCCGGCTCCGAGCGTCGCGCTCGACGACCAGCTGTGCTTCGCGCTGTACGCCGCGTCCCGCGCGGTGACCGCTCGGTACCGCCCCATGCTCGACGCCATCGGTCTGACCTATCCGCAGTACCTGGTGATGCTGCTGCTCTGGGAGCAGGACAACCAGACGGTCGGCCAGCTCGGCTCCCGGCTGGCCCTCGACAGCGGCACCCTCTCGCCCCTGCTCAAGCGGCTCACCGCGGCGGGGCTGGTCACCCGGCACCGGCGGGTCGAGGACGAGCGCTCGGTGTCCATCGCCCTCACCGACGCCGGCCGGGCCCTCGAGCAGAAGGCCGTGGCCATCTCCGAGGAGATGATCGGCGCGATCGGCTTCGACACGAGCGAGTTCGACGACCTCAAGGCCCGGCTCCGGCTGCTCACCGACCGGGTCAACGGGTCGGTCGGAATCCCCGACCAGGCCTGACCCCCGCGGTAGCCCGCGCTCGCGGCGGGTAGGAGGGCCGGCACAGCGCCGCCCGAGCCAGAGGCGGCCACGGCCCGGAAGGGGCAGCATGCCCACTCGTACCGCCCGCACCGCCTGGAACGGCACCCTGCAGGAGGGCTCGGGGCAGGTGGAGCTCTCCAGCTCCAAGGTCGGCACCTACGAGGTGTCCTTCCCCAAGCGCGCCGCCGACGAGGCCGGGGGCACCACCAGCCCCGAGGAGCTCATCGCGGCGGCTCACTCCGCCTGCTTCGCCATGGCGCTCTCCAGCGAGATCGGGAAGGCCGGCGGTACGCCGCAGTCCCTCGAGGTCTCCGCCGACGTCACGCTCGGCCAGCAGGACGGCGCCCCGACGATCACGGGCATCAAGCTGACCGTGCGCAGTGAGGTCGAGGGGCTCGACGCCGCCGGCTTCGACAAGGCGGCCCAGGCCGCCAAGGCCGGCTGCCCGGTGAGCAAGGCGCTGACCGGCACCGAGATCACCCTCGACGCCGCGCTGGAGGGGTGACCTCCGGCTGAACGCCCGACGGCCCGTCTCCCCCTGGGGGAGACGGGCCGCCGGCCGTGCCCGCTCAGCGGGTCGGAACCGCTGCGGCGTGCGCCACCTCGCCGGTGCGCTCGCCGTCGGCGTCGCGGCCCTCGATCGCGTCGGTGTCGATGCGCACCGCAGGCGCCCGCTCGGTCCGCTCCCGCTCGTCCCCGGTCTCCGTCCGCAGGGCGACCTCGCGGATGAAGAGGACGGCGAGGACGGCGACGAGCGCCACCACGGCCGAGATCAGGAAGACCCGCCCGGTCGCGTCCCCGTAGGAGAGCCGGATCAGCTCCTGCACCGGCGCGGGCGCGTCGGCAAAATCGGCCAGACCGACATCCCCTCCCCCGGCGGCCGCCGCCTCCGCGGCCCCCGGGCTCCGCACCATGCCCTCGCGGATCAGGTCGCCGACGTGATTGCTCAGCACCGCACCGAGGACCGAGACGCCGATCGTGCCGCCGAGGCTGCGGAAGAAGGCCACCGCGGAGCTGGCCGCCCCCAGGTCGCGGGCCGCCACGGTGTTCTGCACCGCGAGCACCAGGTTCTGCATGCTCATGCCGATGCCCACGCCGAGCACGAACAGGAAGGCACTGAACGGCACCATGCCCGTCTCGTGGTCGATCGTCGCCAGCAGCGCGAAGCCGGCCACGACCAGGACCGAGCCGGCCGTGAGGTAGGCCTTCCACCGGCCGTAGCGGGTGATGAGCAGCCCGGACACCGTGGAGGAGATCAGCAGGCCACCGACCATCGGGATGGTCAGGAGCCCGGCCTCGGTGGGCGAGTACCCCCGCGAGATCTGCAGGTACTGGCCGAGGAACACGGTGGAGCCGAACATCGCCATGCCGACGGCGACGCTGGCGATGATCGCGAGCGCGGTGGTGCGGTCGCGGAAGAGCCGCAGCGGCACGATCGGCTCCGCGGCCCGCACCTCGGTGACCAGGAAGGCCACGACCGCCAGGGCCGCCCCGCCGAGGAACAGCGCCGTCTCGACCGACGCCCAGCCGAAGCTGCCGCCGGCCAGCGTGACCCAGATGAGCAGGGCCGACACACCGGCGGTCAGGAAGGTCGCGCCGAGGTAGTCGATCGTCACGTCCCGCCGGGTGACCGGGAGGTGCAGCGTGCGCTGCAGGAGCACCAGCGCGACGGCGGCGAAGGGCACGCCCACGTAGAAGCACCAGCGCCAGCCCAGCCAGCTGGTGTCCACCAGGAGGCCGCCCAGCAGCGGGCCGCCGACGGTCGCGACCGCCATGACCGCGCCCAGGAGACCGGAGTAGCGGCCGCGCTCGCGCGGGCTGATCATCGCGGCCATCGCGATCTGCACCAGCGCCTGCAGACCGCCGAGCCCCAGGCCCTGCAGCACCCGCCAGGCGATCAGCGTGTCCACCGACTGCGCGAGCCCGGCCAGCATCGACCCGGCGATGAACACCACGATCGACAGCTGGATGAGCAGCTTCTTGCTGAACAGGTCGGCCAGCTTGCCCCAGATGGGCGTGGACGCCGTCGAGGCCAGCAGGGTCGCCGTGATGACCCAGGTGTACTGGTTCTGCGTGCCGCGCAGCTCGGTGATGATCGTCGGCAGGGCGTTGGAGACGACGGTCGAGGACAGGAACGCCACGAACATCGCGAGCAACATGCCGGAGAGGGCCTCCAGCACCTGGCGGTGGGTCATCCGCCCCTGCTGCTCGACGGGCGCCTCGGCGGCGGGGGTCTGGACGGTGGTCACGGAACTCCTGGACGGCTGGCGTGCGGGGTGGGGGAGGAGCGGGCGCCGGGCGGTCACCGGGCGGCTCCTGCATGCTCGGCGCTCGCCGGCGCGCCGACGACGTCGATGTCGCCGACCAGGCGCTCGAGCAGGCCGGCGAGCCGCTCGGCGTCGTCGTCGTCCCAGTCGCCCAGGGCGGTCAGCGCCCACGCGGAGCGGAGCGCCCGCGAGGTGGCCAGCGCCTCGGCCCCGCGGTCGGTGATGTGGAAGAGGGCGGCGCGGCCGTCGCGCGGGTCGGGGTGGCGGTCGACGTAGCCGGCCCGCTCCAGCGCGGCGAGCTGCCGGCTGGCGACCGAGCCGTCGACCCCAGCCAGCGCGGCGAGGGCGCTGCAGCGGAGGTCGCCGTCGCGCTCGAGCGGGAGCAGGAGTGCCCAGCCGAACGACGGCAGGTCACCGTGCAGGTGGGTGGCGGCGCGCGAGCTCAGGTGGCGTCCGGCGCGGATGAGCTGGGCGACGCTCGCCATGAGGCGGTCCCGCATCGGGAGGCTGAGGGGCATGACGACGTCCTCGGGAAGGCAACTGCTTGCAGACCGAAACCATACGCCTGGTTGGTTGGGGTCTGCAACGATGCCTCGGGTGCCCGGAACGGCACGGCGCCCGGACCCCGGGCGGGGTCCGGGCGCCGTGGTCGGGAGGTGCCGGGCTCAGCCGGTGTAGGGCCGGTGCAGGTAGCGCCCGGCCGGGCTGCCGGTGATCGCGCCGTCGGCGAGCACATGGTTGCCGCGCACCCAGGTGTCGGTCACCTTGGCGCCGAGTTCGAAGCCCTCGAACGGCGTGTACTCCTGCGTCGACTCCGACTTCGCCGCCTCGACCGTCCAGGTCGCCGACGGGTCGACGAGGCAGAAGTCCGCGTCGTACCCGACCCCGATCGTCCCCTTGCCCGGCAGCCCGTACCGCTGGGCCGGGTTCCAGGAGGTCAGCTCCGCGATCCGCCGGTAGCTCAGCCCGCGGCGCCGGCCCTCGCTCACCAGGCCGGGCAGCAGGTACTCCGCCCCGCCGAAGCCGGACTTGGCCAGGAAGATGTCGTCCCGCCGCTCGCCGAACTTCTGCTCGTCCTTGCAGCAGGCGTGGTCGCTGACCACCCAGTCGACGTCACCGGCGAGCACGTGCTCCCAGAGCGCCTCGACGTCCTCGCGCGGCCGCAGCGGCGGGTTCACCTTCCCGCCCAGCCCGTGCGCGGTGTCGATGTCCGCGAGCAGGTGCCCGATCGTGACCTCGCGGCGGAAGTCCACGTGCGGGAAGACCTTCGCCATCCGCAGGGCGGCGGTCAGGGCCTTCCGCGACGACAGGTGCAGCAGGTTGATGCTCGGCAGACCGGTCTCGTCGGCCAGGAAGGACGCGATCGTGACCGCCAGCCCCTCCGAGTGCGGGGGCCGGGAGGCGCTGTAGGCGGCCAGGCCCGAGAGCGTCCCCTCCTTCATGACCATCCGGGTGTAGGCGGTCATGATCTCCGCCGTCTCGCAGTGCAGGGACAGCGAGACGTGCGGCGCCTTGTCCGCCAGCTTCTCCCGCGCCTCCTGGACGCCGCGCATGACGAACTCGAAGTGCGCCAGGTCGTAGCGTTCCCCCTGCGGGATCATCAGGAACGAGCTCTGGTCGGACGACGCGCCGTGCAGCCCGTGCCCGCCGTAGAACATGAAGATCTTGAACGAGGTGACGCCGAACTCCTCGATGAGCTCGGGGATCTCACCGATGTGCTCCTGCGCCATCGGCGCCAGGTGGAAGGCGTAGTCGATGTAGGAGCGGCCCTCGGACGCCGCGAGCACCTTGGGGAAGAACTGCCGGTAGGGGCCGCCCTCGTTGAGGTAGTACTGCCCGGTGCGCATGTAGGTGAGCCCGGTGGTGACGCCGCCCTGCGCGCTGGCCCGGCTCTCGGTCCCGGCGTCCTCGCCCAGCGGGTTGTAGATGCCCCAGTGCTGGTGCGCGTCCACCACGCCGGGGAAGGCCACCCGGCCGCGGCCGTCCACGACCTCGTCGGCGTCCTCGGCGGGGATGTCCCGCTCCACCCGGACGAACTTCCCGTCGACGACGCCGAGGTCGAGCGCCTCGCCGTCCTCGGCGCCGGAGACGTCCGGCCGGACGACCGTGACGTTCTTGACAAGGGTCTGGAGGCGGGTCATGCGGTTCCTTCCTCGGAGGTGGTGGCGGCCGGCCGGCCGTGGCCCGCGGCCACGTGGTCGGCGGCCAGGTAGGCCAGGCCCAGGGCGGGCAGGAGGCCGTTGCCGGCCAGGTAGCCGGCGGCGCCGTGACCGGAGATCCCGGCCGCCGCCCCGCCGGCTGCGTAGAGCCCGGGGATGACCGAGCCGTCGGTGCGGGTGACGCGGGCGTGCTCGTCGACGACGAGACCGCCCTGGGTGTGGAAGAGCGCCGGCACGACGCGGACGGCGGCCAGCGGCGGGGCGAGCTCCGCCTCGAAGGAGGTCCGGCCGAGCCGGTCCTCGGCCTCGCCGCGGGCCAGGGCCGCGGCCCCGGCGAGCTCGTCGGCCAGCGCGTCGGCCGGTAGGCCGGTGGCCGCGGCCAGCCCGGCGACGTCGTCGGCCCAGACCAGGGCGCCGCCCTCGATCGTCTGCCGGAAGTCGGTGAAGGGCAGGCAGGCGTCGTGGATCCGCCGGTCGAGCACGATCCAGGCCGTGGCGCCGGGTTGCCGGGCGATGACCGAGGCGTACTCGGAGTAGCCCGACGTCTCGTCCCCGAAGCGCCGCCCGTCCTGGCCGACGATCACCGCGCCGTGCATGACCGTCGCCCAGCCCACCAGGGTCGACGACCGCGCCGCCAGCGCCCCGTGGCCCTGGTAGGCGTCGAGGTAGGCGGTGCCCGCCCCGAGCTCCGCGCCGATGCGCAGCGCGTCCCCCCGGGAGGCCTCGCTGCCGTGGTAGACCGCGTCGGCGATCTCCGGGAGGTGGCGGCCGACCAGCTCGCGGTCGGCGCCGTAGCCGTTGGTCGCCAGGAGCACCGCCGGCGTCTCGACCTCCTCCGTGGCACCGTCTGGAGTCTCGATGACCGCGGCGCGCACCCGGCCCTCGTCGTCGAGGCGCACCTCCACCAGCTTGGCGGGAACCAGCAGGTCGATCCGCTCCTCGGCCTTCACCGCGGCGACCAGGTGGTCGAGCAGGACGGTGCCGTGCCGGCCCTCGATGGTGTGGCAGCGGTCGGCGGTGTGGCCCGGGTAGTGGAAGTCGGTGACCAGCGCGAGCGGCAGCGCGACGTCGTCGGCCAGCCACTCGACCAGCGGCGCGCTCACCTCGGCGAGGGCCCGCGCCAGCCGCTCGTCGGCCTCCCCATTCGTCTTGCGCCGGATGTCCTCCACGTAGAGCTCGGGCGAGTCCTCGATGCCGGCCTCCCGCTGGAAGCGGGATCCCGCGCCGGGGATCATCGCCGTCGACATCGAGGTGTTGTTGCCGCGGCGGAAGTGCTCGCTGACCTCGACGACCAGCACGTCGAGGCCGTGCTGCGCCGCCCGCAGCGCGGCCGCCAGGCCCCCGCCGGCGCCCGCGACGACCAGGTCGGGCCCGGTGTCGCTCACGCCGCCTCCCCCGCCGCGATCAGCCGCAGCGCCAGGGCGGTCGGGTCGACCACGCGCACCGGCCAGGCCGCCGCCTCCGCCGGCAGGTCGACGGCGCTGCAGCCGTTGACCAGGTCGCCGGCGCCGGCCCGGCCCATCCGGCCGACCACCGCCTCCAGCGACGCGCCCCAGCGGTCGGCCTGGTGGATGGCGTCCACGTCGAGGTCGAGCACCTCCACCCCGGTGAAGGAGCCGCCCAGGCCGTAGACGTCGACCTGCCGCGCGAGCTCGTCGGCGATCGGCCGGTTGCGGGTGACGGCCCCGACGGAGCGCCCGGCGAGCACGCTCCACGTCATGCTGGTGCGCAGCAGGCCGAACACCGGGCGGCCCAGCGTCCCGGCCAGCGCGGGGACGCCGGGGTCGAGCACGCAGTCGGGCAGCAGCGCGTCGGCCCCGTCCGGTGCCTGGCGCAGCGCCTCGGTGACCATGCCCTCGCTGTCGCGCACCTGCTGCTCGGTGTCCAGGGCGCGCGGCGCCTCCGCACCGATGTCGTGCAGCTCCACGCTCAGACCTGGTGGGCAGAGGGCGTCGTAGCGCGCCTGCCGCCGGGCCAGCTCCTCGGCGGGGACGTGGATCGGGGTGACGGCGTAGATGCGCACGGAACTCCTCGGGGATCGGTCGGACGGGCCGGTCATCCGGACAGCCGTCCGAGCAGGGGGGCGACGTCGGGGGCGTCGGGCAGGCCGGCGGCGACGTCGCGGACGGTGGCCACCACCTCGTCGTCCCCGAGCAGGGCGGAGAGCAGCGCGAGCACGTCGTCCTCGGCGAACGGGTGGTACGCGGCGTCGCCGACGGGGTTGGGGACCTCCAGCACGAGCTCGCGCCCGGCCGCCCGGACGGTCACCCGCGCGGCGCGCTCGTCGGGCAGCCGCGCATCGAGGTCGTCGGCCCGCACGACCCGGACCCGGCCGGCCAGGCGGGTGACGCGGGCGTCCGAGCGCGCGTCCGCCGCGGACGCCTCCGGCCTCACGTGCCCGTGCACCAGCGCGGCGGCGACCACGAACGGCACGCTGAACAGCGCGCCGAGGCGGGAGTCCCAGGAGGTGCGGGCCAGGCCGGCGGCCATCGAGTGGGTCTCGACGACGACCTCGTCGACGTCGGTGGGGTCGGCGAGCTCCGGGCGCAGCCGCAGCACCGCGTCGGCCACCGGGTGGGTGAAGGAGCACGACGCGTGCCGCTTGAAGTAGCCGTGCCGCACGTCCCACCGCTGGCCGAGCGCCTCGGTCAGGACCGCGGCGTCGAAGGAGCCGAGCAGCTCCCCCAGCGAGCCGGCCGCCGTGCCGGTGTTGCGGGCCACCCCGGCGGCGGCCATGCGCGCGGCGGCGAGCCCCGAGACGTTGGACGCCGACATCCACGCGTCCCGCACCGGGTTGCCGTCCAGCGCCGAGTCGAAGTGCCCCGCCACGGGCATGCCCGCCCCGGTGTCGACGGCGGCGGCCACCCCGTCGGCGTCGAGGCCGAGCAGCCGGGCGCAGCCCGCGGCCGCACCGGCCACCCCCCAGCTGCCGTGCGGGTGCATGCCGGGGCGCAGCCGGGTGGCGCGGCCGAAGCGGGCGGCGACCTCGTAGGCGGCCACCAGCGCCGCGGCGGTGTCGGCGCCGGGAGCCCGCAGGTCGGCCGCGAGCGCCAGGACGGCCGGCAGGCCGTGGGCGCCGGGGTGGCCCTTGGCGTACTTGTGACCCTCGTCGAGCTCCAGCCGCACCAGCGCGCTCGCGTTGAGCCAGGCGGCGGCCTCGACCGTCGTCGAGAGCCCGCCGCCCACCAGCGGCGCCGGCCCGGCCCCCGGGCGCCAGGCCGCGACGAGGGCCCGCTGCTCGGGCTGGCGCGCCCCCAGGACCATGACGCCGAAGGAGTCCAGCAGCACCAGCCGCAGCCGCTCGCGTGCGTCGGCCGGGACGTCGGCCCACCGCAGCCCGGCGACCCACCGGCCCAGGGACTGCGTCGCTTCGCGCGCCTCGTCGGCGGGCGAGCGGACCGCGGCGGCCGTCACCGGTCCTCCTGCCGTCACAGACCCAGGTACGCGCTGCGCACCCGGTCGTCCTCGGCGAGTTCCGGCCCGGAGCCGGAGAGCACGCAGCTGCCGCTCTCCAGGACGTAGGCCCGGTCGGCCATCCGCAGCGCCTGCGCGGCGTTCTGCTCGACCAGCAGGACGGCGACGCCGCGGTCGCGGATGGTCCGCACCGCCTCGAGCACCGACCAGGTCAGCTTGGGCGCGAGCCCGGTCGAGGGCTCGTCGAGCATGAGCAGCTTGGGCCGGGCCATGAGCGCCCGGCCGATCGCCAGCATCTGCTGCTGTCCGCCGCTGAGCGTCTCCGCCGCCTGCCGCCGCCGCTCCTCGAGGATGGGGAACAGCTCGAACACCTCGGTGAGGGACGCCTGGATGTCGGGCGCCTTCTGGGTCCAGCCGCCCATGCGGAGGTTCTCCTCCACGGTCAGCGGCCCGAACAGCGCGCGCTCCTCGGGCACCTGCACCAGCCCCCGGCGGACCAGCTCGGCGGTGCGGACGCCGTCGGCCCGCTCGCCGTCGAAGCTGACCGATCCCGAGCTCGTCGGCACGAGGCCGGAGACGGCCCGCAGCGTCGTCGTCTTGCCCGCGCCGTTGGCCCCGACCAGCGCCACGATCTCGCCGGCCTCCACCCGCAGGTCGAGCTCGTGCAGGATCTGCAGCCCGTGGTAGCCGGCGCAGAGACCATCAAGAACCAGCACCGGCCGGCTCCTCTCCGAGGTAGGCCTCGATCACCCGCGGGTCCTGGGTGACCTCCGCGGGCGAGCCGGAGGTGAGCACCCGCCCCTGCTCGAGGACGAGCACCGAGTCCGACAGCCGCATGACCGCGGCCATGATGTGCTCGACGAAGACGAGGGTGACGCCGTCGTCGGAGCGCAGCGTCTCCAGCAGCTCCATCACCGGCAGGCGCTCGGCCGGGAGCAGCCCGGCGAGCACCTCGTCCAGCAGCAGCACCCGGGGCCGGGAGGCCAGCGCGCGGGCCAGCTCCAGCCGCTTGAGCCCGGCGGTGGGCAGCCCGTCGCTGCGGGCATCGCGCCACCGCGACAGCCCGACCCGCTCGACGACGTCGGCCGCCGTGCCGGTGGCCGTGCGCCGCGAGGTGCCGTGGGCCATCGCCGCCACCGCGACGTTCTCCAGCACGCTCATGCTGCCGAAGGGCTTCATGAGCTGGAAGGTTCGCGCCATGCCGGCCCGCGACACCTTGTGTGGCGCCGCCCCGGTGACGTCGGCGCCCCCGAGCCGGACGGTGCCGGTGTCGGGCGCGATCGCCCCGGCGATGCAGTTGAACAGCGTGGTCTTCCCGGCGCCGTTGGGCCCGATGATGCCGAGGATGGTGCCCTCCTCGACGGTGAACGAGACGTCGTCGACGGCCCGCAGGCCGCGGAAGGTCTTGGTGACGTTGTCGACCTGCAGCAGGCTCATCGCCGTTCCCACCTCTCGCGGATCGCCCCGTACACGCCTTGCGGCAGCACCAGGACGATGAGGATGAGCAGCACCGCGTAGACCATGACGTCCAGCCCGGCGCGGCCCTGCAGGAACTCCAGGCCGGCGGGCGGGTCGCGCAACAGCGTGGCCGTCAGGTCGTTCAGCGGGCCGAGGATGGCCGCGCCGATGACCGGCCCCCAGATCGTCGCGACCCCGCCGATGACCGCGGGCAGGATCGCCTGGATCGAGACGCTCGACCCGAAGGCGACGTCGGGGTCGACGAAGAAGTAGTACTGCACGTAGAACGTGCCGGCGACGGACGTGATCGCGGCCGAGAGCATGATCGTGATCAGCTTGGTGCGCATCACCGGGATGCCGAGGGCCGCCGCGGCGTCCTCGTCGTCCCGCACCGCCAGGGTGAACCGGCCGATCCGCGAGCGCAGGAACACGATGGTGGTCACCAGGGCCGCGACGGTGAGCGCCAGGGCGATCCAGAAGTAGTTCGCCGAGCCGGGCTCGAACTGGATGAACCACCAGGACGACTCGGGCCGCAGTGGGACGTTGTAGCCGACCGCGCGGTTCACCAGGTCGCTGTTGATCGCGAGCAGCCGCAGCATCTCCGCGAAGGCGAACGTGGAGAGCGCGAAGTAGGCGCCCTTCAACTTGTACCGCAGCGCCAGGAAGCCGATGAGGGCGGCGAACAGCGCGGCCGCCACCATCCCGGCCAGCATCCCGATCCACGGGGAGACCCCGAGCTCGACCAGCAGCCACACGCTCACGTAGGCGCCGATGCCGAAGTACGCGGCGTGGCCGAAGCTGAACATCCCGCCGAAGCCGCTCATGACGTTCCAGCCGAGCGCCAGGATGGCGAAGATCAGCACCCGCACGGCGACGGCCTGCTGCGCCGGCGGCAGGACCAGCGGGAGGAACGCCAGCACCAGCGCGAGGACGGCCACCGCCGCCAGGTGCTTCCCCCACGGGGGCGCGGGCAGCGCCCGGGGCTCCGCGGAGCTCTGCACTGCGGTGCTCATGCCTTCCTCCCGAACAGGCCCTGGGGACGCAGGAACAGCACCAGGACGAAGACGATGAACACCGACAGCAGCGGGCTCTGGCCCGGCAGGTACAGCGCGCCGAGCTGCTCGGTCAGGCCGATCAGCAGGCCGCCGACGAGCGCGCCGACGACGTTGCCCATGCCGCCGAGCACCACGACGACGAACGCCACGATGTTGAACAGCTCGCCGGTGGTCGGCTCGATGGTCACCAGCGGGGCGACCAGGACACCGGCCGCACCGGCGACGGCGGTCCCGATGGCGAAGGTGGCCATGTAGATGCGCCGGGTGTCGATGCCGACCATCTGGGCGCCGGTGTCGTTCGCCGCCACGGCGCGGATCGCCGTCCCGAGCCGGGTGCGCTGCAGGAGCAGGTAGAGGAGCCCCGCCAGGACCAGCGCGACGGCGAAGGCCAGCAGCCGGCCCACGGTGACGACGGCACCGAAGACGTCGATCCCGGTGTCGCCGGGGAGCCCGACCGACTGGGGGTTGGGGCCGAAGAAGAGCAGCAGCCCGTTGTCGATCAGCAGCGCGAGGCCGAGGGTGATGAGCAGCTGGTTCTCCAGCGGCTTGCCGATGGCGCCGGCGAGGACGAACCGCTGGACGGCGGCGCCCAGCAGGAACATCAGCGGGACGCTCACCAGCAGGGCGAGGTAGGGGTGGACCCCGAACCGGCCGACCATCACCACGGTGATGTAGAGGGCCACCGCCAGGAAGGCGCCGTGCGCGAAGTTGACGATGTCCAGCACGCCGAAGATGAGGGTCAGGCCCATGGCGACCAGGCCGTAGACCCCGCCGATCATCAGCCCGGTGAGCACCGCCTGGGTGACCACCACCTCGTTGCCGGTCCGCCAGTACGCCAGCCCCAGGGCGACGGCAGCGACGGCGAGCACGATCCCCACCCGGACCAGCACGGCCCGCGCCCGTCCGCCGGACGGGGTGGTGACCATCGTGGTCTCGGGCGGGTCCTCGGTGGCCACGGCACCCCCGCCGGGGGCGGGGGAGCCGTGCGCCTTCGTCGGATCGGTCACGGAGCCGGGTAGACGGGCTCGGTCTCGGCGTACTCGGACGGGAACACCTGCTGGACCGTGCCGTCGAGGACCTGCATCAGGATCGGCGCGGCGTTCGTGTTCTCGCCGGACTCGTCGAAGGCGATCGGCCCGTCCTGGGCGATGAGCGAGTCGAGCTCGGTCTCGGCGATGGCGTCGCGCAGCTCCGTCGGGTCCGTGGAGCACGCCCGGCCCAGCGCGTCGGCGATCACCCGGACCGCGTCGTAGGAGAGCACGGCGGCGGTGCGGATGTCGTCCCCGTGGGTCTCGCGGTAGAGCTCGGCGAGCTCCTGGGTCTCCGGGTTGGTCATGTCCAGGCGGTAGTTGGCGTCGAAGAAGCCCTCGCCGGCCTCGCCCACCTCGCCGGGGAACTGCGGGGTGTCGAAGGCGCCGTTGGCCACGCCCCAGACCGCGTCCAGGCCGGGCTGCACGGTGTCCACCGCGTTGGCCACGAGCACGCCGTCCCGGTAGTAGCCGGCGACCATCATCACGTCGGCCCCGGACTCCCGGACGGCGGTGACCTGGGTGGTGAAGTCCGAGACGCTGGCCGGGTCGTAGCTGATGACCGGGCCGATCGTCATGCCCTGGGCCTCCGCCTCGGCGGTGAAGCCCTCGGCGATCGCGGTGCCGAAGGGCCCCTGCTCGTGCAGGATCGCCACCTGCTGGGCCGGGGCGCCGGCCTGCTCGGAGACCTCGGCGAGGTACTCGGCACCCCGCTGGGCGAGCACCGCGGCGCTCGGCTGCAGGCGGAACGTGTACTCGTAGCCCTGCTGGAGGATCTCGTCGGCGCTGGAGACGTCGATGACGAAGGGCACCTGGTTGCGCTCGGCCACCGCTGCCACGTTCTGGCTGACCGCGCTGTTGTAGGTGCCGACCAGGGCGACGGCGCCCTCCTGGATCAGCCGCTGGGCCTCGCTCTGCCCCACCTCGGGCGCCCCCTGGGTGTCACCGCTGGCCAGCTCCAGCTGGGCGCCGTCCAGGCACTCGATCCCGCCCGCCTCGTTGACCGCGTCCACGGCGAGCTGCGCGCCGTTGTCCATCTGCTGGCCGTCGGCGGCGAAGGCGCCGCTGAGCGGGTGCAGGGAGCCGATGGTGATGGCGTCGCCGGAGGCGCCACCGCCCCCGCCGGTGCCCTCGGTGCCGGGCGGCGCGGAGCCGCCGCAGGCGGCGAGCGTCAACGGCATCGCGACTGCGACCGCTGCGATCCAGGGCTTGCGCATCTCGTCTCCCGACCTCGACGGCGTTCCTCTGCACGGAACGCCTTGGTAGCTCGCCACTCTGACAGCAGCCGTCGGATGTGCGCAACATCTCGACACCATTCCGTTGTTGCCGTTATGTTGCGGCGCAACAGCACTCGGTTGCGGCGCATAACCGGACCGTCCTACCGTTCCGCCAAGAGGAACAGGGGCGTCTCGGACGTCGCACGCAGACATGACAGCACCGGAGAGGGCAGGGACATGGCCGACAACGGGGGTACCGAGGGCGCTGGGCGGGTCGCCGACGTCCTGCTGGCGTTCCTGGACGGGCCGCGGTCCCTCGGCGTCTCCGCTCTCGCCCGCGAGCTGGACCTCTCCAAGGCCGTCGTCCACCGGATCCTGCAGACCCTCGTGCAGCGCGGGTTCCTGACCGCGGACGCGGGCACCCGGGAGTACCGGCTGGGCCCGGCGGCCGCGGCGCTCGGCGCCCGCGCCCTCCGCGGCCTGGACCTGCGTGGCGCGGCCCTCCCGGTCCTCCGGTCCCTGCAGGAGGTGACCGGGGAGACGACCACCGTGTCGGCGCGCGTACCCGGTGGCCGCGTCTACCTGGACCAGGTGGAGAGCCGGCAGGAGATCAAGATGACCGTCGAGATCGGCCGCCGGTTCCCCTTGCACGCCGGCAGCTCCAGCACGTGCATCCTCGCCTTCCTGCCCGAGGACGAGATCGACGCCGTGCTCGACAGCTCGCTGGACCTGCTCACCGACCGCACCATCACCGACCCCCGCGACCTCCGCGGCCGGATCGAGGACATCCGGCGCAGGGGCTACGCCTGCTCCGACGGGGAGCGGCAGCAGGGCGCCGGCTCGGTCGCCGCGCCGATCTTCGGCCTCGACGGATCGGTCGTGGGCGCCATCTCCGTGTGCGGCCCGGCCGCCCGCGTGGACTCCGCCGCCCGGGACCGGTTCGTCCCCTTCCTCATCTCCGCCGCCGACCGCATCTCCCGCGACATGGGGTGGCGCGGCGGCCTCCCCGCCACGAAAGGACGGGTCTCCGCATGACCTTCGCACTCGCCGGGCTCCGGGTCCTCGACGTCTCGACCCTCTTCGCCGGTCCGCTGGCGGCCACCATGCTCGGCGACTTCGGCGCCGAGGTGATCAAGATCGAGCACCCCAAGGGTGACCCGGTCCGCTACCACGGCGCGAGCAAGGACGGCGTCGGCCTCTGGGGCAAGGTCGTGGGCCGCAACAAGCGCGGGATCACCCTCTACCTCGGCTCCCCGGAGGGGCAGGAGGTCTTCCGGAAGCTCGTCGCCACGGCCGACGTCGTCATCGAGAACTTCCGCCCGGGCACCCTGGAGCGCTGGGGCCTGGGCTACGACGAGCTCTCCCGCATCAACCCGGGCCTGGTGCTGGTCCGGGTCACCGGCTTCGGCCAGTTCGGCCCGTACTCGGGCCGGCCGGGCTTCGGCACGCTGGCCGAGGCGATGAGCGGATTCGCCGCCATCACCGGGGAGCCCGACGGCCCGCCGACGCTGCCCCCGTTCGGGCTCGCCGACGGCATCTCGGCGCTGGCCGCCGCCTTCGCGACCATGACGGCGCTGCGTGCCCGCGACACCACCGGCCGCGGCCAAGTCGTCGACCTCGCGATCATCGAGCCGATCCTCACCCTGCTCGGCCCCCAGCCGACGGTCTACGACGCGGTGGGCGAGGTGCAGCCCCGCACGGGCAACCGCTCGGCCAACAACGCGCCGCGCAACACCTACCGCACCCGCGACGGGCGCTGGGTGGCCATCTCCACCAGCGCGCAGAGCATCGCCGAGCGGGTGATGCACCTCGTCGGCCGCCCCGAGTTCATCGACGAGCCCTGGTTCGCCTCCGGCGCGGAGCGGGCGAAGCACGCCGACGAGCTCGACGAGGCCGTCGGCTCGTGGATCGCCGCCCGCGACCGCGACGAGGTGGTCCGCGCCTTCGAGGAGGCGCACGCGGCGGTCGCACCCATCTACGACGTCCGCGACGTGCTCGCCGACCCGCAGTTCCAGGCGCTGGGCAGCCTCGTCCGGGTGCCCGACCCGGAGCTCGGGTCGGTGCTCATGCAGAACGTCATCTTCCGGCTCTCCGATACCCCCGGCGCCGTGGTCAGCGCGGGGCCGAGCATCGGCCAGCACACCGAGGAGGTGCTCGGCGAGCTCGGCATCGACGCGGACGAGGTGGCGGTGCTGCGGAGCAAGGGGGCGCTGTGAACGCGGTCCCCCGGTCCTGGCTCTACGTGCCCGGGCACCGCGACGACCGGGTGGCCAAGGCGCTGACCGCCGGCGCCGACGCCGTCGTCGTCGACCTCGAGGACGCCGTCCCCGCCGCGCAGAAGGACCGGGCCCGGGAGCTCACCACCGCCCTGCTCGACGAGCACCGGCCCGGCGGACCGCAGCTCTGGGTGCGGATCAACCCGCCCGGCACCGAGGCCGGTGAGCGGGACCTCGCCGCGCTGGCAGGCCGGCGGGCCGACGGCGTCCGCGTGCCGAGGGCCGAGGACCCCGACGCCGTGCGGGCGGTCGGTGACCGGCTGGGCCTGCCCATGCAGCTGCTGCTCGAGAGCGCCCGCGGGCTCTGGCGGGCGCACGAGCTGGCCGCGGCGCACGGGCTCGTGGCCGGCATCGGCCTCGGCGAAGCCGACCTCGCCGCCGACCTGCTCGTCGACCGCGACGAGGGGCTGCACTGGGCCCGCGGCGCGGTCGTCGTCGCGGCGCGGGCCGCCGGCCTCCCCTCGCCGGTGCAGAGCGTCTGGACCGACGTCGGCGACCTCGACGGCCTGCGGGCCAGCAGCCGCACCGGCCGCGTCACCGGGTTCTTCGGCCGCTCGGTGGTCCACCCGAGGCAGCTCGGGCCGGTGCACGAGGTCTACACCCCCTCGCCGGAGGAGCGGGCGGCCGCCGAGCGCGTCGTCGCCACCGCCGCGGCGGCGGCGCAGCGCGGCGAGTCCGCCGTCCTCGACGCCGACGGCCGGTTCGTCGACCCCGCCGTCGTGGCCCGCGCCCGGACCGTCCTCGACCGCGCCGCCCCCTCCGACCAGCCCGCCCCCGCCCCCTCGTCAGGAGAGACCAGATGACCACCCCGGCCACCACCGCACCGGCCACGGACGCGCTGCTCGGCGCCGTCCGCGGCGGGGTCCGCCTCGTCGAGCTCGGCCAGCCCTTCTTCACCGGCATGCCGTGCTCCCCGAACCACCCCGGCTTCCGGATGACCCTCATCCGCCGGCACGGCGACATGGTGCGGCCCGACGGCGGCTCGGCCTCCAACGAGATCATCGTGACCGGCGGGCACGTGGGCACCCACGTCGACGCGCTCTCCCACGTCAGCCACGACGGGCTGCTGCATGGGGGCGTCGACGCCGCGCAGGCGCAGACCGGCGGCCGCTTCGCCGAGCACGGCGCCGAGCACACCCCGGCGATGCTCACCCGCGGCGTGCTGCTCGACGTCGCGGCGGTCCACGGGGTGGACGTCCTCCCCGCCGGCTACGGGGTCACCGCCGACGACCTGGAGCAGGCCGCCGCGCGCGCCGGGGCCCGCCCCGGGAAGGGCGACGTCGCGCTGATCCGCACCGGCTGGGCCCGGAACTTCGGCGAACCCGCCGTCTACCTCGGGCAGTCCGACGGCGTGCCGGGCGCCACGACCGGCGCCGGGGAGTGGCTGGCGGCGGCCGGGGTGCAGGCGACGGGCGCGGACACCACCGCGTTCGAGCAGATCAAGCCGGGCGCCGGGCACAGCATCCTGCCGGTGCACCGCATCCTGCTCGTGGAATCCGGGATCTACATCATCGAGCACCTCGACCTCGAGGCCGCCGCGGAGCAGGGCCTCACCGAGTTCGTCTTCGTCATGGCGCCGCTGCGCATCGTCGGCGGCACGGGCTCCCCGGTCCGCCCGGTGGCGGCGGTGCAGGCGTGACCGCACCGACGATCGTCCAGCGGCTGGCGCGGCTGGCGGCCGACACCCGCGAGCACGGGCTGCCCGAGGGCATGCGCGACGACGTCGCCCGTCGGGTGCTCGACCTGCTGGGCAACAGCCTGGCCGCCACCGGCGAGGTGTCGGCGTCGGCGGTCACCGCCGTCGTCCGCGGCTGGGGCGGACCCGAGGACGCGACCGCCATCGGCACGGGGCTGCGCGTCCCGGCCGCGGCCGCCGCCCTGGTCAACGGCACGCTGGCGCACTCGCTGGACTTCGACGACACGCACCTGCCCTCGGTGCTACACCCCTCCTCCTCGGTGGTCGCCGCCGCGCTCGCGGTCGCGGAGGCCACCGGTGCCACCGGCCCGGCGCTGCTCGACGCCGCCGGGGTCGGCATCGAGGTGGCCGTGCGGCTGGGCATGGGCGGCTACGACGCCGAGCTCGGCAACTCCGAGTTCTTCGAGCGCGGGCAGCACGCCACCTCCATCTGCGGGGCCATCGGCGCCGCGGTCGCCGCCGCGACCGTCGGCGGCCTGGACGCCGACGGCATCGCGCACGCCGCCGGCATCGCCGCCTCCATGGGCTCGGGGCTGATCGAGGCCAACCGCACCGGGGGCACCGTCAAGCGCGTGCACTGCGGCTGGGCCGCGCACGCCGGCGTGGTCGCCGCCGACCTGGCGCGCCACGGCCTCACCGGGCCGCCCACCGTCATCGAGGGCCGGTTCGGCTTCCTCCACGCGTTCTGCGGGGAGCGGGCCGACGTCGACGCCGTCGTCGACCGACTGGGCGAGCACTGGGAGCTGCCGGGCATCTTCTTCAAGCCCTACCCGTGCAACCACTTCACCCACGCCGGCGTGGACGCCGCGCTGGAGCTGCGTTCGCGGGGGGTGCGCCCCGAGGACGTCACGGCCATCGAGCTGGGCGCGCCGACGGCCGTCCTGCGCACGATCGGCGAGCCCGCGGAGGAGAAGGCCCGGCCGCGCTCGGGCTACCACGCCGCGTTCAGCGGCCCCTACACCGTTGCCGCGGCGCTGACCGGCGGCGGCGGGCTGGGCCTGTTCCACGAGGACTTCACCGACGAGGCCGCGGCCGACCCCGACCGGCTACGGCTGGCGGCGCTGGTGCGGTGCGTGCCCGACGCCCGCTGCGACGAGATCTTCCCTCACCAGTTCCCGGCGGTGCTGCGCGTGGAGACCCGGGACGGCACGCGGCACGAAGTCCGGGTGGACGCCAACCGCGGCGGGCCGGCCAACCCGCTGTCGTCGGCGGAGGTCGCGGAGAAGTTCCGGCTCAACGCCATCCGGTTGCTCGACGACGGCACCGCCCGGGAGGTCGCCGACGCCGCGCTCGACCTGCCGCACGCAGCCGACGTCCGGACCCTCATGTCGGGGGTCCGGGGATGACCCCGGCCGGGCCGGGGCCGTCCGCGAGCCGCGTCGAGCGCCTCGTGGAGTGGGCGCTCGGCCCGGAGGTGCTGCGGCCGGAGGACACCGGGCACCTGGTGACCGTCGTGACCGACACGCTCGCGGCGGTCATCGGTGCCTCGGTCGAGCCGGAGGTCCGGCAGGCGGCCCTGGTCGCCCCGCGCCTCGGCGGTCGCGGTCCGGCCACCGTGCTCGCCTCCGGCGCGGGCACCAGCCCGGCCGCGGCCGCCCTGGTGAACGGGCTGGGCGCCGTCCGCCTGGAGCTCGACGAGGGGCACGCGCACGCGGCCAACCATCCGAGCGCGCACACGCTGCCCGCGGTGCTCGCCGTGGCCGAGGAGGTCGACGCGTCGGGCCCGGAGCTGCTGGCCGCGGCGGCCGCCGCCTACGAGGTCGCCGTCCGCTTCGCCCGCGGCCTGCGCCTGCGGCCGGCCGTGCACCCGTTCGGGACCGCGATGGCCTGCGGTGCGGCCGTCGGCGTGGCCCGGCTGCGCGGCTGCGACCTGGCGACCGCCGTCCAGGCCGTGCTGATCGCCACCGCGCTGGCGCCGGCGTCCACCCAGCACGCGGCCAACAGCGGGGCGACGGTGCGGAACGCGCTCACCGGGGTGACCGCGTCGAACGGGGTGCTCGCCGTCGAGCTGGCCGCGACCGGGACCACCGGGGACCCCCGCGCGCCGGAGATCGTGTTCGGCGAGGTCCTCGGCTCGTCCTTCGACACCGGACACCTGGACGACGAGCTGGGCAGGCTCCGCTACCTGACCACCGGATACCTCAAGCTGCACGCCTGCAGCCGGTGGAACCACGCGCCGATCGAGGCCACCGGGCAGCTGGTGGCCGAGCACGGCATCCGCGCCGACGAGGTGGTCGAGGTGCAGGTGGCGACCTACGACCCCGCGACCCGCCTGGACGGGCGCGACGCCCCCACCGGCTTCGCGGGCAAGCACTCCATCCCCTACTCCGTCGCCGCGCGCCTCGTGCGACGGGACAACGGGACGGACGCCTACACCGACGAGGCCGCCACCGACCCGGCGCTGCGCGCCCTGATGGCCCGCGTCACCGTCGTCGAGGACCCGGCCATGACCGCCGCGGCGCCCGCGGTGCGCGGAGCCCGCGTCACGCTGCGGCTGCGGGACGGCCGGACCCTGACCGCCACCGAGGACGACCCGCCGGGCGGCCCCGCACGCCCCTACCCGGCCGCCGGGATCGCGGCCAAGCACCGGACCTTGCTGACGCGGGCGCTGCGCGACGACTCCGCCGACGCCGTCCTGGCCTGGTGCACCGGGTTGCCGGACGCCGCCTCGGTGCGCGGCCTCGCCGCCGCCGTCGGGGGACGGCGGTGACCGGGGCCGCTGCGCTGGGGGCCGCCGTGGCGACGACGACGTGGGCGGACGCCCCTGCGGCCGTCCGCGACCGCGTGGTGGACCTCGTCGCCGACTGCGTCGCCGTCACCGCCCTCGGGTCCCGCCGCGCGGAGCTGGCGGCTCTCGTCGACGCCTCCGCACCGGGGGCGCCGGAGGGGTTCGCGACGGTGGTCGGCTCGGCCCGCGGGTGGCCGTCCTCGACGGCGGCCTTCCTCAACGGCTGCGCCGTCGCCGCCGACCAGCTCCAGGACGGGCACCGGCTCGCCCGCGGCCACCCCGCCTCGCACGTCGTCCCCGCCGTCCTGGCGCTGGCCGAGGAGCGGGGCTCCTCCGGCGCCGAGGTGCTGGCCGCGGTGCTGGCCGGCTACGAGGCCGGCGTGCGGGTGGGCCGGGCGATGGGCGGCACGCCCGACGGCGTCCACGACATCGGGACCTGGGGCCAGGTCGCCGTCGCCGCCGCCGTCGCCCGGCTGCTCGCCCCGGGGGACGCCGCGGCCGCCGTCCGCGCCCTGGAGCTCGCGGCCGCCGCGGTGCTGCTCGCCGACGCCCGCACCGTCTTCGCCGGCACCACCGGCTCGCACGCCTTCCTCGGGGCGTCGGTGCAGCTGGGGATGTCGCTGGGCGGCGCCGCCGTGGCCGGTCTCGCCCCCGCCGAGGGCACACTGGACCGCCACCTGGGGTCGGTGGCGGCCCGCGCCTGGGACCCCGCGCCGCTGCTGGCGGGCACCGGCGACCCGTGGCCGGAGCACGAGGTCCTCGCCGGCTACGTCAAGGCCCACCCCACCTGCGCCCACCTCCACGGGGTCAACGACGCCGTGGCCGACCTGGTCGCCCGGGGCCTCCGCGGTCCGCAGGTGCGCGCGGTGGAGGTCCGCGCCTCCGCCGGGGCCGCCGCCTTCGCCGACGTCGCCGAGGACGAGCTCGCCGCCCGGTTCAGCGTGCCGACGTCCGTGGCCGTCGCCCTGGTGACCGGCCGGCTCGACGAGACGACCCTCGACGCCGCCACCGTGACCGCCCCGGAGGTGCGCGAGCTCGCCGGACGGGTCCGCGTCGTGCACGACCCGGCGCTGGACGCCGGCTACCCCGCGGGACGGCCGGCCCGGGTCCGCGTCGAGCTGACCGACGGCACCGAGCAGCACGCGGAGGCCGGCCGGCCGCGCGGCGACGCCGACCGCGCCTTCCCCCGCACCGAGCTGGCCGCCAAGGCCGGCCGGCTGCTGGGCGCCCGCTTCGGCGCCGGCGGCCCGGAGCTGCTCGCCGCCGTGCACGCCCTCGCCGACGGTGGGACCCCGCGCGGGCTGGGCGCGGCCCTGCGGCGGGCGGCGGATGGGGGTGCCCGGTGATCGTCACCCGCCGCGGGGGCGCGCTGCAGCTCGTCGAGCAGGTCGAGCACGGCCGGATCGCGGGCGAGCTCGCCGGCGCCTGGGGCAACGCGGCGTTCGAGGTGCCCACCCCGCTGCACTCCGTCCGCACCGCCGCGGCCCGCCACGACGAGGGCTGGCGCGCCTGGGACGCGCGCGTGCTGTTCGACGAGGCCGAGCGCCGCCCGCTGCACTTCACCGACATCGACGCGGGCGAGCACGTGCGGCTGTACCGCCAGGGCGTGGAGCAGGTCTCGCTGGCCGACCTCTACTCCGGCGTGCTGGTCGGCATGCACTGGACCGGGCTCTACCGGGGGCGCTGGGCCGCGCCGGGTGCGGCCGCCCGCGTCGGCCGCTCGGCGGAGGACCGGCGGCTGCAGGACGAGGTCGTGGCGGCCGAGGAGCTGCGCTGGATCGACGCCAAGCGGCGCGCCTGGACCTCGGACGAACCGCGGAGCGTCTTCGAGACCCAGCTGTGGCACAACTACGAGCTGCTCCAGTTCTGGGACCTGCTCTCGCTGTACCTCGCGGTGACCCCGCCGGACGAGCCGGGCACCGTGGGGGCCGCGCCCCAGCCGTGGGGCCCCCAGCTCCGGCGGCTCGAGCACGGCACCGGGCCCGTCGTCCTGCCCCCGGTGCCCCTGCGCCCCGGCGGCGAGCGGGTCGCCGTCACCGTGTCCGCCCGTGCCCCGGGGACGGCGGCGCTGGACCCCTTCCCCTTCCGGGCGCCGCAGGAGGTCGCGGTCGAGCGCGTGGTGGTGCCCGACCGCGAGTGGAGCCACGCGGAGCTGGCGGACCGGGTGCGGCGGGCCCGCCGGTCGACCGTTTCCTGGCGGCTGGTCCCCGCGGACGGGGTGCAGCGGTGACCGGGGACGAGCAGCAGGCGGCCGTCCGGCGCGCCGCGCTCGCCTTCGTGCTGGAGGAGGCGGGCTTCGCCCAGCTGACGACGATCGACCGCCTCGGCTTCCCGGTCGGCCGCTCCATGACGGCGTTCCTCAACCCCGACTGGTCGGTCGACCTCGTGCAGCGGCGCACCCACGCCCGGCTGGCCCAGCTGCGCCGCGACCCCCGGCTGCTGGTCACCTGGGTCGGCGACCCGGCGCCCGGCGCCACCAACGAGCGCCCGCACGTCTTCGACATCGGGCGGCTGCCGCCGCGCGCGGTCTACGTGCGGGGCACCGCGGCCTTCCTCGACGACGCGGCGACGATCTCGCTCTACCGGCACCACGTCGGACGCCAGCGGGCGCAGGGCTTCACGAAGGCCCCGCTGCGCAGCCCCGAGCAGGTCGTCGAGGACCTCGTGGGCGTGCACGTGACCCCGTACCGGATCCGCCTCGAAGGATTCGGCGCGGGTGCCCAGGCCTTCGACTGGACCCACCCCGACGCCCCGTCCAGCCCGGCGGACGCCGTCCGCCCGATCCAGGGAGAGACATGAGCATCACGACCATCCTCGGCTACGAGATCCAGCCCGGCGTCAGCGCCGAGGAGTACGAGGCCTGGCTGTTCGACGTGCACGCGCCCGACCTGCTGGCCAACCCGCACCTGGACCGCATCGTGTTCAACAAGGTGCTCCGGCCGGTGCGGCAGGCCTCGGGCGGGACCGCGGACGTGCCGGAGGGGCTGACGTTCTACCGCATCGCCGAGATGCACTTCGCCGACGAGCAGGCCTACGCCGACTACCTGGCGTGGTTCGCGGAGCACCCCATCCCGGCCGAGCGCGGCCCGGCGGGGCGGACGGAGTTCAAGTTCTACCTGGTCACGGAGAGCACGGAGGTCACCCGCTGACCGGCTCCGTGCGGCCGGCGCTGGCGCGGCTGGCGGCGGCCGCCACCGCGCCCGTGCCCGCCGACCTCCTCGCCTGGGCGGCCTCGACGGGCAGCGACGACGGGCCGCTCCCGCTGCTCGGCGCCGGCCGCCGCGCGGCGCACTACCCGGCGCTGCTGTGGAACGGGGCCCGGCTGCACCTCGCCGGGGCACCGGACGCCGACGGGCTGACCCTCGTCGCGCTCGCCTCCGCGGCGGCCGACGCCCCGGTGGAGCTGCTCGAGCAGGCGGTGGTGACCGGGCTCGCGCTGGACGCCGACCTGGCCGCCGGCACCGACGGCGGGACCCTCCTGGCGCGGCCGACGACGGGGGTGGTCGCCGCCGCGGCCTGCGCCGCCGTCGCCGCGGGGATCACGGACCTCGGCCCGGTGCTGGACCTCGCCGCCGGGCTCATGGTGGTGCAGCCGGTCGAGGACGGGACGGTGGCGGAGGCGGCCCTCGCCCGGGGGCACTGCCTCGCCGCCGGCTGGCTGGCCCCCCGGGCGCTCGGGGCGGGGCTGATCGGCATGCCCGACGCCCTGCTGCCGACGCTGGAGACGGTGACGGGGCGCCCCGCGGAACCGGTCAGCGTTCCGCAACCCTCCCCGGTGCCCGCCGGTCGCGGCGAGCGCGCCGCCGACCTCCTGGCGGCGCTGTCGTGACCGCCGTCCTGCTGAACTCCGCCGCGCCGTGGGGTGCCGGCGACGCCGTCGCGACGGCGGAGCACGCCCTCGCCGCCGGGGCCGACGGCGTGGGGCTCGCCGACAGCCCCCGGCTGTTCCCCGACTGCCTGGTCGAGACCCAACGCGTCCTGGCCGGCACCGGGGCCCGGCTGGCCGGGCCCTGCGTGGCGAGCCTCGGGCTGCGCCACCCCGCGCCGCTGGCCGGCGCCGTCCGCACGCTCGAGCGGCTGCACCCCGGCCGGGTGCTCACCGTCGTCGGACGCGGGGAGAGCTCGGTGCGCAACGAGGGGCTGGACCTGCCGCCCCTGCGCGAGTACACCGCCACCCTCGCCGCCCTGCGCGAGGCCGTGGGCGACGCCGACCTGGCCGGCCGGCTGCTGGGCGCGGCGTCGGGCCCGCGGACCATCTCGGCGACGGCGGCCGCGCTGGGCGGGGTGCTCGTCGACGCCGGCGCCGATCCCGGCGTGGTCACCCGCGCAGCGGCCCTCGCCCGCGAGGCCGACCCCGCGGCCACCGTCTGGCTGTTCCTGCGCGCCACGGTCACCGCCACCGACGCCGAGGCCGCAGCGGCCGCCGAGCCCGTCCTGGGGTCGTGCGCGATGCGGCTGGTGTCGGCCACGGAGTGGTACGGGCTGGACGCCGACGAGGTAGCCTCCGCCCGGGAGGTGGCCGGGTCCCACGACTACGCCCGCCACGGCACGGCGGCGGCCCGCGGAGGTGCGGTCACCCCCGCGGACCGGTGGGTGCGGGACCGCTTCCTGCTCACCGGCGACCCCACCGCGATCACCGCCCGGCTGCGCCCGCTCGCCGGCCTGGACATCGCCGGTGTCGTCCTGGCCGGCGCGGTGGCCGGCGTGCAGGACCACCTGGCCGAACTCGTCCCCGCCGTCCGGGCCGGGCTGGAGGAGGCGGCGTGACCGCACCCGACCAGCCGTACCGGGCCCTCGGCGAGTTCGCGGCCGGCACGCGGCTGGACGACGTCCCCGGCGACGTCGTTGCCTTCACCCGGCTGCTGCTGGCCGACACCCTCGGCGCGCTGCTCGGCGGGCTGCGCTATCCGCCGGTGCGGGCGCTGGCGCGGGCGATGGGCACCCACGAGGAGCGCCCCGGTGGCCCGGCCGCCGGGACGCTGGTGACCCTCGGCGCCGCCGCGACGTGGCTGGACGCCGACTCCGGCGGCTCCTTCCACCCGCAGGGGCACCGGCTGCCCCCGGTGCCGACGGCGCACCCGGCGCCGCACGCCCTCCCGGTGCTGCTGCACGCCGCGGCCACCGGGGACGTCGGCGACCGGCGGCTGCTCGAGATCTTCCTGGTCGCCACCGAGGTCGGGCTGCGCGGCGGGACGGCGACGTCCCTGCGCCCGGGCATGCACCCGCACGGTGTGCACGGGCCCGCCGCGGCGGCGCTGGCCGAGGTGCTGCTGCACGACGGCTCCGCCGAGGAGCTGACGTCGGCGTTCCTGCTCGGTTCGGCCCTGCCGCTGGCCGCCACGCTCGCGGTGCCGGTGCAGGGCGGCACGGTGCGGAACCTCTGGACCGGGCTGGGGGCCTGCTACGGCGCGCTGGCCGGCCGGCGCGTCCGGGAGACGGGTGCACGGGGCAGCGACGAGACCTACCGGGCGCTGTTCGGCTCCGCCGTCTGCACCGACCTCTCCGAGGACGAGCTCGCCGGCGGCCTCGGCCGGCGCTGGCAGATCACGCAGAGCTACCTGAAGCCCTATGCCTGCGCCCGCTGGATCCAGCCGGCCCTCGACGCCGCGCGGGCCGCCACCGACGGCGCGCGGCTGCGCCCCGAGGACGTCGAGGGCGTGGAGGTGGCGACGTTCGCCTTCGCCGCGTCGCTGGCCGGGGCCGAGGTCCGGTCGGACATGCACGCGCGCTTCTCGCTGCCGTACTGTGTCGCGACGCTGCTCGCCGACGGCGGGCTGGACGCGGGATCGTTCCTGCCGGAGCGGCTGCGGCGCCCGGCGGTGGCGGAGCTGGCGCGCCGGGTCGTGGTGCGCGAGCGGCCGGAGTTCTCGGCGGCGCTGCCGGGCGAGCGCCCGGCAGAGGTGACGGTCCGGGCGCGGGACGGCCGGACGTGGTCCGCCACGACCCGCAACGCGCGGGGGAACCCCGCCACCCCGCTGTCCCCGGCCGAGGTAGCGGACAAGTTCCGCAGCAACGTCGGGGACCTGGTGCCACCGGCGCTCCGGGACGGCACCCTGGCGGCGCTGCTGGACCCCGGGGCGGGCGACGGCGACCACCTCGGTGCCCTGGCCCGTGCGGTGCTGGACGACCTCGGGCGCCCGTGACGACTCCGCCGGCCGGGTGACCGGCCGGTGGGTCAGTCCCCGGACTCGGCCTCGCGCGCCTCGCCGATCCGGTTGAGGCGTTCCAGCAGCACGGCGAGCGTGGCCACGTCCTCGGCCGGCCAGCCCGACATGTCGCTCTCCCAGCGGGCCCGCCGGGCTGTCCGGATGCGGGCCAGCCGCGCCGCGCCCTCGGCCGAGGGCGTCAGAACCTGCGCCCGGCCGTCGTCGGGGTCGGCGGCGCGGTCGACCAGGCCGAGCTCCACGAGGCTGGAGAGCTGCCGGCTGACCGTGCTCTTGTCCAGGCCGAGCCGCGCCACCAGGTCGCTGGCGCGCAGCGGCCCGGCGTCCTGCAGCAGGGCCAGCAGCCCGTACGCGGCGCCGTCCAGGTCGGGGTGCAGCTCGCGCGCCAGCCGGGTCGAGATGGCCCGGGACCGGCGCAGCAGCAACCCGATCTCCCGTTCCAGCGCGACGAAGGCCGCGTGGACGTCGACCTCCGACCCGCTCACCGGGCCCCTCCGGGACGCCACACCACGAGGGCGGAGCTCTGCCGCCGGTGGGGCACCAGGTCCGCGCGGTAGACCGCCGGGACCGCAGCCTCCGCGGCCATGCGACGGTTCTCGGAGTGCTGCAGCTCCTCGAGCAGCTCGTGCACCCGGGCCTGCAGCGCCTCGACCTGCGACTCCAGCTCGATGATCCGCTTGATGCCGGCCAGGTTGACGCCGTCCTCCTGGGACAGCCGCTGCACCTCGCGCAGCAGCGCGACGTCGCGGGGGCTGTACCGCCGGCCTCCCCCGGGCGTGCGGCCCGGGCTGACCAGCCCCAGCCGGTCGTACTGCCGGAGGGTCTGGGCGTGCATGCCGGCCAGCTCGGCCGCCACGGAGATCACGAACACCGGTGCGTCGTCGGCGACGGACGGAGCCGCGTTGCCCAGCGGCCCTGCCGGTGGCCTGGTCATGCCTCACCTCCCGCCCGCACCGCGGCGGTGATCTGCGGGCGCGGGTCCTCGTCCATCTCCTCGGCCAGGTTCTCGACGGCCTTGCGCTGCGCCGGGGTCAGCCGCACGGGGACGGCGATCTCCACCGTGACCAGCAGGTCACCGGTGCGGCCCTTGGTGGGCACGCCCCGCCCGCGCACGCGCAGCGTGCGGCCGCTCGCGGTGCCGGCCGGCACCTTGAGCGACACCGTGCCGTCGAGGGTCGGCACGGTCAGCGTGGTGCCCAACGCCGCCTCGGCGAAGGTGATCGGCACGCTCAGCGTCAGATCCTCGCCCTTGCGGCCGAACAGCTGGTGCTCGGACACGTGGACGACGACGAACAGGTCGCCGGCCGGGCCGCCCCGCCGCCCGGGAGCCCCCTTGCCGGGCAGGCGGATGCGCTGCCCGTCCTTGACCCCCGCGGGGATCCGCACGGTGATGGTGCGGGTCTGGCTGGTGATCCCGCTGCCGGCGCAGGTGGGGCACGGATCGTCGACCACCTGACCGCTGCCGCGGCAGCTGCGGCAGGGTTCCGAGAAGGCGAACGCGCCCTGGCTCCGGCTGGTCACCCCGGCGCCCTGGCACACCGGGCAGGTGTGCGGGGTGGTGCCGGGGCGGGCGCCGCTGCCGGCGCAGGTCGGGCAGCTGCCCGGGCTCTGCATCCGCAGCGGCACCGTCACCCCGAGGACGGCCTCCTCGAAGGAGAGGGTCGCCTCGGTCTCGACGTCCTGACCCCGCGCGGGCCCGGACGCCGCCTGGCTGCGCGCCCGCGCTCCGCCACCCCCGGCGCCGCCGAAGAGGCCGCCGAGGATGTCGCCCAGCCCGCCGGCCCCGCGGGCGCCGGCCCCGGCCCCGGCCGCCCCGAAGAGGTCGCCGAGGTCGAAGGGCTGGCCACCGGGGCCCGCTGTGTAACCCCCACCCGGAAACCCGCCGCCGGGGAAGCCGGCGCGGGCACCGGCTCCCCCGGCGCCGAACAGCCGTCGCGCGTCGTCGTACTCGCCGCGCCGCTTGGGGTCGGAGAGCACGTCGTAGGCCTCGGAGACCTCCTTGAACCGCGCCTCGGCCTCGGTGTTGCCCGGATTCTTGTCCGGGTGCAGCTCCGTGGCCAGCTTGCGGTAGGCCTTCTTGATCGCGGCCGCGTCGGCGTCCTGGGGGACGCCGAGCGCGCCGTAGTAGTCCTTCTCGATGAAGTCACGGGTGCTCATCGACCCACCTCCGGTGAGGAACCGGAAGCCTCCGGCTGGATCATCCGGCCCCCTCTCGTGCTCGGTCGGTCGCCGCTCAGCCGGCGGCCTGGTCGGGCGAGCCCTCGGGCTCCTCCGCCGGAACCGGCGACTCCGGCTCGGTGACGGCGACCATGGCGGTGCGCAGCACCCGCTCGCCGCGGCGGAAGCCCTGCCGCAGCACGGTCGTCGCCGTCGGCACGGTGACCTCGGCCGAGGTGTCGTGCATGACGGCCTCGTGCAGCGACGGGTCGAACTCGTCGCCGGCCTTCCCGAACGCCTCGGCACCGAGGCCGTCGAGCAGCCCCAGGATGCGGTCGGCGACCACCTTGAACGCGCCGTTCAGGTCGCCGTGGTCGCGTGCCCGCTCGATGTCGTCGACGATCGGGAACAGCTGCGCGGCGAACCGCTCGGCCGCCTGGTCGACGACCAGCGAGCGGTCCCGGTCGACCCGCCGCCGGTAGTTGGCGTACTCGGCGGTGACCCGCTGCAGGTCCTCGGTGCGCTCGGCCAGCTGCTGGGACAGGTCGCCGTCGGCACCGGGCTGCGGTGCGGCGGCGTCCTGCGGCGCGGTGCCCTGCTGCGGCGCGGTGCCCTGCTGGGCGGCCGTGCCCTGCTCCGGGCCCGCGGTGTCGGCGGCCGGGGTGTCGTGCTCGCTCATCTGCTCCCCTGGGAGGTCGGTACCGGGCCGGACGCCGGCCGGCTGCTCGCCGGCCGGCGTCCGCACTGCGCCGGTGGGGTCGATCCGCCGCCTGTCACGGATCACGACCCGCGGCTGCTCGTCCCCCTGGCTCATCGGCGGTCGGTGTCCTCGTCGACGATCTCGGCGTCGACGACGTCGTCGTCACCCGAGGCCTGGCTGCCCGTCGCACCGTCACCGGCACCCGCGCCGGCCTCGGCGCCCGGCGCCCCGCCGGCCGCCTCGGCCTGCTGGGCGTAGAGCGCCCCGCCGACCTCCTGCGAGACCCGGGCCACCTTCTCCTGCGCGGACTTGATGGCCTCGATGTCGGAGCCGCCCAGCGCGCTGCGCAGCTCGGTCAGCGCCTCGCCGAGCTCGTCCTTCTTCTCGGCCGGGATCTTGTCGCCGTTCTCGGCCAGGAACTTCTCGGTCTGGTACTGCAGCGACTCGGCCAGGTTGCGGGTCTCGGCCTCCTCGCGGCGCTTCTTGTCCTCCTCGGCATGCGCCTCGGCGTCCTTCATCATCCGCTCGATGTCGTCCTTCGGGAGCGCCGAGCCGCCGGTGATCGTCATCGACTGCTCCTTGCCCGTGCCGAGGTCCTTGGCGTGGACGTGGACGATGCCGTTGGCGTCGATGTCGAAGGCGACCTCGATCTGCGGGACGCCGCGCGGCGCCGGGGGCAGACCGGTCAGCTCGAACATGCCGAGCTTCTTGTTGTACATCGCCATCTCGCGCTCGCCCTGGAACACCTGGATCTGCACGGACGGCTGGTTGTCGTCGGCCGTCGTGAAGATCTCCGAGCGCTTCGTCGGGATCGTGGTGTTGCGCTCGATGAGCTTGGTCATGATCCCGCCCTTGGTCTCGATGCCCAGGGACAGCGGGGTGACGTCGAGGAGCAGGACGTCCTTGACCTCGCCGCGGAGGACACCGGCCTGGAGCGCGGCACCGATGGCCACGACCTCGTCGGGGTTGACGCCCTTGTTGGGCTCCTTGCCGCCGGTCAGCTCGCGCACCAGGTCGCTCACGGCCGGCATGCGGGTGGAACCACCGACGAGGACGACGTGGTCGATCTGGCCCACGGAGATGCCGGCGTCGCGGATCGCCTGGTTGAACGGTGCGCGGGCGCGGTCGAGCAGGTCCTGGGTCAGCCGCTGGAACTCGGCACGGGTCATCGTGACGTCCAGGTGCAGCGGGCCCTCGGCACCGGCGGTGATGTAGGGCAGGTTGACGTTGGTCGACTGCGCGCCGGACAGCTCGATCTTGGCCTTCTCGGCGGCCTCGCGGAGCCGCTGCATGGCCAGCTTGTCCTTGGACAGGTCGATGCCGTTGGAGGCGTTGAACGTCTGCACCAGGTGCTTGACGACGCGCTCGTCCCAGTCGTCACCACCGAGGTGGTTGTCACCGGCGGTGGCCTTCACCTCGATGACGCCGTCCCCGATCTCGAGCAGGGAGACGTCGAAGGTGCCGCCACCGAGGTCGAAGACGAGGATCGTCTGCTCGGTCTCGCCTTTGTCCAGGCCGTAGGCGAGCGCGGCGGCGGTGGGCTCGTTGACGATGCGCAGGACGTTGAGGCCCGCGATCTCACCGGCCTCCTTGGTGGCCTGGCGTTGCGCGTCCTCGAAGTAGGCGGGGACGGTGATGACGGCGTCGGTGACCGGCTCGCCCAGGTAGGTCTCGGCGTCCCGCTTCAGCTTCTGCAGGGTCCGGGCGCTGATCTCCTGCGGCGTGTAGCGCTTGCCGTCGATCTCCTCGGTCTTCCAGTCGGTGCCCATGTGCCGCTTGACGCTGCGGATGGTGCGGTCGACGTTGGTGACCGCCTGGTTCTTGGCCGACTGCCCGACGAGCACCTCGCCGTTCTTGGCGAAGGCGACGACGGAGGGGGTGGTGCGCGAGCCCTCGGAGTTCGCGATGACCGTCGGCTCGCCGCCCTCCAGGACGGTGACGACGGAGTTGGTGGTGCCGAGGTCGATACCGACCGCTCGAGCCATGGAGATGGCCTCTCTTCCGTGTGCTGGGGTGGTACTGGTCCGTGTGAGGAGTCGAGCCCTTCGCGTTGCGCGGGGTCCGCTCAACTTTCCTGCCCACCCTAACGGCAGTCCGGCCGGTCGTGTTCCCGAGGGAGCCGCCCCCTCCCCGACCGACGCCGCCCTCGCGTCCGGGCCGCCATCCGCGCCTCGCACCAGCCCGGCCACGCGCAGCACCCGCAGGTGCCGGCTGATCGCCGGACGGCTGACGCGGAACGGCGCCGCCCATTCATCCGCCGTCCTCACCGCCGGGGCGGGGGACGCGACGGACCGGTCAGCGGACGCCGGCGAGCCGCGCGTAGACGACGACGTTGTCGCGGTAGCTGCCGCTGGCGCGGTCGAAGGAGCCCCCGCAGGTGATCAGGCGCAGCGCCGCGTGAGCGGTGTCGCCGTAGACCTCGACGGTCGGGAAGGCGTCCTTGGGGTACCGCGCGACCCGGTCGACGGTGAAGACCGCCGTCGTGCCGTCCGCGCGGTCGACGAGGATCTCGGCGCCCGGCTGCAGCTCGGCCAGCCGGAAGAAGACCGCCGGCCCCTCGGCCGCCGAGTCCACGTGCCCGGCGATGACCGCCGGGCCCAGCTCGCCCGGGGCCGGGCCGCCGCGGTACCAGCCGGCCACGTCGTAGTCCGCCGGTACCTCGAGCGAGCCGTCAGGCAGCAGCCCGAGTGACGCCAGCGGCGGGGTCGCCGTGTCGATGGAGGGGATGGTCACCGCGAGCGGTTCCGCCTCGGCGAGGACCGGGCCCACGACGGCCGGTGCCGGGGCGGGTGCCGGGGCGGTCGCCGCCCCCCCGGGCGACGGCCCGGCGGAGGGCGGAGCGGCCGAGGGCGGCATGGGCGCCGCCGCGGCCGAGGGGACCGTCGGCATCGACTCCTGGGTGACCAGACCCGCGCCGATCAGCGCGGCGCCGCCGAAGGAGAGCGCGGCGATGGCCGCCCTCGCGAGGCGAGGGCGGCCATCGGCACGAGAGTGTCGACCCATCTGCGACGGTCAGACGTCCCCGCGGGCGGTACGACGGCGGTAGGCCAGCGCACCGGCACCGGCGAGACCGGCCGCACCGAGGGCGAAGAGAGCCTCGTTCTCGATGCCGGCGGTGCCACCGCCACCGGCGTCGACGCCGCCGGAGGGCATCTGACCCATCTGGTCGGTGGCGCCGCAGAGAGCCGGCGCGGTCGCCTCGAGCGGCAGGTCCGGGTTGAGCGGGCTGGCCGGCGGCGGCGGGCCGTACTGACCGTTCGGGCTGATCGAGTCGATGCCGTGCTGGACCACGGAGACGTCGGCGAGGTTGATGTCGCCGTCGATCTGGCTCAGGTCGAAGGTGCGCTCGTAGGAGACCTCACCGCTGTCGCTGGCCACGGGGAACCGCTCGACGGCGAGCGCGCTGTCGGGCCCGAAGTCGCCCTCGGTGGTGAGCGAGAGCTGGATGCCGCCGTAGAAGGGCTGTCCCTCGGGAGTGCTGAGGACCCCGTCGTCACCGGCGGCGGACATGGGCGGGCAGATGTTCTGGCCGCCGATGTGGATGTGCTGGGCGTGGGGCAGGCCCGGAACGACACCCATCGTGTCGATGTTGACGGTGAGGGTGTTGGCCTCCTCGTCGAGGACGAGCTCGGCGGTACCCGAGGCGCCGCTGTCGTTGAGCGCCCCCAGATCGATCGTGGCGCTCTCCGCGGCGGCGGCCGTGCCGGCGGTGGCGAGCGCCAGGGGGAAGGCGAGTGCGGCGGCGGACAGGTATCTCGTGCGCATCGGGCGACATCCTTCTCTCGACTGCCGAGCTCCGGTCGAGCGTCGGTCCTCCGACGTCTGCCCCGCTCACCGGGATGCAACTCGGCAGGACGCCGATCTGTCACGCCCGCAATCCGCTGGATGACGATCCCGTGACGGGCCACGAATTCGCGATGCCGCAACGCGGATTGCCCGCCTACTGTCTTCGGCCCCGGACCTCCTACCGGCGTGTCCGACGGCGGAACCGGCGTGTCTCCGAACCCGGACCCGGCCTCGCTCCCGCGCCCCCCGATCAAGAGATGACAGCGGTGTCACACGGAACCGCGGAGAAACCTCGCCACCGCAGACACCCGCCGGTGGGCGCGGCGCATCACGGGAGCGGTGGACATCGAGGCGCAGCGCCCCCGTTACCCGTGAATAGCCTCCTGGTGCGCCAGCTATCGTGCGACGCAGTGCGGCGAGTTGCCCGCACGCGATCCGGGCGCCGGCTCCAGGGCCGGCGCGGTTGGCGCGCGCACCACACACAGCTCCGGTCCCCTCCGTGGCGGATCGGGGACGACCGACGCCGCCAGGCGTACGGGAGGGGAAGAGATGACGGGCCCGCTGCAGATCGTCCTGGGGACGATCAGCATCCTGTTCCTGATCGTGGCCAGCGTCATGGCCTACCGGGCCGTGCGGGCGATGGTGCGGATCATCCGCACCGGACAGCCCGACGGCACCCGCTTCGGCCCGGTCAAGAGCCGCCTGAAGACGCTGCTGGTCGAGTCGCTGGGCCACACCCGCATGCTCAAGTGGTCGAGCATCGGCGTCGCCCACTGGTTCGTGTTCGTCGGGTTCTACGGCCTGTTCCTGACGCTGGTCGAGGCCTTCGGCGAGGTCTGGAACCCCGCGTTCCACCTGCCGCTGATCGGCGAGTGGGCGCTGTGGAACCTGTTCGCCGACATCATCGGCACCGGCACGATCCTCGGGATCCTCTACCTGATCTACCGGCGCCAGAAGGACCACCCGCGCCGGCAGGGCCGCAAGAGCCGCTTCGCCGGCACCAACGAGGGCCGCGGCTACTTCGTCGAGGCCGTCGTCCTCACCGTCGGGGTCGCCATCCTGCTGATCCGGTCGCTCAAGGTCTCCTCCGACCTGACCGACGCCCCGGCCTGGTCGCACCCGGTCTCCGGCGCGCTGGCCACCGTGCTGCCCGACAGCCCCGACCTGCTGAGCATCGTCGCGTTCATCAAGATCGCGGTCTCGCTGACCTGGCTGGTCGTCATCAGCCGCATCCTGAACATGGGTGTCGCCTGGCACCGGTTCAGCGCCTTCTTCAACATCTACTTCAAGCGCGAGGCCGACGGCCGCCAGGCGCTCGGCCCGCTGCCGGCCATGACCAGCGGCGGCAAGCCGATCGACTTCGAGGACCCGGGCGAGGACGACGTCTTCGGCCGCGGCAAGATCGAGGATTTCACCTGGAAGGGGATGCTCGACTTCACCACCTGCACGGAGTGCGGGCGGTGCCAGAGCCAGTGCCCGGCGTGGAACACGGGCAAGCCGCTCAGCCCCAAGATGGTGATCATGGACCTCCGCGACCACCTCTACGCGAAGGCCCCCTACCTCCTCGGTGAGAAGGCGGCGTCGGAGACCGCGCCGGACTACGACGTGCTCAAGCCCTCCGACGAGCAGGTGTGGGCGTCGGGCTACGCCCGCATCGAGGGCACCAACGACGCCCAGGCCCACCGCCCGCTGGTGGGCACCCTCGAGGAGGGCGGGGTCATCGACCCCGACGTCCTGTGGAGCTGCACCAACTGCGGCGCCTGCGTGGAGCAGTGCCCGGTGGACATCGAGCACATCGACCACATCGAGGACATGCGCCGCTACCAGGTGCTGATCGAGTCCAACTTCCCGTCCGAGGCCGGGGTCATGATGACCAACCTCGAGAAGCGCGGGAACCCGTGGGGCATGGGCGGCAACGTCCGCGAGGACTGGATCAAGGAGTTGGACTTCGAGGTCCGCGTCGCCGACGGCCCGCTCCCCCACGAGGTCGAGTACCTGTTCTGGGTCGGCTGCGCCGGCGCCGTGGACGACCGCGCCAAGAAGGTCACCAAGGCCGTCGCGGAGCTGCTGCACACCGCGGGCGTCGAGTTCGCCGTCCTCGGCAACGGGGAGACCTGCTCGGGCGACCCGGCCCGCCGCATGGGCAACGAGTTCCTGTTCCAGCAGCTGGCCATGGAGAACGTCGAGACCCTCGACGGCGTCTTCGAGGGACGCGTCCCGGGCACCCGCAAGATCGTGGCGACCTGCCCGCACTGCTTCAACTCGCTGGGCCGCGAGTACCCGCAGGTCGGCGGCGAGTACGAGGTCGTGCACCACACCCAGCTGCTCGGCCAGCTCGTGGAGGAGGGCCGGCTCACCCCGGTCACCCCGGTCGACCGCAAGGTGACCTACCACGACCCGTGCTTCCTGGGCCGGCACAACAAGGTCTACACGCCCCCGCGGGAGATCCTCGACTCCGTCCAGGGCCTGTCCACGCAGGAGATGCACCGCTGCAAGGACCGCGGCTTCTGCTGCGGCGCCGGCGGTGCCCGCATGTGGATGGAGGAGAAGATCGGCAAGCGGATCAACATGGAGCGCACCGAGGAGGCCCTCGAGCTCGATCCCGACGTCATCTCCACCGCGTGCCCGTTCTGCATCACGATGCTCAGCGACGCGCTGACCAGCAAGAAGCAGAACGGTGAGGCCGGCGAGCACGTCGAGGTGCTCGACGTCAGCCAGATCCTGCTGCGCTCGATGCAGCCGGTCGCCGTCGGCGCGCAGGGCGCCGAGCAGGGTGCCGACGTCGGGACCAAGGGCGACGACGTCGTCGGCCTCGACTCCGCCGCCACGGATCACGACCCGAAGTAGCGGCAGGACCCCGTCCTCCTCGTCCCTCGCACGCTCGGGACGAGCCTCTGGACGGGCCGGCAGGGCAGCGACGGCGCGCATCCCGAGGGGTGCGCGCCGTCGTCGTTCCGGGGACGCCGGCCGGGCCCGAGGTGGTTGCCCTGCGCACCGACCCGGGGCCGGTGTGCGGCACGTCATGGAGGACGCTTGCCGGGTGACCCGCACCGCCCCCGACCGCAGCAGCACCGGCACCGATCGTCGTCGGGGTCTCGGCCTCATGGCCGTCGCCATCGTGCTCACGGCGCTCAACCTCCGGACCGCGGTCACCAGCGTCGGCCCCGTCCTGCAGGAGATCCAGCGGGGGCTCGGCATCTCCAGCGGCCTGGCCGGGGTGATCACCACCATGCCGGTGCTCTGCTTCGCGCTGATCGGGTTCGCCGGCCCGGCGCTGTCGGCGCGCTACCGCGACGCGCACGTGCTCGCCGGCGCCCTCATCGCGATGACCGCCGGGCTCGCGCTGCGCAGCCTGGCCGAGGCCTTCCCCGTCTTCCTCGCCGGGACGGCGCTGGCCATGGCCGGCGGGGCCCTCGGCAATGTCATGCTCCCGGGCCTGGTGAAGCGCCACTTCCCGGGGCGGACCGGCCCGCTGGTCGGCGCGTACAGCACGGCGATGGGCCTGGGCGCGACCCTGGCCGCCGTCGCCGCGCAGCCCATCGCCGACGCGGCGGGCACCGACGGCGGGGGGTGGCGCTGGGCGCTGGTCGTCTGGGCGCTGCCGGCGCTCGTGGCGGCCGGCGTGTGGCTCGCCGTCCCGGCCGCTCCCGACGTCTCCCGCCAGAGCCACTCGGCCGTCCGGATGCGGGCGCTGGTGCACAGCCCGACGGCGCTGGCGATCACCGCGTTCTTCGGCGTCCAGGCGCTGCAGGCCTACGTCGTCATCGGGTGGTCGGCGCAGTACCTGCGGGACTCGGGGCTCAGCGCGGCGACGGCGGGGCTGCTCCTGGGCCTGAACTCCGTCGTCGGCCTGCCGCTGAGCGCCGTCATCCCGTCGCTCACCGTCCGGCCGCGCCTGCAGCGCCCGCTGCTGGTGGTCTTCATCGCCAGCTACGTGACCGGCTGGGTGGGCCTCTGGACGGCGCCGACCGCAGCGCCGTGGCTGTGGATGGTGCTGATCGCCGTCGGCATGGGCACCTTCTCGATGGTGCTGACCCTGATCGGCCTGCGCGCCCGGACGCCCGAGACCGTCTCCGCGCTCTCCACCGTGAGCCAGAGCTGGGGCTACGTCGTCGCGGGGGCCGGCCCGCTGCTCGTGGGCGTGCTGCGCGGGGCGACCGGCAGCTACGACGGCATGTTCGTCATCGTGCTCACGGGCGTCGCGGTGCTCGCCGTCGCGGGGTGGATCGCCACGCGGCAGGTGTTCGTCGACGACGAGGTGGACCGGTCGGTACCCGGCTGGTCACCGGCGGGGCGCTGCTCCGAGGTGCTGGAGAGCGCCGGCGTCGAGATCCCGGCCGCCGCCCACGTCGACGACATCCCGCCACCGCGCGGCTAGTACTGCGGCCGTCAACGTTCGCCCGCCTGGCGGCTGCCTTCCCGAGACCGCCGCGGATGGCGACGGAGTGCGCAGAAGGTCAGTTCTCGGCACGGAAATGGCGCGTCTGCGCACACTGTCCCGACGCGAAGCCCTAGCCGGCCCAGCTTGAACCAGTCGAAGGTTGCGTGACGCGGTACTAGGAGCGCCGGGTCTCCGCGCGGGTGAAGTTGCGGAAGGAGCGCGACGGCGTGGGCCCGCGCTGGTCCTGGTACCGGGAGCCGTAGACCGCCGAACCGTACGGGTGCTCGGCCGCGCTGGTCAGACGGAACAGGCAGAGCTGGCCGATCTTCATGCCCGGCCACAGGGTGATCGGCAGGTTCGCCACGTTGGAGAGCTCCAACGTGATGTGCCCGGAGAAGCCCGGGTCGACGAAGCCCGCCGTCGAGTGGGTGAGCAATCCGAGACGGCCAAGGCTCGATTTTCCTTCGAGCCTGGCTGCGAGATCGTCGGGGATGCTGACCACCTCGAGCGTGGAGCCCAGCACGAACTCCCCCGGGTGCAGCACGAACGGCTCGTCGCCCTCGGGCTCGACGAGGGTGGTGAGGTCGTCCTGCTGCTTCGCCGGATCGATGTGGGTGTACCGCGCGTTGTTGAAGACGCGGAAGAACCGGTCCAGCCGGACGTCGATGCTGGACGGCTGCACCAGCCCCGGGTCGTAGGGCTCGATGCCGAGGCGTCCCCCGGCGATCGCGGCCGTGATGTCGCGGTCGCTCAGCAGCATGGCGCGGAGTCTAGGGAACGCCGTCCCCCCTCCGTCCGGGTGAAGGCCGCCGTCCGGCCTTCAAGCAGCAGCCGGCCGGCGCCGTAGCCGCCCCGGAGAGCCCCGCCGTGACCGGCCGGGCCAGCGCGGGCCGGAGGACGCAGGGATGACGAGCAAGCGGGTACTGGGTGCCGTGCTGACCGGCGCGGTCGTAGCCGGTTACGCGGGTGCGGCGTTCTGGTCGGCCTGGGCCGCCCCGACCATCGAGGAGGCGACCGGCTTCGGACCGGGCGACGGGCTGACCCGTTACGCCCTCACCGCGCAGGCGGGCGCCGCGGACGACCTGCTCGGCGCCCTCGAGGCGGTGCCGGGCGTCGCCAGCGCCCAGTGGGTCGGGGGCGGTCGCGCCCTCGTGGCCGTCGGCGGCGTGACGCCGGAGCGGCTGCGCGCGGTGCCCGGGGTGGCCGACGTCGAGCTCTCGCCGTCGGTCCCCGTGCTAGGCACGGTCACCGACCCGTTCTTCCCCCAGTACGGCTGGAACCTGGAGAACACCGGCAGCAACGCCTACCTGCAGACGGCCGTCGCCGACGCCGACGTGGACGCCACCGCGGGCTGGGACAGCGGTACCGGCGCCGGCCGCGTCGTCGCCGTCGTCGACACCGGTTTCGACTCCGACCACCCCGACCTGGCCGGTTCGCTGTGGACCAACCCGGACGAGCCGTGCGGCACGGCCGACACCGACGGCAACGGCCTGGCCGGCGACTGCCACGGGTGGAACTTCTACGCGGACAACGCGGACGTCGACAACGGCGCCATGGGAACCCACGGCACCAGCGTCGCCGGCGTGATCGGTGCCCGGGCCGGCAACGGCGCGGGCTCGGCCGGCGTCGCACCGGACGTGCGGATCATGCCGCTGGTCGCCGGCGGCGGGGAGACCGTCGACGTGTACCTGTGCGCCCTCGCCATCCGGTACGCCGTCGACCACGGGGCGGACGTCGTCAACGCCTCGTGGGGCGGGCCGTTCAGCGGCCCGGCGCTCGACGAGCTGCGTTCGGCCATCGCCTACGCCGAGGCGCACGGCGTGCTGGTGGTCGCGGCGGCGGGCAACGACTCGGCCGACCGCGACACCACGCCGATGTACCCGGCGAGCCTGACCGAGGCCAACGTGGTCACCGTCGGCAGCTCGACGGCGGCCGACACGCTCGCCGGCCACTCCGCCTACGGCGCCGCCTCGGTGGACCTGTTCGCCCCCGGCTACAGGGTCGCCACCACCTGGAACGACGGCGGCATGCGCCTGGTCGACGGCACGTCCATCGCGGCGCCGCACGTGGCCGCCGCGGTCGCCCTGTACCGGGCGGTGCTGCCCTCGGCGTCGGCCGCCGAGCTGAAGGCCGCGCTGCTGGCCGACGTGGAATCCGTGCCCGCGTTCGTCGGCCGGTCGGTGACCGGCGGGCGGCTCACGCTGAGCCGGGTCGGGGACGTCCTCGCGGGCGCCCCCCGCTACGCCTTCACCTCCATGACCGCTCCGCCGGGCACCGTCACGCCGGCGATCGGGGTGAGCGGCTCCGCCGGGCCCGGCCGGTACTCGGTCGCCATCGGCCTCGGCATGGAGCACGCGGGTGAGATCTGGGCGCTCTCGCAGAAGCCGGTGACCCTGGACGGGGTGACCGTCCCCACCGACGACGCCGGTGACGCCGTCTTCGACCTCGGCGCCCTGGACGACTTCGACGGCATCGGGCTCTCCCCCGCCGTGGAGCTCGGCGACGGGCGCTACGTCCTGGCCGTGCAGCTGTACCGCGACGGGGAGCCGCTGGGCCGCACCCACGCTGCCCCGCTGCTCGTGTCGGCGACGGGCACGACGCCGGCCGCGCCCGCGCCGGATCCCGCACCCGACGGCAGCACGCCGGACGGCACGACCCCCGACGGCACGACGCCCGGGGACAGCAGCCCCGCTCCGGGCGGCACCACGCCTCCGCCGGCGACCGGCTCCCCCGGCCTCCCGGGGACGACGCCGGGCACCACCCCGGACGGCGGCAGCACCCCCGACGGCACCACGCCGGACGGCACGGCCCCCGAGGGCGGTACCCCCGAGGAGGCCACGCCCGAGGGCAGCACTCCCGACGGCACCGCCCCCGAGGACACCCCCGACGGCACGAGCCCCGACGACACGAGCCCCGGCGGCACCAGCCCGGGGAGCACCACACCCGAGGCGACCACCCCGGACGGCACGAGCCCGGGGAGCACCACGCCCGACGGCGGCACACCCGGGACGACCACGTACCCCGAGGTCGGCGTCTTCCGCATCACGTCGCTCAGCCCGAACCTGGTGGGCACCGACGGCGGCACGCTCGTGACGATCACCGGCCGCGCCCTGCCCGCCGACCCCACGGTGCGCATCGGGGCGACCACCACCGCGACCGTCGTGCACGGCGACAGCGGCAGCGTCGTCTTCCGGGTGCCGGCACGGGTCGCGGGTGTCTACGACGTCTCGGTCTACGCGCCCGACGGCCGGTCGACCGTGCTGAGCAACGCGCTCACCTACGCCGAGGAGGTCGCCCCCGCACCGGAGGCGCCGTCCGGGACGGCCCCGGACGGCACCTCGCCCGAGGACACCACCCCGGACGGCACAGCTCCGGAGCCGACCACGCCGGGTGGGAGCACCACTCCCGGCACGCCCGCTCCGGGCGGCACCACGCCCGGCGGGCCGGCTCCGAGCAGCGGGCCGGTGGTCCGCGAGGGTCCGGCCGGCGAACGGCTCGTCCGCTCCGACCGGTTCCGCGCGCTCGGCAGCATCTGGTCGGTGGACTGCGCCTCCTCCTGCACGGGCGTCGCCCTCTGACGCCCGCAGCGCCGCCCCGGCGCCCCTGAGCCACCGCGCCCCGTCCGACTTCCCCATGCGGACGGGGCGCGGTGTCGTCTCCCTCGTACCGGCCGGGGATGCGCCTGCCGAGGAACCGGACGCAACCGGTCGGAGGCGACCGGCTTCCTGGCCGAGATGCGGCGCTGAGGAGGCCGCTGTCGCGGCGGCGGGGCGACCAGGTAGTCTCGGCGCCGTCCGCGGGTGTAGTTCAATGGTAGAACATCAGCTTCCCAAGCTGACAGTGCGAGTTCGATTCTCGTCACCCGCTCCACTCCCGAGGCCCCGGTCGCAGCGACCGGGGCCTCGGTGCGTTGCGGCCTCCCACCGGCCGATTCACGGAACGGAACCGGGCCCTTGGTCCCTGGGGGACGAACGGATCGTGCCCCACCATGGCCGCAGCGCTTCCCCCCGGCGGGTCGCGCTCCTACGGTCAGGCCGTGCCCCCGCCCGACCGCCGGCACCACCGGTGAGCGACGACGCCGCGGCGCTCACCGCTGCGCTGCGTGCCGCCGCCTCCGGCGGGCAGCTGGAGGCGACCCTCCGGGAGATCGTCGAGGCGGCCGTCCAGCACGTGGGCGCGAGCTACGGCGCCCTGGGCGTGCTCACCCCCGACGGGCGCGCCCTGGACCGGTTCGTCACGGTGGGCATGGACCAGGAGGACCACGAGCGCATCGGCCGGCCGCCCGCGGGCGCCGGCATCCTGGGCCTCCTGGTCCAGGACCCGACGCCGCTGCGGCTGGCCGACCTGGGGCGGCACCCGGCGTCCGTCGGCATCCCGCCCGGGCACCCGCCGATGCGGTCCTTCCTGGGCGTGCCGGTCCGGGTCCGCGATTCCGTGTTCGGCAACCTCTACCTCACCGAGAAGCGCACCGGCACGGCGTTCACCGACGCCGACCTCGAGGTGGCCCAGGGGTTGGCGGCGGTGGCGGGGCTGGCCATCGAGAACGCCCGCCTGCTGGAGCACGCGGAGCAGCGCCGGGCGTGGTCGCAGGCCGGTACCGACATCGCCACGGCGCTGCTGTCGGGCCGCCCGACCGGCGAGGTGCTGCGCGCCGCGGCGGCCGGCGTCGCCGAACTGGCCGGCGCCGATGCCGTCGGCATCCTGGCGCCCCTGCCCGGGGACGAGGGGACGCTGACCGTCACCGCCGCCGTCGGTCCGGAGGCCGCCGACTCCGAGGGCGTGCGCATCCCGCTGACGGGCACCCGCCTGGGGGACGCGCACCGCTCCGGCACCCCGGTGCTGGTCGACGACGTCGCCATCCCGCAGGAGCCGGGCACCGTCCACGCCGCGGTGATCGGGGAGTTCACCGACCGGTACGGCCCGGCCCTGTTCCTGCCGCTGGGCGGCCCCTCGCCGCCGACCACCCTGGTCGCGCTGCGCCTGCGGAGCCGACCACCCTTCGACCCGGCCGTGCTCGAGCCGGCCGCGGCCTTCGCCACCCACGCGACCGTCGCCATGCGCCTGGTCCGCAGCCAGCAGCGGGAGCAGCGGCTGCAGGTGCAGGCCGATCGCGACCGCATCGCCCGCGACCTGCACGACCACGTGGTGCAGCGGATCTTCGCCACCGCCCTGGCGCTGGACCGGCTGGGCCGCTCCCTGGGAGAGACCGCTCCCGACGTCGCCGGCCGGATCGCGGGGCACGTGGACGAGCTCGACGGGACGATCGCCCGCATCCGCGCGTCGATCTTCGAGCTGCACGGTGCGCAGGACTCCTCGTCGGACGCCGTCCGGCGACGGCTGGCCGAAGTGGTGCGGTCGGTGACCGACGGGCACGGCGTGCGCCCCGACCTGCGCGTGCGCAGCGAGGTCGAGGACCTGCCGCCGGACCTGGCCGGCGACGTGGTCGCCGTGGTCCGCGAGCTGGTCACCAACGTGGTGCGCCACGCCGGCGCCACCCGCGTGACGGTGGCGGTGGCCCTGGGCGACGAGGTGGGCGTCGTCGTCACCGACGACGGGGGCGGGCTGCCGGCGGTCACCGTGCGCAGCGGGCTGGCCAACCTCGCCGACCGCGCCGAGCGCCGCGGCGGGCGCCTGGCGATCTCCACCGGGACGTCGGGGACCGAGATCCGGTGGACCGTGCCGCTGCCGGCCTGACCGGCGGGGCCTCCGTCAGCGGCGGACGTCGCGCAGCTCGGTGGCCAGGATCGCGGCCTGGGTGCGACGCTCCAGCCCCAGCTTGGCCAGCAGGTGGCTGGTGTAGTTCTTCACCGTCTTCTCGGCCAGCCCCATCCGCTCGCCGATCTGGCGATTGGTCAGCCCCTCACCGATGAGCGCCAGGACGGTGCGCTCCTGGTCGGTCAGCACCGCCAGCCGGTCACCACCGGACCTCGGTCGGGGCGGGGGGCCGGGCTCGGCCAGGGTGCCGCCGCCCGCCACGGTGCGCACCGCCTGCACCAGCGCCGAGCCGCGCACCTGCTTGAGCACGAACCCCGCCGCGCCGGCCCGGACCGCCTCGTCGCGGGCCGCCCGGTCGGCGTAGCTGGTCAGCACCAGGCACCGCAGGCCCGGGAGGCGCGCGGTCAGGTCGCGGCAGAGCCCGGCGCCGTCGCCGTCGGGCAGCCGCATGTCCAGCACGGCGACGTCGGGACGGACGGCGGGCGCGCGGGCCAGCGCCTCCGCGCACGAGCCGGCCTCCCCCACCACGGAGATGACCGGGTCGTCCTCGAGGACGTCGGCCACGCCGCGGCGCACCACCTCGTGGTCGTCGACGAGGAAGACCCGCACGGTCGGTGGCGGGCCCGCTGCACGCTCCACGTGCCAACGCTAGACCCGTGACCCCCTCCAGGGCACCGCACCGGGCGTGCGGGGGGCCCTTCCCTACGCCGGGAGCAGCAGCGCGGCGTACAGGGTCAGCCCCGGCCCGAACGCCATGGCCACGATCGGGCCGTCGACGTCGGCGAGCTCCTGCAGCACCAGCAGCACGGTCGCCGACGAGCAGTTGCCGTGCTCGGCCAGCACCCGGCGCGAGGCCCCGACCTGCTCCTCGCGCAGCCCCAGCTCGTCGCGGACGACGTCGATGATGCGCGGGCCCCCGGGGTGGACGGCCCAGCCGGCGACGTCCTCGGTGCGCAGGCCGGCCCCGGCGAGCAGTTCGCCGACGACGTCGCCCACGTGCCGCGCCAGGACGTCGGGCACCCGCGGGGACAGCCCCATGCGGAAGCCGAGGTCGGTGACGTCCCAGGTCATGTGGTCGGCGGTGGAGGCGTCGGTGCGCGCCACGACCCCGGCCAGCCGGCGCCCGCGCCCGGCGCCGGGTTCGACGACCACGGCCGCGGCGGCGTCGGAGAAGAGCGCGTGCGCGACGACCTGCTCGAGGTCGGCCTGGGCCGGCTGCACGTGCAGGCTGGTCAGCTCGCAGCAGAGCAGCACCGCGGGCCGGGACCGGGCGGTGACGAAGTCGGCGACGGCCGCGAGCCCGGGGATGGCCGCGTAGCAACCCATGTGCCCCACCAGCAGCCGCTGCAGCCCCGGCGGCATGCCGAGGTCGCTGGCCAGCCGGATGTCCAGCCCGGGGGTGGCGTAGCCGGTGCAGGTGGCGACGGCGAACAGCCCCACGTCGCCGGGGGCGAGCCCGGCGGAGTCCAGGGCGCCGGCCACGGCCTGCTTGCCCAGCGGCAGCGCCTCCTGGATGTACCGGGCCATCCGCGCGCCGGTGCCCCAGCCGCTGAGGTCCTCGTCCATCGGGTTGGCCACCGCGTGCCGGCGGCGGACCCCGGCGCCCAGGAAGATCCGCCGGGCGGCGCGCACCCCCGCGTAGTGGGTCGAGAAGAACCCGTCCCAGGCGGCTTCCTGGTCCAGCGTGCTGGGCAGCGCGGCCCCCGCCCCGGTGAGGACGGCGGCGGTCACGACCGCGGCTCCACGGCCGCCCTGATCGGGATCATGCCGCCGACGGTACGTGCGCCGCCGTCGCGTCGCCCGGTCACCGCTTCCGGCCGTAACCGGCGAAGACGACGGCCGTGGACCGGATCGGTTTCATGCGCACCGAGTCGCGGCGGCCCAGCCGCCAGGCGATCGCGTCGCGCAGCGAGGGGCGGAGACCGACGAGGCGCAGCTCCAGGCCCAGCCGGTCGGCGGCCGTGAGCAACCGGTCGCGGTCGACGAAGAGCGCCGGGTCGTGGATGCCCGGAGGAGGGCCGCCGGGGAGCCGCTCGGCCACGGTGACCATGAGGAAGCGGCCGATGCGGGTGGCGGCCAGCGCGTCGACGACCAGGACGCCGCCCGGCCGCAGCAGCCGGGCGCACTCGGCCAGCACCGCGACGTCGTCCGCCACGTGCTCGAGGATCTCGCCGGCGACGACGACGTCCGCGCAGCCGTCGGCCAGCGGGACGGCGAGCACCGAACCGCGCACCGGCAGCACCCCGTGCGCCCGGGCGGTCCGCAGCCCCTCCGTGCCGAGGTCGACGCCGACGTGCCGGTAGCCGAGCCGGGCGGCGTGCGGGGCCATCAGCCCCCCACCGCAGGCGAGGTCGACCAGCAGCCCGCTCCCGCTCGCCGGCGGGATGTGCTCGGCCCGGGAGGCGGCCAGCCAGTGCAGGGCGGCGAAACCGCCCGCGGGCTGCCACCACTGGTCGGCGAGGTCGTCGTACTGGGCGGGGTCGTTGCGCGGCAGGACGGTGTCTCGCACGGAGGCCTAGCCCTTCTTCAGCGGATCGTGCCCCCAGTTCATCAGGCTGTAGCGCCACCGGGAGCTCTCGACGTCCTCCTGGGCCGGCTGCTGGGCGAGGTGGCGCGCCACGTAGCCGTGCACCTTGCGCATGTGGGCGAGGTCGCCGTCGTCCAGGTCGCCCTTCTTCTTGCGCAGCAGCTCGACGATGCGCCGCCCCGAGGCGTGGCCGGTGGACTCGCCGTCGCCGTCCTTCTGCCCGACGGACTGCGACTCCTCGGTCTCCAGCCACTTCTCCAGCTCGCCCGCGGTCATGTTCACCGCCTCGCCGAACTCCCGCCGGATCGTGTCGGGGTCGTCGCTCGCCATGCTTCCTCCGCTCGGTCGGTCGCCCTCCCCGGTACCGCCGCGCCGGCCGGGGGAAACCGGGCGTCTGGTACTGCTGGTACCCCTGTCCCGTCCCCGGAGGTCCCCGTGTCCGTCACCGTCGTCGGCAGCCTGAACGAGGACGTGCTCGTGTCCGTCGACCGGCTGCCCGGCCGGGGGGAGACGGTCGTGGCCCGCGACTCGGCGCTCGCCCCGGGTGGGAAGGGCGCCAACCAGGCCGCCGCCGCCGGCGTCCTCGGGGGCGGCGTGCACATGGTGGGCCGGGTCGGCGACGACCCCGCCGGTGACCGGCAGCTGGCCGCGCTGGCCTCCTCCCGGGTCAACGTCAGCCGCGTGCTGCGCACGATCGGCACGCCCACCGGCACGGCGACCATCCCCGTGGAGGCGGGCAGCGGCGAGAACCTGATCGTCGTCGTGCCCGGTGCCAATGCCGAGCTGGCGCCCGAGGACGTCGACGTGCCGTCGGTGCGGTCGGCCCGGGTGCTGCTGCTCCAGCTCGAGGTGCCGCTGCCGGCGGTGGAGGCGGCGGCCCGGGCCGCGTCCGGCACCGTCGTCCTCACGCCGGCGCCGCCCGCCCCGCTGCCCGCCGCGCTGCTGCAGCGGGTGGACGTGCTCGTCCCCAACGAGCACGAGCTGGCGCTGCTGGCCGACGCCGAGCCCGGCGACCGCTCACCCGCCGAGCTGGTGCAGCTCGCCCGCCGGGTGACGACGGGCGCGGTCGTGGTCACCCTCGGTGCGCGCGGCGCCCTGGTCGTCCCCGCGGAGGGCCCGGCCCTGCTGCAGGCGCCGCCGCCGGTCGCCGCCGTCGACACGACGGGCGCCGGGGACTGCTTCTGCGGTGCGCTCGGGCAGGCGCTGGCCGGTGGCGCCGTCCTCGCCGACGCCGTCCGCCAGGCCGTCGCCGCGGCGGCGGCCTCCACCACGGGCCCGGGAGCGCGCGGCGCGCTGCCCGACGAGGAGACCGTGCGCGACCTCCTCCCGCGGGTTCCCCCGGCCGGCCCGGTGGGCTGACCCCCGGTTTCCCCGACGGCGGACCGGGCACAGGCTCCCCGACCGAACCGAGGAGGAACCCGCGATGAGCGAATCCCACCGCACGCCCCGCAGCGCCGAACGCGCCGAGGGCGACCCGGCCGGCGAGCAGCCCGGCAGCGGCCGCACGCCGCACCCGGAGGAGCCGGCCGAGGGCCGTGCCGACACCGCCGACGGTGGCGCCGACACTCCCGACACCTGATCCCCGGCGCCGTGGTGACCGACGTCTCAGCCCCGACCGGTCGCGCGCCGGTTTCCCACCGCCACGGCACGGGCAGGCACCGGCGCATGGAGGACAACCTGGACCACACCCGGACCACCCACGAGTCGACCGACGGAGCGCGGGCCGACTCCTCCGCGGAGACCGCGTCGCGGGCCGTCGCCCGGCTGCTGGCCAACCCGCGCCGCACCCGCCGGGCCTGACCCGGCAGACGCCGCAGTCACGCTGCGTCGTCACACGTTCACCTCCGCTCCCCGGCGTCCCGCGGAGCCCGGGCGCCCCTCGTCACCCAGAGCGATCAGGCCCGGCGTGCCGCGAACTGCTCCGTCACGTGCTGGTGCACCATCGCTGACGTGACCGCCGCCATGCCCCTGTCCGCCGCCGACGACGCCACGGCACCGGTTCGCCGCAGCCGCGCCGAGCGGCAGGCGATCGTGCTGGACACCGCCGAGCGGCTCTTCGCCGGGCGCAGCTCCCGCAGCGTCGGCATGGACGAGCTGGTCCGCGAGACCGGGCTGGGCAAGATGACGGTCTACCGGCTCTTCAAGAGCAAGGACGACCTCGTCGGCGCCTACCTCAGCCGCAAGGCGGCGACCGTGCTGGCCTTCATCGACGCCGAGCTCGACCGGCTCGAGGGTGACCCGCGCGCCGCGCTGCTCTCGGTCGTCGACGCCGTCGAGCGCGACGTCACCCGCACCGGGTTCCGCGGCTGCCCGTTCACCAACGTCAGCAGCGAGTACGACGACCCGCAGCACCCCGCCCGCAGCGCCGCCGCCGACTACAAGTTCGAGCTGCACGCCCGGCTGGAGCGGCTGGCCGACGAGATCGTGCCGGGCGACGGCGAGGACCTCGCCGCGCAGGTCCACCTGATCATCGACGGCATGTACCTCTCCGGCGGCCTGCTGGGCCCCGACGGCCCCGCCGCCCACGGCCGGCAGCTGGCCGAGCGGCTGATCGAGATCGCGGCCGCCCGCGCCTGACCGCAGGATGGGCCGGTGACCGACGACCGCACGCGGCCCGACCTCGACGACCAGACCGTGGAGGCGCTCGGCAAGCTGTCCGAGGCCCTGGAGACCGTCGACCAGGCGCGCGGCTTCCTGTACGCCTTCCACCAGTTGACCGGCAAGGCCGACCGGCTCCTGCAGGAGTCCGTCGACCTGTTCCGCGAGGCCGGGGCCACGCCGCTGGCCGCCGACCTCGAGCGCGACCTGGTCGGGCGCAACGTCATCGCCGACCGGTGGACGTTCCAGGTCGTCGAGGACTTCGACGAGAACTACTGGGCCACCTTCCGCGCCTACGACGCCCGTGCCCGGGACGAGCTCGCCGGGGGCGACCGGCACGTGTTCGAGGCCCGGATGAAGCAGCGCGAGCGCACCGCCGGCCACCCCGCGCACGAGGCCGGTCCCGCGCTGGACGAGTGAGCGCCACCCCCCACCCGTCCGGAGGTGGGCCGGTCGCGGGGGCCGGAGGCTCCCCGACCGGGACACGGGCAGCGGCTCCGCCCACCGGGGACGGCAACTGGCCGCGGTGTCGACCGGCGGGCGACAATGCTGCGATGACCATGCCGGACGAGAACAACGCAGGCTCGGACCGCGAGGCCCAGCCGCTCGGCGCGCAGCAGGCGCCCGGCGAGGACCGCGACTCCCTGGGCGCCACGGAGGGGCCGGCCGACGGCATCGCCGGCCCGGCCTACCCGCCCGCCGACACCGAACCGGACGCCCGGTGACCGGGCCCGGACGGGAGCCCGCAGGAGCGGAGCGGGATCCCCTCAGCGTCGGCCTGGGCTCCCCCTCCTCGGGCGACCCCGCCGCCGAACCGGACCGCACCGCCGACGGGCCGGCCGAACCGGCCCCGACCCGCGAACGGCACACGGGGAAGGCCATCGGCCGGTCGCTGGCGCTGGCCCTGCTGATCTTCGTCACCGTCGTGCTGGTGCTGTTCGTGGTCTTCAACGGCCAGTCGGTGCAGATCAGCCTCGTCTTCACCGACGTCGAGGGCCCGCTGGTCGTCGCCCTGCTGGTCGCCGCGGCGCTCGGCGGCCTGCTGGTGTGGCTGGCCGGTGCGGTGATGCGCGCACGGCGCCGCAAGCGCTGACCCCTCCGGGTCAGGCGCCCGGTTCCGGAGTGTTCACCGGCGGGGTGCTTGCCGTTGCTACTCGCGAGTAATAGCTTTTGTTACTCGCGAGTAGCAACAGGCCGCACGCCGGCACGGAGCACGGGAGCCAGAGCGCCATGACGCACTACACCGCCAACCTGCGGGACCTCGAGTTCAACCTGTTCGAGTTCCTCGACACCAAGGACCGCCTCGGCACCGGGCCGTTCGGCCAGATGGACACCGAGACCGCGCGCGGCGTGCTGGCCGAGATCCGCAAACTGGCGGAGGGGCCGATCGCCGCCTCCTTCGCCGACGCCGACCGCAACCCGCCGGTGTTCGACCCGGCGACCAACTCCGTGACCCTGCCGGAGTCGTTCAAGAAGTCGGTCAAGGCGCTCACCGACGGCGAGTGGTGGCGGCTGGACCTCTCCGAGGAGCTCGGCGGGTTCGGCGCCCCCGCGGCGCTGACCTGGGCCGCCTACGAGATGGTGCTCGGCGCCAACCCCGCCGTCTTCATGTACGGCTCGGGCCCCGGCTTCGCCCAGACCCTGTTCGACCTGGGCACCGAGGACCAGAAGAAGCTGGCCCGGCTCATGATCGAGAAGGGGTGGGGCGCCACGATGGTGCTCACCGAGCCCGACGCGGGCTCGGACGTCGGCGCCGGCCGCACCAAGGCCGTGCAGCAGGCCGACGGGTCCTGGCACATCACCGGCGTGAAGCGCTTCATCACCTCCGCCGAGCACGACCTCAGCGACAACATCGTCCACCTGGTGCTGGCCCGCCCCGAGGGCGCGAAGGCCGGCACCAAGGGCCTGTCGCTGTTCGTCGTCCCCAAGTTCCACGTCGACCTCGAGACCGGCGAGCTGGGCGAGCGCAACGGCGCCTACGTGACCAACGTCGAGAAGAAGATGGGCCTCAAGGTCTCCACGACCTGCGAGGTCACCTTCGGCGACGGGCCCGTCCCCGCCCAGGGCTGGCTGGTCGGCGAGGTGCACGACGGCATCGCCCAGATGTTCAAGATCATCGAGTACGCCCGGATGTTCGTCGGCACCAAGGCGATCGCCACCCTCTCGGCCGGTTACCAGGTGGCGCTGGACTACGCGAAGAACCGCGTCCAGGGCGCCGACCTGACCGCGACGTCGAAGGACGCCCCGCGGGTTCCCATCACCCACCACCCCGACGTCCGCCGCTCGCTGATGCTGCAGAAGTCCTACGCCGAGGGCATGCGCGCCCTGTACCTCTACGCCGCGAGCTTCCGCGACCAGGTCACCGAGGCGCAGGCCGCCGGCACCGCCGACAGCGAGGAGGCCGGGCTCGCGGAGCGGGTCAACGACCTGCTGCTGCCGGTCGTGAAGGGCTTCGGCTCCGAGCGGGCCACCCAGCTGCTGACCCAGGAGTCGCTGCAGACCCTCGGCGGCTCGGGTTACCTGCAGGACTACCCGATCGAGCAGTACATCCGCGACTCCAAGATCGACACCCTCTACGAGGGGACGACGGCGATCCAGGGCCAGGACTTCTTCTTCCGGAAGATCGTCAAGGACGGCGGTGTCGCGCTGACCTGGCTGGCCGGCCAGGTGCAGGCCACCATCGACGCCGAGGCGGGCAACGGGCGGCTCAAGGAGGAGCGAGCGCTGCTGGCGACCGCGCTCCAGGACGTGCAGGGCATGCTGACGGCGATGTTCGGCCAGCTGACCTCGGCGCAGGAGGACATGGCCAACCTGTACAAGGTCGGGCAGAACACCTCCCGCCTGCTGCTCGCCGCCGGCGACCTGATCACCGCCTGGCTGCTGGTCCGCCAGTCCGAGGTGGCCCTGGCCGCGCTCTCGGGCGAGGTGGGCGAGAAGGACCGCCACTTCTACGAGGGCAAGCTCGCCGCCACCCGCTTCTTCACCACCCAGGTGCTGCCGAAGCTCACCGCCGAGCGGGCCATCGTCGAGGCCACCGACAACGCCCTCATGGAGGTCGCGGAAGAGGTTCTCTGACTTCAGCCCGACCGGAAGGCCGCTCCTCGTCCTCGGGGAGCGGCCTTCCGCCGTGCGTGCGGCGGTCATCAGAACGTCGTATTCGTTCTCGGGGGCGAGGGGTAGACCAGGGTTCCCCGATCCGGTGACGGATGCCCGTCGTCGGCCGTCGCTATCCCAGGAGTCCTCATGCTGCTGCGCCGCAGCCTGTTCGCCCTCGGCCTGACCACCGCCTGCATGGCCCCGCTCGGAATGGCGGCGGCCGGCACCGATCCCGCACCGGAGGCCGCGCCGGGCCCGGTCGAGAGCACGTCCGCCGGCGAGGAGGGCTTCGTCGAGGTGGAGGGCGCACGGATCTTCTACCAGACCCAGGGCGAGGGGCAGCCGATCCTGCTGATCCACGGCTATCCGCTGAACGGTGACCTCTTCGCCGAGAACCGGAAGGCGCTCGTCGAGGCGGGCTACCGGGTGATCACCGTGGACCTGCGCGGCTACGGCCGCAGCGGGGCGCTGGGTGAGCAGCCCGAGGGGTCGATCGAGAGCTACGCCGGAGACGTGCTCGCGGTCATGGACGAGCTCGGGGTGGAGTCGGCCGTCATCGGCGGCATGTCGATGGGCGGGCCGATCGTCTTCTCGATGTACCAGCAGGCACCGGACCGGTTCGAGGGGATCATCCTGATCGACACGGTGGCAGCCCCGGCGCCCCCGCCGGAGGCGGGCGTCTGGCGCGGTCTCATCGAGGTCGTCAACGAGCAGGGCACCGAGGCGGTCCCGCCGTTGATCATCGACGAGATGCTCACCGGAGAGGCGCGACTGGAGGAGCCCGAGCTCGTCGACTACGTGACCGGCCTCATGGACGAGGCCTCGAAGCAGGCGTACATCGCCGGCGCGGAGGCGCTGGCCACGCGGCCGGACTTCCGGCCACTGCTGCCGGAGATCGACGTGCCCACCCTGGTCATGGTGGGCCTGCAGGACACGATCTACCCGGTGAGCATCTCCCAGCAGATGGCCGAAGCCATCCCCGGAGCCGACCTGGAGATCATCGACGACGGGTCCCACGCGATGATCCTCGAGGAGGCGCGGGAGGCCAACGAGGAGATCCTGGACTGGGCCGAGGACCAGCCCTTCGCCCCGGAGCAGGCGGCGGCCGAGTGATCGACCGAAGCTGCTGACCTCGAGCGCCAGGCCGGCGGCTGCCTCCCCCGCTGCGGGGAAGCGGTCGTCGGCCGTTTCGGCGTCGGCGAGAGGGGCATGGGCCAGAGACGTCGATCCCCAGGAGGACCCCGTGAGCGACCCGCAGGGCAGCGACCGCATCCAGCAGGACGTACCGACCGCATCGGGTACGGGGGCCAACAGCGACCTGGCCTCCTCCTTCGACGACGTGCCGCTCACCGCCGAGGAAGGCGTCGAGCGGGACGCCGCGCAGGGGGACGACCTGCCAGCGCGTGCGGACGGCGACGTCGCCCGCGCCACCCGCGCCGGCGCCTCCGGCGAGGTCGCGGGTCCGACCGAACGATCAGGAGACGACGGCCGATGAGCGAATCGCAGCCGACGGGGTACCGCGAGTCCCCCGAGACCACCAACGACGCCGCCGCCCCGAAGGACGCCGACGACGTCACGCTGACCACCGACGACGAGGCCCAGCGGGACGACTCGGTCACCCGCCCCGGCAACGAGGCCGACTGAGGGAACCCACGGCCGCGGGTCGCGGGCTCGCCCGGTGAGTGTGCCGCCGCACCACCAGGTCGGGGCGGGCTGTGTGGGTGGCAACCGTGGGGCACGTCGCACTGGCGGCCTAGCGTTCCCACCATGGCGGTCAACGGTCCCCTGGTCGGGCGGCGGGCACTCATCACCGGTGGGGCGTCGGGGATCGGCCGCGCCTGCGCCGTCCGGCTGGCGGCCGACGGCGCCGACGTCGTGGTCGTCGACCGGGACGCCGAGGCTGCGCGGTCCGTGGCCGCGGAGGTGGGCGGCACCGCGGTCACGGCCGACCTGTCCGACCTCGCCGCCGTCGACCGCCTCGACCTGGCCGTGGACGTCCTGGTCAACAACGCCGGCCTGCAGCACGTGGCACCGGTCCACGAGTTCCCGGTCGACCGCTTCTCCCACATCCTGCGGCTCATGGTGGAGGCGCCGTTCCGGCTCGTCCGCGGCGCGCTGCCGCACATGTACGACCGCGGCTGGGGCCGGGTCGTCAACATCAGCTCCGTCCACGGGTTGCGCGCCTCCCCCTACAAGGCCGCCTACGTGACGGCCAAGCATGGCCTGGAGGGGCTGTCCAAGGTCGTCTCCCTGGAGGGCGCCGCCCGCGGCGTCACGTCGAACTGCGTGAACCCCGCCTACGTGCGGACGCCGCTCGTGGAGGGGCAGATCGCCGCGCAGGCGGAGGCGCACGGCCTGTCGGAGGACCAGGTCGTGGAGCAGGTCATGCTGGCGCCGGCGGCGGTCAAGCGGCTCATCGAGCCGGCGGAGGTGGCCGACGCGGTCGCCTGGCTGTGCTCGCCCGCCGCGGCCTCGGTCACCGGCACCTCGCTGGTGATGGACGGCGGGTGGACCGCACGGTGACCGCGCGACCGGCCAGAATGCCGGTCGTGCCCCCGTCCCCGCCCGTCCCCGACCGCGACGGTCCGCGCCCGGCCGTGGGGCGGGCAGCGGAGTACTTCGAACTGCTGCTGGGCGACGCCGCGGCGATCGAGTACGAACGCCCCCTGGTCCGGGCGCGGGCGGCGGGGGCCGACGCCGACGAGCTGGCCGAGCTCGACCGGGTCAAGCTGCTGGCGCTGGAGGTCCGCGAGGCGTTCGCCGCCCGGCGCCGGCGGGAGTCCGAGCTCACCGCCCTCTTCGACACCGCGAACGACCTCGCGGCGCTGCGCGGGGTCGACTCGGTGCTCACCGCCATCGTCCGGCGGGCCCGGCAGCTGCTGGGCAGCGACGTCTCCTACCTGACGCTGAACGACCCCGCACGGGGCGACACCTACATGCGGGTCACCGACGGCTCGGTCTCGGCCCGGTTCCAGGGGCTCCGGCTGCCGATGGGCGCGGGGCTGGGCGGGCTCGTCGCCCAGACCGCCGCCCCCTACGCCACGGCCGACTACTTCGCCGACCCGAGGTTCCGGCACACGACCGAGATCAACGACGGCGTCCACGACGAGGGGCTCGTCGCGATCCTCGGGGTGCCTCTCGTCCGCGGCGCCCAGGTCATCGGCGTGCTGTTCGCCGCCGACCGCACCGAGCGCACCTTCGACCGGTCGCAGGTGTCCCTGCTGGGGTCGCTGGCCGCCCACGCCGCCATCGCCCTCGACAACGCCCGGCTGCTCGAGGAGACCCGGTCGGCGCTGGACGAGCTCTCGGCGGCCACCCGCCGGCTGCGCGCCCACACGGCATCGGTGGAGCGGGCGGCGGGCGCCCACGACCGGTTCATCGACGTCGTCCTGCGCGGCGGCGGTGTGGAGGACGTCGCCGCGGCCGTCACCGAGGCCCTCGGGGGCAGCATCACCGTGCTCGACGAGGAGGGCCGGGCCGTCTCGCCCGGTGCCGATGCGGCCACCGAGCTGCCGCCCGACCCCGCCGGCGCGCTGACCCTGGCCCGCGCCACCGGCCGGACGGTGCAGGACGGTAGCTGGTGGACCGCCGCCGTGACGGTGGGCAGCGAGCTGCTGGGCGGGCTGGTGCTGCACCGCGAGGAGGAGCTCGCCGACTCCGACCAGCGGATCCTGGAGCGCGCCGCGCTCGTCACCGCGCTGCTGCTGCTGATCCGGCGGACGGCGGGCGAGGCGGAGAACCGGGTGCGCGGGGAGCTGCTCGAGGCGCTCCTGAGCCCCGGTCTCCGGGATCCCGACGGGCTCCGGGAGCGCGCCCGCCGGCTGGGCGCGGACCTGGACCGCCCGCACGCCGTCGTCGTCGCCCGGGTCGAGGCCCGGTGCCGGCCGCGGGCCCTGGCCGCCGCGGCCCACCTGGCGGCGACCCGCGGCGGGCTGGCCGGCCTGCACGGGGGCTGCGTCGTCCTCTGCCTGCCCGGCCTTGAGCCCGGCCCCGCGGCGGCCACCGTCCGTCGCGAGCTCGGGGCCGCCGGCGCCGGTGCGGTCACCGTCGGCGGCGCCGGACCGGCCGTCGGCCCCGGGGCCGTGGCCGCGGCCCACGCGGAGGCGGCCCGCTGCGCGACCACCCTGGTGGCGCTCGGCCGCGAGGGGGACGCGGCGAGCGCCGACGAGCTGGGGTTCTTCGGCCTGCTGGTCGGCGAGGGGCGCGACGTGCCGGCCTTCGTGTGGGCGACGCTGGGCCCCGTCCTCGAGTACGACGCGAGGCGGGGCACGGACCTGGAGGGGACGCTGGAGGCGTTCTTCGCGGCGGGCAGCTCACCGGCCCGGGCGGCGGAGAGCCTGCAGGTGCACGTCAACACCGTCACCCAGCGCCTGGACCGGATCGGCCGGCTGCTCGGTCGCGAGTGGTCCTCCCCGGCCCGCGCCCTGGAGGTGCAGCTGGCGCTCCGCCTGCACCGGCTGACCCGCGTCGACCCCGGCTGAGCGAGACGCCGCCGTGCGCCGCCGGCCCGCCGGGGGCGGCCTCCTACCCTGGGCGCGTGCAGCCGCCCCTCACCGAGCCGACGGTCCTGCCGGTCGAGGAGTGGCGGGCGCGGGCCGCTGCGCACGAGGGGCGCGTGGACCGCTGGGCAGGCCCCCACCGCGACCGCCGCCTCCGCGGGCAGACGCACCCGGTCCTGGACTTCCTGTTCACCTACTACTCCGAGACCCCGGGCCGGCTGCGCCGCTGGCACCCCGGCGCGGACGTCGCCCTCGCCACCCCCGCGCCGTACGAGGGCCGGCGCTGGTACGCCACCGACGGCGCGACCGTGCGGCTCGACACCGGCGCCTTCCTGGCCGACCGCGGGGACACCGTCCGCTTCGTCCGCCGGCTGCTCGTGGCCACCGCCGCCCGCCCGGCGTTCACCGGGTGCTTCGGCCTGCACGAGTGGGCGATGGTCTACCGCGACACCGGCACCCGGCACCCGATCCCGCTCCGCCTCGGGCAGGAGGGCACCGACGCCGTCGTCGAGGCGCACCCGGTGCGGTGCAGCCACTACGACGCGTTCCGGTTCTTCACCCCGGCCGCGGCGCCGCGGAACCGGCTGCAGCCCACCCGCGGGAGCCAGCCGCAGCTGGAGCAACCGGGCTGCCTGCACGCCGGCATGGACCTCTACAAGTGGGCCTACAAGCTCAGCCCCGCCACCCCCGGCGAGCTGGTCGCCGACTGCTTCGAGCTGGCCGTGGCGATCCGCGAGCTGGACATGCGCGCCTCGCCGTACGACCTGCGCGACCACGGCTACGCCCCCGTGGCGATCGAGACGCCCGAGGGCAAGGCCGAGTACGTGGCCGCGCAGCGGGAGTTCGCCGCCCGGGGCGCCGTGCTGCGCCAGCGCCTCATCGACGTCTGCGACCAGGTGCTCTCCGCCGGTTGACCCTGTGCTCGAAGCACGTCCTGGCTCACCCCGCGGGGGGGGGGGGGGGGGCGCGCGGGGGGGGGGGGGGGCGCCCCCCCCCCCCCCCCGGGCCCGCAGCGCCCCCGGGGCGCGCCCCCGGTTGCCCCGGGGCTCGACGCACGTCCTGGCTCACCCCGCGGGGTCCTGGCTCACCGTCGACCGTGAGCCAGGACCCCGGATGACCAGGTGACCTGATCATCAGGGCCGGCGGGGGGGCAGCGCCGGCGTCGATCAGACCCCGTCGTGCGGGCGGTTGCCGCCCACCCCGGCACCGATCTCGTCCCGGAGCCGCTCCACCGCCCGGCCGGGCGGCGGGTTCTCGGCCGGGCGGCGGCGGCCGCGACGGCGCTCGCCCAGCCGGTCCACCAGCCCGGCGATGCCGCCGGGCACGAAGAGGACGACGAGGATGAACAACGTGCCGAGGATGAACAGCGGCTCGGACAACGGCACCCGGAGCCAGGCGGGCAGGTCCTGCACCGCCGGCGAGGACGCCAGGTCGGTCAGCCGGCTGTCCAGGTAGGTGTAGAGCACGCCACCGAGCACCGCACCCCACCGGCTGCCGGCGCCGCCGAGCACCACCATGACCAGCAGCCCGATGGTGAAGTCGGCGGTGGTCACGCGGGGCGTGGAGCCACCCAGCAGCAGCAGGTGCACGATGCCGCCCAGGGTGGCCAGCAGCCCGGCCAGCACGAACACGAGCAGCTTGAATCGGTAGGGCCGCAGCCCCAGCACCTCCACCCGCCGCTCGTTCTCCCGGATCGCCTGCCAGACCCGCCCCGCCCGGGAGCGGGTCACCCAGGTCACCACCGCGTACACCAGCACCAGGTAGGCCAGCGCCAGCCAGTACTTGTTCACGGTGTTGAAGACGCCGACGAACGCGTCGGGGATCGGGGTGCGGTCGACCGCCAGCCCCTCCTCGCCGCCGGTGAGCCCGCCGGGGTCCTGCAGCACGATGATCGAGCCGACCTGGGCGGTGGCGAGGGTGACCATGGAGAAGGCGATGCCGGAGACGCGCAGCGCCACGCTGCCGATCACCAGCGGGAGCACGATGCCCAGCACCGTCGTCGCCGCGATCGCCGCACCCAGCCCCCAGCCGAGCTCGGTCAGCAGCAGGTTGGCCCCGTACGTGCCCGCCGCGAAGTAGAGGGCGTGCCCGAAGGAGAGCAGCCCGGTGAAGCCGAACAGCAGGTCGAAGGAGAGGGCGACGCCGCCGAACACCAGGCACAGCGCCAGGAGCTGCAACGTGCCCGGGCTGTTGAGCACCCCGTCGAAGAGCCCCGGCAGGTTCAAGGTCGAGTAGGGCAGCAGCGCCAGGACGACCAGCACCACCAGCGGAGCCAGCCGCCGCACGTTCCTCCGGTTCACGGCCCCGTCCTTCACGCCAACCTCGCACTCAGGCCGCTGGGCCGGGCCAGGAGCACCACCGCCAGCAGCAGCACCACCGACAGGTCACCCACCCCGCTCGCGGCGTAGTAGTTCGCGAACTGCTGCACCAGACCGACCAGCACCGCGGCGGCGGCCGTACCGGTGATCGAGCTCATGCCGCCGATGACCACGACGATGAAGGCGAAGATCAGCAGGGAGGTGCCCTGCCCCGGGGAGATGGAGCCCAGGTAGATGCCGCCCAGCGCCCCGGCCAGGGCCGCGAAGGCACCGCCGATCGCGAAGACCAGGGTGAACGCCTTCCGGACGTCGATGCCCAGCGCCGTCACCATGGTCCGGTTCTCCACGCCGGCCCGGATGATCAGGCCGACGCGGGTGAAGCGGAGGAAGGCGAGCACCGACACCAGCACGACCACCGCGCTGACGATGAGCAGGAACCGGTCGTTGGGCACGTTGGCGCCCAGCACCGACGTGGTGCCCTGCGCCCACTCCGGGCGCGGGAACGGCCGGGGGTCGGAGCCCCAGACAGCCCGCACGAGGGCGACCAGGGCGAGGCTGAGGCCCACCGTGACGAGGACCTGCTCGATGTGCCGCTGGTACAGCGGCCGGATGAGCAGCAGCTCGATCAGGGCCGCGACCAGCGTGCCGACGCCGACCCCGAACGCCACGGCGAGGACGAAGCCCCAGCCGGTGGACCCGGCCCCGGGGAGGTTGCCGGCGGCCCACCACGTCCCGTAGGCCCCGATGGTGAGGAAGGCGCCGTGGGCGAAGTTCAGCACGTCCATGAGGCCGAAGATCAGCGACAGCCCGGAGGCCACCAGGAAGTACAGCGCCGCGAGCCCGAGGCCGGTGATCGCCAGCAGCACGAAGGTGGTCACCGGTGGTCACCTCCCCCGCTGGCGGCCACACCGAGGAGCTCGCGGGTCCGGTCGGCGTCGGTCAGCAGGTCGTCGGCCGGCCCCGACCAGGCGACCCGCCCCTGGTCGATGACGACGGCGTCCTGCGCCATCCGCTGGACGACGGTCAGGTTCTGCTCGACGAGCAGGATCGTCACCTCCTCGGCCGCGCGGGCCAGCACGTCGGCGACCTCGGCCACCAGCAGCGGCGCCAGCCCCTTGGTCGGCTCGTCGATGAGCAGCAGCTGGTTGTCGTTGAGCAGCAGGCGCGCGATGGCGACCATCTGCTGCTGGCCCCCGGAAAGCGTGCCGGCGAGCTGCCGGCTGCGCTTCTGCAGCTCGGGGAACAGCTCGTAGACCCGGTCGTGGTGGTGGTCGGAGCCGCGCCGCTCGGCCAGCGCCAGGTTCTCCGCCACCGTCAGGCCGGCGAAGACCTCCCGGTCCTCCGGTGCGTAGCCGATCCCGCGGCGGACGATCTCGTGGGTCCGCCGGCCGTCGATCCGCTCCGTCCGGCCGTCGCCGCCGGTGAACTCGATGACGCCGGTGGACGGCACGAGCCCGAGCACGGCCTTGACCGTCGTCGTCTTGCCGGCGCCGTTGCGCCCGAGCAGGGCCGTCACCCCGCCGCGGCGGACGGTGAGGTCCACGCCCTGGAGGATGTGGCTGCCCGACAGCCGGACGTGCACGTCCGACATCCGCAGCAGCGGCGCGCCGCCGCCCTCGCCGCTCACAGCGCCTCCCCCAGGTAGGCCTGCTGCACGGCCGGGTCGCCGGTCACGCGCTCGGGGGTGTCCAGGGCCAGCAGCTTGCCGTGGTGCATGACCGCGACCCGGTCGGCCAGGCCGAGCAGGACGTCCATGTGGTGCTCGACCATCAGCACCGTCTTGCCCTCCTCGCGGTGCACCGAGGCGATCACCTCGGTCAGCCCGGCGACGTCCTCGATGCTCACCCCGGCCATCGGCTCGTCCAGCAGGACGACGGCGGGGTCGGTGGCCAGCAGGATCGCCAGCTCGAGCTTGCGCTTGTCCCCGTGGGACAGTGCCCCGGCCAGGTCGTCGCCGCGACCGGCCAGCCCGACCCGGGCCAGCGAGCGCGAGGCGATCTCCTGCGCCGCGTCCCCCGGCCGCACCAGCTGCCAGGGGCGCATGCTCCCGCCCAGCCGGGCCTGCGCGGCCAGCCGGACGTTCTCGCGGACGCTCAGGCCGGCGAAGACCGACGACGCCTGGAACGTGCGCCCCAGGCCCCGCCGGGCCCGCGCCGACGGCGAGGCCCCGGTGATGTCCGCCCCGGAGAGGGTCACGCTGCCGCCGGTCGCGGGGAGCAGCCCGGAGAGCAGGTTGAACAGCGACGTCTTGCCCGCGCCGTTGGGGCCGATGACCGCGACGAACTCACCGGGGGCGACGTCGAAGGTGACGTCGTCGACGATGACCGCCCCGCCGATGGCGCAGCTGAGCCCGCGCACCTGCAGCACCGGCGCACCCTCCGCGGGGTGGGTGGCCGGTGCCGTCGTGGCACTGGTGGACAACGGGTCCTCCGGGCCGGTCAGGCGGTGGCGACCGGAGGAGCCGTGTCCTCCGGGGCCAGCGTGTCGACCAGCACCGGGACGAACTCGCCGCCCTGCTGCTCGAGACGGGCCTGGAACATCGGCTGGAGCATGGCGTGGTCCTCCTCCCGGATGGTGATCTCGCCCTTGGCCCCGTCGAAGGTCCACCCCTCGAGCGCGGAGATCATCCCGGCGACGTCGTCGGGGCTCTCCTCGACCGCGCGCACGATCATCTGCGCGGCGTTGCAACCGTCGGGCGTGAAGATGTCCACCTCGCCACCGGCGGCCTCGACGCCCTCGGCCATCGCCTGGCTCATCTCGTTGTCCACGGCCTCGGCGAAGAAGTGCGACAGGAAGTTCAGCTGCCCCACCACCTCGTCGCCGTAGGTCGGGTACGACGCGCGCAGGTCCAGGCCGGTGACGACGTTCGTCGCGTCGAACACGCCCTGCTGGCCCATGGCCTGCCACATCGCGGGCGCGGTCTCCCCGGCCCAGGCGACGAAGGTCAGATCGGCGCCGGCGTCGCGCGCCTGTGCGGCGAACGGCGTCAGGTCGGTGGCGCCGGCCGGCACGAGCAGCGGCGTCACGGTGGCGCCGGCACCGCCGAGGATCGAGGTGACGGCGGCGACGTTGGCCTGGCCGAAGGCGCTGTCCTGGGCGAAGACGAGGACGTCCTTGCCGGCGGCGTCGCCGATGAAGGACTCCGCCGTCTTGACGTCCTGGTAGGTCTGGCGGCCGGAGCGGAAGGTGTTGCCGTTGACCCCGGTCAGCGCGTCCGTGGCGGCGGGGCCGGAGATGAACAGGACGTCGTTCTGCTCCGCCAGCGGCGCTACCTGGGTGGCGACGCCGGAGGACGCCGAGCCGGCCAGGATCTGCACCCCCTGGCCGATCAGGTCGGTGGCCTCCGCGACGGCCTTGGCCGGGTCCCCGGCGTCGTCGCGCTGGATCACCTCGACCGGCCGGCCGCCGACCTCACCCGTGCCGTCGGTCAGGTGGTCCAGGCACGCCTCGAAGCCCTGGAGGTACTGCGCCCCGTAGGAGGCCAGCGGTCCGGACGTCGAGGTGATGACGCCGACCTGGACCGGGGCGCCCTCCTCGCCGGCACCGCCTCCGCTGCCCGCCCCGCCGCCGGGAGCGCCGGGGCTGCCGCACGCGGCGGTGAGCGCGAGGACACCGGCGGCCGCCGCGGTGCTGGCGGTCCGGGACCGGGAACGGGTGCGGGACATGGTGATCTCCTCCGGTGTGCGGGTGCACGAGTGGTCTGCACCACACCGTATTGACGAGCTGATCATGTGCCCATGTGGAGCGGACCCATAGCGATGGGCGGCACTGTGGGGTGGAGCCACAGCCCCGGGGTCACCGCCCGGACGCGACCTCGGCCAGGCCGGGACCGGAAGTCTGCCGGTCGAGCACGCGGGCGGGCGCCGGGAGTCCGAGGAAGAAGCCCTGCCCCAGCTGCACCCCGCTCGTCCGCAGCGCGTCCCGCTCCGCGGCGGTCTCCACCCCGGAGGCCACCACGCGGCACCCGCGGTCCTCGGCGAAGGGCACGAGCGCCCCGAGGAGGGCGCGGCGCGCGGCGTCGTGCTCGATGCCTGCCGTGGTCTCCCGCCCGAGCTTGAGGAACGCCGGCCGGTGCTCCTCCACCCAACGGAAGCTGTCGTAGCCGACGAGCGGGTTCTCCAGCGCGACCTGCACACCGATCGGCAACTCGGTCGCGGACAGGCTGCTGCCCGCGACCAGGGTGCCGGACTCCAGGACCACGGGGCAGGCCGAGCGGCTGATGATGGAGGAGAGCTCCCGCGGCGAGTTCCACAGCGCCGACGAGACGTTCACCGACACCCACGCGCCCTCGGGCAGCGAGGCGGCCGCGGCCAGCGAGGCCCGGAGGAGCGCGCCGTCGAGGTCCACGCCGATGCCGCGATCGGTCGCCGCGTCCAGCCGCTCCTGGGGAGCCCGCCCGTCGGCGAACCGGCACAGCGCCTCGTACCCCACCGGTTCGCCGGTCCTGAGGTCGACGATCGGCTGGAAGACGGTGAAGAAGATGAAGTCGCGGAACGCCGCCACCACGGCGCTGTCGTCCGGTTCGACGGGCGGAGCCGACCGTGGGGCAGGCACCGGGGTGACGTCCCGCCCGCCGGCACCGGCCGTGGGCACGGCGACGCCACCCGGGGTGCCGGGGATGCCGTAGTGCAGGACCGAAGCCCAGTCGGGGGTCGACGGGACAGCGACGGTTCGGGGCCGCGCGGCCCCGGGCGACCGGGACGGCCGGCCCGCGCGGACCTCCGCCTGACGACGCGGCTCCACCGGGCGGTAGAGCCAGTCCCGCAGGTGCACCCACAGGTCCACCGCCGTGTTACCCAGCCCCACGAACGCGACCATGGCGTAGCCGGCCAGCGCGGTGTTGAGCGCGGCGAAGACGAGGTGGCCCCAGTGCTGCGACCGGATGTCCACGACGACGGTGTAGGCGGAGAACGCGACGAGCGCCAACGGCGCGAGCAGGAAGACGGCTCCTGCCGTCGTGCGGTCACGGACCTTCGGGGTTCGCTTGAAGGCGCTCTTCTCCCCGGTGATCAGCTGCAGCATCGAGGCGAAGGAGCCCGACAGGTTGACCGGCAGCAGGATCAGGTTGAACCCGTAGATCCGCAGCACGTCGGTCCGGCGGTACCCGGTGGAGCGCAGGTCGCCGGCCATCATGAGGAAGTACGGCACCGACACCAGCAGCAGCAGCGGGTTGAGCAGCTCGGCGTTGAACGGGTAGAAGAGCATGACGACCAGGCACACGGAGCTCCAGAAGATGGAGGCCATGTAGTTCACCCGCAGGAAGAGCTCGCCGAAGCGGTTGCGCTCCCCGCGGGCCCGCCGCGCCCGCACCTGCTGACGCAGCTTGGAGAGGATCAGCAGCCCGCCGTTGGCCCACCGCTGGCGCTGGATGCAGAGCGAGCCGAAGTCCGGCGGGGTCGCCGAGTAGGCGAGCCGCTCCGGGTAGTTCAGCAGCGACCAGCCGTGCACCCCGAGGTCGATGGTGGACTCGGTGTCCTCGATGACCGTGCGGTCCTGGATGTAGCGCCGGATTTCGAAGTCGCCGTCGTAGTCGACCTCGACGATGTCGTCGAGCGCCCGCTTGCGCAGCACCGCGTTCGCGCCGACCCAGAAGGTCGCGTCGTACTGGGTCATGCCCTGGTGGACGATGTGCTGCAGGTCCGTCGAGGCACCGGAGATCCGCTCCAGCCGGGTCGCCGACCCCGGGAAAGAGCTGTACGGCGTCTGCACGACGGCGACCCGGCTGTGCGCGCTCTGGCTGAGCAGGTGCACCATCCGCGCGGCGTACTCCGGTAGCAGCATGCTGTCGGCGTCCAGGGTGAGCACGTACTCCGACTCCTCCACCGTCAGGTCGGCGACCCGCGCCGCCGAGCTGACCAGCGCCAACCCCACCGGCGTATGGACCTCCCGGTAGCTGCCCCCCATGAGCGCGATGTAGCTGTTGAGGTTCATGGCCTTGTTCGGCTCGTGCGAGAGCGACCGGTAGCGCTTGCGCTCGAAGCTGGTGACGCGTGCACCGAAGGTGGCGGTGAGCCGGCGGTAGAGCTGCAGCAGCCGGTCGGCGGGGAGCACCGCGCCCTCCTGGGCCGCACTGGCGAGCGCCTCGCCCACCGTGCCCAGGTCCGCGGCCAGCGCGCCGAGCACGTGGTCGACGAAGAAGACGTCGGTGTGGTCGATGATCTCGTGCCGGGCACCCAGCTCGTCCAGCCACTCGACGGCGAACCGGTAGTGCCCGGCCAGCGCCCGGACGTCGTCGACCGTCGTCGCCCGGCCGGATCCGTCCGCCACCGCCCGCTCGAAGGCGGCGCGGCCGTCCCGGAAGCGACCGGCGGGCACCTCGAGCTCGGCCATGATGCTGCCGGGGAGGGCCCGGGCGTCCTCCAGCAGTGCCCGGGCCCGCTTCGTCGTCGGGTTCTGCGGGTCGTCGATGAGCAGGACCACGTGCAGGGCCGGGTACTCCTGGAGCGCTGCCGACAGCAGTGTCGTCCGGATGACCCGCTCGTCCTCCTGGTAGGAGGGCACCAGGACCGTCACCGGGGCCGCGGGCTGGTCGAAGAAGGCGTCGAGGACCGCGCGCGACGCCCGGGCGTGGACCCGGCTCCGGTAGAAGAAGCCGATCCGGGTGATCAGGTACGCCATGGCCGAGGTGGCCAGCCCGGTGATCATCAGCAGGTAGACGATCGCCTCGATGACCAGCCGCGCGCTGTCGGCCTTGCCCTCGATGAACTGCTGCTCGATGGTGAAGGCCACGTAGACCGCCCACGCCGAGACGGTCAGGACGATGGACAGCCGGCCGATCGCCATCCGTCCCTCGGACACCTTGGCGGGCACCAGCGGGAGCGGCTCCCGTCGCCGGTCGCTCCCCCACTGCCGCCGGACGTCCGGTCGGCGCGGATCGGCAAGGGTGCGTCGCATCTGTTCCGCCTTCGTGCTCATCGGGCCCGACGGGTGCCAGGCGTCCGACCGGCGTCCCCCACGTCGCCCCGCATCCTGCGGCCGCGACGACCCCGGCCGCTGCCCCCGCTCACCCCTCGTGGTGAGCCCCTTACCGGGTGGTGACCGTCCGGGGGCGTTCCCAGGGCAGGCTGTGCGAGATCGAGCCACCCACCCGCAGTCCCGGCCGGTACTGCTTCGACGAGAGCGAGGGCTCCATGGGCGCATCGGGCGCCGCACCCCGGGACGAGGAGCAGCCGGTCGCCCGCCGGCTGTCCTGGACGCGCGTGGGCCTGCTGCTGCTGGTCGTCGCGGCGGTCGCCGGCGGGGCGTTCGTCTCGGTGACCGAGGCCGCGGACCGGACGGAGACGACGACCCTGTCCTGGAGCGTTCCCTACGTCGACGTGACCCTGACCCCGACCTTCCAGTTCCAGGACCCGTCGGCCAACCCCGCGCGCACCGTCGCCCTGGCCTTCGTGGTGGCCGACCCGGAGGACGGCTGCGCGCCCAGCTGGGGCGGCTACTACTCCCTCGAGGAGGCCGGTACCGACCTGGAGCTGGACCGCCGGATCGACCAGCTGCGGTCCGCCGGCGGTGACGTCATGGTGAGCTTCGGCGGGCTGGTCAACGACGAGCTCGCCATCACCTGCACGGACACCGGCGACCTCACCGACGCCTACCGCGACGTCGTGGAGCGCTACGACCTGTCCGCCGTCGACCTCGACGTGGAGGGCACCGCCGTCGCCGACCTCGCCGCCGCCGGCCGGAGGGCCGCGGCCCTGGCCGACCTGCAGCGCGAGCGGGCAGCCGACGGATCCCCGCTCGCCGTGTGGCTCACCGTGCCGGTGGCCCCGACCGGGATGACCGCCGAGGGCGTGGACCTCGTGCGCGCCACGCTGGCCGGCGGCGTGGAGCTGATGGGCGTCAACGTGATGACGATGGACTACGGCGGCGCCAAGCCCGCGGAGCAGTCCATGATCGAGGCGACCGAGCAGGCGCTCCGGGCCGCGGCGGAACAGGTCCGCGCCCTGTACGAGGAGATCGGCACGACGCTGCGCGACAGGCAGGTCTGGAGCCGGATCGGCGCGACCCCGATGATCGGCCAGAACGACGTCGAGGGCGAGGTCTTCACCCTCGACGACGCCGCGGCCCTCAGCTCCTTCGCGCGGGCCACCGGCCTCGGGCGGGTGTCGCTGTGGTCGTTGAACCGGGACGCGGGGTGCGGCGCGAGCTTCGCCGACGTCGCCGTCCACTCGAACACCTGCAGCGGCGTCGACCAGGAGGCCCTCGCCTTCGTGGATGAGTTCGCCGGCCTCGGCGGCGACGGCCCCGCCGTACGGATCAGCGACACCGTGGAGGACGCCGGCAGGCAGCCGGTCGTCGACGATCCCGCCACGAGTCCCTACCCGATCTGGCGGGCCGAGGCCCAGTACCCGGCCGGCTACAAGGTCGTGTGGCACGGCAACGTGTACCAGGCGCGCTGGTACGCCATGGGGGTCGACCCGTCCCTGCCCGCCGCGGCCGGCGTCCCGTCCCCCTGGGCGCTGCTCGGCGTGGTGGAGACGTCGGAGTCCGCCCCCGAGCCGGTGCCGACCGTCACCGACGTGACGGAGGTGTGGAACCCCGACGCCCTCTACCAGCGGGGCGCCCGGGTGTTCCTGGACGGACTCCCCTACGAGGCGCGCTGGGCCAACCGGGGCGCGGCCCCCGGAACCCTGTTCCCGATCGGACCGGAGGAGGCCTGGGAGCCGCTGTTCGACCTCCCCGGCCAGCCCGCCGGGAGCTGAGCCGGCCGCGGAGGCCGTACCGTCGCAGCCGTGACCTCTCCGCACACCGACCGCTGGATCCGCCTGGACGGCACCACGAACCTGCGCGACCTCGGCGGGCTGCCCACCGCCGACGGCGGGCGGACGGCGACCGGCCGCATCCTGCGCAGCGACAACCTGCAGACGCTGAGCGACGCCGACGTCCGGCGCCTGGTCGGCGAGCTCGGGCTGCGCCAGGTCGTCGACCTGCGCACCACCGCGGAGATCCTGCTCGAGGGCCGGGGCCCGCTGCGCGGCGTCCCGGAGGTCACCCACCGGCACTTCACCCTGCTGCCCGAGCGGGGGCACCACACCGACGTCTTCGCGGTGGAGGAGGAGGACCCGCAACTGGAGCTCGGGGCCGGGTGGACCGAGTCGCTGCTGCCCCGGCAGGTCGCGGCCCACGACGAGGGCGAGCCCCCGGCGGTGCGGTCCTACCTGGGCTACCTCGGCCAGCGCTCGGAGAACGTCGTCGGCGCCCTGCGGGCGCTCACCCGGGCCCCCGGAGGCGCGTCCGTGGTCCACTGCGCCGCCGGCAAGGACCGCACCGGCGTGGTCTGCGCCCTGGCGCTCGCGGTCGCCGGGGTGCCGCACGAGGAGATCGTCGCCGACTACGCGCTCACCGCGGAGATCATCGACGCGCTGGTCGCGAAGCTGGCCGCCTCCCCCACGTACGCCGACGACATGGTCACCCGCGACGTCGCCAGCCACACCCCGCGTGCGGAGACGATGGACCGCCTGCTGGTGCTGCTCGACGAGCGGTTCGACGGCCCGGTCGGCTGGCTGGACGCGCACGGCTTCGGCGCCGACGAGCAGGCGGCGCTGCGGGCGCGGCTGCGGAGCTGACGGGTCAGCGGGCGGCGCGGGCCGAGCGGCCCCGCCGCTGCTTCTCGCGGTACATCGCCGCGTCCGCCTCGCGGAGCAGGGCGTCCGCGTCGCGCCCCCGGTCCGCACCGAGCACGGCCGCCCCGACGCTGGTGCCGACCCGCACCGGCGTGCCCTCGAGGCGGAACGGCTCGTCGAAGCAGGCCGCGATCCGGTCGGCGAGGGTGCGCGCGTGGTCGGCGTCGGCCAGGTCCGGGAGGACGATGGCGAACTCGTCGCCGCTGAGCCGGCCCACCGTGTCGCCGGGTCGGACGGCGGCGCGCAGCCGCGCCGACACCTGGCGCAGGAGCTCGTCGCCGGCCGCGTGACCCAGCGAGTCGTTGACGTCCTTGAACCGGTCGAGGTCGCAGAAGAGCACCCCGAGCCCACCGTCGGGGCCGGCCTCGGCGAGCGACGCCTCCAGCCGCTCCAGGAACAGCACCCGGTTGGGCAGGCCGGTCAGCGCGTCGTGCGTGGCCTGGTGCCGCACGGTCTCGAGGAGCCGGGCCTTCTGCAGCGCCGTGGCGGCCTGGTCGCCGACGCCGCGCAGCCGCGCCAGCACGTCCCCGCCGAGCTCCTCGGGTGCCTCCCCGGGCTGCCAGCCGACCGTCACCACGCCCAGGAACGCCGAACCGGCGAGCAGGGGGACGGCGACCACGCGCGCGCTACCGACGCCCCGCAGGAGCGCGCGGAGGGTGGGGCTGCTCGTGGCGTCATCGAAGATCAGCGGTTCCCGGTCGGTCAGCAGCACCATCACCTCCGGGGTCTCCTCCGGGCGGAGCGCGGTCCGGCGCATCACCGCCGCCTGCTCGTCGGACAGGCCGGCGGTCGCGGACGCCCGCAGCACCCCCGCGCCGGGATCCCACAGCAGCAGGCTGGCGCGGGCGCACCCGACGACGCGCAGGAGCGCTGCGGCGACCAGCCGGGCCACCTCGGCCGGATCCGCCGCGGCGGCCAGCTCGTGGGACAGCTCCAGCAGGGCACCTGCCCGGTCCGCCTCCGTGCGGGCGTCCTCCAGGGCGATGATCAGGTCCAGCGCGGCGGCCGCGTGCCCGGCATAGGCGGCCAGCATCGCGTGCTCGTCGGCCATCTCGCCGTCGCCGGACGGGTAGATGGCAGCCAGCTTGCCGTGCCGCCGGCGGGCCGAGGCGACGTCGACGACCACGGCGGTGCGGCCCAGGTCGTCCCCCGACAGGATGCGCTCGGCCAGGTCCGGCAGCCGGGCCCCGGGGATGCCGGCGCCGTGCACCAGCGGTGGCCCGCCGTCCGGTGCGGCGACGACGAGCAGGTGGGCCGGGGCGAGGACGGCCTCGCCCGCGCGGGCCACGATGCGGTGCAGGACCGTGTCGAGGTCCTCGCCGGCGACGAGGTCGCCGGCGGCCGACTGGAGCGTGCGCAGCTGCCCCCGGAGCGCCGCCAGCTCCGGATCGGCCTGCGCCGTGCCGGCCCGTCGGCGGCGCCACGGCGACCGCCGTTCCCAGGTGAGGCGGTAGACGCAGGTCCCGGTGCCGTCGACGCAGCACTCGGTGTGCGCGAGCACGCCGGGTGGCAGCCCGAAGATGGCCGGGATCATCACCGCCAGGCCGCGGGCGTACGCGCAGTCGAGCGCCGAGTGGGCGTAGCCGTCGGCCAGGTGGAGGGCGACCGTGGCCGACGTCGCGGTGATCTCGCGGATCTCCATGTGCGACACGGTGGTGAACTTCGCCGCGGCCCGGGGCAGCTGGCGGAACACCTGGCGCGGTGTGCCCAGCGCACGCAGGACGAGCAGCAGGGAGTGGCCCAGGCCGCTGCGCATCGCGGCCGCGCCCACGTGGAACATCGTGTCCGGGTCGCCCAGCACCTCGGTGGCGGCGGTGAACAGCCGGATCCGGGTGTCGTAGCTCCACCAGCGGGCCTGGTCCTCGACCTGGTCGGCGACCTCACCCAGGCCCGCCCGGTCGAGCACCGCTGCGACAGCGTCGTCACCACCGTGGCGCCGGACGTAGGTGAGCACCCCGGCCATCGTGATGCCCGGGGTCTCCCGCGCCTCGGCCGGTCGCGCGGCGGTCGTGCCGTCGCTGCCCGGTGCTCCTGTGCCCACGGATCGGTGATCGGCGGACCCGCACGCCTGCTTGAGCGGAACCGACCGGTTCGGGTGAGCCGGCTCGCGGGCGCCTGCCCCGGACGCACGCGACCCCGGTCCCTGAGTGGAACCGGGGTCGGCCTTCCGGGCCGCGCGGGGCGCGGTCGGGGGTCAGCGGCCGAGGAAGTGGCTGCCGTTGGCCATCGTCAGGAGCTCGTCGCGCATCGCCGGGCTGCTGCTGCGGGCCAGCGCCTTGTCCAGGGCCCGCCGGGTACGCGCCACCTGCCGACGCCGCCGCCAGCTGGTCGTCACGCTGCTCATCGCTACTGCCTCTTTCGTCGGAGTGTCACGCCTGCAGCCGTACTAACGCAGGCGTTCACCACTCTAATCCGACGAAACGTCGGTCGGCATGAGTCATGGCCGAAGGTTCATCATCCCTTCGGGTTTTTGTCGTCACGGCCCCCGCCCCTCCGTATACCACGCGGGCGCCCCCCCCGGGGGGGGGGGCGCCGTCGTCGTCCCGCGCTCAGCTGGGGCGCTGCACGTCACCGCGCCAGGCACCGGTCTCGGTGCCCCGGCTCTCGATGAACTCCTTGAACTTCTTCGCGTCGGCCTTGATCTGCCGGTCGTCGAAGCCGAGCGCCGCGCCGGCCTTCTCGACCAGGCCCCCGGGCTCCCAGTCGATCTGGATCATCACGCGGGTCTTCGCGTCGTCCAGGCGGTGGAAGGTCACCACACCGGCGTGCTTGGCCTCGCCGCTGGTGCTGGTCCAGGCCACCCGCTCCTCGGGGTGCTGCTCGGTGATCTCCGCATCGAACTCGCGCTTGACGCCGTCGATGTTGGTGACCCAGTGGGTGTGGGTCTCGTCGATCTGCGTGATCTTCTCGACCCCGCCCATGAACTTCGGGAACGTCTCGAACTGCGTCCACTGGTCGTAGGCGACGCGGATCGGGACGTCGACGTCGACGGACTCCTGCACGCTGGCCACGTTCTCAGCTCCTCGTATCGCTGGGTTCGGTCGTGGGCCCACCTACCCCTGCGCCGAGGGGCCGACACGTGCAGCCGCCGGTCAGCGCAGCGCGGCCGCGATGCTGCCCCGCACCGGCCGGTCGGCCACGAGCAGCATCTGGGCCAGGTGGTAGGCGTCGGGCTGCCCCGCCCACGTACCCTCGGCGACCTCCCCCGACGGCGTGAGCTCGTGGTGCCAGCTCCCCGTGACGGGGTCGGCGAACCGCTCCTCGCCGTGCGCCCGCCAGCGGTCGGCGAGCTGCCGGTACCGCACCTCCCCGGTGACCCGGGCCAGCACGGCGGCGGCCGCGACCGCCTCGCAGAGGACCCAGTGCATCCGCGCGCCGACGACCGGCCGGTCGTCCCAGTCGAGGGTGTACGGGAAGCCGTCGGCCCCGTCGGCGGCCCACCCCCGCGTCGCCGCGGCGTCGAACAGCGCCACCGCGTCGTCGAGCAGCCAGGCCGGCGGGTCGGGCAGGGCCGCGCGCAGGTGCAGGGCGAGCCGGGCCCACTCGAACTGGTGCCCGACCGTGACGCCGTAGGGCTGGAACGGGTCGGCCGGGCGGTCGCGGTTGTGGTCGGGCAGCGCCTCCCACGCGGAGGTGAAGTGCTCGGGCAGCCGCCAGTCGCGCGCGCGGGCGAAGCCGTGCACGACGCGCTCCGTGCTGCGCAGCGCCTGCCCGCGCAGCCGGTCGGCCAGCGCCGCGTCGTCCACCGCGTCGGCGGCGGCGAGCACCGCCTCCACGCCGTGCATGTTGGCGTTGGCGCCGCGGTACCCCGACAACCTCGTCCAGCCGGCGTCCCACTCGTCGACCGCGAGCCCCGCGTCGGCGTCCCAGAACCGGCCCTGCCAGACGGCGAGCGCCTCCTCGAGCAGCGCCCGACCGCCGTCGACGCCGGCGGTGGTGGCCGTTGCGCCGGCCAGGACGGCGAACGCGTGGACGTAGGCCGCCTTCGTCCCGTCGTCGCCCGCCGCGCGCCAGCCGCCGTGGCGGGCGTCGCGCAGCGGCCCACCGCGCAGCGCGGCCACCCCGTGACGGGCCAGTTCGTCCGCGCCGGGCCGGCGCAGCAGGGTGGCCAGCCCGAACACGTGGGTCATCCGCGCGACGATCCACGTCTCCTGCGGTCGCGGCAGCACCGTCCCGTCCGAGCCGAGGTACCCGAACCCGTCGGGCAGCCGGGAGCGCGCCGCGAAGTCCAAGAGCCCGTGGAGGTCGGTCACGTGGCCTGGCCTACCACGTCGCGCATGTCAGGTCGATGACGAAGCAGCCGGGCCGTGCGGTGGTCGGCCGACGGACGGGGAACTCACAGGGGCAAGGAGTCGAAAGGGGACGATCATGGCAAGCAGTCGCACCCACACGTCCGGGAGCCGCGCCGCGGTGGTCGCCCTCGCCGCCGCCACGGGGCTGATGCTCACCGGCTGCGGCGAGGACGAACCGGCGGCGGAGGGTTCCGTCGACAACGTGCTCGAGGACGTCGCCGAGGACGAGGCACCCGAGGAGGAACCGGAGATCCCGTTCGATGAGATCCCCGGCGACGAACTCGTGGAGCCCGCCTTCGACGGTCTCTACGATGACGAGTTCCTGGCCGACATCGACTCCTACCTGGAGCTCCCGGTCGTGCTCTCCGGTGAGGTCGCCGACCTGCTGACCGATGGGGTCTTCGCCATGACCGCGGCCGACGACCCGGGGATCGCACCGATCCTCGTGGTGACCCGCGATGCGGTTCCGGAGATCGCGGACGGCGTCCCGGTCACGGTGACCGGCACCCTCGAGGACGCCCTCGAGACGGGCGCCGTCGAGCAGATGCCGGACTTCGAACTCGACGATCCGCTGTTCGAGCAGTACGCGGGTGCTCCGTTCGTCTTCGCCGAGACCGTCGAGGTCTCCCCGGCCGCCGGCTGACCCGCCCGCTGGACGGATCCGTCCAGCGGGCGGCGCGGCGCGCGCTCCCGTCGGCACCCGCTGGACCGGCCGTGGCTCCGGCCCGCAGGACCAGCCCGGGGACGCGGCACGGGCTGCGTCCGCAGCCGTCAGCCTGCCGCCCCCCGATCAGAACGCCAGCGCCGCGCCCGGATCGTGCAGCAGCGCGCCGACGTCGGCCAGGAACCGCGAGCCCAGCTCGCCGTCGACGATCCGGTGGTCGAAGCTCAGCGCCAGCTGGGTCACCTGCCGCGGCCGCACCGTGCCCTTGTGCACCCACGGCATCTCGCGCACGGCACCGAAGGCCAGGATCGCCGACTCCCCCGGGTTGAGGATGGGCGTGCCGGTGTCGACGCCGAAGACGCCCACGTTGGTGATGGTCAGCGTGCCGCCGGCCATGTCCTCCGGCGCGGTGCGGCCGGCCCGCGCGGTCTCGGTCAGCTCGGCCAGGGCGCCCGCCAGCTCGGCCAGGGTGAGCCGCCCGGCGTCCTTGATGTTGGGGACGATCAGCCCGCGTGGCGTGGCCGCGGCGATGCCGAGGTTGACCTGCCCGTGGACGACGATCTCCTGCGCCGCCTCGTCCCAGGAGCTGTTCACCACCGGGTGCCGTCGCGCGGCCAGGAGCACCGCCTTGGCCACGAACAGCAGCGGGCTGACCTTCACCCCGGCGAGCTCCGGCCGGGCGGCGAGCCGGGCGCGCAGCTTCATCATGCGGGTGACGTCGACGGTGAGGAACTCTGTGACGTGCGGCGCGGTGAAGGCGCTGGCCACCATCGCGGCCGCGGTGGCCTTGCGGACGCCCTTCACCGGGATGCGCTGCTCGCCGGCGGTGGCCGCCACAGGAGCCTGGGCGGCAGCGGTGCCGTCGGAGCGCGCGGCGACCGCGGCATCGACGTCGGCCCGGGTGATGCACCCGTCGGTGCCCGTTCCCGGGACGGTGGTGAGGTCCACGCCGAGGTCCTTGGCGTACTTGCGCACCGGCGGCTTGGCCAGCGGGCGGGGGCCCCGCCGGCCGGGCGCGGAGCCTCGCCCCGGTGCGGCGTCCTCCCGTCGCGCGGCTGCCTCGGCCTGCCGGCCGACCTCCAGCCCGCCGTGGCGCACCGGCTTGCTGCGCATGTCGGGGGCGGTCGCCAGCAGCGGCGGGCCGTCGTCGGAGGGCAGCGGAGGCCGGTCGGTCCCGCCCGAGCCGTAGTCCGCACCGGGCAGCGCGGTCGCGCGGGCGGCCGCCGCGGCACCCGAGCGGCGCGGCCGGCGGCGGGCCTCGGTGGTGCGCGGCCCGTAGCCCACCAGGACGGCGGTCCGGCCTCCAGGGGCGGCCCCGCCGATCAGCCCCGCGGCCGGCTCCTGGGCGGTCGCGGCCCCCTCGTCGGCCGGCTCCGCCGCGGGGGCCTGACCACCGGCGTCTCCCCCACCCACCCCGCCGGTGTCGATGGTGATGATCGGCGCACCGACGTCGACCATCGTCCCCGCCTCGTGCAGCAGCTCGACGACGGTGCCGGCCCACGGCGAGGGCAGCTCGACGGCGGCCTTGGCCGTCTCCACCTCGCACAGCGGCTGGTTGACCGTGACGGTGTCGCCGACGGCCACCATCCACCGGAGGATCTCGCCCTCGGTGAGCCCCTCCCCGACGTCGGGCAGCTTGAACTGTCGCTGGGTCATGGTTCAGAGCTCCATCGCGCGGTCGACGGCGTCCAGCACCCGGTCGAGGTCGGGGAGGTACTCCTCCTCGAGCTTCGACGGCGGGTAGGGCGTGTCGAAGCCCCCGACCCGCAGCACCGGCGCCTCCAGGGAGTGGAAGCAGGCCTCGGTCACGCGGGCGGCGATCTCCGCGCCCAGCCCGAGGGTCACCGGCGCCTCGTGGACGACGACGCAGCGGCCGGTGCGGCGCACCGACTCGAACACCGGCTCCAGGTCCAGCGGCGAGACCGTGCGCAGGTCGACGACCTCCAGGGAGCGCCCCTCCCCGGCGACCGCCTCGGCGGCCTGCAGCGCCGTCTTCACCATGGGGCCGTAGGCCAGCACGGTGACGTCGTCCCCGCCGCGGACGACGCGGGAGGCGAAGAGCGGGTCGGGCGTGGCGTCGGTGTCGACCTCGGCCTTCTCCCAGTACCGCCGCTTGGGCTCGAGGAAGACGATCGGGTCGGGGTGGGCGATGGCCTGCTGGATGCCCCAGTAGGCGTCGACCGGGTTGCTGACGGCGACCACCTTGAGCCCGGCGGTGTGCGCGAAGTAGGCCTCGGGGCTCTCGCTATGGTGCTCGACGGCCCCGATACCGCCGCCGAAGGGGATGCGGATGACGATCGGCATCGGCAGCCGGCCCTTGGACCGGGCGTGCATCTTCGCCACCTGGGTGACGATCTGGTTGTAGGCGGGGAAGACGAACCCGTCGAACTGGATCTCGCAGACCGGCCGGTAGCCCCGCATCGCCAGCCCGACGGCGGTGCCGAGGATCCCGGCCTCGGCCAGCGGCGTGTCGACGACGCGGGCCTCCCCGAAGTCCTTCTGCAGGCCGTCGGTGATGCGGAAGACGCCGCCGAGCTTGCCGATGTCCTCTCCCATGAGCACGACCTTGGCGTCGTCCTCCATCGCCTTGCGCAGACCGAGGTTGAGGGCCTTGCCGATGGTCAGGGTCTCGGTGCTCATTCGCCGGCCTCCTCGAAGCTCGCGCGGTAGGCGACGAACTCGTCGCGCTGGGCGGCCAGCCACGGGGTCTGCTCCGCGTAGACGGTGTCGAACATCGACGCCGGGTCCGGGTCGGGCATGTCGACGGTGCCGCTGCGGATCCGCTCGGCGAGCTCGTCGGCCTCGCGCTCGACCGCGTCGAAGAACGCCGCGTCGGCCTTGTCCTGCCGGGAGAGGTGCGCCTTCAGCCGGGCGATGGGGTCCCGCAGCTTCCACTCCTCCAGCTCGCTGGCCAGCCGGTAGCGGGTGGGGTCGTCGGAGGTGGTGTGCGCGCCCATGCGGTAGGTGAACGCCTCGATGAAGGTCGGGCCCTGGCCCTCGCGCGCCGCCTGCAGCGCCTGGCGCGTCACGGCCAGGACGGCGAGGACGTCGTTGCCGTCGACGCGGACGCCCGGGAACCCGAAGCCGGCCGCCCGCTGGTACAGCGGGACCCGCGACTGCCGCTCGAGCGGGACGCTGATCGCGTACTGGTTGTTCTGGCAGAAGAAGACGACGGGGGCGGAGAAGCTCGCCGCCCAGATCATCGCCTCGTTGACCTCGCCCTGGCTGGTGGCGCCGTCACCGAGGAACGCCAGCGTCGCGTTCTCGGCGCCGTCGCGCTGCAGGCCCATGGCGTAGCCGGTGGCGTGCAGGGTCTGCGCGCCGATGACCACCGTGTAGAGGTTGAAGCCGGTGGCCACCGGGTCCCAGCCGCCGTTGTCCACGCCGCGGAACAGGCTGATGACGTGCAGCGGGTCCACCCCGCGGGTCCAGGCGACGCCGTGCTCGCGGTAGGTCGGGAACGCCATGTCGGAGGCGGCCATCGCGCGGCCGGCGCCGACCTGCGCCGCCTCCTGGCCCAGCAGCGAGGCCCAGATGCCGAGCTCGCCCTGCCGCTGCAGGGCGGTCGCCTCGACGTCCCACCGGCGGACCAGGACCAGGTCGCGGTAGAGGTCGCGCAGCTCCTCGTCGGAGATCTCCAGCGCATAGTCGGGGTGCTCGACCCGCTCGCCCTCGGGCGTGAGCAGCTGGACCAGCTGGGACCGCTGCGGCAGGTGGGGGGCGTCGGCCCCCGGGACGGGGTCGACCATCTCGGTGGTCTCTGGCAACGCTGTCACCGGTCGCGCTCCTCGCCGTCGGCCACCGCCGCCGGGGTCACCGGCGGCGCGGTGGTGCTGGACGTTCCGGCCCGCCGGGTGTGGCGGTCCTCACACATCCTGGCACGGCCGCCCGGCCGCTCGCCACCCCCGCGGCACGACGATCTGCACAGGGCTCCCTCGGGAGGTTGCGCAGAAAGGTGCCCACGCGCGGTCCGGAGCTGCCAGACTGCGCAGCGTGCCGGAGATCGACGCCACGGACGCGCGACTGCTGCTGGCCCTCACCGAGGACCCGCGGGCCAGCGTGATGGCGCTCTCGCAGCGGCTGGGCCTCGCCCGCAACACCGTGCAGAGCCGGCTCGCCCGGCTCGAGAGCAACGGCGTCCTCGGCCCGCTGGACCAGCGGGTCCGCCCGGAGGCCCTGGGCCACCGGCTGGCTGCCTACATGTCGGTGCAGGTGGCGCAGCGCGGGCTGGCCGAGGTCAGCGATGCGCTCGCCGGGCTCCCCGAGGTCCTCGAGGTGACCGGCCTGTCGGGGGCCACCGACCTGCTCGTCCACGTGGTGGCCACCGACGCCGACCACCTGTGGCGCATCACCGAGGCGGTGCTGGCCATCCCGGGCGTCCAGCGGGTGGACACCGCGCTGGCGATGCGCCGGTTCGTCGAGCGGCGCGTGGGCCCGCTGCTGCACCGCGCCGCCGGGCCGCCTCCCGGCTGACCCACCCGCCCCAGGCCCGGCGCGTCACCCCGGAGGGCGAGGTGGGCCCGCGGGGCCCGATCTAGGGTGCGCCGTGCCCCTCCGCCGGCCGCGCCGCGCCGCGTCGCTGCTCGTCGTCGCCCTCGTCGCCGTGCTGGGCCTCGCGGGGTGCGCCCCGGAGGTCGTCGACGGCACCATCGAGCCCTTCACCAGCACCGGTGGCGACCTGGTGGGCCGGGCGCCCTGCCCGGCGAGCGAGTTCGAGTGCATCACCCTCACCGTGCCGGCGGACCACCGTGCGGCCGCGTCACCCGCCTGGGAGGTCACCTTCGCGCTGCGCCCGGCCGACGTCGAGGCCCGCGGGGTCCTGGTGACGGCGACCGGCGGCCCCGGCTCCAGCGGCATCGCGCTGGCCGACCTCTACACCTCGGCCATGGATCCGGCGATCACCGACCACTACGACCTGGTCTTCTTCGACCAGCGGGGCATCGGCCGGTCGGAGCCGTTCGTCTGCGACCGCGCGCTCTCCTCCTTCGAGGAGGTGCTCGACGCCTCGGCCGACGCCGGCGAGCGGGACGGCTACGCCGCGGCGGCCGAGCGGTTCGCGGGGAACTGCTTCGCCGAGGCCGGCGTCGCCCCCTCCGACGCACCCCTGTTCGCCACCGCGCAGGCTGCGGAGGACCTCGAGGTGTTCCGCCGCTGGTACGGCGCGGAGCGGCTGGTGCTCTACGGCGAGAGCTACGGCACCCAGTTCCAGCAGGCCTACGCCGCGGCCCACCCCGACCGCGTCGAGAGCCTCGTGCTCGACGGCGTCGTCGACCTGCAGACCCCCCTGCGGTCCTTCGCCGCCGAGAGCGCGCGGGCCTACAGCGACGTGCTGGCCGCCACCCTGGCCGGCTGCGACGCCGAGCCCGTGTGCGCCGAGGACGGCCCGGGCGCATCGGCGGCCGCCTACGACGCGCTGGCCGCCGAGCTCCGCGCCGCACCCCGGCCCTACGACCACCCCCTGGCCGACGGCGGCACCGAGGAGCGCGAGCTCACCCTCGAGGAGCTCGAGGGCGCGGCGATGGCCTCGCTGAGCAGCCCGCACGCCCGCCGCCAGCTGCAGCGGGCGCTCAACGCCGCGGCCGGCGGCGACGAGCTGCCGCTGGCCCGGCTGGCCGCGGCCAGCGCGGGCGCCGATCCGGAGACCGGGGAAGTGGCCGTCGACCCCTCCTTCTCCCCCGCGCTGTTCTACGCGGTGGAGTGCCAGGACTACCCGACCGTGCCCGACGGCAGCAACGGCCGGGCGGAGCTCGACCGCTGGCTGGACTCCGCCGCCGCCGACGGCGTCGCCGGGGTGCGGCTGGACGACGTCTACTACGGCGACCTGCCCTGCCTGTTCTGGCCGCGCGGGGAGGAGCCGGTGCCCCCGCCCGCGGCGATCGCCGACCCGCCGTACCCGCTGCTGCTGCTGACCGCCGACACCGACCCGAACACCCCGGCCGGCAACGCGCGGCGGGTGCTCGAGCGGGCGCCCACCGACGCCGCGCTCCTCGTCCTCACCGGCGGCCCGCACGTCCTCTACGGCTGGGGCTACGCCTGCGTCGACCGGGCGGTCACCCGGCTGGTCACCACCGGCCGGCTGCCCGCCCGGCCCGTCACCACCTGCACCGACAGCCTGGCCGAGGCCTACGTCCCGCTGCCGCCCGCGTCCGCCGCGGGCTACGACGACCCGTGGGAGACCGTCGACCTCCTGCTGGCCGAGCTCCTCGGCCCCTCCTTCGAGGCCTGGCCCGGCACGGACGCCCTCGACCTCGGTTGCCCGGCCGGCGGGAGCGCCGGGTACCGGATCACCATGGCGGGCGCGGTGCGCATCGCGCTGGACGGCTGCGCCTGGACGCCGGGGGTGCCGGTCGACGGCGTGGCCACGGTCGCCGACGGCGGGACCGGCGAGGTCACCCTCGACGTGACGCTGCCCTTCGCCGAGCTCACCCTCTCCGGCGACGGCGACCTCGGTGGGACCTTCCGCGGGGAGCGCGTTCGCTGAGCCTGCGGTCGGGTGTGCCGTGGCAGCCGGCGGGTACGGCACCGCCCATGGCGAAGCGGACCCCGTTGGGACGTACGGGCAAGGGCAAGCGCGGGATCAGCACCCTCGGGTGGGCGTTGCGGGGTGCGGCCGCCGGCGCGGCGGGCACCACCGCGCTCAACGCCGTCACCTACCTGGACATGGTGGTGCGCGGCCGCGGCAGCAGCTCCACCCCCGAGCAGACCGTCGAGAAGCTCGCCGAGGCGGCGCACGTGCCCATCCCCGGTGACGAGCAGACGCGGCAGAACCGCGTGCAGGGGCTGGGGCCGATGACGGGTTTGGTGGCCGGCGTCGGGGTGGGCGTGGTGGGCGGCCTGGCCCGGGCGTCCGGCCTGGTCTCGGCGAAGCCGGTCGGGATCCTGCTGACCGGGCTGGGTGCGATGGTGGCGGGGAACGGGCCGATGACCGTCCTGGGCGTCACCGACCCCCGCAGCTGGTCGGCGTCGTCCTGGCTCAGCGACCTGGTGCCGCACCTGGCCTACGGGGTGGTCGTCAAGAACACGATCGACGCTTTCGACCGCCCCTGACCGCTGCGGGGCAGGATGCCCCCGTGCACGAGATCACCAGCGAGGACGAGCTGCGGGAGCTGCTCGGCGAGCCGGCCCCCGCCGCCGTCGCCAAGGAACGCACGGCGCTGCACGAGTTCGATCGGCAGTGGCTGGCCGCCTCGCCGTTCTGCCTGGTGGCCACCAGCGCCGCGGACGGCACGTGCGACGTCTCGCCGAAGGGTGACCCGCCCGGGTTCACCCTCGTTCTCGACGAGCGGACCATCGCCCTCCCCGAGCGGGCCGGCAACCGGCGGGCGGACGGCTTCCGCAACGTCCTGGCCAATCCACACGTCGGGCTGGTCTACCTGCTGCCCGGGCGGGGCGACACCCTCCGGATCAACGGGCGGGCCCGCCTCGTCCGCGACGACGAGCTGCTCGGGCGCATGGTGGTGAAAGGCCATCGCCCGCTGCTGGCCATGGTCGTCGAGGTCGAGCAGGTGTTCCACCACTGCGCCAAGGCCTTCCTCCGCTCCGGGCTCTGGGAGCCGGAGACCTGGGAAGCCCACGACGTGCCGTCCCGGCCCCGGATCGCCCAGGCCTTGGAGCGCCGCGGCGAACGGCTGGAGGACATCGAGCGCCACTACGGCCAGCAGTACTCGGCCGGCCTGTACCCGGCGAGCTGAGCGGAGCCGTCCGCGGACCCTCCCGTTCTCCCTCCCTCCCTCCCTTCTGGCGATGATCAACCCACCTGATCGGGGAGCGTCCTCCCTCACCGCCCACGGTGAGGGAGGACACCGCGTGATCAGGGAGGCTGATCGTGGCCCCGGGGCGGGCGGGAGCTGCGTCAGCGCCAGCCGTGCTCGTCGACGCCGCCGGGCACCGGGGCGGCCGGGTCGTAGGGCGTGCGGGTGAAGACGAACGTGTCGAGGTCCAGGTGGTCGGCGGCGATGCGCAGCGTCTCCCCGGCGAAGTAGCCGTCCAGCCCTCCCCACGTGCCGTCGTCGCGACGGGAGAACCGGCTGGCCCGGCCGCTGCGGCCGGGCATCGGACCGAGGTGCAGCAGCCCGCCGCTGACCGAGCGCAGCACGTACGGCGACGGCCCCCAGAACCACACGCCCAGGCTCTCCAGCGGCACCGGCGAGGGCGCGGGCACCCACGGCTCGGCGATCCGCGGCTCGGCGCCGCGGAGATCGGCCAGCAGCCCGAAGACCAGCGGGTCCAGCCCGCTGGTCGTGTTGGCCAGCGACACCGCGCCCGTCTGCTCCTCGCGGTCGACGAAGACGCCGGCGAGGAAGCCGGGCATCGAGCCGCCGTGGCCGACCAGCGTCCGCCCGTCGACCCGCAGCACCTGCAGGCCCAGCCCGTAGGCCGACCAGCCGGGCGCCGACGGGTCCACCCCGGCCGGCACCGTCATCTCCTCCAGCGTCGCCGGGTCGAGCACGTCGGCGGTGTCGCCGAGCAGGAACGCGGCGAACCGCCCGAGGTCGGCCAGCGAGGCCCACAGCTGCCCGGCTGCGGCCATCACGCCGGCGTGGTGCTCGGGCTCGGGCAGCACGACGTCGGCCCACGGGTGCACCGCCCGGCCCTCGGCGGCCGGCGCGACCGGCCGCGGTGTCGTACGGGCCATGCCGAGCGGCGCCAGCACCTCGGCGGCGACGGCGTCGTCCCACGAGCGGCCGCGCAGCCGGGCGACGAGCTCGCCGAGCAGGCCGAAGCCGAGGTTGGAGTAGTGGAACCGGCGCGCGGCGCCGAGGACGACGTCGGTCTCCGCCAGGCCCAGGTCGTCCAGCGAGCCGCCCGGCGTGCGCTCCCACCAGCCGCCGGGGCCATCCGCGGAGGCGCCGGCGAGGTGCGAGAGCAGCTGCCCGACCGTGCGGTCGCCGAACGGCGTCCCGGGCAGGTGGCGCTCCAGCGGGTCGTCGAGCCGCAGCAGCCCCTCGTCGCGCAGCCGCATGACGACGACCGCCGTCACGGTCTTGCTGATCGAACCGAGCCGGTACTGGACGTCGGTGTGCGGCCCGGGCACCTCCCCGCGGCCGGCCGACCACGCCAGCCCGCCGTCGCGGACGACGCCGGCGACGAGGCCGGGCGCCCGTCCGTCGCGCTGCACCCGCGCCGTGCGGGCCAGCAGGAGGCGGGCGGTCGAGGGCAGCACGGGCTCGGGCATGACGGCGACCGTAGCGACCGCCCCCGCCCGGCGGATCAGGCGGCCAGCGCCTCGCGAGCGGGCAGCGCACCGGTGCGGGTGGCCCGCCGCTCGAACCAGACGGTGGCCAGCGGCGGCACGGAGGCGGCCAGCGCGAGCAGCGTCGTGGGCAGCGACCAGCGCAGCACCCGCGCGGCGACGAGGGCGACCAGGACGTAGGCGACGAAGACGCCGCCGTGGATGGGCCCGAACACCTGGACGCCCACCTCGGAGGTCTGCAGCACCCACTTCACGAACATCCCGGCCAGCAGGCCGACCCAGGTGATCGCCTCGGCGACGGCGACGAGGCGGAAGGCGGTGGTGACGGTGCGCGGGCTCAACGGGCGTCCTCGGGTCCGGGGGTGGGGTCCGGGACGTCAACGACCGGGCGGCCGGCGGCGTCCCCGCATACGGTGTGACGTTCGCGGCAGCCGGCGCGGTGGCAGGGTCACTCCCGTGCGCGGTCTGGCCCGGCGGGCTGCTAGCCGCTGATGCGGTAGCGGGCGGCGTCACTCCCGTGCGCGGTCTGGCCCGGCGGGAGTTCTGCCTCGTGCTGCTGCGCCGGATGGCCGACGTCCGGCCCGACCTGACCGCACAGGCGCTACCCCGGCTCGGCGCCACCCGGGGCGAGGCGCACGCAGCGCACACCCGCTGGCAGGCGCTGCAGCACTCCCGGCGGGCCCCGCGCGGGCTGGCCCTGCGGACGGCGGTCCTCGGCCCGCCCGAGGAGCTGGAGGACCGGCGCGTCGGCGACCTGGACATCCAGGTGCGGCGCTGGCCGCTGCCGCTGTGGCCGCACCAGTGGTGGGAGGTCGTCAGCGGGCCCGGGGGCGCCGTGCTGCACGAGCACCTCGCCCGGGCGCCGGGCTCACCGGTGCCGGCGGCCGGCCCGCACCGGCTGCTGGTGTGGCAGCACGTGCTCGACGACGTCGCCGGGCTCCCGGGCGCGCGCGGCGTCGAGACCGGCGTGCCCACCCGCTCGGAGGTGCTGCTGCCGGGCGGGGTGCGCGCGGTGTTCGTCTGGGGGCTGCTCCAGCAGGTCGGCGGGCCGGGCGCGGGCTAGTACCGCGTCACGCAACCTTCGACTGGTTCGAGCTGGGCCGGCTAGCGCTTCGCGTCGGGACAGTGTGCGCAGACGCGCCATTTCCGTGCCGAGAACTGACCATCTGCGCACTCCGTCGCCATCAGCCGCGGTCTCGGGAAGGCGGCCGCCATGCAGGCGAACGTTGACGGCCGCAGTACTAGCCCCGGGCGTCAGCCCGCGACGCGCCGGGCCCCGGCGTAGCCGCCCATCGAATCGATGCTCGCCACCTTGACCACGTCGCCCGACGTCGGCGCGTGCACCATCTGGCCGTTGCCGATGTAGATGCCCACGTGGCTGATCGGGCTGTAGAAGAACACCAGGTCACCGGGGCGCAGCTCGGCGCGGGAGACCGCCCGGCCGGCGCCCGCCTGGTTCCGGCTGGCCCGGGGCAGGGAGATCCCCGCCGCGCGGTAGGCGTAGGAGGTGAGGCCGGAGCAGTCGAAGGCGCCCGGCCCCGAGGCCGCCCACACGTAGGGCTTGCCGCGCTGGGCCATGGCGGCGTCCACGGCCTTCTGCGCGGCGGCGCTGTCGGCCACCACCGGGGCGGCGGGCGCCGGTGCCGGCGCCTCGCGGTCCCCGCGGCTGGCGCGCTGCGGCTCGCCGCCGCGCTCCTCGGCGTGGTGGGCCTCGGCCACGGCCTGGCGCTCGGCGACGCTGAGCCGGTCGAACTGGGCGCGGAACTCGTCGACCTGCGCCTGCAGCTCGGCCTGTTGCGCGGCGATGGAGTCGTAGGTGGCCCGCGCCTGGGCGGCGGCCTCCTGCGCGGCGGCCTGGGCCTGCGCGGCGGCGACGTTGGCCTCGGCCGCCCGGGCCAGCACCACGCCCTGGTGCCCGGAGATCGTCTCCAGCATGCTCACGCGGCTCACGAACTCGTCGGCCGAGTCGCTGGTGAGCAGGGCCTGGAAGGAGCCCAGGCCCTCGCCGGTCCAGGCGCTGCGGGCGATGCCGCGCACCTGATCCTGGGCGCGGGCGAGGTCGGCGGTGGCCTGCTGCAGCTGGGCGGCCGCGGCCTCCGCGGTGGCCTGCTGGGCCGTCAGCGCGTCGCGCGCCTCGTTGAACTGCTCGGTGACGACCTCGAGCTGGTGGCCGCGCTCGGCGACCAGCCGGGCGGCCTCGCCCGACGTGGCGGGCGAGCCGGGGTCCGCGGACGCGGGGACCGTGGCGAGCAGGATGCCGACGGTGCCGGCCAGGGCCAGCCCCACCCGGCCGGCGGTGCGGCGGCGGGCGGGCGGGCGCAGGGGGGTCGCCATGGTGCGGCGGCTCTCCGATCTCGTCCACGGCCGTCATCCGGGGCCCGGCCGGGCGCACGCTCGCACGTCGGGACGGAAGGGTCCGTCCCAGATCGGTGCCGCGGTGGTCCCGGTCCGGGAACCGCTCCTGTGGCGGGTGCCCGGCTCGCTCGACGGCGCCCGGCGGAGGTCACTCGGCAGTGACGGAAAGCCCCGACGGACACACTCACCGTAGGCGGCGTGACCCGGTCGTGACAATGCCCGGAACCACATTCGTGTAGTTCTCCCTGCGCGCCCCGTCACAGCCGCCCCAGCCACCTGCGCGTTCGCCCCGAAGAGGCGTCGGGAGCCCCGCCGGGACCGGTTTCGGTGCGGCCCCGCGCGACCACTACCGGAGGATGGATCGCCGTGAGCCCCGCCCGTGATCCGCAGCGCGTGAGCCGGTCCTCCCGGGTCGCCGCCGTGCTGCGCGGCCTACCCCGGGGGGTGCGCGCCCGCCTCCGGGGACGCGACCTCATGCTGATCGCCGCCGGGCTGACCTTCTACGCGGGCATCGCCGTCGTCCCGCTGCTCGTGCTGTCGTTCGGGCTCACCGCCTGGATCACCTCACCGGAGCGGGTGCGCGAGCTCGGCGAGCGCGTCGGCGACCTGCTGCCCTCCGAACTGGGGGCGCCGGCGGCGGTCGACCGGCTGGTCGAGGCCGGCGCCGGCCTGGACCCGCTGGGGGCGCTGCTGGCCCTGCTGCCCATGTCGCTCTACGGCGAGGGCCTCCGGCGCGCCCTGCTGCGGTTCTCCGAGCGGCACGAGGGCCACACCGCCTGGCGCGGCCGGCTCGCCGCGCTGCCGCTGCTGCTCCTCGCGCCGGTGCTGCTGTACCCGCTGCTGCTCGCCGCGGCGCAGATGGCCGACCTCGCCGACCGCGGGGGCGTCGCGGCCACGATCGGCCAGGTGGCCCTCGGCTACTACGCGGTGCTGGCGGCGCTGACGCTGCCGCTGGCCTGGGGGTTCCGGGTCGTCGGCGGGGGCCGGGCGCGGTGGCGGTCGCTGCTGGTCGGGGCGCTGTTCACCGCCGCCTGCCTGTCCGGCTTCCTGCAGGGTTTCGTGCTGTTCCTGGCGCTGCCGCTGGACCTCGGCGCACCGTTCGGCGACCTGGACGTCGTCGGCGGCGTGGTCGCGCTGGCCTTGTGGCTGTTCCTGCTCCACCTGATCGTGCTGCTGGGCTGGCTGACCACCCAGACGCTGGACGAACTGGCCGGCGACCGCTCAGCGCCGCGGCGGCGGGTAGGGGAACCGGTCGAACCAGGCGTCGGCTGACACCGGTTCGTCGGGTGCCTGCGGACCACCGGGCCGGGCGCCCGGCTCCTGCGGCACCGGCGGAGCCGGGGGTGCGGGCGCCGGGTCGGGCACCGGCGCAGGAGGCGGCTCGGGTGCCGGCGGCGGTGGCGGCGGGAGCGGCACGTAGCGGGAGCCGTTGCTGACCAGGATGGCGATGACCTGGCCCGGCACGGCACGGCCGCCCGCGGGCGGGCTGGTGCCCACGAGCGCGCCGGGGGCGAGGTCGCTGTCCACCCGGAAGACGCGGTCGAGGAAGCCGGTGTCGCCGAGCACGCCCTCGCACTCGGACGGGTCCCCGCAGGATGGCACCCGGACCGTGTTGCCCCGCACCACCGCGGGGTCCGCGGGCGGGAAGTCGCTGCTGCCGCGCGCCGTGAGGATCGGCGCCATCGCGTCGTGCCAGATGGTGGCGCCCTTGCCGCCGCCGAAGCCACCGACGTCCTCGGCCTCCTTGGGGTTGAACACCATCACGCTGGCCGCGATCTCCGGGGTGTACCCGACGAACGCCACGGAGACGTTCTGCTGGGTGGTGCCGGTCTTCCCGGCGATCTGGTGGCCCGGCACGTACGCCCGCCGGCCGGTCTGGCCGCCGTAGCCGGGCTCGACGTCCTTGCGGAGCATCTGGTTCAGCGTGTCCGCGACCCCGGGCGGGATGGCCTCGGGGGTGCAGCGGTCCCCGTCGACCAGCGGCTCGCCGTCCGGGCCCAGCACGGGCTCTCCCTCGCGGTCGAGCAGCGCGGTGACCGGGACGATGTCGCACCGGGTGCCCGAGGCCGCGAGCGTGGAGTAGGCGCTGGCCAGGCCGAGCGGGCTGGTGGCCTCGGGGCCGAAGGCGAACGAGCCGTTGTTCTCGTCGATCGTGCGCTGCGCCAGGCCGGAGGGGCCGTGGGCGTAGAGGCCCATGCGCTCGGCCATGCGCACCGGCTCCTCGACGCTGCCAAGGGCGTCCTCGAGGGCGAGGAAGTAGGTGTTGGAGGACTGGTAGAGCGCCGTCGTCAGGTCCAGCGAGGCCCGGTAGCTGCCGGAGTTGCGGACGTCGTAGGGGCCATCGCCCTCCCGGTAGACCCGGGAGACGTACGGGCTGGGCGCGGTGAGCGTGTACTCGGTCGAGTAGCCGCGGGCCAGCGCCGCGGCGGCCACGAACACCTTGTAGGTCGACCCGGCGCCCCGGCTCGGCAGCGCGTTGAGGTTGACCGACTCCTGCCGCAGGTCGCCCTCGTCGTGGCCGTAGATGCGGTTGACGCTCATGGCCAGCAGGTGGCCGGTGCCCGGCTCCACCGCGGTGAAGGTGGCGGCCAGCGAGCTCTCCAGCGGCTGGTTCGCCAGCACGGCGGCGTCCCCGGCGCGCTGCAGATCGGCGTCCAGCGTGGTCTGGACGACGTAGCCGTTGCGCTCGAGGTCGTCCTGGGTGAGCCCGAGTTCCTCGATGAGGTACTGCTGGACGAAGTCGCAGACGTAGGCCCCCACGGACGCCTCGACGCAGCCGCGGCGCGGCGCCGGCGCCGGGGCGAGGCCGAGCGGGGCGGCCGAGGCCTCCGCCTGCTGCTCGGGGCTGATGTAGCCCTGCTCGGCCATGCGGGCCAGCACCAGGTTCCGCCGGATCGTGGCGCCCTCGGGGTCGGTGAAGGGGTCGTGGTCCTTCGGGCTCTGCACCAGCCCGGCCAGCAGCGCCGCCTGCGGCAGGGTCAGCTCGGCGGCGTCGACGCCGAAGAACGCCCGGGCCGCGGGCTGCACCCCGTAGGCGTTCTGGCCGAAGTAGACGATGTTGAGGTAGCGGGTGAGCAGTTCGTCCTTGGTGTAGGCCGACTCCATCGCCAGGGCCAGCCGGGCCTCGCGCAGCTTGCGGCCGAACGTCTTCTCGGTGGCGGCGTCCCGCTCGGCCTGGGTGCGCGCGGACTGCAGCAGGGTCTGCTTGACCAGCTGCTGGGTCAGGGTGGAGCCGCCCTCCTCCACCTCGCCGGCGGCGATGTTGGTGACCAGGGCCCGCGCGGTGCCCTGCACGTCCAGCCCGCCGTGGTCGTAGAAGCGCGCGTCCTCGACGGCGACCAGGGCCTGGCGCATGACCTCGGCGATCCGGTCGAACTCCACCGGCTCGCGGTTCTCCCGGTAGAAGGAGGTGATCACCTCGCCGTTGGCGGCGAGCACCACGGTGTTGCGGGCGGGGACCTCGACGGAGAACTCCTCCGGGGGGTCGCCGAGCAGGGCCGAGGAGCCGCGCGCGGCCAGGGCCGGACCGCCGACCCAGGGCAGCAGGAGACCGGCCACCAGGGCACCGGCGAGCAGGACGGCGCACGCGAGCCTGAGCAGCGTGCGACCCGTCCCCGTGCGCGACTCCATGACCCTCCTCCACGTGAACGCCCAGCTCAGCAGGGATGATCACGATCCACAACCACCCGCGCGGGCCGTGACGCAACCGGAACCGTCCCGTCCGCCTCCCGGTTCCCGCCCGCCACACGCGGCTCTCCCTGCCGCCGGGCGGCCCGGCTCGTCGGCGCAGCGTCCACGGCGTTGGATGGGGGCATGCCTGACTCGATGCTGGCCGGCCGGCTGAACGTCCGCACCCGTGAGTTCGTGGTGAAGGAGGTCCCCAAGCCCGCACCCGGCCCCGGCGAGGTCCTGATCCAGGTGGCCGCCGCGGGCATCTGCCTGTCCGACGTCCACCTGATCGAGGGGCAGCTGTCGCCGCTGTTCCTGGCCGGCGACGAGGTGACGCTCGGCCACGAGGTGGCCGGCACCGTCGCCGAGCTCGGCGATGGCGTGACCGGCTGGGCCGAGGGGCGGCGGGTGCTGCTGCAGGCCGGGGAGGAGAAGGACGGCTGGATCCACACCCGCGGCGTCGACTACGACGGCGGCTGGGCGCAGTACGCCGTGGCCACCGCGGAGACGGTCGTGCCCATCCCCGACGACCTGCCGTTCGAGCAGGCCTGCATCGTGCCCGACGCGGTGTCGACGCCCTGGGCCTCGATCGTGCGGACGGCGCAGGTGCGGGCGGCCCAGCCGGTGGGGGTGTGGGGCATCGGCGGGCTCGGCGCCCACGCGGTGCAGCTGCTGCGGCTGGCCGGTGCGGCGCCGATCGTCGCCGTCGACCCGGTGCCGGCCGCCCGGCAGCGGGCGCTGGACTTCGGCGCGGACCTCGCGCTGGACCCGTCCGAGGACATCGCCACCCGGGTCCGCGAGCTCACCGGCGGCGCCGGGCTGGCGTTCGCCTTCGACTTCGCCGGCGTCGCGCCCGTGCGCGAGCAGGCGGTGCGCTGCCTGGAGCGGGACGGCGCCCTGGTGCTGGTGGGCCTCACCGACCAGCCGCTGGAGATCCGCAACGGCACCCAGTTCAGCTACTTCGGGCAGCGGATCCTCGGCCACTACGGCTCGGAGCCCGGCCACGTCGAGGAGCTCGTCGCGCTGGTCCGCCACCACCGGCTGGACCTGTCCCGCTCGATCTCGGGGACCCTGCCCCTGGCCGAGGCGGCCGACGGCGTCGAGCGGCTGGCCCGCAAGGAGGGCGACCCCATCCGCCTGGTCATCACGCCGTGACACCGTCGTCCTCCGGACGACACCGCGGCCAGGTGCCGTCCCCACCGCCGCTGAGCCGCTGAGTCGCGCCTGCGCGGACCCCTCCGGGGCCCACTCGGCGCGACCGGACTACTCAGGCTCGCGGATGAGCACCTGCACCGCGCGGAACTGCTTCGGCGTCTCCAGCAGCACCGCCTTCGTCGGCTCCCCCACGTCCAGGGCGGGGTCGCGGCGCAGGGCGGTCAGCGGGCGCAGCCGGGGATCGGCCAGCACGTCGTCGGCCAGCCCCCGGTCGCCGCCGGTGAACAGCGCGGCCACCCCGTCGGCGTGCGGCAGCAGCACCCGGACGGCGGTCTCCACCGCGTGCCCGACGACGGCATCGGTCTGGTTGGCCCGCCGGCGGGCGAACCGCTGCTGCGACCAGCCACCGGCCGCCGTCCGGCCCTGCACCTGGCGGGCGTCGACCTTGGAGACGACGAGCTGGCCGCCGTCGAAGACACCGACCGCCCACCGGCCGCGGCGGACCAGCAGCACGGCGGCCCGCCGCGGCCGGCCCGCGGCGGCGCTGAAGCTGCCGAGCAGCGGGACCTCCGGCGTCCAGCCGAACGGGGCGCGCAGCACGACGCTCGTCGTGTCCGCGCAGGTGATCCGCAGCCCGTCGTCGGCCGGCTCGACCGCGGTGAACGCGCCGTGCCGGGTGGCGACGCCGTCCAGCCACCGGCCCAGCCGCTCGGGGGCCACCCCGAGCTGCCGCCCACCGCCGGCGGCGGGCCGGGCGCGGGTCACCGGGACCGCAGGCCGAGCAACCGGTCGAGCACGTCGCCCACCCGCAGCCCGTCGTGCTCGTGCTCGTTGGTCACCCAGGTGCGCACGTTCCCGACCTCCTCGGCGGTCTCCAGCGACAGCCCGGCGTCGACGTACATGTCGTCGAAGTAGACGGCGGCGTCGACCGGCACTCCGTTGGCGGCCAGCCGCGCCGGGTCGTACAGCGCGGGGAACTCCTCGACCTCGGCCAGCGCGTGCGCGGCCGGGCCGAACGGCCGCAGCGAGGCGATCTCCTCGAACATCCAGGGGTAGACCATCTCGCCGGTGAACGGCAGCGGCCGGCGGCTCCCGTCGAACTTCGGGCCGCGCTCGTCCTGGGCCGCCCACCCGACCGGGCCGGCCCCCTGCGCGTAGATGCTCTCGTGCAGGGCCGCGTAGAGCGGGTTGTCCCAGTAGGCGGTGCGCCGGGCGACCTGGTCGAGGAAGGTGTCCGACACCCCGCCGTCGTCGTCGAGGGCCTCCTCGAACAGCCAGTGCAGCTCCTCGGCGCCATCCCGCGTCCCCAAGGCCTGGCCGACGGTCTGCAGCCGGCGGACGGTGAGCCGGTCGCCGTCAGGCAGCGCCACGGGCTCGCCGGCCAGCCGGTCGGCGACGGCGGCGACCTGCTCGACGCCGCCGGGGTACCGCGCGTAGAACCGCCGGGTCTTCGCCGCGACACGCGGGTAGGTGCGCCGGTAGACCTCCCGGGCGTCGGCGTGCAGGCCCGCCAGCCCACCGGTGACCAGGCAGCGGGTGAGCCCCTCCGGTGCCTGCGAGAGGTAGGTGAGCGTGACGAAGCCGCCGTAGCTCTGCCCCAGCGTGGTCCAGCGCCGGCCGCCGTAAAGCGTCGTCCGGATGTGCTCGGCGTCGGCGACGATCGAGTCCGCGCGGAAGGCCAGCAGGTGGCGGGCGGCCGAGGCGGCGTCAGGGAACCGGCTGATCCCGGCGCCGGTGACGCGGGAGCTGCGTCCGGTGCCGCGCTGGTCGAGCAGGACCACCCGGAAGTCCCGCAGGGCGCGGTCGATCCAGCCGCCCCGGGTCGGCCGCGGCGACTTGCCGCCCGGGCCGCCCTGCAGGAAGAGCAGCAGCGGGAGGTCGTCGCCGCGCCGGTCGGGGTGGACCAGTTCGCGGACGAAGACGTCCAGGGTGCCGCCGGTTCCGTGCGCGTTCCAGTGCAGCGGCACGGTCACCGAGCGGTCGCGCACGTGCGCCGCGGGGAGCGCGTACTCCTGCACGGCGGGCCCGGTCAGCGGGCCAGCGCCGGCTCGGCGGCGTGCTCGGCCGGCACGTGCAGCAGCCGCTGGTAGACGCCGACGACGACCGCGGCGATGCCCGCGGCGACGATCGCGACGACGAACGCCCGGTTGGCGCCGGCGACGTCGACGATCTTGCCGGCGGCCGAGGCGCCCACGGCGACCCCCAGGCCCAGCGCCGTGCCGATCCACGTGAATGCCTCCGTCACCGCCGACCGGGGCACCAGGAGCTCGGCGAGGGTGAAGGAGCTGATCAGCGAGGGCGAGACCGCGATGCCCGCGACGATCACGAACGGCACCATCACCCAGATGTCGTCGATGAACAGCAGCGGGACGACCAGCAGGGTGAGCAGCGCCAGGGCGCCGACCAGCCGGAGGCGGAGCGGCAGATGCCAGTGGATGGCGCCCCACCCGATGCCGCTGGCCATCGACCCCACCGCCAGGCTGGCGATGAGCACGCCCGACAACGCCATGGCGTCCTGCTCGTCGGCGAAGGCGACCAGGGCGATCTCCAGGGTGCCGAGGATGGCGCCGACCGCGGCCCCGACGACGAACAGCACGCGCAGCCCCGTCGTCCGGATCGCGGACGGACCCTGCCGGCTGGCGTGCCCGTGCGGCTCCGGTTCGGTGCGGCGCTGGGCCGCGAACAGCAGGCTGCCCACGGTGGCGAGGGCGAACGCCGTCACCACGCCGGAGGTCGCGTGCCCGGTGGTGGAGAGGAAGGTGACCAGCACCGGGCCGACGATGAAGACGAACTCGTCCACCACGGATTCCATCGACAGCGCCGTGTGCAGCCGGTGGCTGCCGCGCAGGAGGTGGGTCCAGCGGACGCGGATCATCGAGGAGACCGGCGGGATGCAGGCCCCCGCCAGCCCCGCGGAGAGGAAGACGATCAGCAGGGGCCAGTCCCGGCGCACGGAGAACAGGAAGACCAGCCCGGCGGTCACGAAGACCGCGAGCACCGGCAGCAGCACGCGCCGCTGGCCGTGCGTGTCGGCCCACCGCCCCAGCAGCGGGCCGGCGGCCGCCGTCGTCACCGCCCCCACCGCGGCCACGGCGCCGCCGAGGCCGTAGGAGCCCGTCTCCGAGGCGACCAGCAGGACCGAACCCAGCCCGACCATCGAGAGGGGCAGCCGGCCGATGAAGGCAGCGAGCACCATCGGCAGGGCGTGCGGCGTCCGCAGCACCTGCAGGTAGGGATTCGGCACGAGGGGGGTTGCCTCCGGGAACGGGAAGGGGCCCAGCCACGCTAACCGACGGTGGCCGCGCGCGCCGCGACGGCGACCCGTGCCGCCGCCCACCTCCCGGCGATGACCAGGGTCGCGGGGCGGCGGGGTGGGGTGGGGGGCGGCGGGGCGGGGCCGCGGGGCGCGGCGGGACAGGGACGAGGGCGGGGCCCGGCCCCCCGCGGCGGGGCGGCCCCCCCGCGGCCCCCCCCCCCCGGGGGGGGGGGGGGCCCCCCGGGCGACGCCTCAGGCCAGGCGGCTCTTGAGGATCTCGAGCTCGTCCCACATGGTGCTGGGCAGCTTCTCGCCGAACTTCTCGAACCACTCGGTGATCTGCGGGATCTCCTCGCGCCACTCCTCGGGCTTGACCGCGAGGGCCTGCTCGACCTGCTCGGAGGTCATGTCCAGGCCGGAGACGTCGAGGGAGTCCGGCGTGGGCACGTGGCCGACCGGCGTCTCGACGGCGGCTGCGGTGCCCTCGAGGCGCTCGATGACCCACTTGAGCACGCGGCTGTTCTCACCGAAGCCCGGCCACAGGAAGCCGCCGTCCTCGTCGCGACGGAACCAGTTCACGTAGAAGATCTTCGGCAGCTTGCTGGCGTCGTGTTGCTTGCCGGTGTTCACCCAGTGGCCGAAGTAGTCACCGGCGTTGTAGCCGATGAACGGCAGCATGGCGAACGGGTCGCGGCGGACGACACCGACGGCGCCGGTGGCGGCGGCGGTGGTCTCCGAGGAGAGCGTCGCCCCCATGAAGACGCCGTGGTTCCAGTCTCGCGCCTCGCTGACGAGCGGGATCGTGGTCTTGCGGCGGCCGCCGAAGAGGATCGCCGAAATCGGCACGCCCTTCGGGTCGTCGTACTCCGGCGCGAGGATCGGGCACTGGGTGATCGGGGTGCAGAACCGCGAGTTCGGGTGCGACGACAGCTCGTCGGACTCCGGCGTCCAGTCCCGGCCCTTCCAGTCGGTGAGGTGCGCCGGCGGCTCGTCGGTCATCCCCTCCCACCAGACGTCGCCGTCGTCGGTGAGCGCGACGTTGGTGAACACCGAGTTGCCCTTGTCGATGGTGCGCATGGCGTTGGGGTTGGTGTCCCACCCGGTGCCCGGGGCGACGCCGAACAGGCCGTACTCGGGGTTGAGCGCGTAGAGGCGGCCGTCCTCGCCGAACCGCATCCAGGCGATGTCGTCGCCCAGGGTCTCGACCTTCCAGCCGGGGATGGTCGGCTCGAGCATCGCCAGGTTGGTCTTGCCGCAGGCGCTCGGGAAGGCGGCGGCGATGTAGTACGTCTTCTGCTGCGGGTTGGTGAGCTTGAGGATCAGCATGTGCTCGGCCAGCCAGCCCTCGTCGCGCGCCATGACCGAGGCGATGCGCAGCGAGTAGCACTTCTTGCCCAGCAGCGCGTTGCCGCCGTAGCCGGAGCCGTAGGACCAGATCATCCGCTCCTCGGGGAACTGGACGATGTACTTGGTGTCGCTGCACGGCCACGGCACGTCGGCCTGGCCGGGCTCCAGCGGGGCGCCGAGGGAGTGCATCGCCGGCACGAACGGCCGGTCGGTGCCCATGGCCTCGAGGATGTGGGTGCCGATGCGGGCCATGACCCGCATGGAGACGACGACGTACTCGGAGTCGGTGAGCTCGACGCCGAACATCGGGTTCTCGGCCTCGACCGGGCCCATGCAGAACGGGATGACGTACATCGTCCGGCCGCGCATGCACCCCCGGTACAGCTCGGTCATGACCGACTTCATCTCGTTCGGGTCCATCCAGTTGTTGGTGGGACCCGCGTCGGCCTCGTCGACCGAGCAGATGTAGGTGCGGTCCTCGACGCGCGCGACGTCGCGGGGGTCGGAGGCGCAGTGGAACGAGTTGGGCTTCTTCTCCAGCGGCGTGAAGGTGCCCGCGTCGACGAGCTTGCGGGTGAGCCGCTCCCACTCGTCGTCGCTGCCGTCGACCCAGACCACCTGGTCCGGAGTCGTCAGCTCGGCCATCTCCCGCACCCAGGCCAGCAGCCGGGCGTGCGTCGTCGGGGCGTTCTCCAGACCTGGGGTGGCCACGGTGGTCACGGCGTCTCCATCCTCTGCGTCGCCGGGGCGGACTCCCGCTCCGACGGTGGTGCCCTGCGAGCCGCGGCCGCTGGAACGGCCGTGCGGATCGGGTCAGGGTACAAGCGCCGACATGCGCCTGTAACCGAGACAAATGTTACGTATAGGACGTCTACCGCTCAGCTCGGAACAGCCTCTCGGATGGCGGCATTCGCCACACTTGGTGAGGCCTCGTGCCCTCCTCCCGCTGTTCCGTCTCCGTGACGTCACCCTGCGCAACCGCCTCGCCGTGGCCCCGATGTGCCAGTACTCGGTCACCGACGGCCACGTCGGCGACTACCACCTCGTGCACCTCGGCCGGTTCGCCGCCCACGACGCCTACCCGGTGCAGGCCGGGCCCCGGCCGGCCTCCCGCGAACGACTGCTCGGCCGGCTCGACCCGCGGGCAGGCCCCCGACCGGGTGCAGGTGGTGGATCAGGCCTCCGGTGCGCGCCCGCCCGTCGCCCGATGATGTGCGCTGATGCGCACTCCGCCGACTGGAATTGCGCATCAGCGCTGACCGTCCAGCAGCAGCGGATCATCCCCGCCCGTAGGTCCGGCCGACCTCGGCGGCGAACGCGTCCCAGTCGCCGGGCACCGGGCGCCCGCCCACCTCGGCATCGAACTTGTCCAGGTACCAGTGCCAGCCCATCGCGTAGTCGGTGACGTCGGCGCCGGCGGCGAAGAACTGGACGAAGCGCAGGACGGTCCGGTCACCCTCGGTGGACAGGTCGAGGTCGACCCGCCACACGCCGGAGCCCTCCTGCTCCTGCACCCACTGCACGACCAGCCGCCGGGGCGGGTCGCACTCGACGACGGTCATCGGCTCGCCGACCGCCTCGTCCTCGTGGGTCATCGTGAAGGTGCCGGTGCCGCCGGGCCGCCGCTCGCCCTCGTAGGTGCCGATCCAGCGGGCCATGCGGTCGGGCTCGGTGAGCGCGGCCCAGACGTCGTCGATCGGATCGGGCCAGCTGCGGCGGAACTCCAGCCGGCGCCGGCCGTCGTCCTCGGTGGTGACGGTGCCCCGCCGGGTGTCCAGGTCTTCGGTCATGCCGGTCCTCCCTCTCTGCGCGCCCGCCTGCCGCGGGCGATCTCGGTGTCGAACGCATCGAGCCGCTGCGCCCACAGGTCGCGGTAGGGCTCCAGCCAGTCGTCGATCTCCCGCAGCGGCCGCGGGTCGAGCGAGTAGCGGCGCTCGCGCCCGTCGGCGCGCACGCTCACCAGCCCGGCCTCGCGCAGCACCCGCAGGTGCCGGCTGATCGCCGGCCGGCTGGCGCGGAAAGGCGCCGCGAGCTCCCCCGCCGTCCGCTCACCGCCGGCCAGGACCGCCACGAGTTCCCGCCGGGTCGGATCCGCCAGCGCCTGCATCGCCTCCACGGGTAGATGCGTAACACACGGGTTACGCATTGGTCGAGGGGTTGGCGCGCGACGGCACGGGAAAGGAGCCGTCCATGACCGTCACCGATCCGGACACCCCCGACCCGCTCAACGACCCCCGCACCCTGCAGGCCGACCCGGGGGCCTACGGCGAGGGCGCCGACCTGGCCTCCACGGAGGACGATGCGACGTCGACCGGCGAGGACGAGCTGCCCACCAGCCAGGACCTGGCGGACGAGGCGGGCGGCGGCGACGTCACCGGCGGCGCCTTCGGCGGAAACCCGTCGGAGTGACCGGGTGACGGACCGGTCCTCCCCGGGTATGGCGGCCTCGACCCACCCACCCGCACCGAGGAGGACCGATGGCCACCGGTGAGACCGGCTTCGAGGACGTCTTCTACGACCTCGTCTCCGTCCAGTACCACTCGCTCAAGGCCGGGCACGACTACGGCCAGTACGTCCGGGACGCCGAGAACGCGGGCCTGGACGACGTCGCGGCGTTCTTCCGCGAGGTCATGGACCAGGACTCGAACCGCGCCAAGCGGTGCCACGAGTTCCTCGGCCGGCTCCAGGGCACCTCGCAGGGTGGCCCGGCCACGCAGTAGCAGGGGCAGGATGCGGTCGTGATCACGACCGCGTTCACCCGCCGCTTCGCCCTCGCCACGCCGGTCGTCGGAGCACCCATGGCCGGCGTGGCCGGGGGCGCGCTCGCGCGGGCGGTGTCGCTCGGCGGCGGGCTCGGGATGATCGGCGTCGGCAGCGCGACGCCGGCGTCGTTCGTCACCGAGCAGGGCGCGATCCCGCGCGGCGACGGGCTGCCGTTCGGGGTCGGGCTGATGGCCTGGGTGCTCCCCGACCGGCCCGAGCTGCTCGAAGCCACCATCGCCGCGACCCCGGACCTCGTCTCGGTCTCGTTCGGCGACCCGGCGCCCTGGGTCCCGCGCCTGCACGATGCCGGGATCGCCGTCGCGGCACAGGTCAACACCGTGGTCGACCTGCACCGAGCGCTGATCGCCGGGGTCGACGTCGTCGTGGCGCAGGGCAGCGAGGCCGGCGGTCACACCGGGCACCGCGCCACCCTGCCGCTGCTGCAGGAGGTGCTCGCGCTGACCGACCGACCGGTGCTGGCCGCCGGCGGGATCGCGACCGGCGCGGGGATGGCCGCCGCCCTGGCCGCGGGCGCGGCCGGCGTCTGGATCGGCACGCCGCTGCTGTCCTGCCCGGAAGGCCTCAACTCCCCCGAGGCCCGCCAGCGGGTGCGGGCGGCCACCGGCGAGGAGACCGTGCTGACCCGCGCCTTCGACGTCGCGGAAGGCGTCGCCTGGCCGGAGCGCTGGCCCGGCCGGGCGCTGGTCAATGACTTCTCCCGCGTCTGGCACGGGCGCGAGGACGAGCTCGTGCACGACGCCGATGCCCGGCAGCTCGTCGTGGACGGCCGACGGACCGGGGACCCGGCGACCGCCCCGGTCTACGCGGGCGAGGCGGTCGGCCTGGTCACCACGGAGCGCTCGGCCACCGAGGTGGTGCGGGAGCTGGACGCCGGCGCCGAGCTGGCGCTGCGCGCGGTGGCGGGGCTGCTGAGTTAGACCGAGCAGCTGTCGTCCGTGCAGCCGTCCGCGGGCGGCACGGTGACCAGCGGGTTCGCGTCCGCCCACGCCCGTTCGAGCACCTGCAGCAGCAGCTCGGCCGGCTGAGCGCCCGCGGCGCCGTACGTGCGGTCGATGACGAAGAACGGCACGCCGGTGGCGCCGAGCGACTGCGCGGTGGCGCTGTCCTGGCGGACTGCGGCGAGGTAGCGCCGATCCGTCAGCGCCGAGCGCACCTCCGCCTCGTCCAGGCCCACCTGGACGCCGAGGGGGACGAGGGAGTCGACGTCGAAGACCGAGCGGCCCTCCTCGAAGTAGGCGTGCAGCAGCAGCTCCTTGAGCTCGTTGCGCTTCCCGTGCTCGGCAGCCAGGTGCAGCAGCTCGTGCGCCAGCAGCGTGTTGCCGCTGACGGCGTCGGTCAGGTGGTACTCCAGGCCCTCACCGGCGGCGACCTGCTCGACCTGCGCCATGTTCGCCCGCATCTGCTCGACGCTCGTGCCGTACTTGCGGGCCAGCGCCGGCAGCGTCGGGTGCGTCTCGCCCTCGGGGGCGGTGGGGTCGAGCTGGAAGGAGCGCCACACGACCTCGACCTGGTCGCGGTGCGGGAACTTCTCCAGCGCGGCCTCCAGCCGGCGCTTGCCGATGTAGCACCACGGACAGACGACGTCGGACCAGACCTCTACCTGCATGCCCGGCCCAACGTCGTCGCCGCCTCGATCCTTCCGCCGGATCAGCCGCCGGTGAAGGAACGGACGCCGACGAGGTCCACCACGAACACGAGCGTCGCGCCGGGCTTGATGACGCCGCCGGCGCCGCGGTCGCCGTAGGCCTTGTGCGCCGGGATGGTCAGCCGGCGGCGGCCGCCGACCCTCATGCCGACGATGCCCTCGTCCCAGCCCTGGATGACCATGCCCACGCCGACGCGGAACTCCAGCGGGTCGCCGCGGTCCCAGGAGGCGTCGAACTGCTCGCCGCCCTCGTGGGTGACGCCCACGTAGTGGGCGCTGACCAGGTCGCCGGCCTTGGCCTCGTCGCCGTCGCCGACGACGAGGTCCTCGATCACCAGGTCGTCGGGGGCCGGTCCGGTCGGCGGCTCGACCTCGGGTCGGGTCAGCTCAGCCACGGTTCTCCCTCCCGCGCCGGGGCGGTCCCGGCGCCGTCGTCCCCCATCCAAGCAGCGCTCGAAGGCTCCGGCTCGGGCCGGCCGACGTCGAGCGGGTGGGCGAGCTCGTCGGCGGGCAGCCGCGCGGCCCAGATGGCGACGACGGCGAACACCGGCGGGGCGAGGCCGGCCACCAGGAATGCCCCGGACCGCCCGACCAGCTCGCTGAGCGGCCCGGCGAGCGCCATCGACAGCGGCATGAGGCTCAGCGAGACGAAGAAGTCGAGGCTCGAGACGCGACCGAGGAGGGCGGCTGGCACCCGGCGCTGCAGCAGCGTCCCCCAGATGACCATGCCCGCCTGGAAGGTCGCGCCCACGGCCGCCGCGGCGACGAGCATGATCCCGAGGTCGGTGGTGAACCCGAAGACGACCATCGGCACGCAGCCCACGCCCCACAGCAGGTTCATCACCGTGAGGTAGCGCCGCGGCAGCCGCCACGAGGCCACCAGCAGCGAGCCCAGCGCCCCGCCCAGCCCGAAGGCGGCCAGCACCCACGCGTGCTGGCTCGCCCCGCCGCCGGCGTCCTCGATGGCGAAGGGGACGAGCACCTCGAACGGCCCCATGAAGGCCAGCAGCATGACGGCGGCGAACAGCAGCGTGGCCAGCAGCCAGGGGGTGGCGACGACGTAACGGACGCCCTCGCGGACGTCGGCGACGAGGCCCGGCGGCGGCGCGCCGTCGGCGTGCTCGCGGCGCACCGGCGTCAGCGGCAGCGCGAGGAGGAAGCCGGCCGCGAGGAACGCCGTCGCGGCGGTGCCGGCCATCGCCGCGCCCGGGGACCACGCGGCGACGAGGAACCCGGCGACCGCCGGCCCCGCCGCCTGGCCCAGTACCGGGCGCACCGCCCCCTCCAGCCCGTTCACCGCGAGCAGGTCGCCCTCGGGGACGAGCGCCGGCACGAGCGCGGAGTACGCGGGGTAGAACAGCCCGAGCGCCGCACCGTCGACCAGGGCGACCACGGCCAGGTGCCACAGCTCGAGGACGCCGGTGAGCGAGAGGCCGGCGGCGACGGAGGTCGCGCCGCCCTGCAGCAGCGCCACGAGCAGCAGCAGGTGGCGCTGCGGCACCCGGTCGGCCAGCGCCCCGCCGAGCAGGGTCATGACGAGCATGCCGCCGGAGCCGAGCGCGGCGACGAGCGACAGCGCGCCGGGGCCGCCGTCGAGCGCGACGACCTGCCACACCATCGCGATCGCCCACAGCCCCTGGGTGAGCAGCGAGAGCGCCATCGCCGCCGCGAGCAGCCGGTAGGAGCGGTGCCGCAGCGGAGCCAGGGCGCGTGGCAGCGTCATCGCTCTCCTCCGTGGGTGGTGGGCGCGCTCATGGTGGGTCACGGGTACGACAGGACGCACGTGGTTTCCCCGGGGGCGGAACCGGTCCAGATCGTCGGTCCTCGCCGCTACGGTCCGCGCCATGATCGACCACCTGGGTCTGCAGTGCACCGACGCCGAGGCGGCGGCGGCCTTCTACCAGCGCGTCTTCGCGGCCTGCGGCCTGCGCGAGGCGATGCGCATCGACACCCCGCACGGGCCGGTGATCGGACTGTGCGGGCCCGACGGGCAGCCGCAGCTGTGGACCAGCCCCGCCGAGGACACCGGCCACCGCCCGGTGCACCTGGCCCTCGGCGCGCCGTCCCGCGAGGCCGTCGACGCCGTCTTCACCGCCGCACGCGAGGCCGGCGCGGAGATCCTGCACGAGCCGCGGGTGTGGCCCGAGTACCACCCCGGCTACTACGGCGTCTTCCTGCGCGACCCCGACGGCAACAACGTGGAGGCGGTCCACCACGGGGGGCCCTGACCTGCGGGCGGCGGCCCGGCGTGCTGGGCTGGGCGCATGCCTGTCGAGCAGCCGCCGTGGTGGACCCGTGCCGTCGTCTACCAGGTCTACCCGCGCTCGTTCATGGACTCCGACGGCGACGGCATCGGTGACCTCGGCGGCGTGCTGCTGCACCTGGACCACCTGGCCGACCTCGGCGTCGACGTCCTGTGGCTCTCGCCGGTCTACCCGTCACCGCAGGCCGACAACGGCTACGACATCAGCGACTACCAGGACATCGACCCGCTGTTCGGCTCGCTGGAGCAGCTGGACGAGCTCATCGCCGCGCTGCACGCCCGCGGCATGAAGCTGGTCATGGACCTGGTCGTCAACCACACCAGCGACCAGCACCCCTGGTTCCTGGAGTCCCGTTCGTCGACCGACGACCCCAAGCGCGACTGGTACTGGTGGCGCCCACCGCGGGAGGGCATGGCGCCCGGCGACCCCGGCGCCGAGCCGACGAACTGGCAGTCGTTCTTCTCCGGCCCGACCTGGGAGCTCGACGAGGCCTCCGGCGAGTACTACCTCCACCTGTTCGACCGCCGGCAACCCGACCTCAACTGGGAGAACCCGGAGGTCCGGCAGGCGGTGCACGCGATGATGCGGTGGTGGCTCGACCGCGGGGTCGACGGCTTCCGCATGGACGTCATCAACATGATCAGCAAGGACGTCGGCCCGGACGGGCACCTGCACGACGGTCCGCCACTGGCGGGCTCCGCGCTGGGTGACGGCTCGGCGTCCTACCTGTGCGGACCGCGGATCCACGAGTTCCTGCAGGAGATGCACCGCGAGGTCTTCGCCGGGCGGGACGGCGCGTTGCTGACGGTCGGCGAGATGCCGGGCGTGACCGTGGAGCAGGCCCGGCTGTTCACCGACCCGGCGCGGGGTGAGGTGGACATGGTGTTCCAGTTCGAGCACGTGGGGCTGGACCACGGCACCTCGAAGTGGGACATCCACCCGCTGCGGATGCGCGACCTCAAGGCCTCGTTCGGGCGCTGGCAGGCCGGCCTGGCCGACGTCGGCTGGAACTCCCTCTACTGGGACAACCACGACCAGCCGCGCGCCGTCTCCCGCTTCGGCGACGACTCACCCCGGTACCGGCGCGACTCCGCGACCTGCCTGGCCACGCTGCTGCACCTGCACCGGGGGACGCCGTACGTCTACCAGGGCGAGGAGCTCGGGATGGCGAACTACCCGTTCACCTCGCTCGAGGAGTTCGCCGACGTCGAGTCGCTCAACCACCACGTGCACGCGGTCTCCGCCGGCCACGATCCGGCGGAGGTGATGACCGCGCTGCGCTGCATGAGCCGGGACAACGCCCGCACGCCGGTGCAGTGGGACGGGTCGCCGAACGCCGGGTTCACCACCGGGACGCCGTGGCTCGCGGTCCACCCCGACCACGTGGAGTGGAACGCAGCGGCGCAGCGGGACGACGAGCACTCGGTGCTCGCCCACTACCGGCGGCTGATCGCGCTGCGGCACACCGACGACGTCGTGGCACTGGGCGACTTCACCATGCTGCTGCCCGACCACGACGAGGTGTACGCGTTCACCCGCTCGCTGGACGGGGCCGAGCTGCTCGTCGTCTGCAACCTGTCGCGGACGCCGTACCGGCTGGCCGAGCTGCTGCCCGAGGCCCCGGCCGCCGAGCTGGTGCTCGGCAACCTGCCCGACGACGAGCCGGCGGAGCTGCGCCCCTGGGAGGCCCGCGTCCTGCGCCTGCCGTGACCCGGCCGGCGCCGACCCGGTGGCGCGGACCCAGCGGCGCCTTCGGGCCGGCATCGGCCCGGAGGAGGACATTCGTGGCCCGCGGCTGTCCTCCTGAGGGGCAACGCCCCGGGAGGGGCAACGCCCCGGTTCGCGTCGGCGGTGCGGCAAGCCCTCGACACGCCGCCGCGGTCGAGCCAGCATCGTCGGTGCGACCCGGGAGGGGCCATGGACGACGAGCCGCCACCGCTCACCGTGGTGCGCCCGGGTGAGGGGCGCACGGCCGACCTGGGGGACGGCGTCGGCGTCGCCTTCAAGCTGTGGGGTGCGGATACCGGCGCCTCGCTGGCCGTGGTCGAGCACCCGTTCGCGGTGGGCGCCTACGTGTCGGCGCACCTGCACACGCGCGAGGACGAGTACTCGATCGTCGTCGAGGCGGTTCCGGCGGACTTCCTCGGCGAGGTGCTGCTCGCGTTGCGGCTCCTGGTGCGCGCGTGGCGGCCGTCCCGGGCGAGGACAGGCCCCCGGTCCGGGCCCGTCCCTGCCAGGATGATCACGTGGAGGAGACGTTCGCGGAGATCGCCGACGAGCGCCGCGAGCTGGCCGCGCTCCTGTCGGGCCTGACCGCCGAGCAGCGGGCGACGCAGAGCCTGTGCAGCGAGTGGATTGTGCACGACGTGGTCGCGCACCTGGTGGTGCCCCTGGAGGTGAGCACGCCGACGTTCCTGCTGGCGATGCTGGCGTGCCGCGGGAACTTCGACCGGGCGAACGTCCGGGTGGCCCGCGAGCAGGCACGCCGGCCCTTCGGCGAGCTCGTCGAGGTGCTGCACCGCAAGGCCGGCTCGCGGTTCACCCCACCCGGTGCGGGCCCCGAGGCGCCCCTCACCGACCTCCTGGTCCACGGCCTGGACATCCGCCGGCCGCTCGGCATCCTGCGCGACATCCCCGAGGCGCGCCTGCGCACGTCGCTGACCTTCCTGACCGGCGGTGGCTTCGTCCCCAAGGGCGCGCTGGACGGGCTCCGGTTCGAGGCGGCCGACCTCGACTGGGCGCACGGCAGCGGTCCGGCCGTCCGCGGGGACGCCGACGCGCTCCTGCTGGCGCTGACCGGCCGCACCACCGCGCTCGACCACCTCGACGGCGACGGCGTCCCGGTCGTACGCGCACGGCTGGCGCGACCGGCTCGGCGCCGGGGCCGGGGCCGGGGCCGGGGCCGGGAGGAGCGCAGCCCGTCCGAACGGTGACCGCAGGCCCTACGCTGCCGACCTCGCCGATGAGAGGACCGCACATGGCCTACGACGCCGAGCTCGCAGAGCGCGTCCGCGACGCGCTTCCCGGGGAGAAGGCCGTTCGCGAGGTGAAGATGTTCGGCGGCCTCGCTTTCATGGTCGACGACAAGATGGTGGCCTGCGTCTCGGCCGGAGGCGGCGCCCTGCTGGTGCGGGTGTCCCGCGACCGCGACGCCGAGTACCTCGGGGTGGCGGGAGCCCGCCGGGCGGAGATGGGCGCGGGGCGCTCCATGGGTGAGGGGTGGATCGCCGTCGACCGGGAGGCGCTCGCGGAGGACGACGAGCTGCGCTTCTGGATCGACGCCGTCCTGGAGCACCACGGCGGGCAGGCAGCAGCCCGCTGACCGGGCGGCGGGACCAGCCCGCCCCCGCCACCGACCTCCCCGGCCCGCCTAAGCTCCTCTCCCCGTGGGCCGGGTCGTCGAAGCAGTGCTCCCGGCGCGCATGGGGACGCCGTTCCGCTGGCTGGTCGGCTCCTCCTGGGTGACCAACCTCGGCGACGGGATCGCGCTGGCCGCCGGGCCGCTGTTGGTGGCCTCGCAGACCAGCGACCCCTTCCTCGTCGCGCTCGCCGCCCTGCTGCAGCGGCTGCCCTGGCTGCTGTTCGGCCTCTACGCCGGGGTGCTGGCCGACCGCGTCGACCGCCGGCTGCTGGTGATCGCCGTCGACGTGGCGCGCGCCGTCGTCCTCGGCGTCCTGACGCTCGCCCTCGTCACCGGGCAGGTGACCGTCGGGGTGGTCCTGGCCGCGATGTTCCTGCTGGGCACCGCCGAGGTCTTCGCCGACACCACCTCCGGGACGCTGCTGCCGATGGTCGTCGGCCGCGCCGATCTCGGCGTCGGCAACGCCCGGCTGATGGCCGGCGCGCTCACCATGAACCAGATGGCCGGCCCGGCCCTGGGCGCGGTGCTGTTCGCGGCGGGTTCGGCGTGGCCGTTCCTGGTGCAGGGGCTGTGCGTGGCGCTCGGCGCGCTGCTGCTCGTGCGCATGGCGCTGCCCCCGCTCCCCCGCACCCCAGGCGAACGGCACGTCGGCCGGGAGATCGTCGAGGGGCTGCGCTGGACCTGGGGCAGCGGGCCGGTGCGCACGCTCACGATCACGATCGTCACCTTCAACGTCACCTACGGCGCCGCGTGGTCGGTGCTGGTGCTCTACGCGACCGACCGGCTCGACCTCGGCGCCATCGGGTTCGGGCTGCTCAGCACCGTGACGGCGGTGGGCGGCCTGCTCGGCACGGCGTCCTACGACTGGCTGGCCCGGCGCGCCGGCCTGGCCCTGCTCATGCGCATCGGCCTGGTCATCGAGACCTTCACGCACCTCGGGCTGGCGCTGACCACGACCCCCTGGGTGGCGGCGGCGATCCTGTTCGTGTTCGGCGCGCACGCGTTCGTGTGGGGGACGACGTCGCGCACCGTGCGCATGCGTGCCGTCCCCGCGCACCTGCAGGGGCGGGTGGGCAGCCTCTACTACCTCGGGGTCTTCGGCGGGATCGTCGTCGGGCAGGCGGCGGGCGGGCTGATCGCGCGGGCCTGGGGCATCACCGGCCCGTTCTGGTTCGCCTTCGCGGGGTCGGCGGTCATCCTCGTGCTCATCTGGAAGCAGCTGGCGCACATCGCGCACGCCGACGAGGACGTGCCCCCCGCGGGCTGACCGTGGTGCAATGCCAGGTCGGGCAGCCACGGGGAACGGACGGACGACGATGCAGCAGGGCACCACCCGCACCGCCCCCGGGCCCGGCCGCCGCACCCACCGGCCCGGAGCGGTGCGGCGCACCTGGGCGCGCCACCCCCGGATCGGCCTCGCCCTGCGGGCGGCCGTGGCGGCGACGGCGGCCTGGGCGCTGGCCCTGCTGATCCCCGGCCCGTTCGCCGACTACCCCTACTACGCACCGCTCGGCGCGGTCGTCGCGACGACGGCTTCCACGCTGGCCAGCTCGGTGCGCCAGTCGATGCAGACGGTGGCCTCGATCGCCCTGGGCGCCGCGGTCGCCTTCGCCGGTGACGCGCTGGTCGGCCCGCAGCTGCTGGCCCTGGCGCTGGTCGTCGCCACCGCGGTGCTCCTGGCCGGCTGGCGGCGGCTGGGCAGCGGCAGCAGCTGGCTGCCGACGGCGGCCCTGTTCACGCTCATCCTCGGGCAGGGCAACCCCACCGGTTACGTCCTCGGCTTCGCCGGGCTCACCTTCGCCGGTGCGCTCGTCGGCATCCTCGTGGCCGCGGCCTTCCCACCGCTGCCGCTCGCCCCCGCCGACGCCACGCTGGGAGAGCTGCGCGAGACGCTCGCCGGGCAGCTGGACGACCTCGTCGGCGGGCTGCGCCAGGAGCACCCGCCGACGCAGGACGAGTGGCGGGGCCGGATGCACACCATCGACCCGCTGCTCGCCCAGATGCGAGCGGCGGTCCAGGAGGCCGACGAAGCCCGCCGCGGCAACCGCCGGGCCGCCCGCTTCCGGCCGGCCGCCGACCGGCTGTACGAGCAGGCCCGTGCGCTGGAGCGGCTCACCCTCCTGGTCGAGGACCTCACCCTCGTCATCGCCGAGACCGAGATCGCGGAGAACGAGCGGGTCGCCCTCGGGCCGACTCTGCGCCCCTCGGCGTCCGGGGCACTGGCCGCGCTGGCCGAGGTGCTCCGCTCGGTCGACGGGGCGGCGGCCGACCCCGAGGTCGTCCGCCGGGCCGACGCCGCCGTCGCCGCGTTCGCCACCGAGCTGCGCCGGTCGCGGGCCACCACCGACGACGACCTGTTCGAGGCCGGGAACATCATCGAGAACGTCCGCCGCTCGCTGACCGCCGTGCGCCCGCGGGAGCCGGCGGAGCACCGGGACGACGCGTGACCCTCGACCCTCGACCCTCGACCCGGTCGAGGCCCGACCGTCGGTACAGCGACGAGCAGGTCGTCGTCGCCCGGCTGGTGGCCCGGCTCCGGCGGGTGGGCATGCCGCTGGCCGAGATCCGCCGGGCCGTGGCGCACCGGCACGACCCGGCCGAGCTCAGCCCGGTCAGGACGTGCGGTCCAGCACCAGCCGGATGGTCTCCTCGGGCTCGTCCCACAGCGGGAAGTGGCCGGACCGCGCGAACCAGTGCAGCTCGGCATCGGGGAACGCCTCGGCGGCACGGGCCGCCTGGCGGGCCAGGGTGACCCGGTCGCGGCGGCCCCAGCCGATGGTCAGGCGCCCGGGCACGGTGCCGGCCGGCGCGCCCTGCTGCCGGGGGGCCCGGGCCAGGTCGTCCAGCACCGGGTCGAAGGACGGCGAGTCGAGGTAGCCCTCGAGCTCGGTGCGGACGACGTCGCCGTCCAGGGCCCAGGGGCGGGCGGAGAACTGGGCCAGCAGGGCGGTCCGGCCGGCCGCGCTGCCCAGCAGGGCGGGCAGGACGGGGCGGATCCGGCGGAGCAGGGCGACCGAGGCGGCGATGCTGGCGCGGAAGACGGTTGCTTCGCGGTCGGTCCAGAACCCGCCGGGGTCGAGCGCGACGTTGTCCCGGCCGATCCCGCGGCGGCTGAGCTCCAGCACCATCCGGGCGCCCAGGGAGCTCCCGACCAGCGGGACGTCGGCCAAGCCCTCCTCGACCAGCCACTCCTGGAGCGCATCGTTGAGCCCGGCGAGAGACGGGTCGGGCAGCGACGGGGAGTCCCCGGCGAAGCCCGGGAGGTCGACGGCGACGACGCTGCGGTGCGCGCTCAGCCCCGGGAGCACGGGCTCCCACGTGCGCCACGATCCCCCGAGACCGTGGACGAGGACGAGGGGTGGGCCGGAGCCAGCGCGGTGCGCGGAAAGCTTCATCGCCGAGCCCTACCCGGCGGAGCCAGCCCGACTCCCCGAGCGTTGTCCCCCAGTGGGCCATTCCGCCCCCCGGAATGGCCGGTACGGGGTCAGCGCCCGGGAAACTCCTCAGGCCAGCGGGCTCCGTGGCAGCAGGCGGTCGCTGATGATCCGCTTCTGGATCTCGCTGGTGCCCTCGAAGATCGTGGTCAGCCGGGCGTCGCGCCAGTGCCGCTCGACCTGCCGCTCGGTGGTGTAGCCGTTGCCGCCGTGCAGCTGCATGGCCTGGTTGGTCACCCGCACCGACATCTCGGTGGCCTCGAGCTTCGCCATCGACGCCTCCTTGGCGACCGGCATCCCGAGGTCGAGCAGGTGCGCGACCTGCCGGTAGAAGGCCCGCGACTGCTCGATCTGCGACGCCATCTCGGCGACGGCGAACCGCAGCGCCTGGAAGTCGCCGATCGGGTGGCCGAACTGCTCGCGCTCCTGCAGGTAGCGGATCGAGTCCTCCAGCGCCGCCCGCGCCAGCCCGACCGCCCGCGCCGCGGTGTGCACGCGGGCGGTGTTGAGGAACTTCTGCGCCTCGGCGAACCCGGCCTGCTCCGCCTCCTCGCCCTCGGCGTCGCTGTCCTCGCGCGCGGCCTTGGCCTGGTCGATCACGTTGCCCTCCGGGATGCGGACGCCGTCGAAGGCGAGGTCCCAGGTGAGGAAGCCGTGGTAGCCGATCTTGTCGATCGGGGAGCCGGAGAGACCCTCGGGGAACTCCCCGCGCTCCTTCTCCAGCAGCAGGTTGAGCAGCCCGGCCGACCGCGACTCCCCGGGCTCCGGGCCGCGCTCGCGCACCAGCACCTGGATGAAGTCCGCGGCCTCGGCGTTGCCGCACCAGCGCTTGCGCCCCGTCACGACCCACTCGTCGCCGTCGAGGACCGCGCGGGTGGAGACACCGGCGAGGTCGGAGCCGGCGTCGGGCTCGGACAGCGCGATGGCGCCGATCCACTCGCCGCGGGCACTGCGGGCCATCAGCTCGTGCCGGCGGTCGGCGTCGGGCACCGCCGTCCCCAGCCCCTGGGCGCGGGCCAGGATGCTCGCCGTCGACATCCAGGCGCGGGCGAGCTCCTCGCTGACCATGCAGTACTCGAAGACGCCGAGGCCCAACCCGCCCTGCTCGGCGGGGACGGTGATGCCGAACCAGCCTCGCTCGGCCATGCCGGAGAGGAGCGACGCCGGGATCAGGCCCTTCTGCGGGTCGAGCTCGTTCGCGACCGGCAGCACCTGGTCCATCGCGAACCGCCGGGCCTGCTCCTGCAGCGCCTCCCGCTCGGGGGTGTGCCACGGGGGCAGCAGCACGGGCGGCTGCGGCTCGAGGATCTCGGTCTCGGTCGACGGCACTGTCGCCCTCCTCGGTCAGCGGATGATCACGGCCTGTTCCCCCTGGGCGCCGCCCCCACCCGTGGAGGTGACCGGTCTCACTTCCCCATCGGGCCGGGTCGGAGGACGTCTGGCCGTGCCGCGGCGCGGCCAGACGTCAGCCGGCGCGGCTGGAGCCGCGCTGCCGGGCGAGCTGGACGTAGTGCTCGACCAGCGAGGCGTCGTCGACGGTGCCGGTGTTGACCGCCTTCGCCGGGTCGACGCCCTGGAACAGCCGCTTGAGCGGCACCTCCAGCCGCTTGCCGGTGCGCGTGTGCGGCACCCCGGGGACGGCGATCACCTCGTCGGGCACGTGCCGCGGGCTGGCCTGTTCCCGGATGGCCGCCCGCAACCGCCCGACCAGCTCGTCGGTGAGTTCCTCCCCCGGTGCGAGCTGGACGAACAGCGGCATCCAGTAGCCGCCCTCGGGCAGCTCGACCCCGAGGACGACGCAGTCGAGCACCTCGGGGAAGGCCTCGACGGCGGCGTAGATGTCGGCGGTGCCCATCCGCACCCCGCCGCGGTTGAGCGTGGAGTCCGACCGGCCGGTGATGATGCAGGTGCCGCGCCCGGTGATCTCCAGCCAGTCGCCATGCCGCCACACCCCGGGCCACGGCTCGAAGTAGGCCGCGCGGTAGCGGTCACCGTCCGGGTCGTTCCAGAAGTACAGGGGCATCGAGGGCATCGGCTCGGTGACCACCAGCTCCCCGAGCTCGCCCACCACGGGCTGGCCCTGCTCGTCCCACGACTGCACGGCCACGGCCAGCATGGGCCGCTGCAGCTCGCCCACCGTGACCGGGAGCAGCGGCGAGCTCCCGATGAAGCCGGTCGCGACGTCGGTGCCGCCCGACGCGGAGACCAGCTGCAGGTCCCTGCCGACGGCGTCGTAGACCCAGTGGTAGGAGGCGTCGGGCAGCGGGGAGCCGGTGCAGCCGAGCACGCGCAACGCGGAGAGGTCGTGGTCGTCGCCGGGGCGGACGCCGGCCTTCTGGCAGGCGGCCAGGTACCCCGGGCTCGTGCCCAGCAGGGTGATCCCGACCTTCGCGGCGAGGGCGAACTGCGCGTCCGCCGTCGGGTAGGCGGGCGCCCCGTCGTGGAGCACCGCCGTCGCGCCCGACAGCAGCGAGGAGGCCACGACGTTCCACATCATCCAGGCGGTGGAGGTGTACCAGTAGAAGCGCGCGCCCGGGCCCAGGTCCTGGTGCAGCAGCCCCCACTTGAGGTGCTCCAGCACCACGCCGCCGTGCCCGTGCACGATGCCCTTGGGCAGGCCGGTGGTGCCCGACGAGTAGACGATCCACAGCGGGTGGTCGAACGGCGTCGGCTCGAACACCGGGTCCTGGGCATCGGCGACGGCGTCCGCCCAGGCCAGCGCGCCGTCGGGCACCTCGTCGGGGAACAGCCGCGGGACGGCGACCGTCGTCCGCACCGTCGGCAGCGCCTCGCGCAGCTGCGCCACGACCTCGCGCCGGTCGTGCGCACGCCCGTTGAACCGGTACCCGTCGACGGCGACCAGCACGGTCGGCTCGATCTGCGCGAACCGGTCGAGGACGGCGCGGGTGCCGAAGTCGGGGGCGCACGAGGACCAGACCGCGCCGATCGCGGCCGCCCCGAGGAAGGCGACGACGGTCTCGGGCACGTTGGGCAGGTAGCCGGCCACCCGGTCGCCGGGGCGCACGCCCAGCCGGCGCAGGGTCGCGGCGAACGCGCCCACCTGGGCACGGAGGTCCGCCCACGGGATCTCGACCGGCTCGGTGTCCTCGGCGACGGCGATCAGCGCGGGCCGGTCGTCGGCGGCCTGGCGGAACACCTGCTCCGCGTAGTTGACCGTCGTCCCCGGGAACCAGACGGCGCCGGGCATCTCGCGGGAGGTGAGCACCCGGTCGTCGGGGACGTCGAGCACGCCGGTCCAGCGCGCGAGGTCACCCCAGAACTGGTCGAGGTGCCCGATCGACCAGCGCCACAGCGCGTCGTAGTCGACGGGGTCGCCGAAGGACACGCCCCGGCGGGCGGCCACGTGGTCGGCGAAGGCAGCCACGCGGGTGCCGGCGATCGACGCGGCGGTGGGGCGCCAGAGGATCTCGGTGCTCTCGGTCACGCCCGCACCATGCCATCCTGGGCCCGCGCCGACCACGCCCACTCGAGGAGCGCCCGTGCTGCCCGACCCCGCCGACGAGCGGAACGTGCTCGGTGGACCGCTGCAACCGTGCTCGACCGACCCGGTGACCGGCTTCTACCGCGACGGGCACTGCACCTCCGGGCCCGACGACCTCGGCCGGCACACCGTCTGCGCCGTCGTCTCCACCGAGTTCCTGGCGCTGCAGCGGGAGCTGGGCAACGACCTCTCCACCCCGCGTCCCGAGTACGGCTTCCCGGGGCTGCGGCCGGGTGACCGCTGGTGCGTCGTCGCCACCCGCTGGCTGCAGGCCTACCAGGCCGGGGCCGCGGCGGGCGTGGTGCTGGCCGCCACCAACGCCCGCGCCCTGGAGGTGGTGCCGCTCGAGGCGCTGCGCCAGTACGCCGTCGACGTGCCCGACGACGCCAGCGGCCTGGAGTAGGCCCGCCGGAATGAACGCCCGGCCCGGGGCGCTGCGGGCGGCATGGAGGACCTCCTCGACACGCCCGTGACCACGCTGCAGGGAACCGCCACGACGCTGCGGGAGCTCACCGGTGGGACGCCGGCGCTGCTGGTGAACGTGGCCAGCCGGTGCGGGCTCACCCCGCAGTACACCGCGCTGGAGGCGCTGCACGAGGAGTACGGCCCCCGCGGCTTCACCGTCGTCGGCGTGCCGTGCAACCAGTTCATGGGCCAGGAGCCCGGCACCGCCGAGGAGATCGAGCAGTTCTGCTCGGCCACCTACGGCGTCACCTTCCCGCTGACGGAGAAGACCGAGGTCAACGGCCCCGGCGCGCACCCCCTCTTCCAGCGGCTGACGGCGGTGCCCGACCTCGACGGCGCCGCCGGCGACGTGCAGTGGAACTTCGAGAAGTGGGTCGTCGACGGGACCGGCCGGGTCGTCGCCCGCTTCCGCCCGCGGACCGAGCCCGACGCCCCCGAGGTGCGCGCGGCGATCGAGAGTCTGCTCGCGGGCGAAGGGGCGACTGAGTAGAACTCGTCTCGCGCAACACGGCTCTGACCTGCAGGTTTGCCGGACTGTCCGCCGCAGCGGTTTGGCTCCGACCAAAGCCCTGAGCAGCCGTCGGAGCCTAACCGCTGCGGCGGGCGCGTAGCCTGGCGCGGGGCTGTAGCCACTACGGCCAGGCCTACGGGCCTGTGTCATGCTCCGTGCAACTTCATCCCACAGTGGGGTGGAACAAGTTGACGGATCTGCCGTTAGACAACATGGTGGTACATCCGTCGCAGGTTCAGCTCTGCTGGCCTAGCAAAGGAAGGGGAGGACGTTGGCCACGCTTCAGCGCGTGCAGTCCACGAACGGCTCTCCCGGCGCAGGTATCGTCGAGGAGGTCCGGGGCATGGATCGGGTTCAGATCGCGGAGCAGATCGATCGAGCCCGGAAGTCGTCCTCCGCCGAGATCGTCGAACGCCAGCGGCTCTCACGCCGCGAGCGCGCAGAGCGCGCTGCCGCACGTTTCCGCCCCGCCTGAGCAGGAGTGCGCGCCCGACACCTACGGGTGACTCTGCGCTGCCTTCAAGAGGACCTTGGGCTTAGCCCAGAGCTCTTCGCCATGCGAGACGCCCGGGAGTACTGCACCCGGCATCCAGCTGTGGGCAAGTTTGTTGACCTGCGCGAAACGGCTCCGGACACGGGCGAGACGATCCAGTCTCTTGTCCCCTTCGGCGCGTATCGAAGCCTGCATACCGGTCGCGGTCGCGGTGCCACGTACTGGGACGAGGAGTTCGAGACGTGCTGGCTGGTGGGGTATCACGAGTACCACGCCGCAGGTGATCGCAAGGACGTCTACGAGTACTTCAAGCGCTTGGACGGCGCCGACCGACTCGCCCCGACTGCGGACGACTTCGAGAACCTGCTCAGCGAGACGCCGAGCACCCTGATTGACGCCCTTCGCGAACTCGCGCCTCAGCTGCTAGGAGAAGCCCGCGCCTTCCCCGGCGACGAGGTTCGCAAGGACTTCGTGGCATCCGTGCAGCCTGGAGACGCCGGCACGGCGATCATGACCGTGGACATCGTGTGCGAGACCGACGGAGATCTTGAGGAGGGCTGGCTCGGACTCTCGTTATCCCGCCCGATGTGACCTGGCCAGCAGAGGGCGCGTTGGCGCTCGCAGCAGCTCTTGCGCCGCCAGAGGTGCCTGCGGTCGATCTGCACTGGAGCGACACCATCGGCCGTAGGCCGCGCCTACCGAACGAGATCGCGTTCACCTGGTCACAGCAAACCCGTTAGTCGAACTCAAGCTGCGCGCCTGGCCCCTACCGAAGATGTGATCGGCCCTGGAACTCCGAGAAGTGGGTGCTCGACGAGACCGGCCGCGTCGTCGCCGGGTTCCGCCCGCGGACCGGACCCGACGCCTCCGAGGTGCGCGCGGCGATCGAGTCGGTCCTCCCGGCCTGACGCCAGGCGGCCGACCTCGCGGTGTGGGAGCTGACCCCGCGGCACACGGCGTGGCCGGCGGACGCGCGCCGCGGTCGACGTCACCAGGCGCGGTCGACGTCGTCGGGGCAGGGACGACGTCGCCCGGCGGGGTCGGGCACCAGCACCTAGGTTCGCGGCATGGCCGATCTGCGCTTCTGGTTCGACCCGGTCTGCCCCTTCGCCTGGATGACCAGCACGTGGGTCCGGCAGGTGAGCGCGCAGCGGGAGTACGCCGTCGAGTGGCGGTTCATCTCGCTGCGGCTGCTCAACGCCCACGTCGACTACGCCACCCACTTCCCGCCCGAGTACGAGGCCGGGCACACCGCCGGCCTGCGGCTGCTCCGGGTGGCCGCCCACGTGCGCGACCAGCACGGGAACGAGGGCGTCGCCCGGTTCTACGAGGCGTGCGGGCAGCACGTCTTCGAGCGCGGCCCGGAGGGCGACCGGGCGGAGCGGGGGACGGCGGAGTTCGCCGCCCCCGTGCTCGCCGACGCCGGGTTGCCAGCCGGGCTCGCCGACGCGCTGGAGGACGGCGGTCGCGACGCCCAGATCCAGGCCGAGACCGACGAGGCGCTCGGCCTGGCCGGCAAGGACGTCGGAACGCCGATCCTGCACTTCCAGCCGCCGGAGGGCGTCGCCTTCTTCGGGCCGGTCATCAGCCGACTGCCGGCCGACGACGAGGCCGTCGCGCTCTGGGACCACGTCGTCGGGCTGGCCTCGTTCCCCGGGTTCGCCGAGCTCAAGCGCAGCCTGCGGGAGCGCCCGCAGCTGCCCGCGTTCGGCGTGCAGCCCGGCGAGGTCGGGCAGCAGGAGGACTGGCACGGCGGCAGCCGCCGGCAGGAGCGCTGAGCTCCCGGGAGGGGGGCCGTGCGCAGCGCGCCCCTGACGGGAGCGGCAGAGCGGGCTAAGGTAAGCCTTATCTGATCTGCCGTCCGTCCCGGGAGCTGCTCGTGGCCACCACGGTCGACGTCCCGGCACGGGGCTCGGCACGACCTCCGGCACCCCCGCTGCGCGCCCGGCGGCTGGGCACGCTGGTCCTGCTGCTGGTGCTCGTCGTCGCCGCCGCGCTGGCCAGCATCGCGATCGGCACCCGCGCCATCGGCCTCGGCGAGGTCTGGCGCTCGCTGCTCGACTCCTCCCTGTCCGGCGAGGAAGCGGTGATCGTCCGGCAGCTGCGCGTCCCGCGCACGGTGCTGGGCCTCATGGTGGGTGCGGCGCTGGGCCTGGCCGGGGCGCTGATGCAGGGCCACACCCGCAACCCGCTCGGCGATCCCGGGCTCCTCGGCGTGACCGCGGGCGCGAGCCTCGCCGTCGTCCTGGCGATCACGCTGCTGGGCGTCGGCACCCCCGGCGGCTACGTCTGGTTCGCCTTCGCCGGCGCGCTGATCGGCACCGTGCTGGTGTACGCGATCGGCTCGGCCGGGCGGGGCGGGGCGACGCCGGTCACCCTGGCCCTCGCCGGCGCGGCGCTGTCGGCCCTGCTCTACGGCCTGGTCCGCGCCATCCTGGTGAGCGACCAGCAGACGCTGGACAGCTTCCGGTTCTGGGTCGTCGGCTCGCTGGCCGGGCGGGACGCCACCGTCGCCGCCCAGGTGGCCCCCTTCCTCGCCGTCGGGCTGGTGCTGGCCCTCGTCAACGCGCCCGCGCTGAACCTGCTGGGGCTCGGCGAGGACGTCGCCCGCGGGCTGGGCCAGCGCATCTGGCTGGCCCGCTCCGTCGGGCTGGCCGCGATCACGCTGCTCTGCGGCGCCGCCACCGCCGCCGCCGGGCCCATCGCCTTCGTGGGGCTGGTCGTGCCGCACGCCGTCCGCGCGCTCACCGGCCCCGACCACCGGTGGCTGCTGCCCTGCTCCGCGCTCGCCGGCGCTGCGCTGCTGCTGGTCGCCGACGTGCTCGGCCGCGTCCTGGCGCGCCCCGGCGAGCTGCAGGTGGGCATCGTGCTCGCGCTGGTCGGCGCCCCCTTCTTCATCGCGCTCGTGCGCCGCAGCCGGACGGTGGGGCTGTGAGCGTCGACGCCCCGGCCCGCCCGACGAGCGCGCCGCCTCCCCGGCTCCGCCAGGGGCGCGCCTTCCGCGCGGGCCCCGTCTCGGGGCGGCTGCACTGGCGGCAGGTCGTCGTGCCGGTGGCCGGGTTCGCCGTGCTGGTGCTGGCGGCGGCCCTGAGCATGGGCCGCGGCGACTTCCCGATCGGCGTCGGCGACGTGCTGCGCACGCTGGTCGGCCTCGGTGAGGGGCCGCAGCCGTTCATCATCCTGGAGCTGCGGGCCCCGCGGGTGGTGGTCGGCGCGCTCGTCGGGCTGGCCCTCGGCGTCGCCGGCGCGCTGTTCCAGACCTTCGCCCGCAACCCGCTGGCCTCCCCCGACACCCTCGGCATCACCATGGGCGCCTCGGTGGGCGCCGTGGCCGCGATCGTGCTCAGCGGCAGCTCCTCGACCGGCGCGATCCTCGGCGGGCTGGGCGTCCCGCTGGCCGCCCTCCTGGGCGCGCTGGTCACCGGGGTGCTGCTGTTCGCCCTCACCTGGCGGGCCGGGGTCGACGGGTACCGGCTGGTCCTCATCGGCATCGCCCTGTGGTCGGCCGGCACCGCGCTCACCGACTGGTTGCTCACCAACGCCGAGATCTACGACGCCGCGTCGGCCTACGTCTGGATCACCGGCTCGCTCAACGCCCGCACGTGGGAGAACGCCCTGCCGCTGGGCGTCGCTGTCGCCGTGCTGCTGCCGCTCACCCTGGCCGCCGGGCGCGTGCTCGCCGTCCTCCAGTTCGGCGACGACACCGCCCGGGGGCTGGGCGTGCGGGTAGCCGGGGCGCAGGCCGCCGTCGTCCTGCTCGCCGTGTTCCTCGTGGCCTTCGCAGTCTCGGCCGCCGGGCCGATCACCTTCGTCGCCCTCGTGGTCCCGCAGATCGCCGTCCGGCTCACCGGCGGCTCGCGGCCACCGCTGCTGGCCTCGGGCATCCTCGGCGCCCTCCTCGTGGTGACCGCCGACCTGATCACCCGCACCGCGCTGCCCCAGGCGTTGCCCGTCGGCATCCTGACCGCCGTCTTCGGCGCCCCCTACCTGCTCTGGCTCCTGGTCCGTGGAAGGCGGCGAGCGACGCTGTGACCCTCGACATCGGCACCGAACTGCTGCACCACGCCGTCGCCCCCGCCGAGCCCCGGCGGGTCCGGCTCGCCGCCGAGCACGTCCGGCTGGCCTACGACGAGCAGGTGGTGGTCGACGACCTCGACCTCGAGCTGACCGAGGGCTCGTTCACCGCGATCGTCGGGCCGAACGGCTGCGGCAAGTCGACGCTGCTGCGCGCGCTCGGCCGGCTGCTGCGGCCGACGAGCGGGCAGGTGCTGCTGGACGGGCGGGCCATCGCGCGCACGTCCACCCGGGAGGTCGCCAAGGTGCTCGGGCTGCTGCCGCAGACCCCGGTCGCGCCGGAGGGGCTCACCGTCGGCGACCTCGTCGTCCGGGGCCGGCACCCGCACCAGAGCTGGCTGCGGCAGTGGTCCCGCGACGACGAGGCCGTGGTCGCCGAGGCGCTGGCCTGGACGGACATGTCCGACCTCGCGGGCCGGCCGGTCGACGCGCTCTCCGGCGGCCAGCGGCAGCGGGCCTGGATCTCGATGGCGCTGGCCCAGGGCACCGACCTGCTCCTGCTGGACGAGCCGACGACCTACCTGGACCTCTCCCACCAGATCGACGTGCTGGACCTGGTGGCCCGGCTGCACGCCGAGCGCGGCCGCACCGTGGTCCTGGTGCTGCACGACCTGAACCTGGCCGCCCGCTACGCCCAGCGGCTGGTGGCGATGAAGGACGGCGCCCTGGTGGCCTCGGGCACCCCCGCCGAGGTGCTGACCGAGGAGCTGCTCGCCGGCGTCTTCGACCTCGAGGCCCGGGTGCTGGCCGACCCGGTCACCGGGACGCCGATGGTGGTCCCGGTGCGCCGGCTCCGCTGAGCGGGCCCCTCTCGGCGCGCCAACTTAGGACAGGCTAACCTTCCTCGTCGACCGGGGATGATCACGCATCCCCTCACCCGAGGGAGTTCCGTTGCACCGCACCTCTCGCCGCCTGCTGGGCGGCCTCCTGGCCCTGGTCGTGACCGTCGGCGTCAGCGCCTGCGGGGACGACGTCGCCACCGAGGGCACCGCCCCGGCCGCCGCCGTGGGCGGCTGGCAGTTCACCGATGACCTGGGCAACACCGTCGAGCTCGACGCCGCTCCCGAGCGCGTCGCCGGCCTCAACGACGTCGTCTCCTCGCTGTGGAACTACGGCGTGGAGCCGGTGGCCACCTTCGGCCAGACCGCCACGGCCGACGACGTCGCCTTCGAGGGCAAGGACCTCTCCGAGGTGGAGATCGTGGGCGAGAGCTACGGCCAGATCGACCTCGAGCAGCTGGCCGCGGCGGCCCCGGACGTCATCGTCACCAGCGTCTACCCCACCGACCGCGAGGGGACGATCGACCAGACCCAGCCGTTCTACGGCTTCGAGAGCCTGGAGCAGCAGGAGCAGGTCGCCGAGATCGCGCCGATCATCGCCATCGCCTGGAAGGGCTCGGCCGCCGACGTCATCGACCGCACCGCCGAGCTCGCCGGGGCGCTGGGCGCCGACCTGGAGGGCGGGGAGGTGGCGCGGGCCCGCGAGGAGTTCGAGGCGGCCTCCGCCGAGCTCACCGAGGCCGCGGCCGGCGGCGTGACCGTGCTGCCCGTCGCCGCCTACGCCGACGAGGGCTTCTACATGGCCAAGGCGCGGGACGAGCCCTCGCTGCGCATGTACGCCGACCTCGGCGTCCGGTTCGTCGACCCGGGCGGTGAGGGCTACTACTGGGAGACGGCGAGCTGGGAGAACGTGCCCCAGCACCCGAGCGACGTCCTGCTGTACTCGCTGCGCGGCGCCATGACCCCCGAGGAGATGGCCACGCAGCCCACGTACGGCCTGCTGCCCGCCGTCCAGGCCGGCCAGGTGCACCCGTGGAAGTACATCGGCATGGACTACGTCGCGCAGGCCGAGTACATGGAGGAGCTGGCCGGCTGGCTCGCCGACGCCGAGGACGTCACCCCGTAGCGCGCCCCCCGGGACCCCGGCCCCGCGTCACGTCGACAGCGGGGCCGGGGTCTCCGGCACCGGGGGAGCCGACGGCGTCCGGCCGGTGCGCGCGGTCTGGGCCAGCGCGATCCCGGTGAGCACGACGAGGCCCCCCGCGACCTGCCAGCCGGTGAGCACCTGCTCCACCCACAGCCAGGCGACGACGGAGGCGAACACCGGCTCGACCGTCGCCACCAAGCCGGCCGTGGTAGGCGCCAGGTGCGGCAGCGCCGCGACCGACAACCAGAACGGCACCGCCGCACCCAGCACGACGATCCACCCGACGAGCAGCCACAGCGGCACCCGAAGGTCGCCCAGCGAGACCGGCACCGGCTCGGCGAGCACCCCGGCGTCGAACTCCCACCACGGCGCGGCGACCGCCCAGAACAGCGCCGCCGCCACGAAGCTCCAGCAGGTGAGGGTGACCGGGTCGCGGCTCGCGGTCCCGCGCTCGCCCACCAGGTAGTAGGTGGCCAGGCAGAGCGCCGCGCCGAATGCCGCCGCCACCCCCAGCGCGTCCAGCGACCCGCCGCCCTCCCACACCTGCGCGACGAGCACCAGCCCGGACAACGAGAGCAGCAGCGCCGCCCACAGCCGGCTGCGCACCCGCTCGCGGCGCACCAGCCAGACGTAGAGCGCGATGAAGACCGGCGCGGTCATCTCGAACACCAGCGCGATGCCGACCGGCAGCCGCCCGATGGCGACGTAGTACAGGAACTGGGTCAGCGCGACGCCCACGACGCCGAAGACGGCGAGCAGCGGCAGCTCGCGGGGCCGCACCCGCAGCCGGCCCGGGGCGGCGAGCGCGAGCACCGCCAGCAGCACGAGCGCGGCGCCGGTGCAGCGCAGCGCGGTCAGCCGGGTCGGCGACACGCCCGCCTGGAGGGCCAGCGTGGAGACCGTGCCGTTGACGGCGAAGAAGGCCGCCGCGCCCAGGGTGAAGGCGTAGCCGAGGGCAGGGCGGACGGTGCGGGGCACGCGCGCACGGTAGCGGGCAACGGCGACCGAGACACCTACCGGCCCGACCGGGCGGCGACCGGGGGCGGCAGACTCCTCCCGTGGACGTTCCGGAGGCCCTCTACCTGCCCGACGGCGACGGCTTCACCGCCACCGCCCTGACCATCGGCCCGTGGGACAACGGGTACCAGCACGCCGGCCCCCCGGCCGCGTTGCTGCTCCGCGCCGCCGAGGAGGCCGGCGGCATCGAGGGCGGGCAGACGGTCCGGATGGCCTACGACATCCTGGCGCCGGTACCGGTCGGCCCGGTGCGGGTGCGCACGTCGGTCGTCCGGCCCGGCCGGCGGATCGAGCTGGTGGAGGCGGTCCTCGACGCCGGGGGCCCGCCGCTCATGCGGCTGTCCGCCTGGCGGATGCGCTCCCGCGACGACGCCGCGCCCGAGACCCCGCTGCCGCACCCGGCGCCGGCCGGGCCGGAGGAGAGCCGCCCCGAGCGCGCGGCGTTCTTCACCAGCGAGGTGGCCTACCACCGGGCGCTGGACTGGCGGTTCGCCGCGGGGACGTTCAACGGGCCCGGCCCGGCCACGGCGTGGACCCGCGCGGAGTGCGCGCTCGTCGCCGGGGAGCCGATGACGCCGCTGCAGCACCTGCTGGTCATGACCGACGCCGCGAGCGGCATCTCGGCCACCCTGGACTGGACGCGGGCGACGTTCGCCAACGTCGACCTCTCGGTGGCCCTGCAGCGGCCGCCGCGCGGGGAGTGGCTGGGGATGGACGCCGCGACCGTGCACGGCGGCGCGGGCGCCGCGCAGTGCAACGCCCTCCTCTTCGACGCCGACGGGCCCATCGGCCGGTCCAGCCAGTCGCTGTTCGTCGAGCCGCGGTGAGCGGGCCGTGAGGGATCTCTCCACGGGCGCTGTGCCGCAGGTCAGCGGCGCGTCCGCCGGTCGGCGCGGCGGTACGCTCCGGATCCGGTTGGCATCGCCGCCCGGCGGTGCGCAAGGTGGGAGGGTCGCTTCCCCCGACGATCGGAGTGCTGCCCCGTGGACGCGCTGAGAGACGTGCTCGACTGGCTGTCCGGGCGGGGTCTCGAGGTCGTGCTCATCGTCCTCGGCTCGGTCCTGCTGGCCCGCTTCGTGGGCTGGGTCGGCGGCAGGATCACCGACCGGATCGACCGCAACTCCACCGGCGGCGACGCGCTGGTCCGGTCGGAGGCGGCCAAGCACCGCCACTCGCTGACCCAGGTGCTCACCTGGGCCCTGGTCGTGCTCATCTACTCGATCTCGGTGTTCTTCATCCTCGACCGCCTCGGCATCCCGGTGACCGGCCTCGTCGCGCCGGCGACCGTGCTGGGCGTGGGCCTGGGCTTCGGCGCGCAGCGCATCGTCGGCGACGTGCTGGCCGGCTTCTTCATCATCACCGAGCGCCAGTACGGGTTCGGCGACGTCGTCTCCATCCAGGTGGTCGGCGGCGGCGACCCGGCCAACGGCACGGTCGAGGACGTCACCCTGCGGGTCACCCGCGTGCGCTCCCCCGACGGCGAGGTGGTGACCGTGCCCAACGGCCAGATCGTCAAGGTCGTCAACCTGTCCCGCGACTGGGCGCGCGCCGTCGTCGACGTCCCCGTGCCGACCACCGTGGACGTGACCCGGGCCAACGAGATCCTGCGCGGGGTGGGCCGGGAGGCGTTCCGCGACCCGGCGATGCGGCCGCTGCTGCTCGACCCGCCCACCGTGATGGGCGTCGAGACCCTCGGCCTGGACGAGGTGAACGTCCGGGTGGTCGCCCGCACGCTGCCCGGCAAGCAGTTCGAGGTCGGGCGCGACCTGCGCGCCCGCATCGTCCAGGCCTTCCGCAACCAGGGCATGCAGGTGCCGCAGCCCACGACCGCGGTCATGGCGCAGGACGGCGCGACGGCCGTCCAGGAGGGAGCCCGGTGACCCCGTCCGACGAGCGTCGCGACCCCACCGCCCGGGCCTCCGAGGAGCCCACGGTCAGCACCGCCCCCGCCGCCGCGCCCGGCTCGCCCGCCGACAGCGCGTCGCCGGCGCCGCGGCACGGCTGGTGGGCGGCGATCCCCCGCCGGCTGGGCCGCGCCCGCACCTCCACCGTCGTGCTCGCCGTGCTCTTCGTCGCGGTCTTCGCGCTCTGGCTCAACGTCAAGCCGCCGGTGCCCGGGGCCACCCCGCCGGCCGAGGACACCGGCGTCACCGAGCCCACCGACCCGGCGGGCACCACCGAGCCGACGCAGACGGAGGAGGCGGAGCCGACGGAGGAGCCGGCGACGACGACGCAGCAGTCCGAGCCGACGCCTCGACCGACCACCACCGCCCCCTCCTCGCCGGGCGCCACCACGACGGCACCGGAGACGACCGCCCCCGCGCCGACCGGCGGCGCGGGCGGGGAGACGGCGCCCGGCTCGTAGGCCGCTGGGGCCGGTGTTCCACGTGGGACATCGCTGCGCCGGCCGGGGCGGGTGTGCGGTGCTCTGCGGCGCGTCCTACGATCACGTCGGCTCCTGAGAGGCAGCGCGAAGCACCTGGCTGGCTGCCCGGCAACCTCAACTCCGTCTGAGGTGCTCCAGGGGAAGAGCCGGCCGGCCGGCGTCCCGCCACCGGCAAGGACGGAGTTCCCGTGCGCCGCGGGATCTCCCGCGAGCGAAGGAGACGGCGCATGACCGACCCGCAGAGCTGGAGCTTCGAGACCCGGCAGATCCACGCCGGCACGAGCCCCGACCCCACGACCGGCGCCCGCGCGCTGCCGATCTACGCGACCACCGCCTACCAGTTCCGCGACACCCAGCACGCCGCGGACCTCTTCGCGCTGGCCGAGATGGGCAACATCTACACGCGGATCATGAACCCGACGCAGGACGCGCTCGAGCAGCGCGTGGCGTCGCTGGAGGGCGGCGTCGCCGCGCTCGCCGTCGCCTCCGGCCAGGCCGCGGAGACCCTCGCCATCCTCAACCTCGCCGAGGCCGGCGACCACATCGTGGCCTCCGCGTCGCTGTACGGCGGCACCTACAACCTGCTGCACCACTCGCTGCCGAAGATGGGCATCACCGTCTCCTTCGTCGAGGACCCCGACGACCCGGAGAACTGGCAGTCGCTCGTCCAGGAGAACACCCGCGCGTTCTTCGCCGAGTCGATCGGCAACCCCAAGGGCGACATCCTCGACATCGAGGCCGTCGCCGGGGTCGCCCACCGCAACGGCGTCCCGCTGATCGTCGACAACACCATCGCCACGCCGTACCTGGTGCGGCCCCTGGAGTTCGGCGCCGACGTCGTCGTCCACTCGGCCACCAAGTACCTCGGCGGCCACGGCACGGTCGTCGCCGGGCTGATCGTCGACGGCGGCTCGTTCGACTGGACCGGCGGCCGGCACCCGATGTTCACCACCGCCGACCCCACGTACCACGGTGTCGTCTACGCCGACCTCGGCGCGCCGGCGTTCGCGCTCAAGGCGCGGGTGCAACTGCTGCGCGACCTCGGGCCGGCGGTCTCCCCGTTCAACGCCTTCCTGGTGGTGCAGGGAATCGAGACGCTGTCGCTGCGCATGGAGCGGCACGTGCAGAACGCCCAGCGGGTGGCCGAGTTCCTCGAGGCCCACGACGCCGTCGAGCGGGTCAACTACCCCGGCCTGCCCTCCTCCCCGTGGCACGCGGCCCAGCAGAAGTACGCCCCGAAGGGCGCCGGCGCCGTGCTCACCTTCGAGCTGCACGGCGGCGTGGAGGCCGGGAAGCGGTTCGTGGAGGCCCTCGAGCTGCACAGCCACGTCGCCAACATCGGCGACGTGCGCAGCCTGGTCATCCACCCGGCCTCGACGACGCACTCGCAGCTGACCCCGGAGGAGCAGCTCACCGCCGGCGTCACGCCGGGCCTGGTGCGCCTCGCCGTCGGCCTGGAGGGGATCGAGGACATCCTCGCCGACCTGGAGGCCGGGTTCCGCGCCGCCAAGTCCGCCTGACATGGGCGGGTGGGTCGAGGGGGATCCGGCGGGCGACCGGCGGTTCCTCGACCTGCCCGCCCCGTTCGAGCTGGAGCGCGGCGGGAGCCTGCCCGGGATCCGGATCGCCTACGAGACCCGGGGGACGCTCGCCCCGGACGGCGGCAACGCCGTGCTGGTCGAGCACGCGCTCACGGGCGACAGCCACGTCGTGGGCGCGGCCGGCCCGGGCCACCCGACGCCGGGCTGGTGGGGCGGCGTCGTCGGCCCCGGCGCCGCGCTGGACACCGACCGCTTCTTCGTCGTCTGCGCGAACGTCCTCGGCGGCTGCCAGGGGACGACCGGGCCGTCGTCGGCGGCGCCGGACGGCCGGCCCTGGGGCGCGCGCTTCCCCGAGGTGACCGTCGGCGACCAGGTGCGGGCCGAGGCGGCGCTGGCCGACGCGCTGGGCGTCCAGCGCTTCGCCGCCGTGGCCGGGGGCTCGATGGGCGGCATGCGGGCGCTGGAGTGGGCGGTCCGGTTCCCCGGCCGGGTGGCGGGGCTGTTCTTCCTCGCCTCGACCGCCGTCGCCTCGGCCGACCAGATCGGCACCCAGACCACGCAGCAGGCCGCCGTGCGGGGCGACCCGCGCTGGCGGGACGGCGACTACCCGCTGGACGCCCCCCCGGTGGACGGCCTCGACGTCGCCCGCCGGATCGCCCATCTCACCTACCGCAGCGCCGCGGAGCTGGAGGCGCGCTTCGGGCCGCGCCTGCAGGAGGACGGCCGCTTCGCCGTCGCCTCCTACCTGCAGCACCACGGGGCGAAGCTCGCCGGCCGGTTCGACGCCGGCAGCTACGTGGTGCTGACCGAGGCGATGAACACCTGGGACGTCGGCCGGGGCCGCGGCGGCGTGGAGGCGGCGCTCGGCCGGGTGACCGCCCGCGCACTGGTCGCCGGCGTGGACAGCGACCGGCTGTACCCGGTCGAGCAGCAGCAGCGGGTGGCCGACGCCCTCGGCGTCCCGCTGCGGCTGATCCGCTCCCCCTACGGGCACGACGGCTTCCTCGTCGAGACGGCGGTGGTCGACGCGCTGCTGCGCGAGCTGCTCGCGGGCTGACGGCGCCGGGAACGTCGTACCCCGGGTCCAGGATGGTGGCGTGCCCGTGCCGACGGACCTGCCGATGCTGCCGTTCCGCGACCAGCCCGCCTTCGAGGCCTGGCTGGAGGCCGAGCACGCCACCGCGCCCGGCCTCTACGTGCAGATCGCGCGCAAGAGCTCGGGCATCGCCTCGATCACCTCGGCGGAGGTGGTCGAGTCGGCGCTGTGCTTCGGCTGGATCGACGGGCGGGGCCTGCGGCTGGACGACTCCTACCACCTGCTGCGGCTCACCCCGCGCCGCCCGCGCAGCGTCTGGTCGCAGAAGAACGTCGCCACCGTGGAACGGCTGACCGCCGAGGGGCGGATGCGCCCGGCCGGCCTGGCGGCGGTGGAGGCGGCGAGGGCCGACGGCCGGTGGGAACGCGCCTACCCGGGTGCGGCGACCATCACCGTGCCCGACGACCTCGCCGCGGCGCTGGACGCCGAGCCGGGGGCGCGCGCCGCGTTCGACGCCCTCGACGGGCAGAACCGCTACGCCGTCCTGTGGCGGGTGCACACCGCCGTCACCCCGGCCGGCCGGGCGAAGCGCATCGCCGCCGCCGTACAGATGCTTGCCGAGGGGCGGCGCCACCACTGAGCAGCCCGCGGGCGAGACTGGCCGGGTGGACGACGACCTCCTCGCCCTGCGCGAGGGCTGCACCCGCTCGCTGACCGGGCACGGCGCGTGGCGGCCGGCCGACCTGCTGGCGACGGTCCCGCCCGGCACCGCGCCCGACCGGTACGGCGACGGCGGGGTGGTGGCCGAGCTGGAGGCCGAGGTCGCGCAGCTGCTCGGGGTGCCCGCGGCGGTGTACCTGCCCAGCGGCGTCATGGCCCAGCAGGCGGCGCTGCGGGTGCACGCGGAGCGGCGCGGCCGGCGCACCGTCGTCTGCCACCCCGAGAGCCACCTGATCCGGCACGAGGAGCAGGCGTTCGAGCGGCTGCACGGCATGCTGCTCCGCCCGGCGGGCAACCGCTACCGGCTGCTGCTGCGCGCCGACCTCGATGCCGTGGCCGAGCAGCCCGCCGCGTTGCTGGTGGAGCTGCCGCAGCGCGACCTCGGCGGCCCCATGCCGCCGTGGGACGACCTCGTCGCGCAGGTGACCTGGGCACGGGAACGCGGTGCGGCCGCGCACCTGGACGGCGCCCGGCTGTGGGAGGCCGCGGCCGGCTACGACCGCACGCCGGCCGAGATCGCGGGGTTGTTCGACACCGCCTACGTCAGCTTCTACAAGGGCATCGGGGCGCTCGCCGGGTGCTGCCTGGCCGGCCCGGCCGACGTCGTGGGCGAGGTCCGCGAGTGGCGCCGCCGCCTGGGCGGCACGCTGTTCGGCCTCTGGCCGGGGGCGGCGTCGGCGCTGGCCTGCCTGCGCCGGCGGCTGCCGCTGATGCCCGCCTACCTGGCGCGCGCCCGCGAGATCGCCGCCGCGGTGCGCGACCTGCCCGGCGTCACCGTCGTCCCCGACCCGCCGCAGACGCCGATGCTGCACCTGCTGCTGCGCACCACCCCGGAGGCGTTCACCGCGGTCGCCCGCCGGCTGGCCGCCGACGAGGGCCTGTGGACCTGGTCGCAGGCGGCGGTCACGGGCGACCCGGGCGCCGTGCGGGTGGAGCTGCCGGTGGGCGACGCGACGCTGGCGCTGCCGGTGGAGGAGGCACGGGCGGCCGTCGCCGCCCTGGCCGGGGAGGCCTGACGGGCGGCGGCTAGCGTCGGCGACCATGGGTCTCGACGTCGCCGCGCTCCGCTCCTGCTTCCCGTCGCTGGCCAGCGGCACCGCGCACTTCGACGGGCCGGGCGGCACCCAGGTGCCCGAGGCGGTGGGCCGGGCGGTCGCCGCGACGCTGACCGCGCCGATCAGCAACCGCGGCTCGGTCACCGCCGCCGAGCGGTTCGCCGACGAGACGGTGCTGGCCGCGCGCTCGGCGATGGCCGACCTGCTCGGGGTCGACCCCGGCGGCATCGTGTTCGGGCGCAGCGCCACCGCGCTCACCTTCGACCTGGCCCGCACGCTCGCCGCCGGCTGGGGCCCCGGTGACGAGGTGGTGGTCACCCGGCTCGACCACGACGCCAACATCCGGCCGTGGGTGGTGGCCGCGGAAGCCGTGGGTGCGACGGTGCGGTGGGCGGCGTTCGACCCGGACAGCGGCGAGCTGACCGCCGACGACGTCGCCGCCGTGCTCTCCGACCGCACGCGGCTGGTCGCGGTCACCGGCGCGTCGAACCTGATCGGCACCCGGCCGCCGATCGAGGAGATCGCCGCGCGGGTGCACGCGGCGGGCGCCCTGCTCGTCGTCGACGGCGTGCACCTCACCGCCCACGCGCCGGTCGACGTCCCCGCGCTCGGCGCCGACGTCTTCACCTGCTCGCCGTACAAGTTCCTCGGCCCGCACTGCGGGGTCATGGCCGCCGACCCGGCGCTGCTGACCACGCTGCGCCCGGCGAAGCTGCTGCCGAGCTCCGACGCCGTGCCCGAGCGCTACGAGCTCGGTACGCTGCCCTACGAACTGCTGGCCGGGACGACGGCCGCCGTGGACTTCCTCGCCGCGCTGGGCGACGGCAGCTCCCGCCGGGAGCGGCTGGTCGCGGCGATGACCGCGATCGAGGAGCACGAGGACCGGCTGCGCGAGCGGCTGGAGGCGGGGCTGGCCGAGCTGCCCGGCGTGCGGCTGCGGTCGCGGGCGGCGCACCGCACGCCGACGCTGCTGCTGACCTTCGAGGGGCGCGACGCCGCCGACGCCTACCGCTTCCTCGCCGAGCGGGGCGTCAACGCGCCGGCGGGCTCCTTCTACGCGATCGAGGCCAGCCGGCGGCTCGGGCTCGGCGACACCGGTGGCCTGCGGGTGGGCCTGGCCCCCTACAGCGACGCCGACGACGTCGACCGGCTGCTCACCGGCCTCCGGGAGTGGCTCGCCGTCCGCTGACTCCTACGGCATGTCGTCGCCGGGGAGGTGCCCGGCGGACGGCAGGGCGCGGCGCACGACGGGCCGCACCTTGCGCGCCTCGGGCAGCCGCTCCGAGTAGGCGGCCGCGTTCCCGCGGATGTGCAGCAGGTCGTCGTCGGTGGCCTCGCGCACGACCGTGGCCGGGACGCCGGCGATCACCGACCGCGGTGGGAACTGCTTGCCCTGGGTGACCACGGCCCCGGCGGCCACGATCGAGCCGCTGCCGATGTGCGCCCCGTTCATCACGACGCTGCCCATGCCGACCAGCACCTCGTCGTCGATCCGGGCGCCGTGCAGCACGACGCGGTGCCCGACCGTCACGTCCCGGCCCACCACCAGCGGGAACCCGGGGTCGGAGTGCAGGGTGCACCCGTCCTGGACGTTGGACCCCGCCCCGATCTCGATCGTCTCCTGATCGGCCCGGGCCACGGCGCCGTACCAGATGCTCGACCGCGGCCCCATGCTGACCGCCCCCACCACCACGGCGGTCGGCGCCACGAAGGCCGCGTCGTCGATCGCCGGGGCCCCGAAGGGCAGTTCCGCGATGTAGTTGTCTGCCACGCCCGTCAGCACAGCACAGCCCCGGACGCGGCGCACGGGCCGGATGCTCGGCAGACTCCCCTGCATGCCCGCCGCACCCCTGCCGCCGCTGCCCACGTCGATCGTCGGCAGCCTGCCCCAGCCGGACTGGCTCATCGACCGCGACCGCCTCGCCCACCAGTTCCCGCCGCGGGTGCGGGCCGCGGAGCTGTGGCGGATCCCGCCGGAGCTCCTCGCCGGGGCGCAGGACGACGCGACCCTGCTGGCGATCCGGTCGCAGGAGGAGGCGGGGCTCGACGTCGTCACCGACGGCGAGATCCGGCGGGAGTCCTACTCCAACCACTTCGCGACGGCGCTCAGCGGCGTCGACGTCGACCAGCCCGGCAGCATCCTCAACCGGTCCGGCAAGCCGATCCCGGTGCCCCGCGTGGTCGGCGACATCGGCCGGCCGGCCCCGGTCCAGGCCGACGACGTCCGGTTCCTGCGGGCGCACACCGACCGCACGGTCAAGATGACCGTCCCCGGCCCGTTCACGATGGCGCAGCAGGCGCAGGACGAGCACTACCGCGACGGCCGCGCGCTGGCCCTGGCCTACGCCGACGTCGTCCGGGCGGAGATCGCCGACCTGTTCGCCGCGGGCGCCGACGTCGTCCAGATCGACGAGCCCTGGCTGCAGGCCCGCCCCGAGGTGGCCCGGGAGTACGGCGCGGAGGCCGTGACCCGCGCGGTGGAGGGCGCTCCCGGGCCGGTGCACCTGCACCTCTGCTTCGGCTACGCGGCGATGGTCTCCGAGCGGCCCGAGGGCTACTCCTTCCTGCCGGAGCTGGCCGACACCCCCGTGGACACGGTCGCCGTGGAGACCGCGCAGTCCCACCTCGACCCGGCCACGCTGCGCCCGCTCCGCGGCAAGGGCATCGCGCTCGGCGTCCTGGACCTGTCCACGCCCGAGGTGGAGACGCCCGAGGTCGTGGCCGACCGGGTGCGCCGGGCGCTGGACGACGTGGACGTCGACCGGCTGGTGCTCACCAGCGACTGCGGGCTGAAGTACCTGCCCCGGGAGTCCGCGGCGGGCAAGATGCGGTCGCTCGCGCTGGCCGCCGAGATCCTGCGCGCCGAGCTCTGAGCCTCAGATGAGGCCGTGCGCGTGCACCGCCTCGGCCACCTGCAGGAAGCCCGCCACGTTCGCCCCCAGGACGAGGTCCCCCGGTGAGCCGTACTCCTCGGCGGTCTCGTGGCACCGGGCGTGGATGTCCCGCATGATCTCGGCCAGCCGGGCCTCGCTGTGCTCGAACGTCCAGCGGTCGCGGGAGGCGTTCTGCTGCATCTCCAGCGCCGAGGTCGCCACGCCGCCGGCGTTGGCCGCCTTGCCGGGGGCGAAGCCGATCCCGGTGTCGCGGAAGACCTTCACCGCGGCCGGCGTGGCAGGCATGTTGGCACCCTCGACGACGTAGCGGCAGCCGTTGCGGGCGAGGACGGCCGCGGCGTCGCCGTCCAGCTCGTTCTGCGTGGCGCTGGGGATCGCGACGTCGCAGGGGACGTCCCAGACGCTGCCGCCGGCGACGAAGGTGGCGGAGTCGCGCCGCTGCGCGTAGGTGTCCACCCGCCCGCGCTCGACCTCCTTGACCTGCTTGAGCAGGTCGAGGTCGATCCCCTTCTCGTCGACGACGTAGCCGCTGGAGTCGGAGCAGGCCACCGCCGTCCCGCCGAGCTGGTGCACCTTCTCGATGCCGTAGACGGCGACGTTGCCCGAGCCGCTGATGACGACCCGCTTGCCCTCGAAGGTCTCCCCGCGCACGGCCATCATCGCCTCGGCGAAGAACGCAGCGCCGTAGCCGGTGGCCTCGGTGCGCACGAGGGCACCGCCCCAGCCCAGGCCCTTGCCGGTCAGGACGCCGGACTCGTAGCGGTTGGTGATCCGCTTGTACTGCCCGAACAGGTAGCCGATCTCCCGGGCGCCGACGCCGATGTCCCCGGCCGGGACGTCGGTGTACTCGCCCAGGTGGCGGTACAGCTCGGTCATGAACGACTGGCAGAAGCGCATCACCTCGGCGTCGGACCGCCCCTTGGGGTCGAAGTCCGAGCCGCCCTTGCCGCCGCCGATCGGCATGCCGGTGAGCGCGTTCTTGAAGATCTGCTCGAAGCCGAGGAACTTGACGATGCCCAGGTTCACCGAGGGGTGGAACCGCAGGCCGCCCTTGTAGGGCCCCAGCGCGGAGTTGAACTCCACCCGGAATCCGCGGTTGATCCAGACCTCGCCGCGGTCGTCCTGCCACGGCACACGGAAGATGATCTGCCGCTCCGGCTCGCAGATCCGCTCCACCGTCTTCATCTCGGTGTACTCGCGGTGCCGGTCCAGGACGACGGCCAGCGACTCCAGCACCTCTCGGACCGCCTGGTGGAACTCCGTCTCGCCGGGGTTGCGGCGCAGGACCTCCTCGTAGATGCCCTGGACCTTGGCGGGAACCTCGCCGCTCATGCCGACCTCCTCCGACCGTGCGTCACCGACGGGGAGCAACGTACGGGGCGGCGGAGTGGCGGCTCCGGGGGGTGTGCCTGAGACAGCCCTGCGGCCGGGCGGTCAGGCGGTGGGACGGACGCCGAAGCGGAACCCACCCTGGTCGACGGTGGTCACCGACAGCGGCGTCCCGTACGTGCGGGCGTGCACGATCATCCCGTTGCCGATGTAGAGCGCGACGTGGCTGATCGGCGAGTAGTAGAAGACCAGGTCGCCGGGCTGGAGCTCCCCGCGGGAGAGCTGCGGGCCGATCTTCGACTGGCCGCTGCTGGTGCGCGGCAGGGTGATGCCGGCGGCGGCGTACGCGTAGGAGGTCAGCCCCGAGCAGTCGAAGGCGTCGGGGCCGGTGGCGCCGCGCCGGTAGGGGGCGCCCACCTGGGACAGCGCCACCTGGATCGCGGTCGCCGCCGCGCTGCCCGGCGCGACCGGCAGCTCGGCGACCGTCGGCGCCGCCAGCTTCGGCCCGGCGACCATGGTGGAGACCCGGTCCTGCTCGGCCGCGGAGAGCCGGGCGTAGTCCGACTGGTACTCGGCGGCCCGCCGCTCCACCTCGGCCTGCTGGGCCTGCAGCTCGGCGAGGCCCGCCTGGGCGGTGGCGGCGGCCTGGTCGGCGACCGCCTGCGCCTCGTCGGCGGCCGCGCGGGCGGCGGCCACGGTGGTGATGACCGAGTTGGTGTGCGTGGCGATCATGTCCAGCGTCGTCATCTGCTGGACGAGCTCGTCCGCGGAGTCGCTGGTGAGGAAGACGGCGACCCGGGACTGCGCCTGGCCGGTGAAGCTGCTCTGCACGATGGCCCGGATCTGCGGCTCGTGGACGGCGAGCGCCTCCCGGGCCGCGCGGGCCTGGTCTGCGGCGGCCGCGGCGGCCTGCTGGTGCGAGGCGACGATCTCCTCGGCCTCGTGCACCTGCGCCTCGATGGCGGTCAGCTGCTGGGCGGCCTCCGCCATCAGCTCCGCCGCCTCGGCCACCGAGCCGGGGTCGGCGGAGGCCGCGGTCGGGGGGAGAACCGCCGTCGCCGCCGCCACCACCGCGGCGCCGACCGCGAGGACGGCACGCGAGCGGCGTCGGGTGGTCGTGCGCTGCGCGTGCACCCTGGCCTCCGATCACCTGCGCCGGGCCCGGGGAAGGGGCCGCAACCATGCGCGTCAGCACGGAACGTAGGGATTCGGTATCGACAAGTAGTGGGGGGCGCGCGGGTGGGCGGTCGCGGGTTCACCCCGTCCGTCACACGCGTCCCGGGAGCGCGCCGCCGTCCCGACGGGAGGATCAGCGCCGGCGGGGCCCGGCCGCGGCGCCGTCGGGCAGCCGGTCGGGCGATCACGCATCGGATGATGGGCGCCGACGCACACTTCCAAGGACCAGCAGCGGGCGCCAGCGCACATCGTCGGCCGGTGACGGCACGGGATCGCCCACGCGCGGGGAGCAGACGCCGCGCAGGCCGCTGGCGGCCCAGATGCCGCGCGCGGCGCCGCCGCGAGCGCGCGAAGGGCGGGGGCAGGGGGTCCTTCTACCCGTCGAGTGGCATCGCGACGACGCTGGCGAGCCGGCCAGGACGCCCCGCAGCGCAGCGCCGTCCCACACGGACCGGCAGGTGACGTGGTGGAACGGCCCGCTCGCCGGGCCCCGGCCCGAGCGGAGCGGGCCGGGGTGAGGGGCCTCAACCGGCGAGGGGCTCCTGCACCTCGAGGCCGGCGAGCGCCTGGAAGTCGCGCAGGATGCTGGAGAGCTCCTCGGAGGTCCACGGCTCGCAGCAGTCGCAGCCGCCCTCGCGGAAGCTGACCAGGCCGATGGAGCCTCCTGCCTGGTCCTCGGCGATGGCGAGGTGACCGGCGGACGGATGGCGGTGGCAGGTGCACCCGGCGGCGCAGAGGCCCAGGCCCCAGCCGGAGATGACGACGGTGTGCCCGTCGTCGCGGACCTTGCCCACCTGGAAGACGGACGGCTTGCGACTCCTGGTCACGGAGTCCTCCCCTCGACAGCCCCGTGGGAAGCGGGGCTCGCGTGCGGTACCCGGTTCTCGGGCCAGCAGATGTTTCGGCAGAACCCGCGGCTGGGTAAAGCGCTCCATCGGCTCTGGTACCGCAACCGAGCGTAGTGCGACGGATACAGGTCGTCGCCGTCAGTTTCCGCCAGGGTGCGGGAGATCGACTTGGCGGAACTGTGACGGAACGGCCCCGACCCGCCGGGGAGGCCTCAGCTCGCGGGGCTGACGCTGCTCATGTTGAAGTCCGGCACCCGCACGGTCGGCATCGCCGTGCGGGTGAACCAGTCGTTCCACTCCCGCGGGAGGGTGCGCTCGGTGACCCCGGCCTGCACCGCCCGGCCGAGCAGGTCGACCGGGGACTCGTTGAACCGGAAGTTGTTCACCGCGCCGGTCACCTCGCCGCCCTCCACCAGGAAGACCCCGTCCCGGGTCAGACCGGTGAGCAGCAGCGTCTGCGGATCGACCTCGCGGATGTACCAGAGCGTGGTGAGCAGGAGGCCCCGGTCGGTCGCGGCCACCATCTCGGCCTGCGACGCGGTGGCGGCCGGGTCCTCGAGGATGAGGTTGTCCACGGCGGCCGTGGTCGGCGCCGTGGTCTTCAGCGCCCACGCCCGCGGCCGGACCAGGTTGGCGAGGACCCCGCCGGAGATCCAGTCCACCGCCGGCGTCGCCATGCCGTTGTCGAAGACCGAGGCCGCGCCCGACGACGCGCCCACCACCTGGAACGGTGCCGCCTCCAGGCCCGGGGCGTGCGGGTCGCTGCGCAGCGTCAGCGGGAGGGTCGCCAGCCGGTCCCCCGTGCGGTTGCCCCCGCCGGTGCGGGCGAAGACGTTGCGGCCCTCGTCGGCGTCGCGCGCCTCCATCGTCCAGTAGAGGTAGATCATCAGGTCGGCGACGGCCGACGGCGTCAGCAGCGTCTCGTAGCGCCCGGCCGGCAGGTCCACCCGCCGCTGGGACCAGGCCAGCTTCCGCCGGACGTCGGCGGCGAGGTCGGCGACCGAGACGTCGCCGAAGTCGCGGGTGCCCGTGCCCGCCCAGACCGACCGGCCGAAATCCGGTGTCTTGCCGTTGAGCTCCACGCGCCCGGACGGCTGGTCGTGCCGCAGCCGCAGGCCCGTGGAGCTGCCCAGGTAGGTGGTGCGCATCGAGTGCTCGGCGAAGCCGAACAGCAGCTCACCGCGGTCGCGGGCCTCCCCGAAGGCCTGGCCCAGCGCCGGCGCGAACTCCGCGAACACCTCGATGGAGGTCTCCGCGGGGTCGGCGTCCCAGTCCCCGGCCCCGGGCGGGGCGTCGGCGATCAGCGGCATCGCGTCCTCGGCGGGCCCGGCGTCGCGGGCTGCCTGCTCGCTGGCCGCCACCAGTGCGGCGACGTCGGGCGCGCCGGAGCGGCTCACGGTGCCCGCGGCCATCCCGGCGCCGCCGTCGACGAAGGAGATCACGACGACCGAGCGCGACCGCATCGCCCCGTTCGTGGTCAGGCTGTTGGCGGCCCACCGCAGGTTCGCCTCGGCGCCCTCGACGACGAACGCGACCTGCCCGTCGGCGGTCGAGGCGGCCAGCGCCTGCTCGACGATCTCCTGCGGGCGCTGGAACCGGCTCATCGCCCGGCCTCCTCGACGGTGTTGAGGATGGTCACGCCCTCGAACAGGGCGGTGGGGCAGCCGTGGCTGACCGCCGCGGTCTGGCCGGGTTGCGCCTTGCCGCAGTTGAACGCCCCGCCCAGGACGTAGGTCTGCGGGCCGCCGACCACGCGCATGGAGCCCCAGAAGTCCGTCGTCGTCGCCTGGTAGGCGACGTCGCGGACCTGCCCGGCGAGCCGGCCGCCCTCGATCCGGTAGAAGCGCTGGCCGGTGAACTGGAAGTTGTAGCGCTGCATGTCGATCGACCAGCTCTTGTCGCCGACGACGTAGATGCCGCGCTCGACCCCGCCGATGATCTCCTGCGTGGAGGGCCCGTCCGGGCTGGGGCGCAGCGACACGTTGGCCATGCGCTGCACCGGGACGTGGCCGGGCGAGTCGGCGTAGGCGCAGCCGTTGGAGCGCTCCATGCCCTGCAGCCGGGCCATGTTCCGGTCCACCTGGTAGCCCACCAGCACGCCGTCGCGGACGATGTCCCACTGCTGGCCGGCGACGCCCTCGTCGTCCCAGCCGACGGTGGCCAGGCCGTGCAGCGCGGTGCGGTCACCGGTCACGTCCATGATCGGCGAGCCGTACCGCAGCGAGCCCAGCTTGTCGGGCGTGGCGAACGACGTCCCCGCGTAGGCCGCCTCGTAGCCCAGCGCCCGGTCCAGCTCGGTGGCGTGCCCGATCGACTCGTGGATGGTCAGCCACAGGTTCGAGGGGTCGACGACGAGGTCGTACCGGCCGGCCTGCACGGAGGGCGCCTTGGTCTTCTCGCGCAGCAGCTCGGGGATCTCCGCGAGCTCGGCGGGCCAGTCCCAGCCGGTGCCGGTGAGGTACTCCCAGCCGCGGCCGGCCGGCGGGGCGAGGGTGCGCATGCTCTCGAAGGAGCCGGTGACCCGGTCCACGGCGAGCGCGGTCAGGTCCGGGTTGACCCGCACCCGCTGCTGCCGGGTGCGGGTGCCGGAGGTGTCGGCGTAGTACTTCTGCTCCTTGACCAGCATGCAGGTGGCCTGCACGTGCTCGACGCCGTCCCCGGCCAGCAGCTGCTCGGACAGCTCGGTGAGCAGCGCCGTCTTCTCGGCGTCCGGCACGGTGAACGGGTCGACGTCGTAGGCGGAGACGTACTCGGCTTCGGGGTGCACCGGCTCCGGCGCCAGCTCCACGCGGTCGGAGTTGAGGGCCGCCGCCACCCGGGCCACGGCCACGGCCTCCTCGGCGAGCCGGACGGCCTCGGCCGCCGTGAGGACGACGCCGGCGGCGAACCCCCAGGTGCCCTCGAACACCACGCGGACGGCCAGCCCGAGGTCCTCGCCGTCGGTGAACGCCTCGGGCCGGGCGTCGCGCAGGCTGATCGTCTGGGTGCGGATGCGCTCGACCCGCAGGTCGGCGTGCGAGCAGCCCAGGTCGACCGCGCGGGTCAGCGCGGCGTCGGTCAGCGCGGACAGCGGGAGCGCGAGGAAGGTCTCGTCGATCGTGCGGGTTCCTGGCACGCCGCCTGTCTACCAGCCCAGGACAGCCGTTCCGGCGGACCAGTACGCCACGCCGTGATCTGCTGACATTCGCGGCTTCCGAGCGCATTCAGGCAAGGGAAGCGCCCCGCGCCCTTTGCCTGAGCGGCTACTGCCTGGCCGCGTTCATTCCCAGTGCTTCGGCCACCCGACCCACATGGATGACGAGGCGCGAGGGTCGATCCGGCACCGGCTGGAACCCGTAGTGCTGGTAGAACCCTTCCGCCGCCTTGTCGACCGCATCAACGACGATGACCCTGAAAGCAGGCCCCGAGCGACTGGCGACGACGAGACGCTCCAGAGCATCCCGCAGGAGTTGCCCGCCGAGACCTTCGCCGTGCAGTTCGCCAGCGAGGGCAAGCTTGCCGATCAGCGCAGCGGGGATTGGGTCCCGTCGCCCGCTTCGCAGCTTGCTGGGCAGGCTGCCTCGCGTGACGGTGTGAGCCACGAGAGAGTAGTACCCGACCGCCTGGTCGCTGCCGTCTGGCGTCCAGACGAACGTCGAGGACATCCCTCTCGCAGCCTCATTGGCGGCTGACTCACGAAGCCATCTATCGAGGCTCTCGTCACCACCGCAGCAGAAGCCTTCGACCTGATGGTTGTCGGGATCGAACCGTTGTGACTCGTACCCAGTCCCCGGCGCACTCACCGTCGCCGGTAAGGCCGCTGACGCTCCGTCAGCGCAGCGAGCGCTTCGGGCGCCGGCTCGTTGATCGCCGCGAAGAACTCGTCGAAGAACTCCTCCGGCAACGCCGTGGATCGCAGATCTGCAAGGACCTCATCAGCGCGTGCGCTTGCAGCGTCGAGCACGAACTTCGACAGCGAGACCTTGCTGAGCTCGGCTGCGACACGGAGCTGCTCCTTGACCTCTGGCTCCGTGCGCATGTTGATGACCTCTGCGGCTGCCACCGTTGACCTCCCTAGTCAGTGTGGACACTGTACACACGCTTAGCGTCCCATCGGCAATCCAGATTCCCAGCTGAACCCCTTTGCGGGAGACGTTCCAACCTGCCGCCCACCAGCGCGCCCACGGGTGAGCGGGGAAGCCCGGGGTAAGCGCCTCCGCATGGAACCGGCGGCGGACGACGTGACCATGACCTTCGGCGGCACCGCGACGATGCTGCTGCGCATCGGGGGCTTCACGCTGCTCACCGACCCGAACTTCCTGCACCGCGGCCAGCGCGCACACCTGGGCTACGGGCTGCGCAGCAAACGGCTGACCGATCCGGCGCTGCTGCCGGCCCAGCTGCCCGAGCTCGACGGCATCCTGCTCTCGCACATGCACGGCGACCACTGGGACCGGATCGCCACCCGCGAGCTGCCGAAGGAGACGCCCGTCGTCACCACGCCGGAGGCCTCGAAGTGCCTGGCCGACCGCGGCTTCACCGGTACCGCCGACCTGCGCCCGTGGCAGACGCACACCTTCACCCGCGACGCCGAGGAGCTGCGGGTGACGTCGGTGCCGGGCGTCCACGGCCCGGGTCCCCTGGCCCGGGTGCTGCCGCAGGTGATGGGCAGCGTGCTGGAGCTGGTGCGCGACGGCGAGGTGAGCTGGCGGGGCTACATCAGCGGCGACACCCTCTACCGGCCGTTCCTGGGCGAGGTGCTGGAGCGCTGCGGGCCGCTGGACGTCGTCATCCCGCACCTGGGCGGCACCAAGGTGCTGGGCCTGACGGTCACCATGGACGGCCGGCAGGGTGCGGACCTGGTAGAGCTGTTGAAGCCGCCGGTCACCGTGCCGGTGCACTACGACGACTACAGCCTGTTCAAGAGCCCGCTGGGGGACTTCGTGACCGAGGTCGCCCGCCGCGAGCTGCCGGGTGAACTGCGCCCCGCCCACCGGGGCGAGACGATCAGCCTGCGCGCCTGACGCGCAGCTCCGCCGCGATGCGGCGCGCCGTGCGCCGGGCGTCCCGGTCGACGCCGTCGATCAGCGAGCTGTTCACCCGCGTCTGCCACGGCAGGCCCATCCAGTGCAGGCCCGCCACCGGCGAGGCCCCGCGCGCGTGGCGGGGTGACCCGTCCTCCGCCAGCGCACCCGGGACGTCGACCCACCCGGTGTCGGGGGCGAAACCGGTGCACCACAGCACCGTCCGCGGCCGGAGCTCCGTGCCGTCGGCCAGGCGTACCCGCGGCCCGTCCGCGGCGACCACCGGCGAGGCGATCAGCCGCACGGCCCCCTCCCGCACCGCTCGCCGGAGCCGGCGGCCCAGCACCGCCTCGGGGCGCGCGCGCAGGAACCGGCCCACCGGCGTCGACGCCCCCGCGTTCAGCACGCCGCCGAGCAGCAGCCACCAGTAGATGCTCACGCCGAGCACGCGCTCGGGCAGGAAGCGCGGCTCCGTCGGTGCGGCCACGGTGACCTCGTGCCGCCCGGCCAGCTCCAGCGCCAGCTGGGCGGCCGAGTTGCCGCCGCCCACCACCAGGACCGGCCCTTCCGGCAGCTCACCGGGCCGCCGGTAGGACGACGAGTGCACCTGGTGCACCGAGCCGTCCAGGTCCTCGGCGGCGGCCGGCACCAGCGGCCGGCGGTAGGCCCCCGTCGCGACCACCACGTGGCGCGCGCGGACGACGCCGTCCGGGGTGCGCACCGCGAACGCCCCGCCGTCGCGCCCGAGCCGCACCACCGGCGCCGACGTGCGCACCGGCAGCCCGGACCGGCGGGTGTAGGCCGCCAGGTAGTCCGCCATCTCGAGCCGGGACGGCGTCCGCGTCGGTCCGGGCGGGAAGGGCATGCCCGGCAGCGAGCTGAACCGGCGCGGGGTGAACAACCGGAGGCTCTCCCAGCGGTCCCGCCACACCTGGCCGATCGCGCCGGCGGCCTCCACCACCAGCACGTCGGTCACGCCGACGCGGAGCAGGTGGTGGGCCGTGCCCAGCCCGGCCTGCCCGGCCCCGACCACGAGGACGTCGACCGCCGTCGGCTGCTCGCTCATCGAGCCCATCGTCCCCGGCCCCGAGGCCGGCCGAGTCAGCCCGCGGCGAGCCGCGCGGCCCGCTCGGCGACGTCGGCGCGCAGGGCCGCGGCGTCGACCGTGGTCGAGGCGCCCTCGCGGACGACGGCGCGGCCGCCCACCCAGACGTCGCGCACGTGCCGCCCGGCGCCGGACCAGACCAGGTGGGCCAGCACGTCCGCGGGGTCGCCGACCGGCTCGAAGACCAGGTCGCGGGTGTCGACGTGCACCAGGTCGGCCCGCCGCCCGGCGACGAGGTGGCCGAGGTCGGTGCGCCCCAGCGCCTCGGCCGCGCCGCCGGTGGCCAGCCAGAACGCCTCCGCCGCGGTCAGCGCGGTCGCCGAGCGCTCGCGCAGCCGCGCCAGGCCCGCGGCCAGCCGCAGGTCGGCGAGGAGGTCGAGCGAGTCGTTGGACGCCGGCCCGTCGGTGCCCAGGCCGACCCGGACACCGCGGTCGAGCATCGGCCGCAGCGGCGCCACCCCGCTGGCCAGCTTGGCGTTGCTCGCCGGGCAGTGCGCGACCGCCACGTCGAACTCCTGCCACAGCTCGAGGTCCCCGTCGTCCAGGTGCACGCAGTGCGCGGCCAGCACGCGCCCGCCGAGGACGTCGTAGGAGGCGAGCAGCGCCGGCACCGACAGCCCGTGCGCCGCCAGCAGGTCGGCGCCCTCGGTCGCGGTCTCGGCGACGTGCAGGTGCAGCAGCAGGTCGTGCTCGCGGGCGGCGCGGGCCGCGTCGGCGAGCACCGGGAGCGGCACGGTGTAGGCCGCGTGCGGGCCGATGCCGTACTCGACCGTGCCGTCGGCGGGCGCACCGGCGGCCAGGGCGACGGCGGCGTCGAGCTGCTCGGCCATCGGCGGCATGCCCGGCAGGGGCAGCAGCGGGGTGGCGATCACCGCGCGCGCGCCGGTGGTGGTGACGGCGGCGGCGATCCGCTCGGGGTGGAAGTACATCTCGACGCTGGTGGTGATGCCGTTGCCGAGCATCTCCGCCGACGCCGCGGTCATGGCGACCTCGACGTCCTCGGGCGTGAGGCGGGCCTCGCGCGGCCACATGACCTCCTGCAGCCAGCGGTCCAGCGGCAGCCCCTCCCCCTGGCCGCGGAACAGCACCATCGGGGCGTGCGAGTGGGCGTTGACCAGGCCGGGGGTGAGGACGCCGGGCAGCGCGACGACCTCGGCGTCCCCCTGCGGGGGCGCCTCCGCGGCCGGGCCCACCCAGGCGATCGCGCCGTCGACGACGTCGAGGACGCCGTCGGGGACGACCGTCCCGGCGCGGTCGCCGACGACGAGGGCCCGGGCGGTGAAGCGCTGCCGCATGGTTCCCGAACCTAGCTCCGCCCCGGCCCGGGGGCGCGGCGGCGGGCTGGGGGCGCCGATACCGTGGAGCCCATGTCCTTCCTCGCCGCCGCATCCTCCGACGAGGGGGGCATCACCGGTTTCCTGCTCGACCTGGTCGAGACGCTCGGCCCCGTCGGGGTCGGGCTGTCGATCCTGCTCGAGACCGTCATCCCGCCGATCCCCAGCGAGGCGGTTCTCGGGCTCGCCGGCGTGCTGATCAACGACGGCCGGATGTCGATCGTCCCGGTCATCGTCTTCGCCACCCTCGGCTCGCTGCTGGGGGCGATCTTCTTCTACTACGTCGGGATGGCCCTCGGCCCTCGCCGGTCGCACGCCTTCCTCGACCGGCTGCCCCTGGTGGAGACCGAGGACGTCGACAAGACCTTCGCCTGGTTCGAGCGGCACGGCCGCGCCGCGGTGTTCTTCGGCCGGATGGTGCCGATCGTGCGGAGCTTCATCTCGGTGCCGGCCGGGGTCGTGCGGATGCCGTTCTGGCAGTTCCTGCTGTTCACCGCCGCCGGCAGCCTGATCTGGAACACCGTCCTGATCACCCTGGGCGTCGTGGCCGGTGACTTCATCCAGGACAACCTGCGCTACCTGGACTACGCCCTCGTCGTCGCCGTCGTGCTGGGCGTGGGGTGGTTCGTCTACAAGAAGGCCACCGGCAAGCTGCGCCGGCCGCCGGACGCGGGCAAGCACCTGGACGAGGACTGGGACCCGACGTCGTGACCCGGCGCCGCCCCGAGGTGGTGGCGTTCGACGTCGACGAGACGCTGCTGGACCTCGCGCCCGTCCGCGCCACCCTGGTGGAGCTCGGCGAGCCGGCGCCGCTGCTGGGCACGGTCTTCGCCCGCACGCTGCTCACCGGCTTCGCGGCGGCCGCCGTCGGCTCGTGGTGCCGCTTCCGGGACGCCTTCGACGCCGCGCTCGCCCAGGAGACCGGGTTCTCGGCCGACCAGCGCGCGAGCGTGGCCGACGCCTTCGGCGAGCTGTCGCCCCACCCCGACGTGGAGCCGGCGCTGCGCCGGCTGACCGAGGCCGGGGTCCGGGTGGTCACCCTGTCGCACGGCTCCCCCGGCGTGGCCGAGGCGGGCCTGGAGCGGGGCGGGATCACGCCGCTGGTGGAGCGCAGCATGACCAGCGAGACGATCCGCGCCTGGAAGCCCTCGCGCGAGGTCTACCTGTGGGCGGCCGGCCTCTGCGACGTGGCCCCGGAGCGGATGGCGCTGGTCGCGTCGCACGGCTGGGACGTGCTGGGCGCGGGGCGGGCGGGCCTCACCGGCGCGTGGTTCCCGCGCCGCGAGCGGGTGTTCCCGGCGGTGTACGGCGAGCCCGACGTGGCCGGGGCCGACCTCGCCGGCGCGGTCGACGCCCTGCTGGCCCTCCCGCCCCGGTGACCGCGCTCGACATCGAGACGCCGCACGGCCCGGCCCGCGCCCACCTCACCGACGGCGGGTCCCGCGGGACGCTGCTGCTCGGGCACGGGGCCGGTGGCGGGGTGGAGTCCGCGGACCTGCTGGCGGTGGCCCGGGACGCCGCTGAGGGCGGGTGGCGCGTGCTGCGGGTCGAGCAGCCCTGGCGGGTGGCGGGGAAGAGGATCGCCCCCGCGCCGGCCCGCCTGGACGAGGGCTGGCGGGCGGTCGTGGCGCACCTGTCGGGCACCGGCCACCTGACCGGGGCGCTCGTCGTCGGCGGGCGCAGCGCCGGTGCGCGGGTCGCCTGCCGCACCGCCGCGCAGGTGGGGGCGGACGGCGTGCTGACGCTGGCGTTCCCGCTGCACCCGCCCGGCCGGCCCGAGAAGAGCCGCGCCGCGGAGCTCACGTCCGTCACCGTGCCGGTCGTGGTCGTGCAGGGGGAGACGGACGCATTCGGTGCACCGGCCGCGGTGGCCGCGGTGCTGGCCGGGCGGGCGCACGCCTCCGTGTACGCCGTGCCCGGTGACCACTCGCTGAAGAAGAACCCCGACCTCGTCGGGGCGGCCGCCGCCTCCTGGCTGGCCGAGGTGCTCCCCGGCTGACCGGAGCGGTCAGAACGGTGGTGGGTCGTCGTCCAGGTCGAGCTGCCGGTCCGGGTTCGAGTCCGGGTCCGGGTCCGGTGGTGGTTGCGGTGGTGCGGTGAGGACGCGGAAGCCGGGTGGTCGGCTGGTGCGGGTGACGCCGGTGGGGGTGATGACGGTGAGCACGCCGTCGGGGTCGAGGGTGTGGGTCCAGCCGGGGGCGAAGGTCCTGAGCCGGTGATGGCGGCGGCACCGGCAGCAGAGGTTCTCGCAGGCGGTCGCCCCACCGGCGGCGTGGGCGATGACGTGGTCCAGGTCGGCCCAGCCGGCGGGCACGGTGCAGCCGGGGTGGCGGCAGGTGCGGTCGCGCAGGCGGAGGAACTGCTGCTGGCCGGCCGAGGGTCGGTAGCCATCCACCGGGTCGGGGCGGCCCAGCAGCGGGCAGCCGCACGATGAGTCCGGACGGTCGGGGTGGTCGGGGTCGGTGGGGTGGTCGGGGTCGGTGGGGTGGTCGGGGCAGCCGGTGCGGGCCAGCCGGGCCAGCTCCGCCCGGCCGGTGACCGCCTGCAGCGCGCCGGTGGCGTCGGTGATCGCGATCTGCAGGCTGCCCGCCGGTGGTGCCTGCAGGTTGCAGGCGCCCAGTTGGGCGAGCAGTTCGCGCAGGTGGGCGGCGGTGATCGGCTCCCCGTCGTCCTCCCCGACCGGCTCGGCAACCCCCGGCCGGGTGCCGGGTGAGGTGCCGGGTGGGGTGAAGGCGGCCGGGGTCGGCGCGCCGGCGGCGAGGAACCCCGCGGGGGTGAGGGCGGTCAGCGGGGCCACCACGGTCAGCTGCGCGGTCACCGCCGGGCGCTCCTGCCAGGGCCGCAGCAGCAGATCGGCGATCGCGCCGGCGCGCAACATGCCGATCGGCCGCTCGTCGCCGGCCTCCTTCGCCGCCCGGGCATGCCGATCCACGGCGTCGCGGCAGGCGCGGGCCTCGGGATGGGGCAGCAGGGCGCGCAGCTCACTCATCCCGTCCCCGACCGGGCGCACCGTCACATCCGCCCCACGCTGCCGGGTCTCCCGCCGCCGCTCGGCGGCCTCGGCGTCGCGGGCCAGCAGCTCCGCGCGCACCGCTTCGCGCAGCTTGCCCACCCCCAGGCCGGTCGCGCCGGGCAGCACCGCGGCCTCCACCCCGGCGATCACTCCCGGGTCGGTGTCGGACCCGGCGGCGGCGACCTCGGCGGCGATCGCCCGGGCCCGCGGCCAGTCCAGCAACCCCAGCCGCAGCGCCGCGAAGGTGCCCGGCAGCCGGGTGGCGAGCACATCGGCGTGCTCCAGCAGGGTCACCGCCGCCGTCCGGCTGCAGTTGTGCACCATGGCCAACTCGTCGGGCACGAACTCACTCGCCCCCGCCGGGCCGCGGTCCCCGGCCCGCTCACCCCCAGGTGGCGGATCGGAAGGCGCCGGCCGGGCGGCCGCGAGGTCCATCACCAGCTCCACCCGCAACGCGGCCAGCTTCGCCTCCGCGACCACGATCTGGCCGAGCAGGTCGGCGGCCTCCACCGCCCCGCGCCGCGCGGGCAGCCACGCGGACAACGGCTCGTCCCACCGCTGCGGATCGGGATCGGCCAGCTCCCACGGCGAGGGGAACGGGCCGACCGGTGACACCGTCACCCCGACCGCGAACCCGCCCACCACCGACATGACCGCAGGCTAGGCGGGGGGTGTGACAGTTTCTGCAGATCAGGGCGGGACGAGCACGTCAGATCAACATCCCGCTTCTAGTGGCTCGTGAACAGTTCCCGCGGGTCGGCGCCGCAGGCACCGCAGTGACCTTCCGTCCCCAGCGGCGCACCGCAGTTCGGGCACTTGAACCGAGGCGGGCCTTCGGGCGGCACCGTCGGTGGTGGCGATGCCGGCCAACCCCACCGGCTGCGGCGGCGCCACGTCACGGGTTTCGGCCGGGGCACGAGAGTCAGGGTCCCACGGCGGGCGTACCGGCGAAGCTGTCCTGCGCCCCCCACCCGCTCCGTCACCCCAGGTGACGCGCTCACGGCCCGAGCTCCCGCGGACGTCCAACCCGGTGCGGACATGACTCCAGCGCGTCACCCCTAGCGGCACTGCTCAGGGCGCGAAGAAGCGCGCGAGACCAGCGACCAGGCGCCGGCCCAGAGGATGGACCCGGCACCGTGACGGATCGGTCCTGCACGCCTCAGCGCCGGCGGCGGCGCCTGACCACGAGTGCGACGACCAGCACCAGCGCGGCGACCCCCGCGGCGGGCGCGGCGTAGCGGGTCAGCGCCGCCCCGCCGGCCACCTCGAGCAGGTCGATCGGCTCGGGCTCGGACTGCGCGGGACGCGGCCGCTCCGCCGGGCCGCTGCCGGGCACGCTGCGCAGCGGAGCGCCGGTGGAGGGCCGTCCGGGCGGGGCGGTGTTGCCGCTGGGCGGCGAGCTCGGCGCCTTGCCGGCGGGGGCGGTGTCGGCGGCCTTCTCGGCGGTGACCTTGGCCGCGGTCTCCTTGGCCGGGGTCTCCGTGGTCGCCGTCTCCTTGCCGGAGGCGGCCTTCGCCGGGGCCGCCTTCTTCGCCGGGGTGGCCTTGGCGGGCGCTGCCTTCGCGGGCGCCGCCTTCTTCGCCGGGGATGCGTCGGCCGGCTCGCTCACCTTGTCGGTGGCCGAGGCGGCGGCCTTCTTCGTCGCCGCCGCCGCCTTCTTGGCCGCGGTGCCCTCACCGGCGGCCTGCTCCGCCGAGGCGGCGACCTCCTCGACGACGCCGGTGGCCGTCGCCGCCGCCTTCGCCGCGGGACCGGCGTCCGCCGAGGCGGCCGCCCGGTCCGCGTCGCCCTGCGCGTCGCCCTCGCCAAGCTGGGCCGCGAGCTTGTCGGCGAACTGCCCGAGCAGCTTGTTGCCGACGTCGGTCATCACGCCGCGCCCGAACTGCGCCGGCCGGCCGGTGATGTTCAGGTCGGTGAGGACGTCGACCCGCGTCACCGACCCCTCGGCGCGGAGCTTCGCGGTGACCGTCGCCGCCGCCGTCCCGTTGCCCCGCTGGTCCTTGCCCCGGGCGTCGATGACCGCCCGGTGCGCCGCCTCGTCCTTCTCGATGAACGACGCCTTGCCCTGGTAGGTCAGGTTGATCGGCCCGAGCTTGACCTTCACCCGACCGGTGAAGTCGTCGCCGTCGACGGAATCCAGCGCAGCGCCGGGCATGCACGGGGCGATCCGCTCGATGTCGAGGAGCACCCGCCATGCCTCGTCGATCGGTACGGGCACGGTGAACGAGTTCTCCAGCTGCACGGGACCTCCTGGAGGGACGCTCGGCCGGCCCACCCCGGAGGGGCGGGCCGTCCGGGAACGGACGATTGCGGACCCTGCGGCCCCGTTCACGACACCGCCCACACGTGCGGGCGCGGGGCGATCCCGGGTCCCTCTGGACGCTACAGCCCGCAGGCCGCCGACGTCGCCTGCTCAGCCGCCCGTCCTCGTCCCGGCCCTGGACGCCCGGCTGCGGAGATCACGCGCACGGGCTTGAGCGGTCGCTGGGAACCCGGGGCGCCGCGTTGCCCGCCCCGGCTCGCCCGGCCTCTCCCGAGCCGGTGCGGCATGACCGGCGGCGCGGACGTCACCGCCGCTCGTTGTCGCCCTCGAGAAACGCCATGACTCGTGGGATCACGACGTCGGGCGACTCGAGAATGACGCTGTGACCGGTGGTGGGAAGGCTCCAGAGCTCCGCGTCCGGTACTCCGGCGACCAGCTCGGCGGACCAGGCCGGCGGGCGCGCCGCGTCCTCGCCGCCGCTGACGACGAGCGTCCTTGCCCTGATCGACGGAAGGAGGTCCACGGCGCTGGGCCGCTCGACGACGCCGCGGATGGGCGCTGCCAGACCTTTCGACAGCCCCGCGAAGTGGGCTCGCCAGTGGTCGACGACATGAGCACGCGCCGGATCGTTGCGGCAGGTCTCCCCGAACATGATGTGCGTCGTCGTGTCGAGCAGGTCGTCGACGAATCCCTTGCGAGCCACCTCGTCGGCGATGGGCCGGAACGCCTCCAGGTGCTCGGCCGGCTCTTCCCGCGCCGACGAGCCGAGCAGCACCATGCGCTCGACCTGCTCGGGCCGGCGTGCGGCGACGCGGACAGCGACGTCGCCGCCCATCGACTGGGCGACGATGTGCACGGTGCCGAGGTGCATCCGGTCGACGAGCTCGACGATGTCGTCGGCGCACTGGTCCATCGTCACGATGCCGGTGACGTCGGGGTTGCGCCCCTGTCCCCTGAAGTCCGGCCGGACGACCCGGAAACGCCCGGCAGCCGCAGCGGCCAGCTCGTCGAACATGGTGTGGTCGATGAACAGCGAGTGCAGGCAGAGCATCACCGGCAGCTCGGCCTCGCCGCTGTCGGCCACGAACAGCTCGGCGCTCACTGCTGCCGCCCCGGGGCGCCGGCGACGCGGGCCTCGCGACGCGGCGACCGGACGGCGCACGCCGGCGCCTGCACGGTGCGGACGGGTGACTGGTTCATCGGATTCCCTTCGGGGCCGCAGGACGTGGATCCGACGGGATTCGGATCCGGATTCGGCGTGCAAGCACTCCCGCCGACGGTCACGACCGGCCGGTCCCCGCGAGGTAGGAGCGCTCGTCGATCCACATCGGGTCGTCCGGCGCCTTGCCGGCGAGCCAGTAGCTGTCGATGTCGGCGTCGGTCCAGCCCCTCTCCCGCAGCAGCACCTCGTCGATGAGCTGACGGCCCGTGAGGTCGCCGGGGTCGCTCCGCAGGATCTCCATCAGCGCGTCGCACATGATGGACGGGTGCCGCCACTGGTCCGGGCGGCCCATCTTGTCCGCGGACCAGTTCAACGTCGCGTAGGACTCGATGGGGGTGGCCGGCCACAGGCTGTTGGCGGCGACGTTGTCAGCGGCGTGCTCTGCGGCGACGCCGATGGCCAGCCGCGTCATGCCCATCTTCATGCAGTAGTACATCGCGTGACCCGGTGTCGCGACCGTGCTGATGGGCGGGGAGTTCATGACGATGTGCCCCCAGCCGCCGGCGATCATGTGCGGCAGCGCGTGGTAAGTCGCGAGGTACGAGGCGCGCAGGTTGACCTCGAACATCAACGCGACCCGGCTCGGTGGCGTGTCGAAGACGCGCTCCCACCAGAGGGCGCCGGCGTTGTTCAGCAGGATGTCGAGGCGCCCGAAGCGCTGCACGGTGCGCTCGACCATCTCCTCGACGCTCTGTTCGTCACGGACGTCGACACGCAGTGCGAGCGCCTGTCCGCCGAGATCCTCGACCTCCCGTGCCACGGAGTGGATCGTGCCGGGCAGGCGCGGCGAGTCCGTGTCGCTCTTGCCGGTGATGACGACGTGAGCGCCTTCCTTCGCCAACCGGAGCGCGAACTCGCGCCCTATTCCGCGGCTGGAGCCGGTGATGATCGCGACTCGCCCCTGCAACGGCTGGCTCATGCGCGCTCCTCCTAGTTCAGCCGCCTACCGGCCTCTAGCAAAGCAGAGTAAGCGAATCCGAATCCGGATTCAATACTTGGCGGCGGCAACCCGCACCCCGCTGACTGTCACCCCTGACAGACCAGCTCGCGACCGTCCCACTCCGCCGCGCGGGCCCGCATGTGGGCGTAGAACTCCCGCGTGGCGGGGGTGAGCTCGATGTACTCCTCGAGCACGCCGAGCGGTGGCCCGCCTCCGACGATGGCGACCCGGGCGCCCCTCGGGGTGACGGACGTGCACAGCAGCTCGCGGCCCTCGGAGCCGAGACGGCTCAGCGTCGCGTCGAAGTCCTCCGTCGCGAAGCCGAGGTGGTGGATCCCCAGGCCGCTCCGGTCGACCCCCTCACGGAAGACTGACACCGATCCCGGCCGAGGCCGCACCAGCTCGTACATGACGTCCCCGCCATACGCGAGGGCGATCTCGGCATCGAGCGGAGTCGGTCGCCCCCGGTACACCGTCGGGTCGGCCCGACCGGCCGGCGTCGTCGCGAGGAACCAGGGACCTGCCCCGAAGGTGGCGGAGAAGCGCCTCAGCGACGCGTCGAGGTCTGACACGACGAAGCAGATCTGGATCAGTTGCGCAGCGGGTCGCCCCGCCGGCAGTAGGTCGGCCCGTGCCCGATCGGCGGTGCCGCGGGGAATCGCGTCCACGATGCCTCCTCGTCTGCCGACGGCGGAGCGACGCCGGCGCGCTACCACGGCCCGGCACGGGCCCGACGTGGCCACGACGGGCCGTCGCAGCGGACGCGACCGACCGACCGTAGGCTGATCCGAAACCGGATTCAAGTACAGTTCCGACGGCGGCGGCTCGATCCCGCCGCGGGTGCCGAGAAGCGGGGGGCGAGGAACGCTAGGACCGGCTTCCTCCGGGGGGCGACCCCGGAGCGCCCTGCGGGATCCGCAGCGCATTCGCCCAGATCCGGGTGAGCGTGTCGGCCAGCTCCTCGAGCTCCCAGTTCTCGCCCAGCACCCAGTTGGTGTAGGCCATCCGCGACACCATGCCGGACAGCGCCCCGGCCGCGAGCAGAGGGTTCAGCGACGGGTCGGCGAGCCCTCTCGCCTGCAGCTCCCTGACGACCCGCGCATTGCGGCGCATGAAGGTGTCCGAGCGACGCTTGCGCAACTCCCGGAAGTCGTCGTCGATGGTGGCGACCTGCTCGAGCAGGCGCATGAGCTTTGCGTTGCGCTGGTACGCCACCAGGTATGCCCGATTGCTCGCCTCGATGACCGCCAGCGGGTCGTTCGACGAGGACATGCCATCGAGGTGCGGGTGGAGCATCTCCTCCTGCACCTCGTCGAGGACGGCTCGGAAGATCTCGTCCTTGCTGTCGAAGTAGGAGTAGAACGACCCCGCGGCCGAATCCGCCTCCTTGGTGATGTCGGCGATCCGGGAGTCCAGGTAGCCGTCGCGCTCGAACACCTGGCGCGCGGCCGCCACCAGACGAGCCCGCGTCCTCGCCCCGCGGGCGGTCTTCGGCAGCTGGCGCTCCGACGCCGCGCCGGCGCTGCCGGACGTGTCGGCGCTCGCCATCTAAGCCTTCCTGGTCGTGACGTCGGGACCGACGATAGCTGTTGCGACAGGCGGCCCCCGCGCGGCACCAGGGCGGAAGTGGAACGCCCGACCGCCGGACACCGGGCCCGCTACTCTGAATCTGTATTCATGTTCACGGTTCCCGCGCACAACTCCGGGGATCAGCCGCCGAAGGGAAAGCCGCATGCCGCTCGATCTGGTCAACCCGCACGGACTGCCGGTGGTGGACAGCCATCGACAGGTCTCCGTCGCCACCGGCTCCAGGCTCGTCTTCGTCGCCGGGCAGGTGGCGTGGGACGCGAGCGGCCACCTGGTCGGGGAAGGAGACCTGGCTACGCAGGTGGAGCAGTGCTACCTCAATGTGGCCACCGCGCTGGCCGGCGTCGGGGCATCGTTCGCCGACGTCGCGAAGCTCACCGTGTACATCGTCGACTACGCGCCGGAGAAGATGGGTGCCATCGTCGAGGGCGTCGCGCGGGCGTCCGCCGCGCTCGGCCTCACTCCCACCCCGCCGCTCACGGGTATCGGCGTGCCTGCGCTGGCCGCGCCCGGAGCACTGGTGGAGGTCGAGGCCACAGCGGTGATCGGCTGATCTTCAGCCCGAGGAGGGACCCCGGTCCGTACGCACGTACCGGTGCCGGACATGCGTACGGACCGGGTCCTGATCGCGCTACAGCCCGGCGGCGGCCGTCACCGCCCGGCGCGTGAGGACGGTCGCCAGGTGCTGCCGGTAGTCGGCCTGGGCGTTCAGGTCGCTGCTGGGCTCGGTGCCCTCGGCGGCGTGCGCGGCGGCCGCGGCGATCGCCTCGGGCGTCGCCTCCGCACCGGCGAGCGCCGCCTCCACCGCGCCGGCGCGCAGCGGCGTCGGCCCCATGTTGGTCAGCCCGATCCGCGCCTCGGCGATGTGCCCGTTCTCGCGGCGTACCGCGGCGGCCACCGCGACGATCGACCACGCCTGGGCGACGCGGTTGAACTTCTCGTACCGCATGCCCCACTGCCCGTCGAGCTTCGGGACCCGCACCTCCACGAGCAGCTCTTCCTCGCCGACGGCGGTGGTGAGGTAGTCGACGAAGAACTCGCTCGCCGGCACGGTGCGGCGCCCGCCGGTTCCCGCGATGACGAACTCCGCGTCCAGCGCCAGCGCCACCGCGGGCAGGTCACCCGCGGGGTCGGCGTGCACCAGCGCGCCGCCGAAGGTGCCCCGGTGGCGCACCTGCCGGTCGGCCACCGTGGCGGTGGCCTCGGCGATCAGCGGCGCGTGCTGCCCGATCAGCGGGTCGGCGAGGACGTCGGAGTGCGTGGTCATCGCGCCGATGACCAGCGCGTCGCCGTCCTCCCGCACGCCCCGCAGCTCGGTGACCCGGCCCAGGTCGACGACGGTCTCCGGCGCGGCCAGCCGCAGCCGCATGACCGGGATGAGCGACTGCCCGCCGGCGAGGACCTTCACGTCCTCGCCGCCGGCGGCGATCGCCTGAAGCGCCTCGTCGACCGTGGTCGGGCGGGCGTACTCGAACGGTGCGGGAATCATCGGTCCCCTCCCAGCGACGAAGCCTCGGTGGACACCCCGGTGGTGGTCTCGGTCTGCGCCCCGCCGTAGGCGTTGGAGCCGGCGGTGGCGCGATCTCCGCCGTCCCCGCCGGCGTGGATGGCCCGCCAGACGCGCTCGGGCGTCAGCGGCATGCGGATGTCGGTGACGCCCAGGTGACGGACGGCGTCCAGCGCGGCGTTGACCACCGCGGGCGTCGAGGCGATGCAGCCGGCCTCGCCCACACCCTTGGCGCCGATCGGGTTCCCCGGCGCGGTGTGCACCGTGTTGCCCGTGTCGAAGTGCGGCAGGTCCGCGGCCGAGGGCACCAGGTAGTCGACGAAGGTGCCGGTGGTGAGGTTGCCGTCGGCGTCGTAGACGGCCTCCTCGTAGAGCGCCTGCGCGATGCCCTGGGCCAGGCCGCCGTGCACCTGGCCCTCGACGATCAGCGGGTTCACGATCGTGCCGACGTCGTCCACGCAGGCGTACTTGCGGATCTTCACGAACCCGGTCTCGGTGTCGACCTCCATGGCGCAGAGGTGCGTGCCGTGCGGGAAGGAGAAGTTCTCCGGGTCGAAGGTCGCCTCGGCGTCGATGGACGGCTCGACCCCCTCCGGGTAGTCGTGCGCCGCGAAGATCGCCAGCGCGATCTCCTGGATGCCGAGCCCGGCGCCGGGCGTGCCGCGCACCGAGAACCGCCCGCCGCTGAACTCCAGGTCGTCCTCGCTGGCCTCCAGCAGGTGCGCGGCGATCTTCCGGGCCTTGGCGATCACCTTGTCCGCCGCCTTCACGACCGCCGAGCCGCCGACGACCAGCGACCGGGAGCCGTAGGTGTCCAGCCCGCGGGAGGAGATGGCGGTGTCCCCGTGCAGCACCTCGACGTCCTCGAAGGGCACCCCGAGGGAGTCGGCGACCAGCTGGCTCCACGCCGTCTCGTGGCCCTGCCCGTGCGGCGTCGAGCCGGTGACGACCTCCACCTTGCCGGTGGGCAGCATGCGGATCGCGGCGTGCTCCCAGCCACCGGCGCCGAAGGAGAGCGAGCCGAGCACCCGCGAAGGGGCCAGGCCGCACATCTCGGTGAAGGTGGAGATGCCGATGCCCAGCTGGACGCGGTCGCCGGACTCCCGCCGCCGCTGCTGCTCGGCGCGCAGCTCGTCGTAGCCGAGCAGCTCCAGCGCCTGCTGCGTCGCCGTCTCGTAGTCGCCGCTGTCGTAGGCGAGCCCGGCCACCGTGGTGAACGGGAACTCGTCGGCGTTGATCCAGTTCTTCCGCCGCAGCTCCATCGGGTCCATGCCCAGCTCGACGGCGAGCTCGTCCATGATCCGCTCGATGGCGAACGTGGCCTCCGGGCGCCCGGCGCCGCGGTAGGCGTCGGTGGGCACCTTGTTGGTGAACACCCCGTCGCACTCGAAACGGTAGGCCGGGAACTTGTAGATGCCGGGGTACATGAAGGCCCCGAGCGCCGGGACGCCGGGCGTGATCAGCCGCAGGTAGGCGCCCATGTCGGCCAGCAGCCGCACCCGCAGGCCCTTGACGTTGCCCTCGCGGTCGGCGGCGATGTCCACGTACTGGATCTGGTCGCGGCCGTGGTGGGCGGTCATCAGCGACTCGCTGCGCGTCTCGGTCCACTTCACCGGCTTGCCGAGCCGGCGGGCGATCAACAGGCAGAGGATCTCCTCCGGGTTCACCTGCAGCTTGCCGCCGAACCCGCCGCCGACGTCGGGGGCCACCACCCGCAGCTTGTGCTCGGGGATGCCGGTGACCATCGCCGCCATCACCCGCAGGATGTGCGGGATCTGGGTCGCCGACCACATCGTGTAGTTCTCGCCCTGCGGCTGGACGACGACCGAGCGCGGCTCCATGAACGCCGGGATCAGCCGCTGCTGGATCAGCCGCCGGCTGACCACGACGTCGGCGTCGGCGAACGCCTGGTCGGTGTCCGACCCGGTGCCCATCTCGCCGGCATCGAAGACGAAGTGGTAGCTGGTGTTGGACTCGAGGTGGTCGTGCACGAGGTCGGCGCCGTCCTTGACCGCCTCCTCCATGTCGAGCACGACCGGCAGGGAGTCGTAGTCGACGTCGACCAGCTCGACGGCGTCCTGGGCCGCGGTCTTGCTGCGGGCGACGATCACCGCGACCGCCTCGCCGACGTGGTTGACCCGGTCGACGGCGATCGAGGGGTGGCCGGGGTTGACCATCTCCGGCGTCACCGGCCAGGCGCAGGGCAGCGACCCCTGCTCCTCGGCCAGGTCGGCACCGGTGTAGACGGCGACGACGCCCGGCGCCTCGCGGGCCGCGGTGACGTCGACGTTCGTGATGCGGGCGTGCGCGACCGGGCTGCGGACGACGGCGAGGTGCAGCATCCCCGGCAGCACCATGTTGTCGGTCCAGGTGGTGCGGCCGGTGATGAGCCGCGCGTCCTCCTTGCGCTTCCGCGCCTTGCCGATCTCGGGGGACGGGGCCCCGGTGCGGTCCTCGACGGCGGTCACGACTGCCCCACCACGTGCGGCGCGGCGGCGGTGTCGACGGCGGCGGGCGACGCGGAGCCGTTGGCGGGTGGGCCGGAGCCATCGCCCCGCAGCTCGCCGGCCGCCTGCTGCACGGCGCGGACGATGTTCTGGTAGCCGGTGCAGCGGCAGAGGTTGCCCTCGATGCCCTCGCGCACCTCGTCCTCGCTGGGGTCGGGGTTGTCCTGCAGCAGGTCGATCGAGGCCATGATCATGCCGGGGGTGCAGAAGCCGCACTGGAGCCCGTGCATCTCGTGGAAGGCCTTCTGCACCGGGTGCAGCTCGCCGCCGCGGGCCACGCCCTCGATGGTGGTGACCTCGGCGCCGTCGGCCTGGACCGCCAGCACGGTGCAGCTCTTCACGGCCTCGCCGTCGAGGTGCACGGTGCAGGCGCCGCAGTTGCTGGTGTCGCACCCGACCACGGTCCCGACCTTGCCGAGCTGCTCGCGCAGGTAGTGGACGAGCAGGGTCCGCGGTTCGACGTCGTCCTGGTAGGACGCCCCGTCCACCCGCACGCTGATCCGGGTCATCAGTCCTCCGCCTCGTTGCAGGGGTCGCTGCGCCCGCGGTCGGCCGCGGGCCCGAGCGGAGTCTGACCCGAAAGGTGTGACTTAGGCCACGCTTACCTGCGCGATTTCTCCGTCCGGGCCTCGTGAAGGCCCTGGTGAGCAGGGTCCCGGCACGTTGCACGGCCGTTGCAGGCGGGATCGCCGCGCTTCCTGGCAGCCGGGGGTCTGGTGCCCCGACCGGCGGTGGGCGACGGTTCCCGGGTGCTCACCACCGCCCCGCCCCGCAGCCCCGCCGACGCCCTGGCCGCCCAGCAGCAGCGGGTGGCCGAGCTGCTGACCGCCGCCCCGGCCGCCGCGCTCCGCTCCCGGCGCCTGCCGGACGCCGAGCACGTGCGACTGGTCGGCTCCGGCCACTTCCCCGCCTACGCCGCGGAGCTGGCCTGGACGCCGCACGAGGTGGCGGGTCATCTGCGTGACAGCGCCCGGGTCTTCACCGCCCGCGTCGCGCGCCTGCGCACCGAGGACGACCCGCTGCTGCCCGACTTCGACCCCACCGCGGCCGACCGGGTGGCCGGGTACGCCGCCGTCCCGACGTCCCGCCTGCTCGACGAGCTGCGCGAGGCCCAGGCCGGTCTGCTGGCGGCCGTCCGCGGCGTGCCGGACGCCGAGCGGGCGCGCACCGGGCGGCACGCCACCGACGGCGCGCTGACGCTCGGCGACGTCCTGGACTTCCTGCCCGGCCACCAGCGGGACCACGCCGAGCAGTTGGCCGCCCTGCTGCGCTGACCGGCGCCTCGCGGTCAGCGCACGCCGGCCGGCTCCGCCCTGAGGCCCGGCACCATGTCCCCCGCGGCGGCCGCGCGCAGCTCGCGGCGCCGCAGCAGCGCCGAGGCGGTGAGCGCCAGCAGACCGAGCACGGCGAGCCCCGCCCCGACCCAGCCCGGCGCGGTGTAGCCCAGGCCGGCGGCGATGACCAGCCCGCCGAGCCACGCGCCGAGCGCGTTGGCCGCGTTCAGCGCCGAGTGGTTCAGCGCCGCCCCCAGCATCTGCGCCTCCCCGGCGACCTCCATCAGCCGCAGCTGCAGGCAGACCACCAGGACCGACGCGCTGGCGGCGAACAGGAAGATCGCGAGGACGATCGTGGCGGGGGTGCGGGCGGCCACCGGCACCAGCGCCAGCAGCACGCCGGTGACGACGTTGGCGCCGACCAGCGAGGGGAACAGCGCCAGGTCGGCGAGCCGGCCGCCCACCGCCGTCCCGAGCACGCCACCCACGCCGAACGCGAGCAGCACCAGGGGGATGGCGCCGCGGGACATGCCGGTGACCTCGGTGACCAGCGGCGCGATGTAGCTGTACACGGCGAACATGCCGCCGAAGCCGACGACGCCGACCAGCAACGTGAGCAGCACCTGCGGGCGGCGCAGCGCCCCGAGCTCGGTGCGCACCGTGGCCCCGCGGTTGCCCGGCGCGGCGGGCACCACGAAGGCGGTGGCGGCGATGGTGAGCAGCGCGAGCACCGCGACCGCCCAGTAGGCGGTGCGCCAGCCGAACTGCTGCCCGAGCCAGGTCGCCGAGGGCACGCCCGCGACGTTGGCCACGGCGAGGCCCAGCATCACCGAGCTCACCGCCCGGCCGCGCAGGCGCGGCGCCACGAGCGAGGCGGCCACCAGGGAGGCGACGCCGAAGTAGGCCCCGTGCGGCAGCCCGGAGAGGAACCGCGAGGCCAGCAGCGACCCGTACCCCGGGGCCAGCGCGGTGAGGACGTTGCCCGCGATGAAGGCCGCCATGAGCCCGAGCAGCACCGCCCGGCGCGGCAGCTTGGTGGCCAGGGCGGCGATCACCGGCGCCCCGACGACGACGCCGAGCGCGTAGGCGGAGATGAGGTGGCCGGCGGTGGGGATGGTGATGCCCACGCCCTCGGCCAGGTCGGGCAGCAGCCCCATGGTGACGAACTCGGTGGTGCCGATGGCGAACCCGCCGAGCCCGAGGGCCACGACCGCGGCGACCAGCCTCCCGGTGGACAGGGGTGGGCGGTCGGCGAGGGGCGGGGCGATCACTCCAGCTGCGAAGTCGTGAGCCGCCCTCAGCATTCCCGCGCCGGGCGGGTCAGCGCACCCGGCCGGCCAGCCGCAGGCGGTGCAGGTGCGCCGTCACGGCCGCCCGGCGCGGTGAGCCGGCGGGCAGGACCTCGCACAACGCCTGCCAGACGCCGGCGTCCTCCCGCAGCTCGGGCAGCTGCGCCAGGCGCAGCAGCAGGTCGGGGCGGCGCGTGGTGAGCACCGCCCGCCGGAGCAGGCCGAGCAGCCGGTCGCGGGCCTGCCGGACCCCCGGCGCCTGCGAACCGGGCAGCACCGGCCCCGCGTAGTGCTCGAGCGCGGCGGCGAGCTCGCCCCGCGCGACGAGCCCGCGCACCTGCTCGGCGTCGGTGCGCACCCGGCCGACCAGGCGGTACGGGCGGGACTCGAGCAGGTCACCCCCGACCAGCCGCCGCAGCCGGGACAGCTCGGCCCGGACGGTGACCGTGGCCGCCGCGCCCGCGTGGACCTCGGCGGCGAGCTGGGCGGCGTCGCGCCCCTGCCCCGCGGCGGCGGCCTCCGCGAGCAGGAACAGCAGCTCCGAGTGCCGGACCGAGAGCTCCAGCGGCCCGCCCGGCAGCGTCAGCCGGGCCCGCTCCCGGCCCAGCACCTCCAGCCGGGCCTCCGCCGGCGCCGGCCCGGCCGCCACCGGGCCGACGGCGAGCCGCTCCCGGTGCAGCCAGCGGAGCTCGGACTCCACGGCGGCCACCGTCGCGCGGACGAGGGTGAACACGTGCGGGCTGGCCACGTGGTCGCCGCCGGTGACGTCGATCGCGCCGAGCAGCGCCCCTGTCACCGGGTCGTGCACCGGGGCGGCGGAGCAGCTCCAGGGCTGCACCGACCGGCGGAAGTGCTCGCTGCCGTAGATCTGCACGGCGGCGTCGACCGCCAGCGCCGTCCCCGGGGCGTTGGTGCCGGCGACCTCCTCCGACCACCGGGCGCCCTCGACGAAGTTCATCGCCCCCGCCCGCGCGCGCAGCCCGCGGTCGCCCTCGACCCACAGCATCCGGCCGGCGGCGTCGCTGACCGCCACGATCATCCGGTCGGCCTCGGCGTCCTGCACCAGCAGCCGGCGGATCACCGGCAGCACCGGGGCCAGCGGGTGGGCGGCCCGGTAGGCCCGCAGCTCGGCGTCGAGGAGCTCGACCGGGGGCAGCCCGCCGTCGGGGTCCACGCCGCTGCCGAGGGAGCGCCGCCACGAGTCGCGCACGACCGGGCGGACCGCGTCGTCGGCGGGCAGCGCGCTGGCGGTGACGAGGCGCTCGTGCGCCGCGCGCAGCCGACGCGTGCGGGCGGCGGACGGCGGCCCGTCCGGCAGCGCCAGCCACGGGTTGACGGCGGTCGTCACCGGCCGGGCCACGGGAAGTCGCTCATCTCCCGGTCATCGTGGCCGCTAGCGGCGGTTTCCACCAGAGCGGGAATCGCGGGTCAGCGCAGCTGCCACGGCCGCACGACGGTGCCCAGGACGACGAGGGCGAGCGACAGGGCCGCGACGACCACCAGCCCGATCGCCACCGAGTCGTTGCCGAGCAGCCCCACCACCGGGGAGACGACCGCCCCCACGCCGAACTGCACCGCGCCGAGCAGGGCGGCGGCGCTGCCCGCGGCCTCGCCGTGCCGGGAGAGCGCCAGCGCGGGGGCGTTGGGCAACGCGAGGCCGCAGGCGAACAGCACGACCCACAGCGCGCCGGTGACCGCCGGGAGGCCGCCGGTGCCGGTGGCGGCGAGCCCGGCCAGCCCCGCCCCGGCGAGCGCGCCGAGCACCGTGCCGGCGACGAGCAGCCGCTGCGGGGACCAGCGGCGCAGCAGCAGCGGGTTGAGCTGGGTGGCCGCGATCAGCCAGAACGCCCCCGCGCCGAACAGCAGGCCGAACTGCTGCTCGTCGAGGCCGAACTCCTCCTGGTAGACGAACGAGGAGCCCGACACGTAGCTGAACAGCCCGGCCATCGTCAGCCCCGCGACGAGCACGAGGCCGACGTAGACGCGGTCGTGCAGCAGGCCGCCGTAGATCCGCAGCGTGCCCCGCACCCCGTTGCTGCGCCGCCGCTCCGGCGGCAGTGTCTCGCGCAGCGTCAGCCAGCCGACGACCACCATGACCAGCCCGTAGGCGGCGAGGGCGGCGAAGACGCCGCGCCAGCTGGTGAAGCGCAGGAGCTCCCCGCCGATGGTGGGCGCCAGCACCGGCGCGGCGCCCAGCACGAGGAACAGCCGGGAGAGCATCGTCGCCGCGGCCCGGCCGTCGTAGAGGTCGCGCACCACGGCCAGCGCGATCACCGAGCCGGCAGCCGCGCCGACGCCCTGCAGGAAGCGCAGCGCGCCGAGCACGGCGATGGTCGGGGCGAGCAGCACCAGCAGCGAGGCCAGCACGTGCAGCGCCGTCCCGGCGATCAGCGGGCGGCGCCGGCCCCAGGCGTCCGACAGCGGGCCGATGACCAGCTGGCCGAAGGCGAGGCCGACCAGGGTGCCGGTGAGCGTGAGCTGCACCGTCGCCGACGTCGTCAGCAGGTCGTCGGTGATGCTCGGCAGCGCCGGCAGGTACATGTCGATGGTCAGCGGGCCGAGCGCGACGAAGGCGCCCAGCGTCAGCGCGGTGCGCGCGGCCCCCGGGCGGTCGGGGGCGGATGCGGCGGCTGCGGGCGCGGTGCGTTCCTGGGTGGGGGTCACGGCTTCCCCGTCGATCGGTGCTGAGCGGGACCCACGCTGGTCGGACCGCGGTACGACGCCTCTCAAGGCGCCGGGGCCGCCGGGCATTCCGCGACCGGGCGGTCCGTCACCGCGGCGGGCGCACCGGCAGGAGGGCGCGGGCGTCGCGGGCGCGCACCGCGCCGGCCCACAGCCCGGTGCCGTAGGCGAGGTCGTCCAGCCGCCGGGCCAGGCCGTGACGGACCGGTCCGGTCCGGCCCCGGTGCGGCCACCAGCTCACCAGCGCGTCGGCCACGGCGATGGCCAGCAGCCCCCGGCGGGCCCGCCGCGACCCCACGGCCGCCGCCGCGGCCAGCGGCCAGTGGTGCCGGGTGACCGCCCGGGCCAGCGCCTGCCCCGACGCGGCCAGGCCCCGCACCGCCAGGCCGGCGGCGAGCGCGGCCGGGGCGGGCTCTCCGGGGCGGGCCAGCCGGCGGGCGAGGCGGGCGGTGGTCCACCCGAGCAGGCCGATGCCGGCACCCCTCCCCCAGCGCCCCCCGGCCACCAGCAGTGCCCAGGTGGCCGCCGTCTCCGGCGCGATCACCAGCGGCGACACGGCCGGGCCGTGCCGGGCGGCCAGCAGCGCGGCGCCGGTGCCGTAGAAGGCGCGGCGGCGCAGCCAGTCGGCGGTGCGCGCCGGGTGCTCGTGGGCGACCGCGGCCGCCGGCTCGTACCGCACTCGCCAGCCCGCGGCGGTCAGCCGCCAGACCAGGTCGACGTCCTCGGCCACCCGCATCGCCTCGTCGAACCCCGCCCCCATCGCCGCCCGGCGCACCAGCAGCGCCGCACTGGGCAGGTAGGAGACCGCCGACAGCGGCCGCACCGCCGCCGGGTGCGGGCCCATGCCGAGCGCGCCGGCGACCTCCTCGTAGGGGCTCGTCCAGCCGCGCGCCGCGCCGGCCAGCGGCACGATGCGGGGACCCACGACGGCCAGCCGCGGATCGGCCAGGTGCGGGCGCAGCCGGGCCAGCCACCCGGGCAGCGGCACGCAGTCGGAGTCGAGGAAGGCGACGAGGTCCGTCATCGCGGCCGCCAGCCCGGCGTTGCGCGCGGCGGCCGGCCCCCGGGCGCTCGGGTGCCGCAGCACCCGGACGCCCTCCGGCGCCATCACCGGCACCGCCGACCCGTCGTCGACGACGACGACCGGCAGGCCGGCGGTGGCGGGGTCGGCGCGCAGCGCGGCGAGCAGCCGGGCCAGCCCGGCCGGGCGGTCCTTCACGGGGACGACGACGGTCACGCCGGCCGGGTCGGCGTCCGCGGGCAGGTCGGGGTGGGCCGGCACGTCGGGGTGGGCGAGGCCGGCGTCCAGCAGCCGGGCGGCCAGCGCGGCGCTCGTCGCGTCGCGGACCGCCAGCCGATCGGTGGCGAGCAGGCCGGCGGCGCGGGGGGCGAGCCGGAGCAGCCGCAGCGGCGACCCGCCGAGCAGGGTGGCGCCGCCGTCGCGGCGGCGGGTGCGCGGGTCGAGCCGGACGGCGAACCCGTCGGGCAGGCGGCGCTCCGGCGGGGCGGGGATCACCCCTCCGCCAGGACCTCGTCGGTCGTCGCGAAGGACACCAGCGGCGCGTAACCGGCCATAACCTGCAGCGCCCGCTCGTGCTCCTCGTCGCCCGCCCCGGCGCACGCGTCGGTGACCACGCGCACGGCCACGCCGGCGTCGGCGGCCGGCAGGACGGTGGAGACGACGCAGCAGTCGGTGGCGACGCCGACGACGGTGAGCGGCCCCTCGCCGACCACCGCGGCCAGCTCCGGCCCCCACTTGCCGAACGTGGTGGCGTCCACGACCGGCCGTCCGCCCGGGTCCTCGACGAGCTGGTAGCAGTGCGCGTCGGGCGGCTGAAGCGCGAAGTCGTACTTCGCGTAGTACTCCTTCCACGCCCCGACCGGCTCGGCAGGCGCCACGAAACGGGTGAAGACCACGCGCTCGCCGAAGGCCTCGACCAGCCGGCGGATGCGCGGGCGGACCTCCTCGAACCGCGGCGCGGTCCAGGGCGAGTCCTGCTCGCCGAAGACGTGCTGCAGGTCGACCACGACCAGCCAGCCCTCGTGCCCCGCGCTCGCCCCGTCCATGCCCGGCTCCCTCGTGCGTCCCGCCCGCGGCCCGCGGGGCCTCCGACAGTAACGATCCGGTCCCGGCCGCCGGCTTCCCAGGTCCGTGTGCTCTGCTTAGGTCAGCCTTACCTGATCGTCCGAGGAGATCCCATGCTCGTCCGTCCTGCCCTCCGCGGCGCCGTCGCGCTCGCGGCCACCGCACTCGTCGCCACCGGCTGCGGAGCGGGCGACGAACCCGCCCCCGCCGAGAGCGAGGCGACCGGTGGCTCGTCGTCGTCGGCTTTCCCCGTGACGGTGGAGACCGCCTTCAGCGAGGTCACCGTCGAGGAGGAGCCCACCCGCGTGGTCGCGCTCGGCTGGTCCGACGCCGAGACGGCGCTCGCGCTCGGCGTGGAGCCGGTCGGCGCCAGCGACTGGCTCGCCGTCGGCGGGGAGGACGGCCTCGGCGACTGGGTCGAGCAGGGCTACGACGAGCCGCCGGTGCTCATCGAGACCCTCGAGCCCAGCTTCGAGGCGATCGCCGCCCTCGAGCCGGACCTCATCCTCGACACCCGCTCGTCGGGCGAGGAGAGCCGCTACGAGCTGCTGAGCCAGATCGCCCCGACGATCGGCCAGCCCGAGGGCGTGGGCCCGTACCAGACCACCTGGCAGCAGCAGCTGGAGATGGTCGGCCGGGCGCTCGGCAAGACCGAGGAGGCCGAGGAGCTCGCGGCGCAGGTCGAGCAGGCGTTCGCCGACGCCGCCGCCGAGCACCCGGAGTTCGACGGCACCGAGGTCGCCGTCGGCGCGTACACCTCCGAGGGCTTCGGGGCCTACGTGAGCGGGGACTCGCGGGTCCAGTTCATGGAGCAGCTCGGCTTCGAGAACAAGGCCGAGATCGAGGCCCTGGCGACCGAGAACTTCTTCGTGCCGGTCAGCGAGGAGCAGCTCTCCCTGCTCGACGCCGAGCTCACCGTGGTCTTCCCCATCTTCGTGGAGGCCTCGGAGTTTACCGGCAACCCGCTGTGGCAGGCGCTGCCCGCCGTCCAGGAAGGGCGCGCCGTCGTCCTGGAGGACCTCACGGTGCTGAACGCGTTCTCCAGCGCGTCGGCCCCGGGTCTGCTGTACGCGATCGACGCCACCGTGCCGCAGTTCGCGGACGCGCTCGGCGGCTGATCACCAGCACGTCCGACGGGCGGTTCCGGAGTCAGCTCCGGAGCCGTCCGTCGTCGTCCACCCGCCAGGCGGCAACGCCCGGGACCAGCCGCCCGACCAGGCCCGCCAGCAGGGCCTCGCCTTCCGCGCCGCTGGCACCGCCGGGATCCCCGAGCACCCCGTTCGGGCTGACGGCGCGCACGCCCTCAGCCCGCAGCCGCGGCAGCAGCTCCCCGATCGGCGCGGTCTCGCCGGTCACGGCGCGGTCTCGCCGGACCTGCTCCGGTTCCACGTGCAACATCAGCGACGTCTCGGTGCGGCCGGCGTGCGCGTCGCCGCCCGGGAAGCCGCACGGGAACCACGCCACGTCGCGGCCCTCGGCGCGCACCCGCGGCACCGCCGTCCGCAGCGCGTCGAGGTTGCCGCCGTGCCCGTTGACGATCAGCACCCGCCCGGCCCACCGGCAGGCCGAGCGCCCGTACTCGACGAGCAGCCCGGTCAGCGCCTCGGTGCCCAGCGAGACCGTGCCGGGGAAGTCCTCGTGCTCACCGCTGGCCCCGTAGGCGAGCGCGGGGGCCAGCAGCGCCCCGGGCAGCCGGTCGACGGCAGCCCCGGCGGCCGCCGTCGCGACCGCGGTGTCGGTCGTCAGCGGCAGGTGGGGGCCGTGCTGCTCCACGGCACCCAGCGGGACGACCAGCAGCGGGCGCTCGGGCAGCTCCGGCCAGGTCACGGCGCCGAGGGAGGTCACCGCCGCACCCTAGGCCCCGGTCAGCCGGCGGAGACCTCGTCCTCGACCACGAGCACCTTCGCCACGGCGTCCTCCTGCCTCGTCCGCACCGCACCGGCGCTCCGCTCCGCGGCACCCACGGCGCCGCCGTCCAGCACAGTCATCGGCAGCGGACCGGCCGGCGTGAGCCGAGTCCGCCCGCGGCAGCGGCTCGGGCAGGATCCGGGCGTGCCCCCACGTCGCTGCTTCTGCGGGACCGGTCTGCCCTACGTGGAGTGCTGCGGCCCGCGCCACGACGGCTCGGCGCCCGCGGCGACCGCCGAGCAGCTCATGCGCTCCCGCTACAGCGCCTTCGCCGTCGGCGACACCGGCTACCTGCTGCGCACCTGGCACCCCGCCACCCGGCCGCCGGCGCTCGACCTCGACCCCGCGGTGCGCTGGACCGGCCTCGAGGTGCTCGCCACCACCGGCGGCGGGCTGCTCGCCGCCGAGGGGACCGTCGAGTTCGTCGCCCGGTTCCGGTCCGGCGGTGCGGACGGCGAGCAGCACGAGGTGAGCCGCTTCGCCCGGGAGGACGGCGCCTGGCGATACGTCGACGGCCGCTGACGCGTGTCGCGGGCCGGCCCGCTGGGCACGAGCCGGGCATGAGTGCAGAGGACACCCGCAAGGTCGCCGAGCTGATCAAGGGGGAGCGCTTCGGCTTCCTCACCACCATCGCCCCCGGCGGCAAGCTGACCAGCCGGCCGATGACGCTGCAGGAGGTCGAGTTCGACGGCGACCTGTGGTTCTACGCCGAGCGCGGTTCCCACCCGGTCGCCCACATCGCCGCGCAGCCCCAGGTGAACGTCGGCATCGGTTCCGGCGGCACCTGGGTGTCGCTGACCGGCCACGCGCGCGTCGTGGACGACCTCGCGAAGAAGAAGGAGCTCTGGAACGGCGGCGTCGAGGCGTGGTTCCCGAACGGCCCCGAGGACCCCGACGTCGTCCTCGTCAAGGTCGAGGGGGACTCGGCGGAGTACTGGGACAGCCCGGGCGGCCGGCTGGCCACCGCCTTCAGCTTCGTCAAGGCCAAGGCCACCGGTGAGCGCATCGACGCCGGGGAGAACGAGAAGGTCGACCTCTAGCGGACCGGCACGCCGAGCCGGGCCATCAGCGCAGGTCGAGGCCCGCCAGCGGTGACTCGTCGCAGATCTTGCTCGGGATCGCGGGGATGCCGAGCAGCGTGGGCTGCCCGCGGACCGGCCCGGTGTGCGAGTGGTCCAGGTGGCTCTTCGGCTTCACCGTCGCGGCGTCGCGGGCGGCCAGCGCCGTCTCGCCGTAGCCCTGCACGCACTCCGGGTCGGGGCCGTCCAGCGGCAGGCCCGTGAAGAACTTCGCCGCCATGCAGCCGCCGCGGCAGGCGTCGAAGTGGGCGCACTTCGTGCAGGCGCCACCGGTCTGCGGGCTGCGCAGGTCGGCGAACAGCTCGCTCTGCTGCCACACCCGCTGGAAGCCGCCCTCGTCGCGCACGTTGCCGGCGAGGAAGTTCTCGTGGATGGCGAACGGGCAGGCGTAGACGTCGCCCACCGGGTCGATCAGGCAGACCACCCGGCCGGCGCCGCAGAGGTTCAGCCCCGGCAGCGCCTCGCCGAACGCGGACAGGTGGAAGAACGAGTCGCCGGTGAGCACCTGCTCGCCGTTCGCCAGCAGCCAGGAGTAGAGCTCGCGCTGCTGGGCCTGCGTGGGGTGGAGCTCGTCCCAGACGTCGGCCCCGCGGCCCGACGGGCGCAGCCGGGTGATCCGCAGCTGGGCGCCGAAGGAGTCGGTCAGCGCCTTGAAGGCGTCGAGCTGCCCGGCGTTCTCCCGCGTGACGACGACCGAGACCTTGAAGTCCTTCATCCCGGCCTCGGCCAGGTTCTCCAGGGCCCGGGTCGCGGTGGCGAACGAGCCGGTGCCGCGCACCCGGTCGTTGACCTCGGCGGTCGCGCCGTCCAGGGAGATCTGCACGTCGACGTAGTCGGTGGCCGCCAGCTGGGCGGCGCGGGCCTTGTCCAGCTTCACGCCGTTGGTGGAGAACTTGACCCCGACGTCGTGGCCGATGGCGTAGTCGAGCAGGTGCCAGAAGTCCGGCCGGACCGTGGGCTCGCCGCCGCCGACGTTGACGTAGAACACCTGCATCCGCTGCAGCTCGTCGATCACCGCCTCGGCCTCGGCGGTGGAGAGCTCGCGCGGATCGCGCCGTCCGGAGGAGGACAGGCAGTGGACGCACGCCAGGTTGCAGGCGTAGGTGAGCTCCCAGGTGAGGCAGATCGGCGCATCCAGCCCGTACTCGAACTGGTCGACCAACCGGCCACCGGTGGGGCGCTGGGGGCGGGACGGCAGGACGGCGGTCATGCGCGCACCTCGATCATCTGGGAGCGGGCGAGATCGGCCAGCGCCTTCACGTAGGCGGGCCGCTGGGCCTCGGGGACGCCGCACGCGACGAGCGTCGCCTCGGCGCTGGGGTGGTCGGCCAGCGCCTCGACGACGGCGACCAGCGTCCTCGACTTCAGGAACGAGAGCTTCCGGTTGCCGAAGTGGTAGACGAGCGCACCGAACGGCTCCGGCCGGAGCGCGACCGACCGGGCCTTCTGCCACGGCAGCGCGGGGTCGAACACGGCTGTCACGTCGGGCCCGGCCGGAGCGGTCATCGGGGCGGGCAGCTCAGTAGACGCCGCACATGCCGTCGATGGAGACCTCCTCGACGAGCGACTCCTCGACGAGGGCCTCCTCGGTCGCGGGAGCCTCCGGGGCCCGGAACTCCACGGCGGGGACGTCGGGCTGGGTGGTCTCGGGCATGGCAGCCTCCGTGAACGCGGTCACATGGACCTGCCGGACGTTAGTGACACCCGGTGCCAGGAGCAACAGCGGGTTCGCCGGCGCCCGGCGGACCGGCACAATGCCCGCGTGGCGGAGACGAGGACGGCGGCCCCGGTCGTCCCCGACGGGCGGGCCCGCGTGGAGCGCGCGGCGCTCGACCTCTTCGCGACGCGCGGGTTCGAACAGGTCACCAGCGACGAGGTCGCCGACTCCGCGGGCATCAGCCGCCGGACCTTCTTCCGCTACTTCCCGACCAAGGCCGACGCCGTCTGGGGCGACTTCGCCGGACACGTCGCCCGGCTGGAGCGGCTGCTCGCCGACGCGGACCCGGCCCAGCCGGTGCTCACCTCGGTCTGCGCCGCCTACGTCGAGGTCAACGACTACCCGGACACCGAGCTGCCGCTGCTGCGCGAGCGCATGCGGCTGATCCTCACCGAGCCGGCCCTGCTGGCGCACAGCCAGCTGCGCTTCGCCGAGGTCGACCGCGTGGTCGCCCGGCACGTCGCGGCGCGGACCGGCGGGGCGCCCGCGGGATTGCTGCCGCGCCTGGTCGCGGCGAGCACCCGCGCCGCCGCGACGACGGCGTTCGAGGCGTGGCTCGCCGAGGCGGGTTCGTCCCTGACCCGGCACCTGCACCTGGCGTTCGACGAGATGGCGGCGGGCTTCCCCAGCCTCCGCGGCTGACCCGGAGGGGCGACCGGTGTGGTCGCCGTCTCACCTGCGGCGCTAGCCTGGCACTCAGTGCCACCGGCCGCCGCGCCGGCCCACCGCCCGGTCGACCGGGCCGGACGAAGGAGATCCCCATGGCCAACGCGTGGTTCGAGTCGGTCGCCGAGGCCCAGCGCCGGGCGAAGAAGCGGCTGCCCAAGGGCGTCTACGGCGCGCTGGTCGCCGGCTCCGAGCGCGGGCTGACCCTCGAGGACAACCTCGCCGCCTTCGCCGAGCTCGGCTTCTCCCCGCACACGGCGGGGCTGGCGAACGAGCGGAACATGACCGTCACCGTCATGGGCCAGCCGATGTCGATGCCGGTGCTGATCAGCCCCACCGGCGTGCAGGCGGTGCACCCCGACGGCGAGGTCGCCGTCGCGCGGGCCGCCGCCGCCCGCGGGGTGGCCATGGGGCTCTCCTCGTTCGCCAGCAAGCCGATCGAGGAGGTCACGGCGGCCAACCCGCAGACCTTCTTCCAGATGTACTGGGTGGGCACCCGCGAGGAGATGCTCGCCCGCATGGACCGGGCCCGGCGGGCCGGCGCCGTCGGCATGATCGCCACGCTGGACTGGTCGTTCGCGTACGGCCGCGACTGGGGCAGCCCCTTCATCCCCGAGAAGATCGACCTCGACGCCGCCCGGAAGTACGCGCCCCAGGTGCTGGTCAAGCCGCGCTGGCTGCTCGACTTCGCCCGGACCCGCAAGCTCCCCGACCTGACGGTGCCCAACATGGTGGCGACGCCGGGCGACCCGGCGCCGACCTTCTTCGGCGCCTACGGCATGTGGCAGCAGTCGCCCATGCCCACCTGGGAGGACGTCGCCTGGCTGCGCGAGCAGTGGGACGGCCCGTTCATGCTCAAGGGCGTCATGCGGGTCGACGACGCCCAGCGCGCGGTCGACGCCGGCGTCACCGCCATCTCGGTCTCCAACCACGGTGGCAACAACCTCGACGGGACGCCGGCCTCGGTGCGCGCGCTCCCCGCGGTGGCCGACGCGGTGGGCGACCAGATCGAGGTGCTGCTCGACGGCGGCATCCGGCGGGGCGGCGACGTCGCCAAGGCCCTGGCTCTGGGCGCCAAGGCCGTCATGATCGGCCGCGCCTACCTGTGGGGCCTCGCGGCCAACGGCCAGGCCGGCGTGGAGAACGTGCTGGACCTGCTGCGCGACGGGCTCGGCTCGGCGATGGTCGGCCTGGGCCGGCCCGACGTCTCCGGGCTCTGCCGCGACGACCTCGTCGTCCCGCCAGGCTTCGAGCGGGCGCTGGGCGACACCGCCGTGGAGAACGCGCTGCTGGCCACCTCGCCCGCCCGCCGGCGGCGCGAGGCCTGACCCGCCCGCACGCCGGAGCGGCCACGCCCGCCGGTCGTCCTGCGAGGATGACCGGCGTGAGCGAGCCGGTCCGGTCCGAGGACCTCCGCATCTCCGACGCCGAGCGCGCGGCCGTCGCGGCGGGGCTGCAGCGCGCCCACGACGCCGGCCAGCTCGACCTCGCGGAGTTCGACGAGCGGGTGCGGGCCGTGTGGGCGGCGCGCACCCGCGGCGACCTGGCCCGGGTGACCGCCGACCTGCCGGCGCTGCCGCCGCCGCCCGGCCCACGCCGGGTGTTCGGCGACGACGACGCCGGCACCGCGATGAAGGTGCTCACCACCATCTGGCTCTGCCTGGGCCTGGTGAACCTCGCCGTCTGGGGGATCCTCGAGGGCACCGTGGGCGGGATCCACCCGTGGTGGCTCTACGTGGCGCTGCCTCCGGGCGCCGTGCTGGGCACGCTCTACGCGATCGGCATCGGCCGGCCGGGCCGCGGCTGACGAACGCTCACACCCGCACGGAGCGGACGATGCGGTCGGGGCGCACGCGCACCAGGGCGGCGCCGCCCAGCCAGCGCCGGAGGGTGCCGGTCGGGTCCTCGATCGGCACGGCGGTCCCGTCGGGCCGGCGGATCCGCAGGTCCGCGGTGATCTCGACGTAGCCGTCGCCGAGGACGTCGTCCAGCCGGCGGGGGCGCCCGTCGACGAGCACCTCCGGCTGCGGGAGGAGCGTCCCGGCCAGCCGGCGGCCGGCCCGGCCCCGGCGCGCCACCAGGGGGCCGCGGCGCAGCGGCGGGGTGCGGCTGTCGGTGGCCAGCCGGGCGACGGCGGGGATGCGGCGGACCGCCGTCAGCACGACCCGCCGGGCGACCGCTCCCCCGCGTCCACCACCGGTCATGAGCCGCCCCAGCAGGAGAGCCACCCGGATCAGCGCGCGGGCGTGCGGCTCGCGCTCGGCGCGGTAGGTGTCCAGCAGCGCCTCCGGCGCCTCCCCGCGGAGGACGGCGGCGAGCTTCCAGACCAGCTGGTGGACGTCGCGCAGCCCCAGGCCCAGCCCCTGGCCGACGAACGGCGGGGTCAGGTGGGCGGCGTCGCCGGCCAGCAGCACCCGCCCGTCGCGCCAGCGGTCGGCGACCTGGGCCCGGAACGTGTACTCGACCGCGCGCAGCACCTCGACGTCGGCCGCGCGCGCGACCGGCGCCAGCAGCGCGGCCAGCCGCTCCGGGGCGGAGAGCTCCTCGGCCGTCTCCCCCGGCGCCAGGCGGAACTCCCAGCGGTAGCGGTCGCCGGTGACCGGCAGAAAGGTCGCCGCCCGGCGGGGGTCGCACACCTGGTGCACTCCGGGCCAGACGGGCAGGGGTGCCGGCGCCCGCGCATCGACCACGAGCCAGCGGTCGGCGGGGCCGAGGTCGACCATCCGCGCCCCGATCAGCTCCCGCACGGTGCTGTTGGCGCCGTCGCACCCCAGCACGGCCGCCGCCCGGACGGACCGTTCCGCACCCGTCGCCCGGTCGGTCAGCCGCACGGTCACCCCGGCGCGGTCCCGCGTCAGCCCGGTCACCTCGCAGCCCCGGTGCAGCGCGATGCCGGACGTCGCCGCCGCGGCGCCGGCCAGCACCTCCTCGAGGTCGGGCTGGTGCACGAACGACCCCTGCGGCCAGCCGTGCGTGCCGGCGTCCGGGGCCCGGCGGAACTCCGCGAGCACGCGGTGCGCACCGTCCAGGAGCCGCAGCCCGGCCATGGGCCGGCACCGCGCGGCGACGTCGTCGGCCACGCCGGCTGCCTGCAGCACCCGGAACACCTCGTCGTCGAGGTGCACCGCCCGGGGCAGCGGGTAGGGCGCGGCGTGCCGCTCCAGGACGACGACCTCCAGCCCGCGGCGGGCCAGCAGCAGCGCCGCGGTCAACCCCACGGGACCGGCGCCCACCACGACCACCGGCCCACCCGTCATGGCGCCAGTCTTACCGACGGCGCGCCGCGGGGTGCAGCACGTTGCACGCGGCACCGAGTGCCTTGACGCGGCGGGTCGCCGCTCAGCAGTCTGTGATGCACTGCACACGACGTACCGACGTGTGCGCGGGCCACCCGCGACGACGCGGGCAGACGGAAGGAAATGCCGGGTGAAGACCAAGGGCGCGGTCCTGTGGGGCGTGGGCGAGGAGTGGTCGGTCGAGGAGATCGAGCTCGGTGATCCGCGGGAGGGCGAGGTCCAGGTCCAGCTCACGGCCTCGGGTCTGTGCCACAGCGACGAGCACCTGGTCACCGGCGGCACCCCGGTGGCCTCCTACCCCGTCATCGGCGGCCACGAAGGCTCCGGCGTCGTCACCAAGGTCGGTCCCGGCGTCACCGGGCTGAAGGAGGGCGACCACGTCGTCACCGCCTTCATCCCGGCCTGCGGCACGTGCCCGCCCTGTTCGCGCGGGCAGCAGAACCTCTGCGACCTCGGCGCCAACCTGCTGGCCGGCACGGCGATCTCCGACGGCAGCTACCGGGTCCAGGCCCGCGGCAAGGACGTCATCCCGATGTGCCTGCTGGGCACCTTCTCCCCGTACATGACGGTGCACCAGGCCTCGGTCGTGAAGATCGAGCCGGACATCCCGCTCGAGGTCGCCGCCCTCGTCGGCTGCGGTGTCACCACCGGCTGGGGATCGGCCACCAGGGTCGCCGACGTCCGCCCCGGCGAGAACGTCGTCGTCATGGGCGTCGGCGGTGTCGGGATGAACGCCGTCCAGGGCGCCGCCGCGGCCGGCGCGAAGCGGGTCATGGTCATCGAGCCGGTCGCCCAGAAGCGCGAGTGGGCCATGGAGATGGGCGCCACCCACGCGTTCGCGAACATCGAGGAGGCCACCCCGGCGATCAACGAGCTCACCTGGGGCCGCATGGCGGAGAAGACGATCATCACCGTCGGCGACATCCAGGGCGAGGACATCGCCGCCGCGCTCAGCGTCACGGGCAAGGGCGGCCGCGCCGTCGTCACCGGCATGGGCAACGCGATGAACATCGACGTCAAGCTCAGCCTGTTCGAGCTCACCCTGCTGCAGAAGGACCTGCAGGGTGCCATCTTCGGCGGCCTCGCCCCGCGCAACGCCATCCCCGAGCTGCTCTCGCTCTACCAGGAGGGCCAGCTCAAACTCGACGAGCTCGTGACCACCAAGTACGCCCTCGAGGACATCAACCAGGGGTACCAGGACATGCGGGACGGCAAGAACATCCGCGGCATGATCGTCTACACCGACGCCGACCGCTGAGCTCGCGGGACGACCGGCCCCGGTAGGTCTCCCGTGACAGTCCGTCTCTGCCCACCCCGAGTGGGCAGAGACGGACTGCGCCGGAGCCACGGTCTCCGCCCGCCTCGCCTCTGCCCCGCAGGAGTGGGCAGAGAGCGACCTCCCCCCGGGGGAGCAGCTGACGTCCCCGGTCGCGACCCCCCGCCCGGCCGCGCGGGCCCTCAGGCGAGCAGACGGGTGAGCGCCGGGCCCAGGTCGGCCAGCGAGCGCACCGGGGCGACCGAGCCCCCGCCGCGCGCCGCCAGCGCCCGCGACGCCGCCAGCGCCTCCTCCTCCGCCGTCCCCCCGGGCAACGGGCACAAGACGTCGAGCCGGTCGATGCCGCCCAGCGCCGAGGCGGCGTCGTCCCCGGCGGTGGCCAGGCAGTCCGAGAGGAGGACGACGAGCCGCTCGTCGGCGTGCGCCGCCGTCCGCAGCTGCGCGGCCGCCGCCCGCAGCGCCGCCGCGAGGTCGGTGGTGCCGTGCCCCCGCAGGCCCACGAGCGCGAGCACCAGGTCCTCCGCCGACCGGTGCCTGCCGTGCTGCTGCAGCACCTCCACGCGGTCGGCGAACGCCAGCACGCTGGTGCCCAGCCGCTCCCCGGCCGCCAGGACGACGCCGGCGGCGGCCACCGCGGCGATCGCCACCCCCAGCCCGCTCATCGAGCCCGACCGGTCGACCACCAGGCACACCGCCCGCCGGGAGCCGGTCCACCGCCGGGTCGCGACGTCCTCGGGGGCCGGCGGCCACGGCCCGCTCCACCGCTCCAGCGTGCGGTCCAGGTCCAGCTCGCCGTCCCCGCCGCGGGCGGTGACCAGCCGCCGGGTGCCCCGCGCCCGGGCAGCGCCCACCCGGCCCACCTGCACGAATACCCGGGCCGCCAGTCGGCGCGCGGCCGCGCGGAGCTCCCGGTCGGTGGCCAGCGCCAGGTCGGCGAGCAGCGCCGCCGCCGCGTCGGGGTCGGCGCCCATCAGCCCGGCGAACGCCTCCTCGTCGAGCTCCCCCACCTCGGGGCTGATCTCGTCGAAGGCGGCGTGCCGCAGCTGCAGCTCCCGGCGCGCGGTCTGCCGCGGGCCCCGTCGGGCCGGCCGCTCACGCCGGGCAGCCCCGGCATCCGGGCCTGCCGCCTCAGGCGGCAGGCCCCCCGCTTTTCCCGGGCCGTCCCCGGCGGGCGACGGCGGCGCCCCGGGTGACGGGTCCGGTGGCGGTCCGGCCTCGGCCGGCCAGACCTGCTCCAGGATCTCGTCGAGCACGGCCTCCGGGGTCCGCTCCACTCCCTCGGTGACCCGGATGCGGCCGGAGAGCGCCGCGTGCAGGGCGTCGCGCGCCGCCTCGCGGGCACCGGCGGCCTCGAGCTGGGCCAGCCCGCGGAGCCGCAGCAGCCCGTCCAGCAGCAGCACCAGGTCGATCGCCCCGCGCACGGAGGAACCGGTGCGCAGGTCGCGGTGCTCGCGGGTGGCCCGCACCAGGGCCACGGCCAGGGCGACCGGCCGGGACCGCGCCCCGGTCACCGAGGCGACGATCTCCCGCTCGGCGGCCTCGTCCTGGTAGCCGAGCACCACCCGGCACATGCGGTCGGCGATCGCCTGGCCCACCCGCGCGGTGCCGATCGCGTCGAACGGGTTCATCGCCGCGATCAGCCGGAAGCCCGCGGCCGCCCGCACCGTGCCCAGCCGGGGGACGGCGATCTCGCCCTCGGTCAGCACCGTGATGAGGACGTTGAGGGTCTCCTCCGGGATGCGGTTGAGCTCCTCCAGGTAGAGCAGCCCCGAGCCGCGCATCGCGGTGAGCAGCGGGCCGTCGGTGAAGCTGCCGGGCACGTACCCCTCGGCCATCACCGCAGCCGGGTCGTAGGAGCCGACCAGCCGGGCCGGGGTCAGCTCGGCGTTGCCCTCGACGAAGACGACGTCGCGGCCCACCTCGCCGGCGACCGCCCGCAGCAGGGTGGACTTGCCCGTGCCGGGCGGCCCCTCCAGGACGACGTGCCGGTGGGTCTGCAGTGCGACGGTGAGCACCTCGCGCTCGCGCCGCAGCCCGACGACCGGGGCGGGGACCGGGGGACCGTCGTTCACCGGGCTCCTCTCCTGCGCCACGACCCTCTGCGCCACGACCCCACCGGGGCCGCGCGTCCGGCCGGGAACCCTCAGCGGGCCCCGGCCGGACGCTACGGCAGATCAGCCGCCGAGGGTGTTCAGGTCGACCGGGTTCTCCGGGGCCGTGATCTCGACCGTCTCGCCGAACTCGCTGAACTCGACGGTGGCCGGGGCGTCGCCCTTGTCCTCGATCCGCAGCGGGTACGGGGCGCCCTCGCCGTCGGCGACGGTGAGGGTGCTGCCGTCCTCCTGCGTGACGACGACGACGGGCTCGCCGTCCACCTCCTCGCTGGTGACCTCGCCGGTGATCTCGTCCCCACCCGAGGCGCGCAGCTCGTCCACGAGCCCGGAGAGGGTCAGCGTGCTGAACGAGCCCGCCGCCTCCTCGGGCATGAGCACCCACTGGCCCTCGAGCTGCCCGGCGAACTCGGCGGGCATGCCGAAGGCGGCCCAGAAGTCGGCCGGGGCCCGGACGTAGGCGCCGCCGGCGGTGTAGACGAGCTCGACGAGCGTGCCGTCCATCGTGATGGTGCCCTGGGCGTCCTCGCCCTGAAGCTGAAGGTCGAGCTCCTGGGTCGAGCCGCTCTCCTGCATCGAGCCGACGACGTGCGCGGCGCCGGCCTCCTCGAGGGCGCTGAAGGCGGCGTCGACCACCCCGGCGGCGTCCTGCTCGGCCAGCGAGCTCCCAGTCTCGGCGGCGCTGGTGGTGGCCGGCGATGCGGTGCCGGCGTCCTCGGAGCCGCCGCAACCGGCGAGCAGCAGGGCGGCGGCGCCCACCGTGGCGAGACGTCGGATGCGCATGGTTCCCCTCGTGTCCGGCGGCGCCGGACGGCCCCGCCGGGCACCATCGTGCCGGGCGCCGGCGCGCGCGGCCGCCACCGGGTGGGCGTGCCCACCGCTCAGGGGCCGGGCGACCGCCGGGGGAGCAGCGGCCGGGCCCGCCCGGCGGCCGCGGGATCCAGCGGCACGGGGCTGTGCAGCACGGCGGGGCCCAGCCGCAGCGCGCCGTCGGAGAGCGCCGCGCAGCGCACGCCCCCGCGCCCGCGCAGACCGCGGTGCGCGCCCGGCGCCAGCACCAGGTCCATCCACGCGCACGGGTTGGCGGCACGCCCTCCGCGCAGCAGCACCGGCCCTTCCCCGCAGTCGAGGGAGAACTCCCGGCCCCGCAGCGCCTCCACCTCCGCGCCGCGCAGCACGACGTTCCGCCGCGCCAGCAGCGGGTCGAACGGCCCGGCGCCCAGCTCGGCGGCAAGTTCCTCCAGCGATTCCACCGCCAGCACGGTCACCTGCGCGTCCCGGTGGGCGGGCTTCCCGGCGTAACGGTCGCCGACGATCCCCACGCCGGCCCGCACTCCCAGCCGTTCGCGCCGGTCGGCCGCCTGCGCGGGCACCGCCATCCCCGGCCGCCCGTCGTACCGGTGCACCGGCGAGGCGAGCATCCCCACCACCTCGACGTCGTAGCGGTGGCTCAGCGGTCGGCCGTCTCGTGGATGGGGCCCTCCACCTCGGCCAGCCGTCGGCCGGTCCCACCCCACCGGCCCTGGATGATCTCCGCGGCGATCGACACCGCCGTCTCCTCGGGGGTGCGGGCGCCGAGGTCCAGGCCGATCGGCGAGGCGAGCCGGTCCAGCTCACCGTCGGTCAGCCCGGCCTCGCGCAGCCGGGCGAGGCGCTCGTCGTGCGTGCGCCGCGAGCCCATCGCCCCGACGTAGGCGACGGGGCTGCGCAGCGCGACCTCCAGCAGGGGGACGTCGAACTTCGGGTCGTGGGTGAGCACGCACAGCACGGTGCGCTCGTCGATCCGCCCGGCGTCGACCTCGGCCTGCAGGTAGCGGTGCGGCCACTCGACGACGACCTCGTGCGCCTCCGGGAAGCGCTTCGGCGTCGCGAACACCGGCCGGGCGTCGCAGACGGTCACCCGGTAGCCGAGGAACGCCCCGACCCGCGCGACGGCGGCGGCGAAGTCGATGGCCCCGAACACCACCATCCGGGCCGCCGGGGCGAAGGAGTTCACGAACAGGGTGAGGTCGTCGCCGCGGCGTTCGCCGTCGTGGCCGACGTGCAGCAGTGCGGTGCGGCCGGCGGCCAGCATGCCGCGGGCGTCGTCGGCGACGGCGTCGTCCAACCGCTGGGAACCCAGCGTGCCCGAGGACCGGTCGGGCCAGAGCACCAGCCGGCGGCCCAGCCGGTCCTCCGGCCCGGCCACCACGGTGACGACGGCGACCGGCTCGTGCCGCCCCACCGACTCCGCGACCTCGCCCAGCTCGGGGAAGGACTCGCGGGACACCGGCTCGACGAAGACGTCGAGGATGCCGCCGCAGGTCAGCCCGACGGCGAACGCGTCGTCGTCGCTGACGCCGTAGCGGCGCAGCACCGGCTCGCCGGTCTCGACCGCGTCCTTGGCCTCCTCGTACACCGCGCCCTCGACGCAGCCACCCGACACGCTGCCGACCGCCGTGCCGTCCGGCCCGACCAGCATCGAGGCGCCGGCCGGCCGCGGCGCCGAGCGCCATGTCCCCACCACCGTGCCCACGCCGACGGTCTCCCCCGCCTGCCACCAGCCGACGAGGTCGTCCAGGACGTCACGCATTCGACCACTCCTCCGGTCCGCGTTGTTCCACGTGCAACGACTCAGGCACGCTGGATCACTCCTGATAGCTCCTCGAACGCGGCCATGCTGTGCCCGGCCACGAAGTTGTCGACCGACGGCAGCGCGGCCTGCATCCCGCCGGTGAGCGGCTCGTACCCCGTGCGGCCCTTGTGCGGGTTGACCCAGACCACGGTGTGCGCCAGCCGCTTGAGCCGCGCCATCTGCTCGGCCAGCAGCGCGGTGTCCCCGCGCTCCCAGCCGTCGCTGCAGACGACGACGACCGCCCCGCGCGCGGTGCCGCGCTGGCCCCACCGGTCGAGGAATGCCTTGAGCACCTCGCCCAGCCGCGTGCCGCCCGACCAGTCGGGGATCGCCTCGCCCCCGGCGGCGAGCGCCCGGTCGGGATCGCGCAGCCGCAGCTCGCGGGTGACGCGGGTGAGCCGGGTGCCGATCGTGAACACCTCGGTCGAGGCCGGCCGGGCCCGGACCGCCGCGTGCGCGAAGCGCAGCAGCGCGTCGGCGTAGGGGGTCATCGACCCGGAGACGTCGACCAGCAGCACCACCCGCCGCGGGCGTGGCCGCGCCCGGCGGTGCACCAGGCGGCTGACCTCCCCTCCGTCGCGCAGCGCCCGCCGCACCGTGCGCGCGGGGTCCACCGAGCCGTGGGCGGCCGGGCGCCGCCGCCGGGCCGGGCGCATCGGCGCGGCGGGGACCAGCAGGGCGAACAGCCGCCGGAGGTGGGCCCGCTCGGCGTCGGTCAGCCCGGCGACGTCGCGGTGCCGCAGCACCTCGTCCGCGCTGGCCCGGGCCGCGAGGTCGGGGGCGTCGGTGTCCTCGTCGCCCTCGCCGGTGCCGGCGTCCAGCGGCGCGCTCGCGGCCAGCCGCGGCCGCGCCTGCGCCGCGGGGGCGGGGCGCGGGCGGCGTCCGGAGAACCAGGCCAGGAACGCGACGTCGTAGCGGTCGAGGTCGTCGGGCCCGGCGCAGAGGGTGAGCCGGCCGGCCCAGTAGACCGCCGAGGGGCGCAGGACGTCGAGGTAGCCGAGCGCGCCGAGCATGGCCTGCACCCGGTCCGGGGAGGCGGTCACACCCGCGTGCCGCAGCGTCCGGGCGAAACCCAGCACCGTGTCGACAACGTCCCGCGCCGGCTCCTTCGAGGCATAGGAAGCTTTACCTACGTCCCGAGCCCCGTGAGCGGGGGTAAAGCTTCCTATGCCTGGGGCGCCGCCGAGTTCAGCGCCTGGGGCGCCGCCGAGTTCAGCCACCGAGCAGCGCCTCCGGGGTCAGCGACCGCACCCGCTCGGTGTCCTCCCGGTACTTCAGCACCGCGCCGAGGGTCCGCGCCGCCAGGTCGGGGTCCAGGTCCCGCGCGCCGAGGGTGTGCAGCGCGGTCGCCCAGTCCATGGCCTCGGCGACCCCGGGCGGCTTGAGCAGGTCGAGGGTGCGCAGCGTCGCCGTCGCCCGGGCCACCTGCCGGGCCAGCTGCTCCGTGACCTGCGGCAGCCGGCGGCGCAGGATCGCCACCTCGCGGTCGAAGTCGGGGTGCGCGAGCCAGTGGTAGAGGCAGCGGCGCTTAAGGGCGTCGTGCACCTCGCGGGTGCGGTTGGAGGTGAGGACGACCAGCGGCGGGATCTCCGCCCGCACGGTGCCGAGCTCGGGGATGGAGATCGTGAAGTCGGAGAGGATCTCCAGCAGGAACGCCTCGAACTCGTCGTCGGCGCGGTCCACCTCGTCGACGAGCAGCACGCTCGGGGCGTCCTCCAGCGCCTGCAGCAGCGGCCGCGCGAGCAGGAAGCGGCGGTCGTAGAGGGACGCCTCCAGCCGGGCGGGGTCGTCGGCGGCGTGCGCGGCCTCGGCGGCGCGCAGGTGTAGCAGCTGGCGGCCGAAGTCCCAGTCGTACAGCGCCTGGCTGGCCTCCAGCCCCTCGTAGCACTGCAGCCGGTAGAGCGGCCGGTCGGTGATCTGCGCCAGCGCCTGGGCCAACGCCGTCTTCCCGACGCCGGCCTCGCCCTCGAGGAACAGCGGCCGGTGCATGGCCAGCGCCAGGTGCGCGGCGGTGGCCAGCCCCTCGTCGGCGAGGTAGCCGGTGCCCTCGAGCGCGGCGGACAGCTGGTCGGGGCTCCCGGGCACCGTGCGCTCGCTCACACGCAGCAGCATCCCACCCCGCCGCCGGCGACCGCGCCCGCACCGGGTCCCGGCGTCGGGCACGATGACCGCATGCCGACCGCCGCTCCCGATCCGCTGGCCCTGGGCGACGACCTGCGCGCCTTCGTCGACGCCTCGCCGTCCCCCGCCCACACGGTCGCCGAGCTGGTGCGCCGGCTGGGTGCCGCCGGCTTCACCGAGCTCGCGGAGGCCGACGCCTGGGCACCGGCCCCGGGCGGCCGGCACTTCGTCGTCCGGCACGGCAGCGTGATCGCGTTCCGCCTGGGCAGCGGCCCGCTCGCCGAGACCGGGCTGCGGCTGGTCGGCGCGCACACCGACTCCCCCACGTTCAAGGTGCGCCCGCGCTGGGAGGTGCGGCAGTCCGGCTACCGCCTCGTGGGCGTGGAGCCCTACGGCGGCGGCCTGTGGCACACCTGGCTGGACCGAGAGCTCACCGTGGCCGGCCGGCTCGTCCTCCGAGGCGGGCGCACCGCCCTGGTCCGGCTGCCGGGCGCCCCGCTGCGGCTGCCATCGCTGGCGATCCACCTCGACCGCAGCGTCCGGGAGGGGCTGACCCTCGACCCGCAGCAGCACCTGGTGCCGGTGTGGGACCGCGACCTCGGCACCGGTCCGGGCCTCGCCGATGCCCTGGCCGACGCCGCCGGCGTGGACCTGCGGGACGTCGTCGGCACCGACCTGGTGCTGGCCGACACCCAGCCCTCGGCGCGCGCCGGCGCGGACGGCACCTGGGTGGCCGCGCCGCGGCTGGACGACCTCGCCTGCTGCCACTCCGGGCTGCTCGCGCTGCTGGCCGCACCGGCCGGGGCGCGCACGCAGGTGCTGGTCTGCAACGACCACGAGGAGGTGGGCAGCGGCTCGATGTCCGGCGCCCGAGGCAGCTTCCTCGAGGACGTCGTCCGCCGGCTGGCCGCCGCGACCGACCCCGGTGACCCGCAGGCGGCGCACCGGGCGCTCGCCCGCTCGGTGCTCGTGTCGGCCGACATGGCCCACGCCGTGCACCCGACCCGTGCCGAGCGGCACGAGCCCGCGCACCGGCCCGAGCTCGGTGGCGGTCCGGTGCTCAAGGTGAACGCCAACCAGGCCTACGCCACCGACGCGGCGTCGGGCGGCTGGTTCACCGAGCGCTGCGACGAGGCGGGGGTTCCCGTGCAGACCTTCGTCACCCGGGCGGACCTGCCCTGCGGCAGCACGATCGGGCCGCTGACGGCGACGCGGCTGGGCGTCACCACGGTCGACGTCGGCGCCCCGATGCTCGCCATGCACTCCTGCCGCGAGCTGGCCTCGGCCCACGACGTCCCGCTGATGGTCGGCGCCCTCACCGCCTGCCTGGGCGACTGAGCCGCCCGCAGCGCACGACGACGGCGGCCGACCGGAGTCTGGTCTCGGTCGGCCGCCGCGCGTCAGGTGCCCCCGGCCCGGAGCCGGGGCGCGCTCACATGCGCCGGTTGGCGTCGTCCGCGCCGTCGACCTCGATCTCCTCCTTGCGGAGGGTCTCGTCGACCTGCACGTTGTCGCTGACGGTCTCCTTGTCGAGGCGGACGCGCTCGACCGGCGTGGCCTCCTTGGAGACCACCGGCTTCTCGGCGCGGAGGGTGACCTCGTGCTCCTCCTCGCTGATCGCCGGCCCATCCATGGCGTCGCCGACGTTGGCGTCCGTGATCGGCTCGCGCTCGACCCGGACCTCCTCGTGGGACACGGGAACGGTCTCGCTGACGTTCTCGCTCACGACGTACTTGCGCAGCCGGGCGCGACCGGTCTCCTCGGAGCGGGTGCCGACGTCCAGCCGCTCCTCCGAGCGGGTCATGGCGTTGTCGGTGGTCGGGCCCGAGGTGTCGTGGCCCACCGTGCCCCGGGTGTCGGTGCGCGCGGTGTCGGTGCGGTCGGTGTCGACCATCCCGGCGGTCCCGGCCATGCCCGTGGTCTCGGTCGTGGTGACGGTCTCCGTGCGGCCGGTCGTCCCGGTGCCCAGGCCGTAGTACCGGTACAGCTCCTCTTCCTCCTGCGGGGAGAGGTGACCGTCGGTGTCGATCTTGGGTGCGTCCTTGACGCGGTCCTTGCTGACCGCTACCCGCACGCCGTCGTCGGTCAGGTCGGCGTCGCGGATCGGGACGAAGGACTCCTTGGTCCCGAACAGCCCGGTGCGGACGGTCACCCACTCCGGCTGGCCGGTCTCGTCGTCGAGGTAGACCTCGGAGGCGGACCCGATCTTCTGACCCTCGGTGTCGTAGACGTCCTGGCCGATCACGCGGCTGATGGTCTCGGTGCCGATCATCGTCGTTGTCGCTCCCAACTGAGCTCGGGGGATGTTCGTCGCTGGGATGGGTGACCGGCACGGTGGCCGCGAAACGACCGAGCCGAGATCAACAGCGGCCGGATCCGGCGCCGCCACCGCCCGCCAGAGCCGGCGCCGAGCCGCTCCGGGCCTCCCGGCACGCGTCTGCGCAGGTCACACCTGCTGTCCCGGGCGTACCGGCACTGCCCGGCCGCACGCGTGACCAGCGGTATCGGCCGTGACTCTCCGTGTTGTGCGGCCGCTCGGGCGTGTCATGCGGGATCGGTCCGGCACACCCTCCCCGGCGCGTCGTCCACGACCGCGCGCCCGACCTGCCTAGCGTCGTCGCGTGCCTCCCCGTTCGCCGTACGACGACCTGGTCCACCCCCGCACCGTCAAGAAGCCGGTGCCGCAGGTCGAGGCCGAGCGCGACCTCGTGGTGGAGGACCCGAGCTCCGGGTTCGTGGGCGCCGTGGTGCGCTGCGAGAAGGACGTCGTCCACCTGGAGGACCGGTTCGGGAAGGTGCGCGCCTACCCGCTCGGGCCCGGCTTCTGGGTCGACGGGCGGCCGGTCGTGCTGGTGCGGCCGAAGCCGGCCGCGCCGGCCGGGCCCGCCCGCAGCGCCTCCGGCTCGACCTACGTCGCCAACGCCCGCGCACGGGTGGCCCGCGAGGGGCGCATCTACGTGGAGGGCAAGCACGACGCCGAGCTGGTGGAGAAGGTCTGGGGCCACGATCTGCGCATCGAGGGCGTCGTCGTGGAGCCGCTGCACGGCGTCGACGACCTCCCGGGCATCGTGCGCGAGTTCCGCCCGGCGTCGGGGCGGCGCCTCGGCGTGCTGGTCGACCACCTGGTCACCGGGTCCAAGGAGTCGCGCATCGCCGGGCAGATCACCGGTGACCACGCGCTCGTGGTCGGCCACCCGTTCATCGACATCTGGCAGGCGGTGAAGCCCTCCGTCGTCGGCATCAAGGCCTGGCCGACCGTGCCGAAGGGTGAGGACTGGAAGACCGGCGTCTGCCGCCGGCTGGGCTGGGAGGACGACACCGGCTACGTCTGGGCGCAGCGCATCCTGGCCCGCGTGAAGGTCTGGACCGACCTGGAGCCCACCCTCATCGGCCGCGTCGAGGAGCTCATCGACTTCGTCACCACCGACTGACCCCGGCCACGATCAGGGAACCTGATCATGGTGTGTCCTCCCCCACGGTGTGCGGTGAGGGAGGACGCCGCGCCGCGAGGGAGGACGCCGACCGCGGTCACCCCGGCAGGCGCGACACCATCGGCAGGCGGGACCGGACGACCAGCCCGGTGACGGCCACCGCCATCAGGGGGACGGCGAAGGCGACCGCCGCCAGCAGCAGCCACGGGACGTCGACCACCGGGTTCACCCCGGCCCCGTAGTCGGTGCTGGTGAGCGGGTAGGCGACCGCGATCCCCGGCGCGAGCCCCACCAGGGTCCCGAGCAGCGCTCCCCCGCCGGCGATCACCGCCGCCGAGCCCATCGCCACGAACCGGCGGGTGCGCGGGGCGGCCCCCAGGGCCGCGAGGGTGGCGAAGTCCGGCCGCGCGTCGGACAGCGCCAGCCCGGTCGCGGTGCCGGTGGCCACCAGGACCAGGACCGAACCGAGCGCGAGCAGCACCAACCGCGGCAACGCGAGGTCGTCGCTCCACCCCCGCTCGACCCGGAGCTCACCAGCGCCCAGGGCGCTCAGCAGCCGGTCGGCCCGCCGCTCCTGCTCGGGGGTGACCGGGTCCCCCGGCCCGCCGACGACCAGCTCGATCGGCGTGAACTCGACCGGCAGCCGGTCGGCCAGGGACGGCGGCACGAGCACGGCGGCAGGGATCCTGGTCAGCCCGCCGTCGTTCGGCGGTGGGATCGGGACCTCGACGGCGGGCAGCGCCGCCGTCGAGGTGACCCGCCTCTCCCCGTTCTCGTCGTAGGCCACCGCGGCGAGCTGCACCTCGCCGCGCTCGTCCACGGCCCCCGAGCCGAACACGACCGCCGTGCCCTCCGCCAGCGCACGGGATGCCGTCTCCGGCAGTCCGCGGGGAGTCAGCGCCTCGGCCCCGCCGGCCTCGACCACGAGGAGCGAGCCGCCGGCAGAGACGGCCCCCGAGACGTCGGGAAACCAGGTGCAGTCGACCGGCCCGGTCGTGCACCCCGGGGTCACGGGCGCGAGCTCCCGCCAGCCGTCCGCGCCCCCGGTGTCGGCCACCCGGACCAGGTGCACGTCGCGGCCGGGGACCTGATCGCGGAGCGCCTCGGCCACCTGGGCGCGGCTCTGCTCGTCCAGGCCGCCCAGGTAGGCGATGCCGGCGCCCTCGACGGCCGCTGGCTGGTAGTCCCGCCGGTCCTGGGCGCTGTCGCTGGCGCTGCCGACCAGCAGCGCGGTGATCCCGGCGACGGTCGCCATGACCGCCGCCAGCGCCGGTGCGGTGCGGCCCCGGTTGCGGGTCGCGTCACGCACGGCGATCCGACCGGAGATGGGCAGCCGCCGGGCCAGCGGGGCCAGCAGGCCCAGCAGCCACGGGGTCGCGGCCACCACCCCGAGGACCAGCAGCACGGCGCCCCCGGCGATCCCGAGCTCGGTGCCCCGGGTGCCGAGGACGACGAGCGCCAGGCCGACCGCCGCCAGCACCAGCCCCAGCACGGGTGAGCGCCACGAGGTGCGGGCCTGCCCCCGCCGCCCGGCCAGCGCGTCGACGACCGGCATGCGTGCCGCCTGCCGGGCCGGGACGGCAGCTGCGGCCAGCCCGGCCAGCACCGCGACGGCGACCAGGCCGACCAGGTCGAGCACCGGCACCTCCGCCGGGCCGGCGCCGAGTTCGACGAACGCGCCGATCACCGGCACGAGCACCAGCCCCAGCCCGGTGCCGAGACCGACGCCGAGCAGGGCGCCGACCCCGCCGAGGACCAGGCCGGAGGCCAGCACCACCCGGCGCAGGTCCCCGGGGGCGCCGCCCCCGGCGGCCAGCAGCGCGAGGTCGCGCCGTTGCCGGCGCACCCCCACGGCGAAGGCCGGCCCGGCCAGCAGCACCACCTCCAGGAGGATCGAGACCCCGATCAGGGCGAGGACGGCGACCCCCGCGTCCGGACCGGTCCCCCACCCACCGCCCGGCTGCCACGCCTCCGCCGGCGGCGGGTCCTCGGCGACCTCCCGGGAGAGGACGGCGAGCCCCTGCTCGTTCAGGTCCTGCACGGCCGCCCATTCCAGGCCGCCGGGGACGTCGGCGTAGAAGGTGGCGCCGGTGCGCACCAGCAGGTCGGCCCGCTCGGCGCGTAGCAGCATCAGCACGCCGGTGAACTGGCGCGGCTGCCGGACGACGCCGACGATCCGCGCCGGCACGTCGTCGCGGGTCAGCGCCAGCTCCTGGCCGACCACCAGGCCGCGCTCGGCCAGCTGCGGGCTGATCGCCACCTCCCCGGCGCGGCTGGGCAGCCGGCCCTCGACCAGCTCCAGCGTGCCGGCGAGCAGCGGGTCGCCCGGATCGGCGGCCAGCGCGTTCACGCGGGCGTAGCCGGAGTCGGTCCGGTACCGGGTGCGCCCGCTGACCGCCTCCACGACGCGCGACCCCTCTGGCAGGGCGGCGGCGACCTCCGCGCGGCTCCACGGCTCCTGGGCCGGGGGCCCGTCGCTGCCCACCAGCTGGCCGCTGGCTGGGTCGACCCAGACGGGACTGCGGAAGGCGGCGGTGATCCGCGCGTCCGCGCCACCCAGAAGCGCGGGCCGCGCCTCCTCCGCGCTGACGTCCACGGTCCGGGCGAAGGTGTCGGCCGCCGAGACCGCGAGCACCGGCAGCCCGATCATGAGCAGGACCAGGGCGGTGCGGCCCCGCGCCCGGCGGGCGTCGCGACGGGCGATCCGGACAGCGAGGCGCCAGCGGGTGAGCCAGCGGCCCATCACGCCCCGCCGGCGGCGAGCAGCGACTCGGCCGGCGCGACCGGACCGCTCTGGTCGACGATCACACCGTCCCGCAGGAACACGACCCGGTCGGCCCAGGCGGCGTGCCGGGCCTCATGGGTGACCAGCACGCCCGCCGCCCCGGCCTCGCAGCGGGCTCGCAGCACCCGCAGCACCTCCTCGCCGGTCGTGGAGTCCAGCGCGCCGGTGGGTTCGTCGGCGAGCAGCAGCCGGCGCGGCCCGACCAGCGCCCGGGCGATGGCCACCCGCTGCTGCTGCCCGCCGGACATCTCGTCGGGGAAGCGCCCGGCCAGAGCACCGACGCCGACCTCCTCCAGCGCCGCCCGCGCGGTTCGGCGGGCCACGCCGCCGCGGACGCCGTCGAGCTCCAGCGGTAGCGCCACGTTCTCGACCGCGGTCAGCGAGGGCAGCAGGTTCAGGTCCTGGAAGACGTAGCCCACGCTGCGCCGTCGGACGGCCGCCACCTGGGCGGGGGAGAGGCCGGCGAGATCCCGCCCCTCGACGCACACCCGGCCGCCGGTCGGCGAGTCCAGCCCGCCAGCCAGCTGCAGGAGCGTGGACTTGCCGGACCCCGACGGGCCCATGACCGCGACGAACTCACCCGGCGAGACGGACAGGTCCACCCCGCGCAGCGCCTGGACGACGACGTCGCCCTGGCGGTGCTCGCGGGTCACGCCCGACAGCTCGAGCAGCGGCGCGCTCATCGCCGGCTCCGCTCGACCGCTGGGGCCTCGGTCGCCGCGGTGGCCGGCCCGGGGGCGGGGCGACGGGTCGCGGCGCGGGCCACGCGGGCCTCGCAGTGGTCCAGCCAGCGGCTCTCCGCCTCGGCGCGGAAGACGAGCGAGTCGAGCACCAGCGACCAGGCGAGGTCCTCGGCACCGTCGCCCGCCCGGGCCTTGAGCCGGGTGAGCTGCTGGAGGCCGGTCATGGTCGCGGTCCGCTGGGTCTGGACGACGGCGAGCACGTCGACCCCCGGCGTGGTGACCGCGAGCGCCAGCTTGATCGCCAGCTCGTCCCGCGGCGCCCCCTTCGGGCTGACCGGCGAGCCGAACCAGCCGCTCACCTCGGCCCGGCCGGCGTCGGTGAGGCGGTAGGCGATCCGGCCGTCGGCGTCCGGGGCACCGTCCTGGACGACCAGGCCGTCCCGCTCGAGCCGGTCGAGGGTCGAGTAGACCTGCCCGACGTTCAGCGGCCAGGTCGCCCCGGTCGCGGCATCGAACTCGGCGCGCAGCTGGTACCCGTGGCTGGGCCCGCGCTGGAGGAGGGCGAGCAGACCGTGTCGGATGGACATGGATACGGAGTATGCATACGCGGTATGGCCCAGGCAAGACCCCCCGGTTCCGTGTCGGCTCCCGGCCGATGATCAGGTGACCTGATCACCAGGGATCCTGGCTCACGGTCGACGGCGAGCCAGGACCCCGTGCGGTGAGCCAGGACGGGCGGCTCAGCCCGGGATGTAGTTGAAGCTGTCCGGGTCGGGGCCGGTGCGCTCGCCGCGGTCGAGGCCGGTCAGCGTCGCCAGGTCGCCGGTCTCGAGCTCGAAGTCGAACAGCGCGAAGTTCTCCGCCATCCGCTCGCGCGAGGAGGACTTGGGGAAGACGACGTCGCCGCGCTGCACGTGCCAGCGCAGCACCACCTGGGCCGGGGTGCGGCCGAGGCGCTCGGCGATCGCGGTGATGGCCGGGTCGTCCAGCACCTTGCCCTGGGCGATCGGCGACCAGGCCTCGGTCACGATCTCGTGCTCGGCGTCGAACGCGCGCACGTCGTCCTGCGCGAGGTAGGGGTGCACCTCGATCTGGTTGACGGCCGGGACGATCTCGGTCTCGTCGAACAGCCGCTGCAGGTGGTGCGGCTTGAAGTTCGAGACGCCGATCGCGCGGCAGCGGCCGTCGCGGTAGATCTCCTCCAGGGCCTTCCAGGTCTCGACGTAGTCGACGTCGATGCCCGGCAGCGGCCAGTGGATGAGGAACAGGTCGAGCTGGTCGAAGCCGAGCTCGGCCAGCGTCCGGTCGAAGGCGCGCAGCGCGTCGTCGCGGCTGTGGAAGCCGTTGTTCAGCTTGCTGGTCACGAAGATCTCGCCGCGGTCGATGCCGGAGCGGGCGACGGCCTCGCCGACGCCCTTCTCGTTGCCGTACATCTCGGCGGTGTCGATGTGCCGGTAGCCGACCTCCAGCGCGGTCGCCACGGTGTCGGCGGTCTCCTCGGGCGGGACCTGGTACACGCCGAACCCCAGCTGCGGGATCTGGACGCCGTTGTTGAGTGCGAGAGAGGGCACGGTGGCCACAGGCTGATCCTTCCGGTTCGGGGGAGGGCCGCGAGCCGCACGATCGGTCGTGCGCGATCGGCCCGCACCCCGCCTACCCGGTGGTGCGGTCGTCAACCAACCCCGCGGGCGCCGGCCGGTCGGCGACCAGCGCCGCGCCGCCGAGCCCGAGCAGCGCCACGAAGGCGGCCGCGACCGCGGGCACGGCGAACGCCGTCTCGGCGCCCCAGGCGTCCACCGCGGCCCCCGCCACCGCCGAGCCGACGGTGACGCCGAGGGTGAGTCCGGAGATGGTCCAGGCCAGCGACTCGGTGAGCAGGCCGGGCGCCGTGCGGGACTCCACCAGCGAGGTGCCCGAGACCAGCACCGGCGCGATCGTCAGCCCCGCGAGGAAGCCGACGCCGACCAGCACGGCCAGCGACCCGACGCCCCACAGCAGCTGCGCGGCCAGGCCGAAGGCGACCGCCGTCGCCACGAACCGCGTGGCCAGCGTGCCGGGCAGCCGCGCGAGCCCGTAGACCAGGCCGGCCAGCAGGCTGCCCGCGGCGAAGACGGCGAGGGCCACCCCGGAGAGCGCCGGTGCGCCCTCGGCCTCGGCGAAGCCGGCCACCACGACGTCGATCGCGCCGAACACGGTGCCCACCGCCAGGTAGGTGACCGTGACGACCAGCAGGGTCGGCGTCAGCACCGCCCACCACCGGGCGGTGGAGGGTCCGGCGACGGGGTGCGGCGGCGGATCGGTGTCGCGCAGCGCGGCCAGCCAGAGCCCGCCGACCGCCCCCAGCACGACCCCGGTCAGGAAGCCGACGGGCGGGGCCAGGAGGGTGGCCAGGAGCGTCACCAGCGGCGGGCCGACGACGAAGACCACCTCGTCGGCCACGGCCTCGAAGGCGAACGCGGTCTGCCGGCCGGCGCGGTCGAGCACCGCGGCCCACCGCGCGCGAACCAGCGAGCCGATGTTGGGGCTGCTGCCCCCGACCGCCGCCGCGAGCACGAACCAGCTCCAGCGGGGCGCCCCGCCGACCACCGCGGCGACGAAGGCGACGCCCGAGAGCGCGAAGACGACCATCGCCAGGCGGAGCACCGGCCCCTGGCCGCGGCGGTCCATGGCCCGCGCCCACTGGGGCCCGGCGACGCCGTAGCTGAGGGCGAGGGCGCCGGAGACGGCGCCGGCGAGGCCGTAGCTGCCGGTCTCCTGCGAGACGAGCAGCACCGCCCCCAGGCCGAGCATGGGTGCGGGGAGCCGCCCCACCCACCCGGCCAGGGAGAAGGCCACGGAGCCGGGGACGGCGAACAGGCGGCTGTAGGGGCTGAAGACGGTGCGGGCCGACACGGTTCTCTCGCGCTTCCTGGCCACAGGCGAGTGCGGGACGTCCTCCGCCGGTCTCTCGGGTGGCGAGGGCACGGTAGCAACGGCTCCCCGGCGACGCCCGGGCATTTCCACCCGGCCACGTGTCGCCGGTCGCGGCTACATTCGGGCCATGACCGGCGCCGACCTCCCCGATCCCGCGGTCCGCCGCGCCGTGGGCGCGGTGGCCCCCGGGTCCGGCGGCCTGGTCGACCGGTACGGGCGCACCGCCACCGACCTGCGGGTGTCGCTGACCGACCGGTGCAACCTGCGCTGCACGTACTGCATGCCGCCCGAGGGCCTGCAGTGGCTGCCCAAGGTCGAGCAGCTCACCGACGACGAGGTCGCCCGCCTGGTGCGCATCGGGGTGGAGCAGCTGGGCATCCGCGAGGTGCGCTTCACCGGGGGCGAGCCGCTGCTGCGCCCGGGCCTGGTGGGCATCGTCGCCGCCGCCACGGCGCTCCACCCGCGGCCCGAGGTCAGCCTCACCACCAACGCCATCGGGCTGTCCCGGACGGCGCCGGCGCTGGCCGAGGCGGGGCTGGACCGCATCAACGTCAGCCTGGACACGCTGGACCGCGAGCGCTTCAAGCAGCTCACCCACCGCGACCGGCTGGACGACGTCCTCGCCGGGCTGGCCGCCGCGCGCGACGCCGGGCTCACGCCGGTGAAGGTCAACGCCGTCCTGCTGCACGGGATCAACGACGTCGACGCGGTGCCGCTGCTCGACTACTGCCTGGAGCAGGGCTACGAGCTGCGCTTCATCGAGCAGATGCCGCTCGACGCCCACCACGCCTGGACCCGCGGTCGCATGGTCACCGCCGAGGACATCCTGGAGCGGCTGACGGGGGCACACGAGCTCACACCCGACAGCGAGGAGCGGGGTTCCGCGCCGGCCGAGCGCTGGCTGGTCGACGGCGGCCCGGCCACGGTCGGGGTGATCGCCTCGGTGACCCGGTCGTTCTGCGGCAGCTGCGACCGCACCCGGATCACCGCCGACGGGCAGATCCGCAACTGCCTGTTCGCCCGCGAGGAGTCCGACCTGCGCACGGCGCTGCGCGAGGGCGCCACCGACGCCGAGCTGGCCGACCGCTGGCGGATCGCCACCCTGGGGAAGCTGCCCGGCCACGGCATCGACGACCCGAGCTTCCTGCAGCCGAGCCGTCCCATGTCGGCGATCGGGGGTTGAGATGCCCGCCGTGATCGTCCGCTACTTCGCCGGCGCCCGCGCCGCGGCCGGCGTCGACACCGAGCCCTGCGAGGCCGACACCCTCGACGAGCTCGTCGTGCGGGTCTCCGGCGCCCACGGCGAGCGGCTGGAGCGGGTGCTCACCGCCTGCTCCTTCCTGGTCGACGGTGCCCAGCCCCGCGACCGGGCGGCCCCGCTGCCCGCCGGCGCGGTCGTCGACGTCCTCCCGCCCTTCGCCGGAGGGTGAACCGCGCTTTGCCGCGGGGTGCCCCGCCCACCAGGATGGAGTCATGAGCATCTTCGACAAGGCGAAGGCGAAGGCCGAGGAGCTGTACGGCCGGGCCGAGGAGCTGTACGGGGAGTCGCACGGCGACGCCGCGGCGAAGGTCGACGGGGAGGCCCACCGGCTGGAGGCCGAGGCCGAGGAGGCCGAGCTGGAGCACGACGAGCGGACCGACGACGACGGGCTCGCCGGGGCCCGCTGACCCCCGCGCCGACGGTTGACCGGCCCGCCGGGTGGGAATCCGTCCGACATGGTTCCGTCGGGGGTCGCCGACGTGGCGCCGTGGGGCGACTGGCTCTCCGCGGCGGAGGGGGCGCTGCGCTTCCTCCACGGGTACGTCGGCTGGGACCTGTGGGTGGTCACCCACGTCGAGGACGACCGGCAGATCATCGTGCGCTCCTTCCCCGAGTCGCTCGTGCGGCCGGGCACCGAGCTGCCGTGGGCGCAGAGCTTCTGCCGCCAGATGATCGAGGGCAACGCACCGCGGGTGGCCACCGTGACCGCCGCCGTGCCGGCCTACGCCTCCCGGTCCTACGGCTCCATCCGCGACATCGCCGCCTACGTGGGCGTCCCCCTGGTGACGCGGGACCTCGAGCTGTTCGGCACCCTCTGCGGCATCGCCTTCCGCGCCAAGCCGCGCAGCGCCAGCCGCGAGCTGCCGGTCGTCGAGCACACTGCGCGGATGCTGAACACCCTGCTGGCCACCGATCTGCCCGCGCCCACCCGGACGGACCTCCGGTGAAGGCCCGGCGGCTGACCGACGCGGTGACGCACCACGGCGAGGGGCCCGTGTGGTCGCCGGCGTGGGGCGGCCTGCGCTGCGTGGACATGCTCGCCGGCGACGTCCTCACGGTGGGTGAGGACGGCGCGGTGGTGCGCCGGCACGTCGGTGCGGTCGCGGCCGCGCTCCGCCCGCGTCGCGGGGGCGGCGCCGTCATCGCCCTGGAGCGCGGGTTCGCGCTGGAGGATCCCGACGGCGCGGTCAGCGCGCTGGACCCGGTGTGGACCGACCCCGGCGTGCGCATGAACGACGGGGACTGCGACCCCGACGGCCGCTTCTGGTGCGGCTCCATGGCCTACGACCAGACGCCGGGCGCCGCGGCGCTGTACCGGCTGGACCCCGACGGCGGCGTGCACGAGGTCGTCGGCGGCGTCACCGTCTCCAACGGGCTGGCGTGGAGCCCCGACGGGTCGCTGGCCTACTACGCCGACACGGCCACCCACCGCATCGACGTCCTCGACTACGACCGGGACGCCGGGCTGACCGGGCGCCGCCCGTTCGTGCGCTTCCCCGTCGACGGCAACCCCGACGGCCTGACCGTCGACGCCGAGGGCGGCATCTGGGTCGCCCTCTACGGCAGCGGCGAGGTGCACCGCTACGACGCCGACGGCCGGCGGGACGCCGTGGTCGAGCTGCCCACGCCCCAGGTGACCGCCTGCACCCTCGGCGGGCCCGGGCTGGATCGGCTGTTCGTCACCACGTCGGCCGAGGGTGGGCTGGACGACGGCGTGGCGGGGTCGCTGTTCACCGTGGACGTCGGCGTGCGCGGGCAGCCGGCCCGCGCGTTCGCCGGCTGACGGAGGCCGCCTACGGGCAGGCGACCCACTCCTGCTCGCCGTCGCCGAAGACCTGCCGCTTCCAGATGGGCAGCCGCTTCTTCACCTCGTCGACGAGCTCGGCGCAGGCGGTGAAGGCCTGGCCGCGGTGGGAGGCGCTGACCGCGCAGGCGAGCGCGACGTCGCCGATGCCGAGCAGCCCGATGCGGTGGCTGACCGCCACGGCGTGCACCTCGGGGCGGGCGGCGAACTCCTCGGCCAGCTCGGTGAGGACGTCGGGCGCGCTCGGGTGGCCGACGTACTCGAGCTCGGTCACCGTGCGGCCGCCGTCGTGGTCACGGACGACCCCGGCGAAGGACACGACCGCGCCGGCGGCCGCGACGGAGACGGCGTCCTCGTGCTCGGCGACGGACAGCGGCGCGTCCACGACCCTGGCGATCACGGCGCCGACGCTACCCCCGGCGGCGGGACGTCGAGGTCCACCGGATCGGCGAGGCCGGTGCAGTCGACCTCGACGACGTCGTGCGCGGCCAGGTAGCGGCGGGCGCCCTCGTCGCCGGTGGCCGACTCCGCGACGCCGGCCCAGTGGTCGCGCCCCAGCAGCACCGGGTGGCCGCGGACGCCCTCGTAGGTGGCGGTCGCCAGCACATCCGGGGCCGCGTGGGCGGCGACGGCGGCGAGCGCCTCGGGGGTCAGGCCCGGCATGTCGACCAGGGTGACCAGCGCGGCGTCCACCGTCCCCGGGAAGGCGCGCAGCCCGTCCAGGCCGGTGCGCAGCGAGGAGGCCATGCCCGATTCCCAGTCCGCGTTGGCCAGCACCGTCGCCCCCGCGAGGTCCGCGGTGCGCCAGACGTCGACCGCCCGGGCGCCCAGCACGACGAGGACGACGTCGCAGGCCGCGCGCGCCGTCCGCACCGCACGCTCGACCAGCAGGCTGCCCTCGTACTCGACCAGCGCCTTGGGCATCCCGTAGCGACGGCCGCCCCCGGCGGCCAGGACGACGGCGGCTGTGGTCATGCCGCCACTCTCCCAGGCGCGTTCCCGGCCTCAGCGGGCGTAGACGGCGATCTCGGAGGCCTTCACGCCCGCCCACACCTCCGCGCCGGGGGCGAGCCCCATCTCGGCGAACGAGGTGGCGGTGACGTCGGCGACCAGCGGCACCTCGCCGTCGAGCTCGCAGCGCACCGTGGCGCCGTGCGGGGTCGCCCCCACCACCCGCTCCCGCCACAGGTTGCGGGTGCTGCCGTCGGGCCGCGTGGCGTACAGGGCCACCGACTCCGGGCGGACCGCCGCGAACACCGGGCCGCGGGCGTCCTCGGCCACCGTCACGGCCGCCCCGCCGTCGAGCCGCACCAGACGGCCCTCACCGGCGCCCGGCAGCAGCGACAGCCCCACCAGCCGGGCCACGTAGTCGGTGCGCGGCCGGCGGGCCACCTCGGCGGGGGTGCCGGCCTGCACGACCCGTCCCTCCTCCAGGACGACGACGCGGTCGGCCAGCGCCATCGCGTCCACCGGATCGTGGGTGACGAGCACGGTGCTGCCGCGGAAGCCGGCCAGGTGCCGGCGCAGCTCGGCGCGCACGGTCAGCCGGGTGCGCGCGTCCAGCGCCGACAAGGGCTCGTCGAGCAGCAGCAGCGCCGGGTCGCCGACCAGCGCCCGGGCCAGCGCCGCCCGCTGCGCCTGACCTCCGGAGAGCTCGGCGGGTCGCCGGTCGCCCAGCCCGTCGAGCCCCACGCGGGTCAGCCACCCCGCCGCGGTCGCCCGCGCCTCCGCCCGGCGCACGCCCCGGGTGCGCAGGCCGAAGGCGACGTTGTCGGCCACGCTCAGGTGCGGGAAGAGCAGGGCGTCCTGGAACACCATGCCCAGCGCCCGCCGGTGGGCCGGGCGCGACGTGCCTTCGTCGTCCCAGACCTCGCCGTCGACCACCACCCGCCCGCGGTCGGGGCGCAGCAGGCCGGCCAGCACCCGCACGAACGTCGACTTGCCCGCCCCGTTGGGGCCGAGGAGGGCCAGCACCTCGCCGTCGGCCACCTCGACGTCGAGCCGCAGGTGGAGCTCGCCCCGGCGGGTGTCGACGCTCGCGGCCAGGCTCACGCGGCGCCCGTCCGGCCCAGCCAGCGGTCGCGGAGGAGCAGCAGGGTGGCCAGCGAGACGGCCAGGAGCACCACCGAGAGCACGATCGCCGCGTCGGGGTCGCGCTGCAGGGCCAGGTAGACCGCCAGCGGCATCGTCTGCGTGGTGCCCGGGAAGTTGCCGGCGAAGGTGATGGTGGCGCCGAACTCGCCCAGCGCCCGGGCCCAGCAGAGCACCGCGCCGGCGGCGACGCCCGGCGCGACCAGGGGCAGGGTGACGCGGCGGAACGTCGTCCAGCGACCGGCGCCGAGCGTGGCGGCGACGTCCTCGAAGCGGGCGTCGGCCGCCCGCAGCGCACCCTCGACGCTGACCACCAGGAAGGGCATCGCCACGAACGTCTCGGCGATGACGACGGCGGTGGTGGTGAACGGGATGGTGATCCCGAAGGCGTCGTCCAGCCAGGAGCCGACGATCCCCTGCCGCCCCAGCACGAGGAACAGCGCGACACCGCCCACGACCGGCGGCAGCACCAGGGGCACGGTGACCAGCGCCCGGAGCACCGAGCGGCCACGGGCACGGGAGCGGGCGAGCACCCAGGCCAGCGGGACGCCGAGCACCAGCGACAGCGCGGTGGCGAGCGTGGCCGACACCAGCGACAACCGCAGCGCCTCCCCCACCGCCGGGTCGGCGAGCTGGGTGGCCAGCTGCGACCACGGGGTGCGCACCAGCAGGCCGAGCAGCGGCAGCACCAGGAAGGCGACGCCGAGGGCGGCGGGGACGAGCAGCGGCGCCGGTACCCGCGTGCCCTCGCGGGCGCGGCTCACGGCTGCTGGAACCCGGCGTCGGCCAGCGCGGCCCGCCCCTCGTCGGAGAGGACCAGGTCGACGAAGGCGCGGGCCGCCTCGGGGGCGGGTGCGTCCGCCAGCACGCAGATCGGGTAGTGGTTCACCGCCCGCGCCGCCTCGGGGAAGGTGATGCCCTCGACGGCGCCCCCGGCGGTGGCGACGTCGGAGGCGTAGACGAGCGCGGCGTCGACCTCATTTAGCTCCACCTTCGTCAACGCGGCCCGCACGTCCTCCTCGAGGGTGTCGGGCCGGGCCGCGACACCGGCGGCGGTGAACACCTGCTCGGCCGCGAGCCCGCACGGCACCTCCGTGGCGCAGACGGCCAGGGCGAGCTCCTCGCGGGCGAAGTCGGCCAGGCCGGTGATCCCGGCCGGGTTGCCCCTGGGCACGGCGATCTCCAGCACGTTGGTGGCGAGGACCTGCGGCTCGCCGTCGGCGAGGCCGGCGTCGGTCACGACCGATATCTGCGCCTCGTCGGCCGAGGCGAAGACGTCCGCCGGAGCGCCCTGCGTGAGCTGCGTGGCCAGCGCCGAGCTGCCGGCGAAGCTGAACCGCACCTCCAGGCGGGGGTGCGCGTCCTCCAGCCGCTCGCCGAGCTCGGTGAAGACGTCGGTGAGCGAGGCGGCGGCGAACACGGTGAGGGTGCCGGTGAGCCCGCCGTCCCCCGGCGCTCCGGGGCCGCCGCTCGGGGCGGAGCCGCCGCAGCCGGCGAGGGCGAGCACCGTCGCCACGAGCAGGGCACGCACGCGCACGGAACCTCCCGGGGTCGACCGCTCCTGCGGGAGACCACACCAGACCGCTCCGCATCTGCGCAAGTGCTGAAGGCTGCGGGTCCCGCAGTTGCGGGAGCTAGGGCACGTCGACGCTGACCTGGGTCGCCTTCACCGTCGCGACCGCCCGGACGCCCACCACGAGCCCCAGCTCGTCGGCCGCCTCGCGGGACATGAGGGAGACGAGGCGGAAGGGCCCGGCCTGGATCTCCACCTGCGCCATGACGCCGTCGCGGACGACGTTGGTGACGATGCCGGTCAGCCGGTTCCGGGCCGACGACGGCGTGGTCCCGGGCTCGGGGGCCTCGCGCAGCTGCGTGGCCAGGCGTGCCAGGTCGGCGCCCTCGATGACCGCCGGGCCCCCGCCGTCCCGGTGCGCCGGCAGGCGGCCGCCGTCCACCCAGCGCCGGACCGTGTCGTCGCTGACGCCGAGCAGCGCCGCCGCCTCGGCGATGCGGTAGGTGGCGGCCACGGCAAGACCCTAGCCGCGCCTGTGGACGACCGGCGTCCTCCACAGGCCGCCCGCTCGGGGCGTCTGCTCCGGCGGGCAGCATGCCGGGCGTGATCGACGACGTCTGGCTCGCGGACCTCCTCCAGCACCGGGCCCCGGTCCTCACCGACGCCGGGGCCGCCGCCGAGGTGGCGGCCACGCTCAGCGCGCAGGGGTTCGCCCTCGACGGGGGCGGCCTGCTCTCGCGGACGCTGCAGGACGCGCTGGACGGGACCTGGGAGCGGGGCTGGCAGCCGGCCGACGTCGCCCACGCCGCCCGTCGGCAGGTCGGCGCGGGATCGGTGCCACTGCTCGTGGCGCTGCTCGCCGAGCACGCCCGCCGCACCGATGCGGTGTCGCGGGCACCGGAGGGCTGGGTGGCGCAGCTGCGCGAGCTCGGGGCGCTGGACACCGATCACGCTCCTGCCCCCGGCACGGCGGTCACCTCCTGGCACCGGGCCGAGCGGCGGGCGCCGGCCGAGGCGTGGCGCATCGTGCTGCAGCTGACCGGGATGCTGCGCACCACGGCGCGCATCGAGGTCCTCGTGCCCCCGCCGTCGCGGTGGGGCCCCGCGCGGACCCGCGCCGAGGGGCCGGTCGCGGCCGACGACGACCGGGCGTTGCGGCGCATCCGCGGCCTGCTGGCGAAGGCGGAGGCGACCGGGTTCCCCGAGGAGGCCGAGGCGCTGACGGCCAAGGCGCAGGAGCTCATGACCCGGCACGCGGTGGATGCGGCCCTGCTCGACGGCGGCGCACCGGCCGGCGTCGACGTCGACACCCGCCGGGTGCACCTCGCCGACCCGTACGCGAGGGCCAAGACGCAACTGCTGGGCGCCGTCGCGGAGGCCAACGACGTGCGGCTGGTCTGGTACCAGGGCCTGGGCATCGCCACCCTGGTCGGCATCCGGAGCGATCTGGACGCGGTGGAGCTGCTGTTCACCTCGCTGCTGCTCCAGGTCGCCCAGGCGCTCGCCGCCGCGGAACGGCAGGAGGGCCGCCGCTCGGCCTCGCGGTCGTTCCGCCGCGCGTTCCTGCTGGGCTACGCGCACCGCATCGGCGAGCGGCTGGCCGCGGCGCGCCGGCGGGTGACCGAGGAGGCGGCGGCGGAACGGGGCGCGGACCTGCTCCCGGTGCTGCGGTCGCGGCAGGAGGCCGTGGAGGCCCGCACGCAGGAGCTCTTCCCGAGGGTCCGGTCCAGCCGCAGCCGGTCCTCCGTCGATGCGGGCGGCTGGTACGCCGGCCGGGCCGCCGCCGAGCGCGCCGACGTCGCCCCGCGGCGCTCACCCCTCCGCTGACGCGCGCCACGCGCCGCGACCGCGTCGCCGCGTCCTCGCACCCACGTTCCCGCGGGAACGTGCCGTCCCCCGGAGCGGCCGCAGGGGGCGGGAACGTGGCGTGGGCCAGCGCACCGTTTGCCGCCCACCCCCGCCGGGGAGAGGCAGCCGGTGCCTCCCTCCCCCGAGCGGGACAACCCCGCCGGCGCCAGCGCGTCCGTCCGCACCCGCCGCATCCGCGGGTTCGCCCGCGAGGCGCTCGGCTACGAGGATTTCCGCCCGGGGCAGGAACGGGCCATGCAAGCCGTCGTCGGCGGCCGCGACACCCTGGCCGTCCTCCCGTCGGGCGCCGGGAAGACCGCGATCTACCAGGTCGCCGGCCAGCTCCTCGACGGCCCGGTGCTCGTCGTCTCCCCGCTCATCGCCCTGCAGCGCGACCAGGTCGAGCGGCTCACCGAGCTGGCCGACCAGTCCGGCCGCGCCGCGCAGCTGAACTCCACGCTCTCCGCCGGCGACCAGCAGGAGGCCCTCGACGGTCTCGGTGACGGATCGGTCCGCTTCCTCTTCCTCGCCCCCGAGCAGCTGGCCAAGCCCGAGGTCGTCGACGTGATCGCGAAGGCCCGGCCCGCCCTGTTCGTCGTCGACGAGGCCCACTGCGTCTCCGCCTGGGGCCACGACTTCCGCCCCGACTACCTGCGCCTCGGCACCGTCATCGAGCAGCTGGGCCACCCCACGGTGCTGGCGCTCACCGCCACGGCCGCCCCTCCGGTGCGCGCGGAGATCCTCGAACAGCTCGGCATGCGCGAGCCCGAGGTCGTCGTCGCCGGCTTCGACCGGCCGGAGATCCGCCTGGAGGTCGACCACCACGCCGACGCCCGGGGCAAGCAGGAGGGCGTCCTCGACCGGGTGCTCACCGAGGTCGGCGAGGGGCGTGGCCCCGGCATCGTCTACAGCGCGACCCGCAAGGGCACCGAGGAGATCGCCACCGCCCTCGCCGGCAGGGGGCTGCGCACCCACGCCTACCACGCAGGGCTGAAGAAGTCCGACCGCGAGGAGACCCAGCGGGCCTGGATGGACGACGAGCTGGACGTCGTCGTCGCCACCACCGCGTTCGGCATGGGCATCGACAAGCCCGGCACCCGCTTCGTCGTCCACGCCGAGCCGGCCGACTCCGTGGACAGCTACTACCAGGAGATCGGCCGGGCCGGTCGCGACGGCGACCCGGCCCTCGCCGTCCTGGTCTACCGCCAGGAGGACCTCGGGCTGCGCCGGTTCTTCGCCGCCGGCGCCCCCGCCGAGGAGGAGCTGCAGCAGGTCGCGGGCCTGGTGCAGGCCGCCGCCGCGGCGGGCATCGACGACGGCGTCGACGTCAAGGCGCTGCGGGAGGAGACCGGCCGCGCCGCCACCCCGCTGGTGCGCGACCTCAACCTGCTGGAGCAGGTCTCGGCCGTCGTCCTCGACGAGGACGGCGCCGCCCACCCGGCCGAGGGCGCCCCACCGCCCGGGGAGGCGGCCGAGCAGGCGCGGGAGCTCGCCGAGCACCACGAGAAGGTCGACCAGTCGCGCGTGGAGATGATGCGCGGCTACGCCGAGACCACCGAGTGCCGCCGCCAGTTCCTGCTCGGCTACTTCGGCGAGCAGCTCGACGAACCCTGCGGCAACTGCGACACCTGCTCCGCCGGCACCGCCCACGAGCACGTCGCCGCCGAGCCCGAGGACACCCCGTTCCCGGTGGAGACACCTGTCGAGCACACCGAGTGGGGGCCCGGCGTCGTGATGCGGGTCGAAGACGACCGGCTGACCGTGCTGTTCGACGAGGTCGGCTACAAGACCCTCGGCCTGGCCGCCGTCGTCGAGCACGACCTGCTCCACCCCCGCAGCTGAACGCACCGCCCGCCTCGACCTGCGGGACCGGCCCATCCCACCCATGATCATCAGCAGGACAGCGGGTCGACGCGCCCGGAGCAGACAGGGCACGGACCCGGGAGAAGGAGTGCACGCGTGAAGGTCCTCGGCATCAACGCGATCTACCACGACCCCGCTGCGGCGCTGGTCGTCGACGGCCGGATCGTGGCCGCCGCGGAGGAAGAGCGGTTCAGCCGCCGGAAGCACGGCAAGCGCCCCCTGCCGTGGAGCGCCTGGGAGCTGCCCGAGCTCTCGGCCGCCTGGTGCCTGGAGCACGCCGGCATCCGGCCCGAGGAGCTCGACGCCGTCGCCTACTCCTTCGACCCCGCGCTCATGGGCACGCCCGAGGACTCCGGCCTGTTCGACGACGGCGACACCATGCGCAAGAAGTACGCCGAGATGGCGCCGGACTTCCTCGCCCACGCCCTGCCCGGCCTGGACCCGGCGAAGGTCCGGTACGTGAAGCACCACGTCGCGCACGCCGCCTCCGCCGGGAAGGCCGCCCGGCAGCGGGACAACGCGGTGCTCGTCCTCGACGGCCGCGGCGAGGCGCACAGCCACCTCGCCGGCCGCTACGTCGACGGGCAGCTGGAGGTGCTCGCCGGCCAGGCGCTCCCCCACTCCCTCGGCCTCATGTACGAGGAGCTCACCGACCACCTCGGCTTCCTGCGCAGCTCCGACGAGTTCAAGGTCATGGCGATGGCCTCCTACGGAAAGCCCCGCTTCCTCGGCGAGCTGTCCGAGCTGATCCGCGCCACCGACGACGGCGGTTTCCGCACCGAGCGGATCGACTTCGCCGAGTTCGCGCCCCGCCTGCGCAAGGGCGACGACTGGACCGAGGCGCACGCCGACCTCGCCGCCAGCGTGCAGACCCGCCTGGAGGAGGTGCTGGTCGACCTCGCCCGCTGGGTGCACGAGCAGACCGGCGAGAAGACGCTCACCATGGCCGGCGGCACCGCGCTCAACTGCGTCGCCAACACCCGCGTCCTGGCCGAGAGCCCGTTCGAGCAGGTGTGGGTGCAGCCGGCCGCCGGCGACGCCGGCACGGCGCTGGGCGCGGCCCTGCACGTCGCCGCCGAGCTCGGCGAGCGCACCGAGCCGATGGCCGGTGCCGACCTGGGCCGCGCCTGGAGCGACGACGGGATCGAGCGGGTGCTGCAGACGGCCGCGATCGTCTACGAGCGCCCGGACGACGTCGCCGAGGCCGTCGCCGAGGTGCTCGCCGACAACGGCATCGTCGCCTGGTTCCAGGGCCGCAGCGAGTACGGCCCCCGCGCGCTGGGCCACCGCTCGCTGCTCGCCCACCCCGGCTTCGAGGCCAACCTGGAGCGGATGAACGACGTCAAGGGCCGCGAGCAGTTCCGCCCCGTCGCCCCGATGGTGCTGCTGGAGCGCGCGCCGGAGATCTTCAGCCGCGGGCCGATCCCCTCGCCGTACATGCTGTTCGTCCACGACGTCGCCGAGGAGTGGCGCGACCGCATCCCCACGGTCACCCACGTCGACGGCACGGCCCGGATCCAGACCATCGACCCGGCGACCGAACCGCTGGTGCACCGCATGATCTCGGCGTTCGAGCGCCGCACCGGCCTGCCGGTGGTGGTCAACACCAGCCTGAACACCGCCGGCCGCCCGATGGTCGACGACCCGCGGGACGCCCTGGAGTGCTTCGGCTCCGCCCCGGTCGACCTGCTCGCCATCGGTCCGTTCGTCGTCCGCCGGTCGAAGGCCACCCCCCGCCCCGGCCGCGGCTGAACCGGCGGCCACGCCCGGGTATCAGTTCGGCAACACCGTCCCCCGCACAGGCGACGGGTCGTTACTCGTGCTCAGGCAGGGGTACGCGCTCCTGGCAGTTCCCTGTCAAGAACCTGGCAGGTCGGATGACCTATGGGAGGACACGATGTCTGCAACCCGCGGCAACACCGGCGCGGACCGGGGCATGACCTGGCCGCAGATCCTGGGGCTGGCCATCGGGGCCGTCTACCTGCTGGTGGGGATCGTCGGATTCTTCATCACCGGGTTCGACAACTGGTTCGCGCACGACACCGACGAGTACATCGTCGGGTTCGAGATCAACCCGTTGCACAACGTCGTGCACATCGTCATCGGTGCCGCCGGCCTCGCGCTGTCGCGCACGCTGACCGGTGCCCGCACGTACGGCTGGCTGCTGGCCATCGGGTACGGCGCCGCCTTCGTCTACGGGCTGTTCGCCGTCAACGCCGAGTGGGACTTCCTGAGCCTCAACTGGGCCGACAACTGGCTGCACCTGGTCAGCGCCCTGGCCGGCCTGGTCATCGCCCTGGGCCCGGTGCGCAACGCCGTCGAGGGTCGCACCCGCGCCTGAGACAGGCGTTCGACCCGCACGGCACGGGCCGGCGGCGAGGAGCCGGGTCGCGTCGTCCCCAGGGACGGCGGGGCCCGGCTCCTCGGCTTCCCGAGCACCGGCGCACCCCCGATGCGACGGCCGTCACGTCCGGCGCTACGTTGCCGGGCATGGACTTCGCTCTCTCCGCCAAGGCCGAGGACGTCTGCGCACGCGCGTGGGACTTCATGCGGGAGCACGTGTTCCCCGCCGAGCCCGTCTACGAGGCCTGGCGCGCCGAGCGCGGCTACGACAACCACGAGCACCCGCCGGTCCTCGAGGAGCTCAAGGCCGAGGCGCGCAAGCGCGGCCTGTGGAACCTCTTCCACCACGAGCTGGGTGGCCTGACCAACCTCGAGTACGCCTCCGTCGCCGAGATCACCGGCTGGTCGCCGACCATCGCCCCCGAGTCGATGAACGTGGGCGCGCCGGACACCGGCAACATGGAGACGCTCATGCTCTTCGGCACGCCGGAGCACAAGGAGCGCTGGCTCAACCCGCTGCTGGAGGGCGAGATCCGCTCCGGCTTCGCGATGACCGAGCCCGACGTCGCCAGCTCCGACGCCCGCAACATCCAGACCTCGATCGTCCGCGACGGCGACGAGTACGTGATCAACGGCCGCAAGTGGTGGACCTCCGGCGCCGCCGACCCGCGCTGCCAGATCTTCATCGTCATGGGCAAGACCGACCCCGACGGGCCGCCGCACCGCCAGCAGTCGATGGTGCTCGTCCCCCGCGACACCCCGGGCCTGGAGATCATCCGGCACCTGCCCGTGTTCGGGTACCAGGACCAGCACGGTCACTCCGAGCTGCGCTTCACCGACGTCCGCGTGCCGGTCAGCAACATCCTCTCCGGCGAGGGCGACGGCTTCATGATCGCCCAGGCCCGGCTGGGCCCCGGCCGCATCCACCACTGCATGCGTGCCATCGGCATGGCCGAGCGGGCGCTGGCGCTCATGGTGGAGCGGACCAAGAACCGGGTGGCGTTCGGCCGGCCGCTGGCCGAGCAGGGCACCGTGCGCGAGGCGATCGCCCTGTCCCGCATCGAGATCGACCAGGCGCGCCTCTACGTGCTGAAGACCGCCGACCTGATCGACAGGTACGGCGCGAAGGGGGCCCGCACCGAGATCTCGGCCATCAAGGTCGCCGCGCCGAAGGTCGCCCTCGACGTCATCGACCGCGCGATCCAGGTGCACGGCGGCGCCGGCGTCAGCAACGACACGGTGCTCGCCCGCTTCTACGCCAGCGCCCGCACGCTGCGCATCGTCGACGGCCCCGACGCGGTGCACATCCGCGGCGTGGCCAAGGAGGAGCTGGCCCGGGAGCGCCCCTTCTCCGGCTGAGCGATGTGGCGGCCTCTCCGCCGCCGTCCGCCGACCTCACCGTCGCGTCGCCGTCCTCGTGCCGTACCGCGAGGACGGCGACCGTGCGGCGAGGTCGACCCCTCTGCGCCTGCCCGCGGGGGCCGCCGTCAGGGGGTCAGCGTGCTCCCGAACCCCCCGCCGGCCAGCTTCGCCATGAGCTGGGTGCGGTCCAGCCCCATCTCCGCCAGGGCGTCGCCATCCCGGTCGGTGTCGACCTGGTCGCCGAACCGCCCCTCCACCTTCTCGGCCGTGTCGTTGTCACCCTCGGTGCGCAGCATCCGCACCAGCTCCTGCTTGTCCAGCTTCACCGGTCCTCCGTCCACCGCCCGTCGGGCGTCGTGGCGAGTGTGGTGCCGGTCACCGCAGGTCCGCAACGGTGGTCTGCTGAACCCTCCAGATCACGATCCGGTCACGGCGGCGTTCATCCGGCCCGTCCTCGGACGTCGTAGCCAGTGACGACGGAGGGAGGCCCGGTGGGACGAACGGACGAATCCGCCTTCGAGGAGTTCGTCGCGGCACGGTCCGGGGAGCTGCTGCGCACCGCCGTGCTGCTGACGAGGGACCGCGGTCACGCGGAGGACCTGCTGCAGACCGCGCTGCTCAAGGCCTACCGCCGCTGGGGCCGGATCTCCGGCGACCCCTATCCCTACGTCCGCCGGGTGCTGGTCACCAGCGCGGCGAGCTGGTGGCGGTTGCGCAGCACCCAGGAGATCGTGTCGCTGCCCGCGCACGACCCGGCCGCCCCCGACGCGACCGACGCCTTCGCCGAGCGGGAGCGGATGGCCCAGGCGCTGGGCACCCTTCCGCCGCGCATGCGGGCGGTGCTCGCCCTCCGCTACACGGAGGACCTCAGCGAGGCGGCCACCGCCGAGCTGCTCGGCTGCTCGGTCCACACCGTGCGGAGCCAGACCGTCCGGGGCCTCGCCCGGCTCCGCACCGCCCTCGGCGCCACCGCACCCGCCACCGTCTTCGTTTCCCACCCGTCCCACCACCCCGGCGAGGAGTGCTGACGTGACGATCTCCGACGGCGAGCTGGAGGCCGGCCTGCGCGACCTGCGCTACCGCGCCGACGTCCTCGCGCCTCCCCCTGCCGACCTGGCCGAGCGCACCCGCGCGCGGTACCGCGCCCAGCGGCGGTCCCGGACGGCGATGGCCGCCGGCGGCCTGGTGGCCATCGCGGTCTTCGCCGGGGTGCCCGTCGCGACCTCCGGCCTGCTGAGCGGCGACCGGGGCGGCGAGGTCGCGGTGCCGAGCATCGCGACCCGGGCTCCGGCGCCCGCCCTCTACGACCTGCCGACGCGCGGCTCGCTCGCCGGGGACGAGGAGTGGCTGGCCGGGGTCCGGGAGCTCGACTGGATGTCCCCGGAGCTCGCGGCCCAGCTGCCGCCGGGCGTCGAGCTGCCCGATCCACCGGTCGAGACCCGCCGGGTCGCCTGGGCGGGCGAGGTGGCCGGCAGCCGGGTGGCGCTCGTCCTCGGCCAGGCCGAGCAGGAGGTCCTCGGCCCGACCGGACAGGAGGGCGTGATCCAGGCCTGGTTCACCGGTCCCCGCGACGCCGCGCCGGGCGAGATGGCGCCGGTCGGCTTTCCCGGGCCGGCCCCCCATCTGGAGGCCGCGGAGCTGTTCGCCGCCCCGTACGGGGCGCCCGAGCAGCGCATGGTGGTGGTCGTCGGCGCGCCCGGGGACGAGGCCCGGGTGCTGACCGGCCGGACGGTGACGGCCGCGGCCGACGTCGTCGAACAGTGGGAAGCGGTGCCGATGGAGGACGGCGCCGGCGCGCTGGCGCTCGGTGACTCCTCCGACTGGTCGACCGGCATCCCCGTGGAGCTGTCCCGGCCCGGCCAGAACCGGCCCCTCAACCGGGCCAACACCACCGGGGACGACCTGGTCCGGGCATGGAACGAGCCGGTGGAGGTCGCCGACCCCCGCGGGCTGCGCGGGCTCGTCCACGAGGACGTGCTGCAGCAGGCGGCGACGCAGCTGGCCGGGCAGTACGGGCTGCCGCTGCGCGACCTCCGCCCGGCCCTGCTCGCGGCCGGCCCCGTGGGCGGCGGCTCGGAGAACCGGACCCTCCTGGTCGGCCTGACCTTCCCCTCGGGAGCGACGGGGGCCGCGCTCGTCGACTACTGGACGGACCGGTTCGACATGCCGCAGGAGAGCTCGTTCGCCGTCACGCTGGCCCCGGCCGGCACCCCGCTCCTGGAGCAGGTGTTCGCGGCGCCCACCTCGGAGTCGATCACGGTCAGCGGCCCGGCGTCCGGCGTCCTCGCCGAGATCTACCTCGCGGACGGCACCCTGCACGCCACGGTGCCGTTGGTGGACGGCGCCGGGGTGGGCCCGCTGGGACCCCCGGTTGCCGACCGGGTGCGGATCCTGGACGACCGCGGCGCGGTCGTCGCCGAGGCCCCGCTGTCGGAGTTCGACGGGTGAGGGAGCCGGCGTCGGTCACCGCGATGCGGCAGCTCGCCGAGGAGGCCCGGCGGCGCCGGTGGGCGGCCCCACGGCTGCCCGGGCGGTCAGCCCCGGCCGGCGCGACGGACCAGGAACGCCCCCACGGCCGCGAGCACCACGGCCACGGCGAGCTGCGCGATCGCCACGCCGCCCTGGCCGCTGGCGAACCAGGTCGGGGTCGAGACCAGCAGGACCACGGCGACGCCGAGCACCAGCAGCCCGACGAGCCGCTCCCGGCGGGCGTTGCGCGAGCCGGGGGTGCCGGAGGCGGGTTCGGTCATGCCCACCACCCTGCCGGATGGTCGGTGCAGGGGTAGCGGCAGGCCGGACGGGGAACTCCCGTACGAGCCCGATCCGAGACCACGTCGGCGTACGGTGCGACGACGCAGCTCGGAGCCGACCCGGAGGTCCTCATGCCGCAGACATCGCCGCAGGCAGCCGTGCTGACCGAGCTCGAGCCGGTGGTCGCCGAGAACCTCGACCGGCACATCCGGATGGCGAAGGAGTGGCACCCGCACGACTACGTCCCCTGGGACGAGGGGCGGAACTTCGCCTTCCTCGGCGGGGAGGACTGGTCCCCGGAGCAGTCCCGCCTCGACGCGACGGCCAAGGCCGCCATGTTCGTGAACCTGCTGACCGAGGACAACCTGCCCAGCTACCACCGCGAGATCGCCACGCGCTTCGGCCGGGACGGCGCCTGGGGGCAGTGGGTGGGCCGCTGGACGGCGGAGGAGGGGCGGCACGGCGTCGCGCTGCGCGACTACCTCGTCGTCACCCGCGGCGTCGACCCGGTCGAGCTCGAGCGGGCCCGGATGGACTACATGACCACCGGCTACGACTCCGGCGACAAGAGCCCCCTCGAGGCCGTCGCCTACGTCTCGTTCCAGGAGCTGGCCACGCGGGTCTCGCACCGCAACACCGGCCGGGCCACCGGCGACCCGATCGCCGACAAGCTGCTGGCCCGCATCGCCACCGACGAGAACCTGCACATGATCTTCTACCGGAACCTGGTGACGGCGGCGTTCGACATCGACCCGGACGAGATGATGAAGGCCGTGGCCAAGGAGGTCATGACCTTCGAGATGCCGGGCGCGAACATGGCGAACTTCCGGCGGAACTCGACGATCATCGCGAAGGCCGGCATCTACGACCTGCGCCTCCACCACGACGAGGTGGTCAGCCCGATCCTGCGCACCTGGAAGGTCTTCGAGCGCGACGACCTCGGCCCCGACGGCGAGCAGGCCCGCGAGCAGCTGGCCGGGTTCCTGACCGGCCTCGACGCCGAGGCCACCAGGTTCGTGGAGAGCCGCGAGCGGACGCGGGCGCGCATGGCGGCCCGGGGCGAGGTTCCCGTCCAGGTCTGACAGGGCCGCGCGGCGTCTCAGCGGGGGCAGGCGCTCAGAGGCGGCAGGCCATGACGATCTCGTCGCGGTCGTCGCCGGGTGCGACGCGGATCGCGCCGGGCAGCCGGCCGACCTCGACGTAGCCCAGGCCCCGGTAGAACCGGTCGACGCCGGTGCCCCCGCGGGCGGTCAGGTGCAGGAACTCCCAGCCCCGGTCGCGGGCGATCCGGTGCACGCCGTCCATCAGCACCCGGCCCAGGCCCTGCCCCTGCCGCGAGGGGTGCACCTGCACCCGCAGCACGGTGCCCCAGTGGCGGCGCAGCGGGCTCAGCGAGCCGACGACGCTGGCGAACCCCGCCGTCTCCCCGTCCACCTCGAGCAGGGCGAGCACGTCCCGGCCGGAGTGGACCCCCTCCAGCAGCTTGTCCAGCAGCGGCACGACGTCGTCCTCGGTGACCGGCGGCACGAAGCCGACCGCCCCGCCGGCGTTGGTGACGTCGGTCCAGCAGCGCAGCAGCACGGCGCGGAGCGCGTCGTCGACGGTGGAGACGGGGCGGACGACGGCGGCGGGCACACCGGCATTCTCCGCCCCGCCCCGACCCGCCCTCGACGCGGCCCTCAGCCCTGCTTGCTCGGCGGCTCGCCCGCGGCGCGGGCCTCCGCCGCGCGCACCGGGTCGTAGGCGCAGGCGTCGACGACGTCGGTGACCGGCCCCTCCGACGGCTCGGGGGCCTCCGTGACCTCCGCGCCGTCCCCCGACGGCTGGGTCCCGGCCGCGGGCACGGGCGTGCGCGGCTCGATCGCCTCGTCGACCAGCTCCCGGATCCGGTCGTAGTCCGGGTAGGCGGGGTCGATCACCGAGGTGTCGAGGACGACGCTGCGGATCTCGGCGTCCTTCACGCGGAACGCGAGGTCGACGAAGTCGTCGAGCCGCGTGCGCGGGATGTCGGTGCTGACGATGTCCTCGGTGGTCGCCGCCAGCCGCTGGTAGCGCTGCAGGAGGGTGACCGGGTCGGCGGCGTCGACGATGGCGGAGATCGTGCACCGCTGCCGGGCCATGCGGTCGTAGTCGGTGAGCCCGAACCGGCCCCGGGCGAACTGCAGCGCGGTGAAGCCGTCCATGCGGACGTCCCGGCCCGGCGCGATGTAGTCGTCGGGCAGCTCGCCGGTGCCCGGGTCCCCGTTGATCGGCACGTAGTAGTTCACGTTCACCGTGACGCCACCGAGCGCGTCGACCAGCCGGCTGAAGCCCTCGAGGTTCACGAGCACGAAGTAGTCGATGCGCAGGCCCAGGGCCTCGCCGACGCCGAGCTTGAGGAAGTCGGCGCCCGGGTCGTCGGTCGGGCCCAGGACGTCGGGGTACCAGGCCGGGCCGTTGCGGTACACGGCGTTGAGCAGGCTCTCGCTCTCGCTGCCGGCGTCGAACCCGTCGGGGTAGACCTCGCCGAGCGGGCTGTCCTCGGGGAAGGGCAGGTCCTGCAGGTTGCGGGGCAGGCTCAACAGGACGGTGTCACCGGTCTCGACGTCGGTGCTGGCCACGATGACGGTGTCGGTGCGCACGCCCTCGCGCCCCTCCCCGCCGTCGCCCCCGAGCAGGAGCACGTTCACCCGCTCCCGCCCACCGAACAGCTCGGCGGTGTCCTCGTCCTCCTCGTCGACGGTCGCCGACTGCCGGTCGTCGTCGAAGACGCCGGCGATGAGGTCGCGCGACGTGCTGGCCAGGTGGCCGGCGAGGACCGACGGGACGGCGATCGCCACCACGAGGACCGCCACGACGAGGCCGCCGACGACGTGCCGCCCGCGCGAGGTGCCCGGCGGCACCAGCATCCGGTAGCCGGCCACGACGACGGCGATCCACAGCACGGCCAGCACGCCGACGCCGACCGTCGTCCAGAGCAGCACGTCGGTGTCGACGAGGGTCCGGGCGGCGAACCGCCGGCCCGCGGTGGCCAGCCACACCCCACCCGCGACCAGCAGGAGGAACACGGTGAGCACGGCCGCCCCGAGCCGCCGCCGGCCGGCCGCCAGGAGACCGGTCCCTGGCACGAGCGCCCCGAGGACGGTCCAGCCGAGGGCGGCGCGGAAGCTGCGGCGCGGGACCCGTGCCGGCGGGTGTGCGCCCGGTCGCGGGGAGAGAGGTGTCGTCCCGTCCGTCATCCCGCGGCTCCTGCGGCGCACCAGCTCACCGGGCCATGCTCCCACCGTTCGGCCTGGTGGGGGCGCCGACGGTGCCCATCCGCGCAGGACCGCCCGATCCGGCGACACCGGGGTCGCAGGCGCGGGACCGTCTCGTCGGTGGCCCTCCGTAAGCTCCGCGGCGTGCGACTGGCCACCTGGAACGTCAACTCGATCCGCACCCGCGCCGACCGCGTCGCCGCCTTCCTTGAGCGCCACGACGTCGACGTGCTGGCCATGCAGGAGACCAAGTGCCGGGACGACCAGTTCCCGGAGGCCCGGTTCACCGCGCTGGGCTACGAGGTCGCGCACGTCGGCTACTCGCAGTGGAACGGGGTGTCGATCCTGTCCCGGGTGGGGCTGGAGGACGTCACCGTCGGCTTCCCCGGCCAGCCGTGCTGGGGCGAGGACACCAGCTGCGAGGCGCGGGCGCTGGCCGCCACCTGCGCCGGGGTGCGGGTGTGGAGCCTGTACGTGCCCAACGGGCGCACGCTGGCCGATCCGCACTACACCTACAAGCTGGAGTGGCTCGCCGCGCTGCGCGGCACCGCGGCGGGCTGGCTGGCCGACGACCCCGCCGCCCAGGTGGCGCTCGTCGGCGACTGGAACATCGTCCCGCAGGACGACGACGTCTGGGACATGTCGGTGTTCAGCACCTCCACGCACGTCTCCGCGCCGGAGCGGGCGGCCTTCCAGGCGGTGGTCGACGCCGGGTACGCCGACCTGGTGCGCCCCCACGCCCCCGGCCCGGGCGTCTACACGTACTGGGACTACACCCAGCTGCGCTTCCCCCGCCGCGAGGGCATGCGGATCGACTTCGCGCTGGGCTCCCCCGCCCTGGCGGCCCGGGTCGACGGCGCGTTCATCGACCGCGAGGAGCGCAAGGGCAAGGGCGCCAGCGACCACGCCCCGGTGGTCGTCGACCTGAGCTGACTAGCGGACCGAGGGGGCGTCCCGGGGCACATCTGGGGCACACGACCTGCCGAGCGCGTCCCACGCCGCGTCGACGGCGCTTGCGCGTCCGGTCGTCCGAGTCCGGCATCAGGTGCCCGTAGGCGGCCCACAGCCAGCAGTCGATCGGCTCCGATCTCTCAGGAAGCCCGTAGCGGGGCCAGCAGGTGCGCCCGGTCACCCGGTCGGGTCGAGGAGCAGCCGGGACCGGCCGATAGACGCTACGAGCGTTGCGCTTATTGCGTTTGCTGCGGATACTGCTGTCAGCTGTGTCGGGGGTGTTCTCCCGGCGACGATGCAGCACACGGCTACGGCTCCGCCAACACACCAGGAAGAGGAAGAGGCTGATCATGACGGCGCTGCTTGACCCACCGATCCAGCCCGACGCAACCGATGTGACGACCGCGGCCGATGCGGTGAAGAGTGTCAAGAACTACCTGCGCACCCACAAGCGCAAGGACGCCGTGCGCCTGGTCGTCGAGGACGAGCACCGGGACACCCTCGTCGTCCCCCGCGCGGCGGTCGAACTCCTCGCCCAAGTCCTCGCGCACATGGCTGCTGGCGAAGGTGTCTCGGTGGTCCCGTCGCACGCCGAACTCACCACTCAGCAGGCCGCCGACATGCTCAACGTGTCGCGTCCCTACCTGATCGGTCTGCTCGACCGCGGTGAGATCGAATATCGCAAGGTGGGCAGCCATCGCCGGATCAAGGCCGACTCTCTACTGCGATACATGCGCGAGGACGACCGCATGCGGCGCGCTGCCGCCGACGAACTGACCGCGCTCAGCGAGGAGATGGAACTCCTCTGACGTGACTTCGGTCACCGTCATCTACGACGCGAATGTGCTCTACCCCAGCCTCCTGCGCGACCTGCTGATCCGGGTCGCGCAGGCAGGGCTGGTCCGCGCCCGCTGGACCGACGAGATCCTCGATGAGGTCTTCCGCAATCTCCTCGAAGAGCGGCCCGACCTGAACCCGGAACGGCTCGCGCGTACCCGCACGCTCATGAACGAGGCCATCCGGGATGTCCTCGTCACCGGCTACGAGCCGGTGAAGGAGGTCCTCGACCTCCCGGACCCCGACGACCGGCACGTCCTGGCCGCCGCGATCAAGGTCGGTGCCCAGACCATCGTCACCAACAACCTGAAGGACTTCCCGGCTGAGCAGCTCGCCGCGTGGGACATCGAGGCCCGCAGCGCCGACGAGTTCCTGCTCTCGATGGTCGACCTGAACCCTGAGGTCGTCTTCGGCGAGATCCAGCGCATCGCCGACAGCAAGCGCCGCCCGCCGACGAGCGTCGACGAAGTGTTCACCGCCCTGAACAACCAGGGCCTCGTCGAGACGGTGACCGCCCTCCGCTCATGACACAACAGGCCGGTGCCCTGATTCCGTCGGAGAGGCGTTCCAGCCGGTGGTCGTCGACCTGAGCTGACGGGCGCCTAGGCTGGCGCCCCGTGCTCGTGCTGCTGCCCCCGTCGGAGACCAAGGCGCCCGGGGGCGAGGGCCCGCCGCTCGACCTCGGGGCGCTCACCGCACCGGAGCTCACACCGGTGCGGACCGGGCTCGCCGAGGCGCTGGTCGCGCTCGCCGGCGACGTCCCGGCGTCCCGTGCCGCGCTGGAGCTCTCCCCGAAGCAGGACGACGAGATCGCCCGCAACGCCACGCTCTTCACCGCCGGCACGCTCCCGGCGCTCGAGCGCTACACCGGCGTGCTCTACGACGCGCTCGCCGTGCGCTCGCTCACCCGCGCGCAGCGGGCCCGGGCCGACCGCCGGCTGGCCGTGGGGTCGGCCCTCTTCGGACTGGTCGCCGGCGGGGACCGCATCCCGGCGTACCGCCTCTCGGCCGGCTCCGCGCTGCCCGGCCTGCCCACCCTCCGCGCCCTGTGGAAGCCGGCGCTCGGGCCGGTGCTCGCCGGCGTCGACGAGCTGGTCGTCGACCTGCGCAGCGGCTCCTACGCCGTGCTCGCACCCGTGCCCGGCGCGGTCACCGTGACCGTGCTGAGCGAACGGCCCGACGGCACGCGCGCCGTGGTCAGCCACTTCAACAAGGCGCACAAGGGACGGCTGGCCCGCCTGCTCGCCACCACCACGGCCGAGCCGGGCGACGTCGTGCGGCTCAGGACCCTGCTGAGGCGGGCGGGGTTGCACGTGGAACACGACGGCGGAACGGCGCTGACGCTGGTCGTGCCCGCGCACTGAGGCCCATCTCTCGCCCTCCGCCCCTGCGGTTGGTTGCACGCAACCGGCCCGCCGTGACATAACTGCGGGGGACCCGGCGTGCCCGAACCACGCGGCGCACGGGCACCTCGTATCCGGCGGCCGCCGGGCAGGAAGGCTTCGGTGGACGGGACGGACCGCACGGTCGACGCGGGACCGGGCCTCGGCGCGCGCTCCGCGGCCGAGCTGCGCCTGGACCCCACCCGGGTGGCAGCCGCCCGCCGCATCCTCCCGACCGGGGACCGCGCCGGGCTCGACCGGCTCGCGCAGCTCGCCGCCCGGTTGCTGGGGACGAGCGGCAGCCAGGTGTCGCTGCTCGTCGACGTGCAGCACGTCGCCGCCGGGACCGGCGCCGCGGCCGTCGGCACCACCGGGCCGCTCGAGGAGTCGCTCTGCACCATCACGGCGTCGCTGCCCGCCGGGGAGGCGCTCGTCGTCCCCGACGCACGGTCCGACGAGCGCGTACGCGACCTCCCGCCGGTGCGGTCCGGCACCGTGGGCTCCTACCTCGGCACCGTGCTCACCGATCCCACGGGCGCCCCCGTCGGCGCGCTGTGCGTCTTCGACCCCGAGCCGCGGCCGTGGGCGAGCTCGGAGATCGCGACGCTGCGCCAGCTCGCCGGCTCGGTCATGACCGAGCTGCAGCTGTCGGCGCTGCTGCGCCGGTCCGAGGACGACCGCATCCGGTGGGAGCTGGCCACCGAGGCCGGCGGCGTGGGCACCTGGGACTGGGACCAGGAGACCGGTGAGCTGACCTGGGACGAGCAACTCATCGCGATGTTCGGCTACGGCAGCGAGGACTTCGGGCGGACGATCGACGCGTTCAACGCGCGCCTGCACCCCGAGGACGCCGAGTGGGTCGGCGAGGCGCTCCAGCAGGCCGTGGAGACCGGCGGTGAGTACGACGCCACCTACCGCATCGTGCGCCCGGACGGCGAGACCCGCTGGATCCACGCCCGCGGCCGGGCGCTGGTCGACGGGGGTGGGCGCACGACCCGCATCCTGGGCACCGCCTACGACGTGACCGGCGAGCGGGAGGAGGCCACCCGCGTCACCCGCGTCCTCGAGGCCATGCCCGCCGGCTTCTACAGCCTGGACCGGGAGTGGCGGTTCACGCACGTCAACGCCGAGGCCGAGCGGTTGCTGCAGACCACCCGGGACGAGCTGCTGGGGCGGGAGCTCTGGGAGGCCTTCCCCGACGCGGTGAACAGCGTCTTCGAAGACCGCTACCGCGAGGCCGTGCGCACCGGTGAGCCGGTCGCCTTCGACGCCTACTACCCCGCGCCGCTGGACGGCTGGTTCGAGCTGCGGGCCTGGCCCAGCCCCGACGGTCTGTCGGTGTACTTCATGGAGGTGACCGAGCGGCGCCGGGTGCAGGAGGAGGCCGAGCGGGTGGCGCAGCGGCTGGCGCTGCTGGCCAGCGTCAGCGCCGACCTCGCCGGCCCGCTGGACCAGCACCGCGCGATGGAGCACCTGCCCCAGCTCGTCGTGCCGGCGCTCGCCGACTTCTGCATCGTCACGGTCGTCGACGAAGACGGCCGCCCCCGCGACGTCGGGTGCTGGCACGCCGATCCCGAGCTGCGCCCGGTGCTGGAGCGCTACACCGAGGTGCGGCTGGACGCGATGCCGCCGGACTCCCCCGCCGCCGTCGCGCTGCGCACCGGGGAGCAGCGGCGCAGCCTGGGCTCGGCGGTGCTGGACCTGCTCGCCCCGGGGGAGTCCCGCGACCTGCTGGCCCGCCTCGATCCGCGCGAGGCCGTCGTGCTGCCGATGCGCGGGCGCAACCGCACGCTGGGCCTGCTGACCGTCTACTACTCCCGGGTGACCCCGACCCGGGCCGAGAACCTGGCCACCGCGCAGGAGGTGGCCGACCGCGCCGGCCTCGCCCTGGACAACGGCCGCCTCTACAACGCCCAGCAGCAGCTCGCCGAGGGGCTGCAGCGCAGCCTGCTCACCGAGCCGCCGGAGCCCGACCACGCCGAGATTGCGGTGCGCTACCTCCCCGCCGCGGAGGCGGCCCGGGTCGGCGGCGACTGGTACGACGCCTTCCTGCAGCCGGGCGGCGCGACGATGCTGGTCATCGGCGACGTCGTGGGGCACGACACCGAGGCAGCGGCGGCCATGGGGCAGCTGAGGGGCTTGCTGCGCGGGGTCGCCACCTACAGCGACGCCGGCCCGGGTGAGGTGCTGCGCGGGCTGGACGCCTCGATGACGACCCTGCAGATCCCCACCATGGCCACCGCCGCGGTCGCCCGGCTCGAGCAGACGCCCGACGAGGTGGAGCAGGGCGTCACGCGCATGCGCTGGGCCAACGCCGGCCACCTGCCGCCACTGGTCCTCACCGAGGAGGGGCAGGTGGCGGAGCTGGGCGAGTGGACCGGCGACCTGCTGCTGGGGGTCGACCCCGGCACGCAGCGGCGCGAGTCGGTCGCCATGCTGCGGCGCGGCTCGACGGTCCTGCTCTACACCGACGGTCTCGTCGAGCGCCGCGACTCCGACCTCGACGAGGGCATCCAGCGGCTGCGGGCGGCGGTGGAGGAGCTCGCCGACCTGCCGCTGGAGGCCCTGCTCGACGAACTGCTGCACCGGCTGGTGGACGGCCACCCGGAGGACGACGTCGCGCTGGTCGCCGTCCGGCTGCACCCGCAGGACCGGCCCCGGCCGGCCGCGGCCGGGCCGACCCGCGTGCCCCCCACCGTGCCGAAGGACCCGGCCCAGGACTGAGCCGCGCGCCGGTCAGCGACCGCGGTCGCGCCGCACCTGCGCCTTGCGCCCCTTGATCATCGTGGCCCGCAGCGCCTGCACGACCTCGTCGGCGGCGGCCTCGGGCACCTCGACGAGCGCGAACCGCTGGTGGATCTCGATCGACCCGACGTCGCGCCCGGTCAGCCCGGTCTCCCCCGTGATGGCACCGACCAGGTCGCCCGGGCGGATGCCGGCGTCCCGGCCGACCCCGACGAACAGCCGTGCGGCCGGGCCGCCGCCGGGACGCCCCGCCGGCCGGCCGGGTCGCTCGTCCCGCCGCCCGCCGTCGCGCCCGCCGCCGGCCCGCCCGCCATCGCGCTCGGGGCGGAAGGAGACCTGCGGGATCTCCTCGTCGTCGTCCACCGGGCCCGTCGCCTCGTGCGCGAGCTTGACCGCGGCGAGGGCGACCTCGACGAGGTCGAACTCGTCGGTGAGCGTCTCGACGACGACGCGGAAGCGGTCCAGGTCGTCGGTGAGCAGGCTCTCCCGCAGCGCGGCCCGCGTGAGGTCGAGCCGGCGGGCGCGGAGGTCGGCGACCGTGGGCACCTTCTCGACGGTGATCGGCGCACCCGCGACCCGCTCGATCGTCTTGAGCATCCGGTGCTCCCGGGGCTCGGCGAGGGTGATCGCCACGCCCTCGCGGCCGGCCCGGCCCACCCGGCCGATGCGGTGCACGTAGGACTCCGGCGCCGACGGGACGTCGTAGTTGACGACGTGGGTGAGCTGCTCGACGTCCAGCCCGCGCGCCGCGACGTCGGTGGCCACCAGCAGCTCCGCCGTCCCCCCGCGCAGCCGCCCCATCACCCGGTCGCGCTGCTCCTGGCTCATGCCGCCGTGCAAGGCCTCGGCGCGGTAGCCGCGGCCGTTGAGGGTCTCGGTGAGGCTGTCGACCTCCTCGCGAGTGCGGCAGAAGACGATCGCCGCGGCCGGCGCCTCGACGTCGAGGATCCGGCCCAGGGCGGCCGGCTTGGCCCCGCGGGGCACCACGTAGGCGGTCTGGCGGATGCGGGGCGCGGTCCCGGGCGCCGCCCGCTCGCGGGCGATGGTGATCCGCACCGGGTCGGACAGGTGGCGGCGGGCCAGCGCGTCGAGGCGGCGCGGCATGGTGGCCGAGAACAGCACCGTCTGCCGCTCCTCCGGCGTCGCGTCGAGGATCGCCTCCAGGTCCTCGGCGAAGCCCATGTCGAGCATCTCGTCGGCCTCGTCGAGCACGACGGTGGCGATCTCGTCGAGGCGCAGCGCCCCGCGGTTGAGCAGGTCGAGGGCGCGCCCGGGGGTGGCGACGACGACGTCCACGCCCGACTCCAGCGAGCGCAGCTGCCGCACGATCGGGGCGCCGCCGTAGACCGGCAGCACGCGGGCGCCGAGGTCCTTGCCGTAGCGGTGCAGCGCCTCCGACACCTGGACGGCGAGCTCGCGGGTGGGCACCAGCACCAGCGCGACCGGGGTGCGGTCGGTGCGGTGGGCCGGCATCCGCTGCAGCACGGGCAGCGAGAAGGCGGCGGTCTTGCCGGTGCCGGTCGCGGCCTGGCCGAGCAGGTCGCGGCCCCCGGCCAGCGGCGGGATCGCCTGCTGCTGGATGGGCGTCGGTTCCTCGTAACCGAGGGCGGACAGCGCCTGCAGCAGCTCCGGGCGCAGGCCCAGGCCCTCGAAGGTGTGGCCCTCGAAGGTGGGGCCCTCGACGGTGGGGTCGCCGGCAGGGTGGAGTTCGTCGGTCATCGCCGCCCATCGTTCCCCCTGGTCGGCGACGACGCGCGGCCGGGCTTCTGGCAGGCTGCCCGGGTGACCGCCGACGACGACCTCTGCACCCGCCCCGCGACCGAGCTGGCCGCGCTGGTCCGCGACCGCGAGGTGTCGGCGCGCGAGCTGCTGGAGGCCCACCTCCGCCGCATCGAGCGGCTGGACCCGCAGGTCAACGCCGTCGTCACCGTGGACGCCGAGGGCGCCCGCGCCGCCGCCGACGCCGCCGACGCCGCCCAGGCCGCGGGCCGGCCGCTCGGCCCCCTGCACGGGCTCCCGGTCGCGCACAAGGACACCCACGCCACCGGCGGCATGCGCACGACGTGGGGCTCGCCGCTGCACGCCGACACCGTGCCGGCCGCCGACGAGCTTGTGGTGGCACGCCTGGTCGGCGCCGGGGCGGTCCGGGTCGGGAAGACCAACGTGCCCGAGTTCGCGGCCGGCTCGCACACCTTCAACCCGGTGTTCGGCGTGACGCACAACCCCTACTGGCACGGCCTCTCGGCGGGCGGGTCGAGCGGTGGGGCGGCGGCCGCGCTGGCGGCGGGGTTCGTGCCGATCGCCGACGGCAGCGACATGGGCGGCTCGCTGCGCAACCCCGCGGCGTTCTGCAACGTCGTCGGGCTGCGGCCCACCCCGGGGCGGGTGCCGACGTGGCCCGCGCCGATGGCGTGGTCGCAGCTGTCGGTGCAGGGCCCGATGGGTCGCACGGTCGCGGACGTGGCGCTGCAGCTGTCGGTGCTCGCCGGGCCCGACCCGCGCGTGCCGATCGCGCTCGCGGACGATCCGTCCGGGTTCGCCGCCCCCCTGCCCGAGCGCCTCGACGGCCTCCGCGTGGCCTGGGCACCGGATCTGGGCGGTCAGGTGACCGTGGACCCGGCGATCACCGCCGTCCTGGCGCCGTCGGTCGCCGTGTTCGAGTCCCTGGGCGCGTCGGTGGAGGAGGCCTGCCCCGACCTCACGGGCGCGGACGAGGTCTTCGGGACCCTCCGGGCGTGGCTGTTCGACGCGAACTTCTCCGAGCTGGCGCGGCGGCACCCGGACCAGGTCAAGGAGTCGATCCGCTGGAACGCCGAGCTGGGCGCGAAGCTCACCGGCTCCGACCTGGCCCGCGCCGAGCGGCTGCACACGGCGCTGTACGAGCGGGTGGTCGCCTTCTTCGAGCGGTACGACGTGCTGCTCGCGCCGACGACGCAGGTGCTCCCCTTCCCCGTGGAGCTGGAGTACCCGACCGAGATCGCCGGCGTCCACCAGGAGAACTACCTGGAGTGGATGCGTTCCTGCACGGTCATCTCGGCGACCGGGTGCCCGGCGCTGTCGGTGCCGGGCGGCTTCACCCCCGACGGGTTGCCGGTGGGCCTGCAGGTCATCGGGGCGCCTCGGGCCGATCGCCGGGTGCTCGAGGTGGGGCACGCCTTCGAGCGGGCGACCCGGTTCGGCGAGCGCCGCCCGGCTCTCTGAACCGCTCTACCGCTCTCTAGCTCCCTTGCTAGAGAACGCTACACGCGACGAGACGGCGGAACGCATGCCGAGCGCGACGACGTCGTGGCGATCAGCCGCTGATGGCCACGAGTTCGTCGCACTCGCGCGGCGGGCGGGGACCAGGACGACCGCGCAGCGGCCGACGAGGCGGCGCACCCCCGGTCAGCCCGCCTCGGGGCCGTCGGAGCCGGCCGGGTACTCCTGCAGCGGCACCTCGCCCGCGGACCACGCGGCGAGGATCGGCTCGACGATCCGCCAGGACTCCTCGGCCTCGACGTCGCTGATGGCCAGCGCCGCCTCGCCGGCGAACAGCCCCTTCAGCAACAGCCCGTAGGCCGACAGCGCCGGCGGCGGGAGCTCCGCGCCCAGCGTCCGCCGCTCCAGGTCGAACGGGTCCCCTGCGCCGTTGAGGTTCACCTCGAGGCTGATCGCGTCGGGGTCCAGCCGCAGCCGCAGCACGTCGGGCTCCGGCTGCGCCGCCCCCTCGTCCCGCCCGAACGGCAGGTGCGGCACCGGCCGGAACCGCAGCACGATCTCGTGCCGGTCGGCGCCCAGCGCCTTGCCCGACCGCAGCCGAAAGGGCACGCCCGCCCACCGCCAGTTGTCGATGCCGACGGTGTACTCGGCGTAGGTCTCGGTGCCGCGGTCGGGGTGCACGCCGGGTTCGGCGGTGTAGTCGGGCAGCTCCCGCTCCCCCACCCGGCCCGCGGTGTACCGGGCGCGGACGGTGTCCTGCCGCGGGTCCTCCGGCGACCGGACGGCGCGCAGCACGTCGGCCTTGCGGGCGGCGAGGCTGCGCGCGTCCAGGGCGGCCGGCGGCTCCATGGCCACCACGGCCAGCACCTGCAGCAGGTGGTTCTGCAGCATGTCGCGCAGGGCGCCCGCGGTGTCGTAGTAGCCGGCCCGCCCCTCCAGCCCCAGGGTCTCGTCGAAGACGATCTCCACCCGCTCGACGTGCTGGGCGTTCCACACCGGCTCGAACAGCCGGTTGGCGAACCGCAGGCCGAGGATGTTCAGCACCGTCTGCATCGCCAGGAAGTGGTCGGTGCGGAACACCTGCTCCTCCGGCACCAGCCGGTGCAGCACCTCGTTGAGCTTCCGGGCGTCCGCCAGGTTGCGGCCGAAGGGCTTCTCGACGGCGACGACCGCCCCCTCGGGCAGCCCCACCTCGGTCAGCGCCTCGAGCGTGGGCAGGAAGACGGTGTTCGGCAGCGCCAGGTAGACCACCGGCACGCCGCCCGCCCGCTCCAGGCCGGCCCGGAGGTCGGCGGGGACGGTGACGTCACCCTGCCGGTACCCCAGGCCGCGGACCAGCCGCTCGCGGGCCTGCTCGGGCACGTGCGCCGCGTGCTCGGCCAGCCGGTCCCGGGCCCAGCCGCGGTACTCCTCGTCGGTCCACTCCTCCCGGCTGACCGCCACCAGCCCGGCCGGCTCGGCGAGCACGCCCGCGGCCACGAGCTCGGCGAGCCCGGGCAGGAGCAGCCGGCCGGTCAGGTCACCGGTCCCGCCGAGGACCACCAGCGTCCGGGTCATCGCGCACCTCCTCCGTCCGCGGCGGCCGAGGCCCGGGCCAGGTTCCAGCCGCTGGCGATCACACCCACGTGACTGAACGCCTGCGGGAAGTTGCCCAGGAAGGCCCCGGTCGACGGGTCGACCTCCTCGGCGAGCAGGCCGAGCCCGGTCGCCCGGCCGCAGAGCGAGTCGTACAGCGCGTGCGCCTCGTCGAGGCGCCCCTGCCCGGCCAGGTTGTCGACCAGCCAGAAGCTGCAGAGCAGGAAGGCGCCCTCGGTGCCCTGCAGGCCGTCGGGCGACTCCTCGTGCAGGTAGCGGTAGAGCAGCCCGTCCCCGGCGTCGAGGTGGCGGCGCACCGCCTCGGTGGTGGCGACCATGCGGGGGTCGTCGGCCGGGACGATCCGGCGCAGCGGCAGGCTCAGCAGCGAGCCGTCCAGGCCACCGCGGTCGCCGCCGCCGGGCGGGGTCAGGTGCTCGGTGAACGTGCCGCGGTCGGGGTCCCACGCCTGCTCCAGCAGGGTGCGGTGGATCCGGTCGGCCTCGGCGCGCCAGCGCTCCCGGGGGTGCGGGAGCCCCAGCAGGTCGGCGATCCGCAGCGCCCGGTCGACGGCGACGTGGCACATCGCGACCGAGTAGGTGAACGGCCGCCCGGCGTCGCGGATCTCCCAGATGCCGTTGTCCGGCGTCCCCCACTGGGCGATGGCCTGCTCGGCGAGCGTCCGCAGCGAGATCCACAGCGGCCCGCTCACCTCACCGCCGCCGCGCACCCACTGGTAGGCGACGTCGAGCAGTTCACCGTAGACGTCGTTCTGCACCTGCCGGGCCGCGCCGTTCCCCCAGCGGACCGGGGAGGACCCGCGGTAGCCCGACAGCGTGGCGTCCAGCCACTCGGTCGCCGGCGGCTCGCCGTCGAGGGCATACATGATGTCGACCCCGCCGCGCCGCTCGACGTTGCGCAGCGTCCAGGCCAGGAAGGCGTGCGACTCCTCCCCCATGCCGATGCGGTTGAGCGCGTAGCCGGTGAAGGCGGCGTCGCGCACCCAGGTGTAGCGGTAATCCCAGTTGCGCTCCCCGCCGATGCCCTCGGGCAGCGAGGAGGTGGCGGCGGCCATCACCGCCCCGGTGGGCACGTGGTCGAGCAGCTTCAGGGTCAGCGCCGAGCGCCGCACGAGGTCGCGCTGCGGGCCCGAGTAGGTCAGGCAGCCCGCCCAGGCCCGCCACGACGCGACGGTCTGGTCGACCAGCCGCTGCGGGTCGCGGCGGGCGCGGGTGTGGGTCTGCCCCGACCACTGGAGGGTGACGGTCAGCCGCTCGCCGGCCGCGAGCCGCGCCCGGCCGGTGATCGCGCCGTCGCCGCTGAGCGTCAGCGGGTGCGAGCACCACAGCATCAGGTCCAGGTCGGGGCGGGCCGGCCAGCGGATCCGCCAGGCCTCGAGCTCCGAGCGCACCTGCACGCCGTCCTTCGGCGCCAGCCGCACCTCCACCTCGACCGAGCCCGACAGCACCCGGGCGGTGCGCAGGATCTCGCCGCGCCCGGCGGGCACCGGTTCGGAGAGGTCGGCGCCCGACCGCAGCGGCAGGCAGTCGGTGAGCTCCAGGACGCCGTCGGCGGTGTGCAGCTCGGTGACGAGCACGCCGGTGTCGGGCAGGTAGCGCTGCGCCGCCTCCCGGAGCCCGACGGGGGTGACGGCGAAGGTGCCGCCCCGGCGGGCGTCGAGCAGCCCCGCGACGAACGGCTCGCCGTCGAACGTCGGCAGGCACAGCCACGGGATCGAGCCGTCCCGGGCGACGAGCGCACAGGTGACGCCATCCCCGATCAGTCCGTGGTCCTCGATCGGCAGGTAGCCGTCGGTGCGGGTCAGCGGGCGCAGCGGCACGGGCGGTCCTCGCGTCGGGGGCAGCGGTCCGTCGCACCCTGCCCGCGGACGGGCCGGCCAACCCTCCCGCGGATGACGGTCCCGTGACTCGGGCCTTCTACGGCTCTCTAGGGCCTCGGGTAGACGCGCCGAGACGCCGCGAGAGCGCCCCGGTCAGGTCCCCTCGGGCCGGGGGAGGCGCCGGGCCTGGCGGCGCTTGCGCAGCCCGCGGAGGGTCCGGACGGCGACCAGCAGCTCGGCGAGCTCGTGGCGTTCGCCCGCCGTGATGTCGGCCAGCTGGGCGGCCGCCCGGCGTTGCGCGGCGTCCCAGCCCTCCGCCCACCGGCCGACCAGCTCGTCGGGCTCCTCGGCGTCCCCGGTGCGCAGGGTCAGCACGTCCTCGGTCAGCGAGGACTGCTCCATGGCGAGGTCGTCGCGCAGAGAGGCCCGGGCCATGGAGGGCCAGCGCCGGTCGCGGGGCAGCGCGATCACCTGCTCGCGCAGGGCCACCAGCCCCAGCCGCTCGGCCAGCCCCTGCATGACCCGGCCGGCCAGGGTCACCGGCGCGCCGGTCCGCTCGGCGACCACCGCCAGGTCCAGCGCGGCCGGCAGCAACGGCGCCGACGCCACGCGGGCGGCCAGCTCCGCGGGCAGGCCGGCCTCCTGCAGCCGGGCGGCCCGCGAGGCGAAGGCTTCCGCCTCGCCACCGAGCAGCCAGCCCGGGAGCCCCGCCTCCACCGCCGTGACGGCGGGCGCGAACCGGTCGACCACCTCCGCCAGCGGGGGCGGGTCCTCGGCGGTGAGGTCGGGCTGGCGCAGCAGCCAGCGCGCCGCCCGCTCGGCCAGCCGCGTGGCCTCCGTGCGCGACTCGGCCTGCACGGCGGCCGACACCTGGTTGTCCAGGGGGCGGACGGCGTCCCACATCCGGTCGACGCCGAACACCGCCCGGGCCACCGCGTGCGCCCGGACGACCGACGGCAGCGGCACCCCGGTCTCTTCCCCGAGCCGGAACAGCCCGGTGACGCCGGCGATGTCGACCGCGCGGTTGGTCAGCACCGTCCCGATGATCTCGCGGCGCAGCGGGTGGCTGGTGACCGCCGCGGGGAACCGGCTGCGCAACGGGCCGGGGAAGTAGTCGACCAGCAGCTCCTCCAGCGCCGGGTCGTCCGGCAGCGGGGAGGCCAGCACCGCGTCTCCGGTCTGCAGCTTGGCGTAGGCCAGCAGCACCGACAGCTCCGGGCTGGTCAGCGCGTGCCCGTCGCGGCGCCGCTCGGTGAGCGCGCGGTCGTCGGGCAGCGCCTCGACCGCGCGGTTGAGCCGCCCCGAGCGCTCCAGCGACCGGATGAACCGCTCGTGGGAGTCCATCAGGCTGCGCGCGGCCGCGGCCTCACCGGCGAGGGTCGCGTTCTGCGCGTGGTTGTGGGTCAGGACGGCGGCGGCGACGTCGTCGGCCATCTCGCCGAGCAGCGCCGCGCGCCCCTCCGCGTCGATCCGCCCCTCGTCGACCACGCGGTTCAGCGCGATCTTGATGTTGACCTCGTGGTCGGAGGTGTCCACGCCCGCCGAGTTGTCGATGGCGTCGGTGTTCACCCGCCCACCGGCCAGCGCGTACTCGACCCGGCCGCGCTGGGTCAGGCCGAGGTTGCCGCCCTCGCCCACGACCCGAGCCCGCAGCTGCCGGCCATCGACCCGCACCGCGTCGTTGGCCTTGTCGCCGACCTCCAGGTGGCTCTCGCCGGCAGCCTTGACGTAGGTGCCGATACCGCCGTTGAACAGGAGGTCGACCGGCGCGAGCAGCACCGCGCGGATCAGCTCCACCGGGCTCAGCGCCGTGACACCTCCGGGCAGCCCGAGGGCGGCCCGCACCTGCTCCGACACCGGCACGGTCTTGGCCGTCCGCGGCCAGACGCCGCCGCCCTCGCTGATCAGCGACGCGTCGTAGTCGGCCCAGGAGGAGCGGGGCAGCTCGAACAGCCGCCGGCGCTCGGCGAACGACGTCGCGGCGTCGGGGGTGGGGTCGACGAACACGTGCCGGTGGTCGAACGCGGCCACCAGCCGGATGTGCTCGCTGAGCAGCATGCCGTTGCCGAAGACGTCACCGGACATGTCGCCGACGCCGACGACGGTGAAATCGTCGCGCTGGACGTCGAGGTCGAGCTCGCGGAAGTGGCGGGTCACCGACTCCCAGGCGCCGCGGGCGGTGATGCCCATCGCCTTGTGGTCGTAGCCCACCGAGCCGCCCGAGGCGAACGCGTCGCCCAGCCAGTACCCGCGCTCGAGCGCCACCGAGTTGGCCAGGTCGGAGAAGGTCGCCGTCCCCTTGTCGGCGGCGACGACCAGGTAGCTGTCGTCGCCGTCGTGCCGCACCACCTTCGGCGGCGGGACCACGCTGCCCTCGACGAGGTTGTCGGTGAGCGACAGCAGCGCGCCGACGAACAGCCGGTAGCAGGCCTGCCCCTCGGCGAGCACCTCCTCGCGGGAGGCGGCGTCCGCCGGCGGTCGCTTCACGACGAAGCCGCCCTTGGCGCCGGTGGGGACGATGACGGTGTTCTTGACCATCTGCGCCTTCACCAGGCCCAGCACCTCGGTGCGCAGGTCCTCCCGGCGGTCGGACCAGCGCAGCCCGCCGCGCGCCACCTTGCCGAACCGCAGGTGCACACCCATCACCCGGGGCGAGCTGACCCACACCTCGTGCGCTGGGCGCGGCTCGGGCAGGTCGGGCACGTCGGCCGGGGCGATCTTGAGCGCCAGCGGGGTGGGCCGCTCCGGCGTCGAGGCGTAGTACGTCGTCCGCTGGGTGGCGGTCACCGCGGCCAGCAGGGAGCTCAGGACGCGGTCGGCGTCGAGGGAGGCGACCTCGCCGATCGACCGCTCCAGCGCCGCGACCAGGTCGGCCTGCCGGGCGTCCCGCCCGGTGACCCGGCCCGGCGAGAAGCGGGTCTCGAACAGCGCGACCAGCCGCGCCACCACGCCGGGGTGGGCGGCCAGGGTCTGCTCGACGTAGGCCTGGCTGAACGGCAGCCCGGCCTGGCGCAGCCACTGCACGTAGGCGCGCACGACGGTGACCTGGCGCCAGTTGAGCCCGGCGAGCATGACCAGCGCACCCAGGCCGTCGTCCTCGGCCTCGCCCCGCCACACCGCGCTCACGGCCTCGGTGAACCGCTCCGGCAGCGAGCGCAGCAGCGGCAGCTCGACCGGCGGGACGGCGACGCCGAAGTCGTAGATCCAGGTGGGCGGCGCCCCGATGCGGTCGATCTCGTACGGGCGCTCGTCGACGACGTCGACGCCCATGTTCTGCAGCATCGGCAGGATCTGCGAGAGCAGCAGCCGCTCGCCGACCCGGTACACGGTGAGCCGGCGCTCCCCCGGCACCGCACCCGTGGGCGTCCACAGCCGCAGCGCCAGGTCACCGGACGCCAGCCCGTCCAGCCGGACCAGGTCCTCCACGGCGCGCTGGGCGGTGAAGTCCTCCTGGTAGGCGGCGGGGAAGGCGTCGGCGATCCGGGCGAACACCTTCTCGGCGTCCGCGCCGAAGCGGGCGGCGAGCGCGTCGGAGAGCTCGTCGGTCCAGCTGCGGGCCGCGGCGGCGAGCTCGGCCTGCAGCGCTTCCACGTCGACGTCCAGCAGCGGCGTCGCACCCTGCCGGCTCACCGGCAGCCGGACCACGAAGTGCAGCCGGGCCAGCACCGATTCCGTCGAGCGCGCGGTGAACTCGATGCTCGTGCCGCCGAGCCGCTTGAGGAGCAGCTGCTGCATGCGCGTGCGCACCTCGGTGGTGTAGCGGTCGCGCGGCAGGTAGACCAGCGCCGACCAGAACCGGCCGGTGGGGTCCTGCCGCAGGAACAGCCGGGTCTGCCGTCGCTCCTGCAGGTGCAGCACCGCCATCGCCACCGGCAGCAGCTCGTCGGCCCCGACCTGCATCAGCTCGTCGCGGGGATAGGTCTCCAGGACGTCGAGCAGCTGCTTGCCGGTGTGGCTGTCGGCGGGGACGCCGGAGCGGCGGACCACCTCGACGACGCGGCGGCGCACGAGCGGGACGTCGAGCACGCTCGTGCCGTAGGCGGTGGTCGGGAACAGCCCGACGAACCGGCGCCGCCGGGTCACGCCGGCGCCGTGCGGCAGCGTGACGGCCACCAGGTCCAGCCATGCCCGGCGGTGCACCGACGAACGGGTGTCGGCCTTCGTGACGGTGAGCCGGTGGCGCCCGGTGACCCCCGCGGCCTCGGGCGGGGCGGTAGCCGAACGGGCGATGTCGGTGTCGCTGCGGAGCACCCCGAGGCCCGTCCCGGGCACCGGACGGGCGACGGTCACCTCCCGGTCCGGGGCGATCTCGACGTCGCGGGCGCCGAGGAGCACGAAGTTGCCGTCGGCCAGCCAGCGCAGCAGGGCGGCGGCCTCGGCCGGGTCGTCGGCCGGGTCGTCAGCCGGGTCGTCAGCCGGGTCGGGCGGGGCCCCGTCCCGGCCGGCGAGCTCGTCGAGCTCGGCGGCGAGGTCGACCATGCGGGCGCGCATCCGGTCGCCGTCCTCGTGGACGGCGCGCACGTCGTCGAGGACGGTGCGCAGGCCGGTCACCAAGTCGGCAGCCGCCTCGCCGTCCAGCGGTCCGTCGAGCACGACGGCCATCCACGATTCGGCGACGGCGCCCTCCCCGCAGGCAGCGACGTCCAGGCTGTCGCACAGGCCGGTGATCGCGCCGCGGAGATCGCGGCGGACGACCAGCAGCGGGTGGACGACGTGCTCCAGCCGGAACCCCTGCCGGACGACCTCGGCGGTGACCGAGTCGACCAGGTACGGCATGTCGTCGGTGACCAGCCGGATCACCGCTCGGCCGGTCCGGTGCCCTCGCGGGACGCGCTGGACGTCGACGGCTGCGGCGCCGGGCGGCCGCACCTGCGCGAGGGAGAGGTGCCCCAGGGCGAGCGCGGCGAGGTCGGCGGGGGTGGTGCCGAGCACCTCCTCGGCGGGTTCGCTCCAGTAGTAGCGCAGGAAGAACGCCGGGAGGGTGTCGGGAGTGCACCCCGGTGGGAGCCCCGACCCCCCGCGCTCGGCCTCGGCGACGGCCAGACCGGCCGCCTTCCGCAGCAGCTGCTTCTTCTCGTCGCGGCCGGCCTCGAGGGCGGCGAGCTCGGTGAGGGAGCCGCTCGAGGGACCGCCGTCCCGGTCGCGCACCGGGGTCTCCGGGGCGACGCCGGTGTCACTGGCCATGTCAGGCCACGCTACTGCCCCGTGAGACCGTCGTCACGGCGACGCGGTGAGCGCGCCGCCGTGCGGCGGGTTCAGCGGTCGAGGAGCTGGTCGGCGGCCCAGCCGACGACGGCGAGGATGAGCCCGCCGATCACGGCGGTGCCGAACCCGTCGATGGTGAGCCGGTCGGTGATCGCCGCCGTGAGCCCGAGGAGCGCCGCGTTGATCACCAGCAGGAAGAGCCCGAGGGTGAGCAGCACGAACGGGAGGGACAGCAGCCGCAGGACCGGTCCGACCAGGGCGTTAACGACGCCGAAGATCAGCCCGATCCACAGGTAGCTGCCGTACTCCCCCAGCGGCCCGTCGGGGTTGGGCAGGACCTCCAGGCCCGGGAGCACGTCGAAGTAGGTCAGCCCGTAGAAGGCCGCCGCGAAGACGACGACCTTGAGCAGGAACTTGATCACGTCCCGACGCTAGCGCCGACGCCGGGCCGATCGTGGGATCTCACGGCGTCTGCCGTCGTCTAGCGACGGGGCTAGAGATTGGCAGACGGCGGTCGGCGGCCGCAGACTGCCGTCGTGACGAGGGCCGGGGAGTCGCTGGACATCCGCCCGCCGGGCTGGGCCCGCGTGCTCGGGCCCGTCCTCCTCCTCGTCTGGGTGGCGGTGTCCTTCTTCGGGGAGCGGGCGCCCGACGGAGCCTTCGTGCCGGGGCTGCTCATCGCGGTCCTCGCCGGCGCGGTCGTCGTCCGGCTGTTCCTCTCCAGCGCCATCGGCACGGCCGACGGGCGGCTCACGGTGCGCAACGTCCGGTCGACCCGGACCTTCACCCGGGACGAGATCGACGGTGTGGAGGTCGACCGGGTCCGCGGCCGTGGATGGGCGGTGTGGATCCGGCTGGCCGACGGCGAGCGCCACCGGCTGGACGTGACGGAAGCGCCGTTCCTCGGACCGTTCCAGGGGACGCTCGATCGGCAGGCCGCCGAGGTGCACGCGTGGCTGACCGGCCGGCCGCACGCGCACCTCTGACCCCGCGCGACACGCCATCGGGAGTTCTACGGATCTCTACGGCGCGCGCTAGACATGCCCATACGGTGCGAGGCATGGATCCCGTGCGGAACCCCTACGCCCCCGGCGCCGGCCAGCGCCCGCCCGAGCTGGCCGGCCGTGACGACGAGCTGCAGGCGTTCGACGTGGTCCTCGAGCGGATCGCCCGCGGCCGCCCGGAGCGGTCCCTGGTGCTCACCGGCCTGCGCGGTGTGGGCAAGACCGTGTTGCTCAACCAGCTGCGTTCGGCCGCCATCTCGCGGGGCTGGGGCACCGGCAAGATCGAGGCCCGGCCCGAGCAGTCGCTGCGCCGGCCGATCTCCTCCGCGCTGCACATGGCGCTGCGCGAGCTGGGGCCACGGCACGGCGACCAGGAATCGGTCGCCGAGGTGCTGGGCGTGGTCAAGGCCTTCGCCCAGCGGGTGAACGCGGCCGAGGCCAAGGTGCGCGACCGCTGGCAGCCGGGCATCGACGTCCCCGCCGCGACCGGGCGGGCCGACTCCGGCGACATGGAGATCGACCTGGTGGAGCTGCTCAGCGACGCCGCCGGGGTGGCCGCCGACATCGGCAGCGGGATCGCCCTGTTCATCGACGAGATGCAGGACGTCCAGGCCGACGACGTCTCGGCGATCTGCGCCGCCTGCCACGAGCTCTCCCAGCAGGGCGCGCCGCTCATCGTCGTGGGCGCCGGGCTCCCCCACCTGCCCGCCGTCCTGTCGGCGTCCAAGAGCTACTCGGAGCGGCTGTTCCGCTATCTGCGCATCGACCGGCTGGAGCGCTCGGCCGCGGACCGGGCGCTGCTCGCCCCGGCCGAGCGGGAGGACGTCACCTTCGAGCCGGCCGCCCTCGACGCCCTCTACGCGGCCGCCGACGGCTACCCGTACTTCGTGCAGGCCTACGGCAAGGTCACCTGGGACGTCGCGGCCTCCTCCCCCATCACCGCCGCGGACGTCGCGATGGCGGCTCCGGTCGCCGAGGCCGAGCTCGCCGTGGGCTTCTTCGGGTCGCGCTACGACCGGGCCACCCCCGCCGAGCGGGAGTACATGCACGCGATGGCCGAGCTGGGCGGGGACGCCGGGGCGGCGGTGGCGACGTCGGAGGTCGCGGTCTCGCTGGGCCGCAAGCCCGCGTCCCTCTCCCCCGCGCGCGACTCGCTGATCAAGAAGGGGCTCGTCTACTCCGCCGAGCGCGGCCAGATCGCCTTCACGGTGCCGCACTTCGGCCGCTACCTGCTGCGCCACCCCGACTAGCACTGCGGCCGTCGACGTTCGCCTGCCTGGCGGCTGCCTTCCCGAGGCCGCCGCTGATGGCGATGGAGTGCGCAGATGGTCAGTTCTCGGCACGGGATGGCGCGTCTGCGCACATTGTCCTGACGCGAAGCGTTAGCCGGCCCAGCTTGAACCAGTCGAAGGTCGCGTGACGCGGCCCTAGCCACCCGCTCGGCCGCGCCGTGTGGACGCGTGACACCGCCCACAGATTCCCGCCGACCCGCGCCAGGGGATTGACACGAGACGGTCCGGGGAACCTCGGGACGGTCGATGACCCGAGTCGAGGGGGAGGCATGGGGCGACTCGCGTGGCCGGTCCGCCCGCTACCGGACGGGCGCGGCGAGGTGTGGCGCTGGCAGCTCGGGTCCCTCGCGGAGCTCCCGGCCGCCCGGGCGGCCCTGCGGTCGCTGGTGCGCGACGTCGAGCACCTGCCCGCCGACGAGGTCTCGGGCGAGCAGCTCGTGCTGGCCTTCGACGAGCTCGCCTCCAACGCCCTCCGCCACGGCGAGCGCCCCGTCGTCGCCACCGTCGTCGCCGGCAGCGGGGGCTGGCTGCTCGATGTGAGCGACCGGGCCCCGCAGGCCATGCCCGCGCCCACGGTCGACCGGGACCCGGCGAAGGGCGGCATGGGGCTGCAGCTGGTGGCCCGCCTGTCGGTGGCCCACGGCTGGTACGTCGACGAGGACCGCAAGCACGTCTGGGCCTGCCTGCCGACCGGGGAGGGCGACCGCGCGCCCGCGCTCGCATAGGCCGGTTCCACGTGCAACACGCACGAGACCCCCGCCGCCCGAGGGCGACGGGGGTCCAGGGCTGTGCACGGTCGTCCCGAGTGGGCCCCGGAGGGGTCTGCGCAGGGACGACGAAGCGGCTCAGCGGCGGTCGGGAACGGCACCTGGCCGCGGTGCGGTCCGGAGGACCGCAGTGACACGGCCGCGGTGCTGTGCCCGGTCGTCCCGAGTGGGCCCCGGAGGGGTCCGCGCAGGAACGACGAAGCGGCTCAGCGGCGGTCGGGAACGGCACCTGGCCGCGGTGTCGTCCGGAGGACGACAGTGTCACCGCCGCGGTGCGGTCCGGAGGACCGCAATGTCACGGCACGACGAAGGAGAGGGCTCCCTTGCCGTAGGTGGGCACCTCGATGGCGAGGTCCACCCGGTTGAAGGCCGCGAGCATGCCGACGATGTCGCCGGGGAGCTCTTCGCCCGGGGCGTAGAGCTTGTGCAGCTTGGAGTGCGGGGCGCCCGGGGTGTTGAACAGCGCGGAGAGCACGTTCACCACCTCGTGCAGCGCCTCGACCTGCATGGAGGTCAGCTCGCCGTCCTCCTCCACGGCGTCCTGGGCACCGCCGGGCGGCAGCAGGGCCAGGGCAGAGCCGGTGTAGGCCGCAGCGCCGAGATCCATCAGGCACAGGGCGTTGACGGCCATCTGCGGGTCGACGTAGACGGCGACCGCCACCGGCTTCTCCGGCGTCGGGGTGACCGGCGCGCCGGGGGAGACGTTGACCGGCTTGCCGACCAGGCCGGTCAGCATGTCGCGGATGTCCTTGGCGGCGGGCAGCTGCACACCCGTGGTGGGGGCGGTCATGCGATCACCCCGTCCAGGTGCTCCTTGAAGGTGTCCTCGGTGAACGGCTTGGCGATGAGGAAGAGCGCGCCGGCGTTGGCCGCCTTCTCCCGCATCTCCGGGGAACCCTCGGAGGTGACGAAGCCGAACGGGACGGCCGAGCCGGAGGCCCGCAGCGCCTGCAGGCACTCGATGCCGGTCATGTTCGGCATGTTCCAGTCCGACAGCACCAGGTCGGGCTGCTCGGACGAGACCTTGGCCAGCGCGTCGGCGCCGTCCTCGGCCTCGACGATGTCGTGGTCGTCGTAGCCGGCCTGGCGCAGCGTGCGGATGACGATCTGCCGCATGACGCGGCTGTCGTCGGCGATCAGGATCTTCACTCAGGACACCTCGTTCTTGCGGGTAGGGGTGGAACCGGGCAGGGGCGGGAGAGCGCCCTGCACCGAGATGGCGACGGGCTCGCCGCGCCACAGCACATCCAGGCGGCACACGTCCGCCTGGTTGCGGACCAGCGGTGCGTTGCCCACCTGCGGCAGGCTGAGCGCCGAGGGACCCGGCAGCGCTGCCTTCACGTTGCCGCCGACCACGTTGGCGAGCTCACCGAACGCGTCGGCGACGTCCTCGTCGTCGAGCACCTCGGGAGCGTGCTCCCGGAGCAGCGCCCGGGAGAGCTCCTCGGCGGTGGCACGACCGGTGGTCAGGACGACGCTGCCGGTCCACGGGCCGACGACGTCGACCCAGCTGGAGAGGATGTCGGCGGGCAGGTCACCCGGCAGCGGGACGAGGACCTCGTCCTCGCCGACGAGGGCGACCCACGCCTCCGCGGCGATCGACTCGACGGTCGCCTCGTCGATCAGGTCGGTGATGACCGGGCGCGTGTCGCTGGCACGACGCCGCTCGCCGGTGTCCGTCGTCGTCACAGGGAAACCTCCTGCGGGAGCAGGCCGAGCAGCGCGAGCTTGTCGCGGATCGCGTCGGCGGTGAACGGCTTGATCACGTACTCGTGCGCGCCGGCGGCGAGAGCGCGGACGATCTGGGTGTGCTCGCTCTCCGAGGTGACCATCATCATGGTCATCGCGCGCCACGCCGGGTTGGCGCGGACGACGGAGACGAACTGCAGCCCGTCCATCACCGGCATGTTCCAGTCGATGGTGGCCAGGTCGGGGAGCCAGCCCTCGTCCAGCACGTCGAGCGCGGCGCGACCGTGCTCGGCGTCCCGGACCTCGTAGCCGAAGCCGGTCAGGATCCCGGTGACGATCCGGCGCATGGCCCGGGAGTCATCGATCACCAAGGCACGCATGTCAGGCCCCCTTCAGTGGGCGGTAGGCGGAGCTGCGGCCGATGACGACCCGCTCCCAGGAGTCGTCGACGCCGAGAGTGGTCTCGGCGGCGCCGAGGAACAGCCACCCGTCGGGCCGCATGAGGTCCCGCACACGGCGGAGGATCGACTGCTTGGTCGGCAGGTCGAAGTAGATGAGCACGTTGCGCAGGTAGACGACGTCGAACGGCCCCATCCGGGGCAGCGGTGCGGCGAGGTTGCACTCGCTGGCGTTGACCATCCGGCGGAGGTTCGCCGCCACCTCCCACTCGTTGCCGGCCCGGGTGAAGTGCCGCACCAGCATGGGCGCCGGGAGGCCGCGGTTGACCTCCAGCTGGCTGAACCGGCCGGCGCGGGTCCGCTGCACCATCTCGCGGGACAGGTCGGTCGCGGTGATCGACACCCGGGACGCGGCGTTGGGCAGGGCGTCGTCCAGGAGCATGGCGATCGTGTACGGCTCCTGGCCGCTGGAGCTGGCCGCCGACCAGATCTGCAGGCGCTCGTTCGCGGCGCGGGCCGACACGAGCGCCGGCAGCACCGTCGAGGTCAGCGCCGTGAACGGGTCGCCGTCCCGGAACCACGACGTCTCGTTCGTGGTCAGCGCCTCGACGATCTTCCTCGTGTCGTCGGCGCTCGGCCGGGTCCGCACCGTCTCCACCAGCTTGGTGACGTCGGTCAGGCCCATCTGCCGGGCGATCGGCAGGAGGCGGGCCTCCACCAGGTACTCCTTGCCCGGCTGGAGGACGATGGCGCTCTCCTTGCGGACGAGGTCACGGACCCAGTCGAAACTGGTCGCGGTCAGACTCATCGACGACCTCCCACGGCCATAGCTGTTCCGGTGCTCAGGGGGGCGGCACCGGCGAGGTGGCGCTGGATCGCCTCGGCGATCCGGTCGAGCGGCAGCACCTCGTCGGCGTAGCCGGCCTGGGCGACGGCCCCGGGCATGCCCCAGACGACCGAGGTCGCCTGGTCCTGCACGACGACGGTGCCGCCGGCGTTGCGGATCTCGCCGCAGCCGTTGCGCCCGTCGGCACCCATGCCGGTGAGCACGACCCCGAGGACGGCGCCGTCGTAGGCGGCCACCGCGGAGCGGAAGAGGGGGTCGACCGCGGGCCGGCAGAAGTTCTCCGGCGGGCTCTGGTTGAGCGCCGTGGTGAAGCCGGCGCGGCCGTTGGCGCGGACGACCAGGTGGTGGTCGCCGGGGGCCAGGTGCACGGTGCCGGGGGCCAGTGGGGTGCCGTCGACCGCCTCGACGACGCGCAGCGGGGAGAGCCGGTCGAGCCGCTGGGCGAACTGCCGGGTGAAGACCGGGGGCATGTGCTGGGCCAGCAGCACCGGGACCGGGAGGTTCACCGGGAGCGCGGGCAGCACGCGCGCGAGCGCCTCCGGCCCCCCGGTGGAGGACCCGATGACCAGCACGGCGGGCTTCTTGCCGGGGCCCGTGCGCGGTGCGGCCGGGCGCGGCGGCGGGACCACCGGGGCGGCGGCCGCACGCACGGACGTCACCGGACGGCCGGTGAGCGCCTTGATCTTCGGGATCAGCTGCTCACGGACGCTCTCCATCGACTGCGCCACGCTGCCGACGTTGGCCGGCTTGGTGACGTAGTCGTTCGCCCCGGCCGACAGCGCGTCCAGGGTCGCGGTGGCGCCGCGCTCGGTGAGCGTGCTGAACATGATGATCGGCACGCGGTTGCGCGTCCCACGGACCGCCCGGACCGCCTCGATGCCGTTCATCTCCGGCATCTCGATGTCCATCGTGACCAGGTCGGGCTTGAGCTGCTCGAGCTTGCCGAGGGCCACCTTGCCGTTGACGGCGGTGCCGACGACCTCGATCCCCGGGTCCGCGGAGAGCACGTCGGTGACGATCTTGCGGACGACGACCGAGTCGTCGACCACCATCACCCGGATCGGGTTCACACGTCCTCCTGGCCCCTGCCCGCGCCGACCGGCGGGCTCGTTGTCTGTATCGGCATCTCCGCCTCCGGCTTGAGCCGTTCGGCGGAGCGGACCCGCCGTCCCCGGAATGCTCGGGCGATCGACGACGGGATTCCGCGGCACGGCGGCAGAAAGCGACAGAAGCACCGGCCCCGTGACCATGATCGACATTTCGCAGAATGGTCGGGGGTCTGTCTCGGGTGCGGGCGCGCCGCGCTTCCTGGGACGCCCCAGCGCCGCACGGGCGCGCGGAATCGCGGCCGGGGCGGGCTGGTGCTGCCTGGGATTCTCGGCGGCGGACGGGCTGAATACAGCCGACACGCAGAAGGTGTGGCGCTATCTTTTCGCCGTCAATTCGAGTCGACAACGGCGCGTGCGACGACCACCGCAGCAATTGTCGACAAGTGCCCCGGAAATGGTCACCGACCGGGACGGGCGGGGTGCGGCGCGGGCCGCCGCGGGCCGGTCAGGAGAGAGCGGCGACCCGGCGGCCGGGCGCACGGAGCACGGCGGAGCTCTCGGTGGCGAGCAGGTCGTCGAGCACGACCGCCTGGACGCACCCGGCCACGGCGTTCCAGACGCCGGCCGCGCCGTCGTGCAGGTCGAAGCCGCCGTCGAGGAAGGCCTGGACGGCCAGCAGCTGCGCCGCGGCCAGCGCCCGGGTGCGCCCGGAGACGTGCGCGCCCCACGAGGCCTCGTGCATCGCGGTGGCCCAGGGCCGGTGCGCGGCACGCCCCTCGTCGACGGCCACCCGCCAGCGCGATCGGCCGGCGTCGTCCAGGTCACGGACGGCGGCGAGGAAGCCGGTCAGCTCCTCGGTGTGCTCCAGCCCCCAGCCGGCGGGCCCGGCCAGCGGGCCGGCGTCCAGCGCCCGGTCGAAGGCCGCGGTCAGCTCGCGACGCACCAGCGGCGGGAGCACGCCGGCGGCCCAGAACCCGACGGCGGCGTCGGCCAGCACGTCGGCGGTGTGCTCCCAGGTGTCGGCGTCGAGCCGGCCCGCGAGCGGGTGCTCGTGGCCGAGGACGTCCTCGCGGAGCAGCCGCTCCAGCGTCGGGGCGTCGCCGATGGTGCCGAGCTCGAGCTGGCGGACCAGCAGGGCGGTTCGGTCTCCGGCGCCCTCGGCGGCGTCGGCCGCGGTGCGCACGTGCGGCACGGCGGCCGCCATCTCCCGCGCCCGGCGGGACCGGACCGCCCGCACGCCGCGCTGCTCGCGGTCCAGCCCGCGGGCGGGGTGGACGCCGGCGAGGCGGGTGAGCGCCGGCTCGTCGGCCCCCAGGCCGGCGAGCAGGACCTCGGCGACCTGCCGGCCGGCGGGCAGGCGGACCAGGTCGAAGCCGAGGGTGGCGGCACTCACCAGGGAGTAGGGCACGGCGCGCCTCCAGGGCTCCGGGAACGGGACGGACCCATGCTGGCTGCCCGGGCGGAGCAGCACCATGCGCCCGTCACCCCATCGCAGGAGCGCCTGTACGCCTACAGCGCGTGTCGCACCGTGCGCGGTCAGCGATTGATCACCGTGCGTCACCGATCGCTACTCGGAGGTGCTGGCTCGGTCGTCCCGTCGCCCTCGTCACCGGTCGCCTGCTGGGTGCCGCGATCCGCACCGGGGAACCGCCGTCCTCGCGGTGCAGCGCGAGGACGGCGACCGCGCGGTGAGGACGGCGGAGCTGCTGCGAACGCACGAGCGGCGGGGAGGTGGTCTTCCCCGCCGCTCGTCGTCACAGCTCGCCCGGTCGTGCCGAGTGGGCCCGAAGGGTCCGCGCAGGCGCGACGGACACGCTCCGCTTACCTGGGGACGGCACCTGGCCGCGGTGTCGTCCGGAGGACGACAGAGTGCTACGCGCTGACGGCCTTCTGGACGTCGAGGGCCAGGAGCAGTTTCCCGTCGAGCTTGTAGGCGCCGCGGATGAGGTCGCGGGCCTGGCCCTCCAGGGTGTCCGGCGGCGCCTCGAAGTCGCCGGCGTCGACGTCGACCACATCGGCGATGGAGTCGACCAGCATGCTGACGGCCTCGCCGTGCAGCCGGACGACGATGACGACGGGGTCGGTGCCCTCCGGGCGGGCCGGCCGGCCGAGCCGCTCGCGCAGCTCGATGGCGGTGACCACCTGGCCGCGGAGGTTGATCAGGCCGGCGACGGCGGTCGGGGCGAGCGGCACGCGGGTGAGCTGCTGGCTGCGCAGCACCTCCTGCACGTGCTCGACCTCGATGCCGTACAGGTCACCGTCCAGCCGGAAGGTGGCCAGCTGCCCGCTGGTCGCGGGCGCCAGGGCGCGGGTCGGAGCGGTCACGTCAGACCTCCAGCAGTGAGTCGGGGACGCCAACGGGCGTTGTGGCGGCGGGAGCGGAGTAGAACGCCGGGTCGGCGGCGAGGATCGCGGCCCGGACGTCGAGCAGCTCGGTCACCTTGTCGCCGAGGACGGCGGAGCCGAGCAGGCCCATGTCGTCGATGTCGCTGCGCACCGCGGCCTCGCCGTCGACGATGTCGAGGATCTCCTCGACCACGATGGCGACGCTGCGGCCGTGGTCGCTGTAGACGATGACCTCGAGCACCTCGCGCTCGCTCTCGCCGTAGGCGCCGAGGTGCCGGTCGAGCCGGACCATCGGCAGGATCGCGCCGCGGTACTGCACGACCTCGCGGTTGCCGACCTTCTCGACCGCCTCGGTGCGCACCTGCTCGAGGCGGGTGACGGTGTCCAGCGGGATGGCGACCCGGCGGCCACCACCGATGGCGGCCAGCAGCATGCGCTGCCGGTCGGTCTCGGCGGCCACGGCCTGCAGCGAGCCGGCGCGGGCCTCCTGGCGGTCGGTCGTCTCGGTGCGCAGGGCCCGCCGGGCGAGCGCCTGCACGTCGAGGATCAGCGCGACGGTCCCGTCACCCAGGACGGTGGCCCCGGAGTAGAGGCCGATCGCCTTCAGCTGGCCGCCGACCGCCTTGACGACGATCTCCTCGGTGTTGATCACCCGGTCGACGACCAGGCCGAAGCGCCGGCCCTCCGACCGCAGGACGGCGATGACGACGTGGCCGTCGTGCCGCTCGGAGGTCAGGCCCAGGACGTCGGTGAGCCGGACCAGCGGGAGCAGCTCGCCGCGCAGGCGGTAGACCTGCGCCCCGCCGACCTCCTCGACCGCGTTCACGGCCTTCTCGGCGTCCAGGCTGACCAGCTCCTGCAGGCTGATCTGCGGGATCGCGTACCGGTCGGAGGCGCACTCGACGGTCAGCGCAGGGACGATCGCCAGGGTCAGCGGGATGCGGAGCCGGCAGACGGTGCCCACGCCCGCGTCGGACTCGACCTCGATGGTGCCGCCGATCGACTCGATGTTCGTCTTGACGACGTCCATCCCGACGCCCCGGCCGGAGACGTTGGTGACCGCGGCGGCGGTGGAGAAGCCGGGCAGGAAGATCAGCTGCAGGACGTCGGCCGGGCTCATCCGGTTCAGCGCCTCCTGCGTGAGCAGCCCGCGCTGCACGGCCTTGGCGCCGAGCTTGGCCGGGTCGATCCCGGCGCCGTCGTCGGCGACCTCGACCACGACCTGCCCGCTCTCGTGCCGGGCGCGCAGGGTGAGGACGCCCTCGGCCGGCTTGCCGGCCTTCTTCCGGTCCTCAGGGGCCTCGATGCCGTGGTCGACGGAGTTGCGGACCAGGTGGGTCAGCGGGTCCTTGACCGCCTCGAGCAGGGTCTTGTCCAGCTCGGTGTCGCGGCCCTCCATCTCCAGGCGGATCGACTTCTTCAGCTGGAGGCCGAGGTCGCGGACGACGCGCGGCAGCTTGGACCAGATGTGGTCGATCGGCTGCATGCGCGTCTTCATGACGCCCTCCTGCAGCTCGCTGGCGATCAGGTTGAGCCGCTGGGAGGCGCGGATGAGGTCGGTGTCGGTCTGGCGCGCGACGTTCTGCACGATCTGGTTGCGGGTGAGCACCAGTTCGCCGACGAGCAGCATGAGCTCGTCGAGCAGGTCGACGTCGACCCGGATCGTGCTGTCGGCGACGGCTCGGCGGACCTGACCACCGGCGGCGTCGCTCGCGACGACGTCTCCCTCGGGGTGGTCGGCGACGGCGGGCTCGGGCACCGGGTGCTCCTCGGCGACGGGAGCCGGGGCGACCGGCTCCTCGGGCAGGTCGGCCCGCAGGTCCTCCTGCGGGGTCTCGGGCAGCTCCTCGACGACGGGAGCGGGGACGGCCTCGGCGCGCGGCGCGCGCTTGGCGGGGGCCCTCGTCACGGGAGCCTTCTTCACGGGGGCCTTCTTCGCCGGAGCCTTCCTCGCAGGAGCCTTCCTCGCAGGAGCCTTCCTCGCAGGAGCCTCCTGCGCGGGGGCCTCCTGCGCGGGTGCCGCGGGCGCGGCCTCCTCGGCCACGGGGGCCTCGGCCACCGGTGCCGGGCCGTCCTCCATGGCGGCGCTGATCTCGGCGACGACGGCGGAGACGTCGACCGACCCCTCACCACCGGAGGCCTCGATGGAGGTGAGCAGCGAGCGCACCGTGTCCACCATCTGCAGCAGCACGCTGGTGCGGTGCGGGGTCAGGGCGAGCTCGCCGTCGCGCAGGCGGGACAGCATGTTCTCGCCGACGTGGGTAACCTCCTCCAGGCGGTTGAACGCCAGGAAGCCGCTGGTGCCCTTGATGGTGTGGATGGTCCGGAAGATGCTGGACAGCCGCTCGCGGGAGTTGGGCTCCTGCTCGAGCGCGACCAGGTCGGTGTCGAGCTGATCCAGGTTCTCGTGGCTCTCGACGAGGAACTCCTCGACGATGTCGTCCAGACCGTCCACTGCTGCCTTCTCTCTCATCGCGACGGGGCACAGGTGGCCCCGTTGGGTCATCGGCGGGTGGTCGCCGGAGTCAAGGTGAATCCGCGCGGACGCCCGTCGGCCGTGTTATCGGCAGTCCGCCGTCCGCAACCGACCCCCGGTCGGGGGCGGCGCCGGGCCGGCGCGGTGGCCGGCCCGGCGCAAGCCCCCGTCCAGAGGGTCACCCCGGGATTGCGAGGGGTGAGGGGACGGGCGTCCTCCTAGTACGTGAAGTTGCCGACGGTGGTGCGCAGGTCGGCGGCCATCCGGGACAGCTCGTCGACGGCGGTGCGGGTCTGGGTCAGCGCCTGGGTCGTGGAGTCCGCGGCGGTGGAGACCCCGGAGATGTTCTCCGCGATCTGCGTCGTGCCACCCGCGGCCTCCTGCACCGACCGCGACATCTCGTTCGTCGTCGCCGTCTGCTCCTCCACCGCCGAGGCGATGGTGGTCTGCCGGTCGGAGATCTGCGCGACGATCTGGGAGATCTCCCCGATCGCGGCCACCGCCGCGGTGGTGTCGCCCTGGATCGCCTGGACCCGCTTGGCGATGTCCTCGGTCGCCTTCGCCGTCTCCTGCGCCAACTCCTTGACCTCGTTGGCCACCACCGCGAAACCCTTCCCCGCCTCACCGGCCCGGGCGGCCTCGATCGTGGCGTTCAACGCCAGCAGGTTCGTCTGCTCCGCGATGCTCGTGATCACCTTCACCACGTTGCCGATCTCCGCCGAGGACTCCCCCAGCTTCGCCACCGTCGCCGTCGTGGTCTCCGCGGCGGTCACGGCACGGGCGGCCACCTCGGAGGCCTCCGCAGCGTTGCTGGCGATCTCCCGGATCGAGGCACCCATCTGCTCGGCACCCGCGGCCACCGTCTGCACGCTCCGGCTGACCTCCTCCGCGGCACCCGAGACCACACCCGACTGCGCCGCGGTCTCCTCCGCACCCGCCGAGATCTGCGCCGACGAAGCCGACAGCTCCTCGCTGCTGGCCGCCACCGCATCCGCCGAGGACGCGACCGTCCCGAGGACCGTCCGCAGGTTCTTCTGCGCCGTGCCGAGGGAGGCAGCCATGCGGCCCAGCTCGTCGTTCGAGCGAACCTCGGGCGTGATGGTCAGGTCACCGGCGGCCAGGGCGTCCACGGACGTCTGCACCGACCGCACCGTGGTGACGATCCCGCGGATCACGAGCAGCGCCAGCGCCGCGGCCGCACCGATGCCCGCCGCGAGCGCGATCCAGAGGGTGAACCGCGCCGTCGAGGCGAGGTCCTGGCCGGCCGCGGCGTCTGCCTTGGCGTCCTCCCCCTGGCGGGCCTGCTCGGCACCGAAGGCGTCCGAGAGAGCCCGCCCGGTGTCGGCGAGCGGACCGCTGACCACCTGCAGGGCAGCAGCGGCGTCGCCGGTGGCGGTGACCGGGTACAGCTGCCCCTCCACCACGGCGAAGTAGGCGTCGGCGGCCTCCTGGACCGGCGCGAAGTCGCTCGGGTTGCCCAGCGTGTCGACGTAGACCTGCACCTCGGCGGCGAACTGCTCCTGACGGGCCGCCAGGTCGGCCCGCAGGCTCTGCTGGGTCGCGGCGTCGGACAGCCCGTACACGTTGTTGCGCGCACGGATGCCCTGGAACGTGCGCTGGGCCTCACCCAGCCGCTCGAGCGGGACGATGGAGTCCTCGTACAGCGTGTCACCGGCGTCGGCGAGGGTGCCGATCCGCTGGACGGCCAGCCCGGTGAGGCCGATCGCGACGATGGCCAGCACCGCGACCGCGGCGCCGATCTTCACACCGACCGGGCGATCGGCGAACCAGCCTGCCCGCCCGGAGCGGGTGGTGTGTGCGGGGACGGTCATGGTGGTTCTCCAGGGAATGGATTCGTACGAGGTGGATCGGTTTCGGGTGCGTCCGCGATGACGCCTGTCACTCCTGCCTCATCGCGCACGTCGGGCGCGACGGGCAGAAACTTAGAAGGCGAATGGGCCGGAACCGTCCGAAATGGCGGCGTGTCGGCGCCTGCGGGAAAGAAGTGTCGGCGACCGCATTTTCTCGTGTCGACATGCCGCCATTCCGGGTGACTCCACCTGCAGAAATGCGAACGCCGATGGTGACCGGGGAACGGTCACCACCGGCGTCGCGGTGGCGCTGGGGGTGATCAGTAGGTGAAGCGGCCCACCGTGGTGCGCAGCTCCGCGGCCATCCGGGACAACTCGTCCACGGCGGTGCGGGTCTGGGTCAGCGCCTGGGTGGTGGAGTCCGCGGCGGTGGACACCCCGGAGATGTTCTCCGCGATCTGCGTCGTGCCACCCGCGGCCTCCTGCACCGACCGCGACATCTCGTTCGTCGTCGCCGTCTGCTCCTCCACCGCGCTGGCGATGGTGGTCTGCCGGTCGGAGATCTGCGCGACGATCTGGGAGATCTCCCCGATCGCGGCCACCGCCGCCGTCGTGTCACCCTGAATCGCCAGCACGCGCTTGGCGATGTCCTCGGTCGCCTTCGCCGTCTCCTGCGCCAACTCCTTCACCTCGTTGGCCACCACCGCGAAGCCCTTCCCCGCCTCACCGGCCCGCGCCGCCTCGATCGTGGCGTTCAACGCCAGCAGGTTCGTCTGCTCCGCGATGCTCGTGATCACCTTCACCACGTTGCCGATCTCGGCGCTGGACTCCCCCAGCTTCGCCACCGTCGCCGTCGTCGTCTCGGCCGCCGTCACCGCACGCGCCGCCACCTCCGAGGCCTCCGCGGCGTTCGTGGCGATCTCCCGGATCGAGGCACCCATCTGCTCGGCACCCGCGGCCACCGTCTGCACGCTGCGGCTGACCTCCTCCGCCGCACCGGACACCACACCCGACTGCGCCGCGGTCTCCTCCGCACCCGCCGAGATCTGCGCCGAGGACGCCGACAGCTCCTCCGACGAGGCGGCCACCGCGTCGGCGTTGGCCGCCACGGTCACCATGGTCTGCGCGAGCTGCTCGTTCTGCGTGTTGAAGGCGCCGGCGAGCTCGTGAAGCTCTCGGACGCCCCGCGCCTCGAGGCGGAACCGCAGGTCGTTGGGGTCACGCTCGCGCAACGCCCGGGTGTATCCGGCGACGACCGCTCCGAGCTTGGAGTGGAACACCCAGAGCAGGGTCACCGTCGAGACGACGACGAGCACCGCGAGAACGATCTGGAGCATGCCTGCGAGCTCGGCCTGACTGCTGGCGTCGGCCACCTGCTCGTCGACCCGTTCGTTGAGCCGTTCCTGGAACTCGCCGATCGGGGCCATGATCTTCGCGACCTCCGCCTCGTAGGCGGCGTCGAAGACCAGATCGGTCGCGAGCGCGCGCTTCGCCGGGGCATCGAGGGCGGCCTCCGCTTCGGGCAGCGCCAGCTGTGCCACCGGCCCGGGCATCGCCTGGACCGGCAATCCCTGCGCCTCCACCAGCAGCCGCATCGCGCGCGTCTCGATCGCGGCCAGCGACGCCGACAGGGCCACGCTCTCCTCGACAAGGGCGAGTTCCTCGGCCGGTGTCCCGACCGCCTCGAGGGCCTCGATGGCCGCGGCCTGCGACTTGGTCTCGAGGACCTCGGTCCAGTACGCATCGAGGTCGGCCGGGTCGAGCGTGATCGCGTACTCCCGCACGCGGTCGGAGAGCAGGGCGGACGACGCCGAGACCTGGGCTCCGGCCTCCTTCGAGATGTCGGCCTTCGCCACGGCGTCCTGGAGGTCGCTGGTGGCTCCCTGGCTGAACTGGACGCTCCCGAAGGTGCCCAGGGCGAGGACGAACAGGCCCGCGGCGCTGATGCGCGTGACCGTCGACTGCTTGATCGGCCGCTTCATGACGGCCCCCTTTCCTTTCGTCTGGTCGCACACCGTCGACCGACACGGCCACGGCAGCTCAGGAGCAACAGCTGCATCCGGGGGAAATATGCACGGAGGGGAGCCGCTATCACACCGCTCTTCGCGCGTGTTGCGCAGGGTCCCGAGAAAGAATCGATGACCGCTCGAGGAATGTCGACATGGCGCTCACGAAATGGCGATGACCGTGCCGGGGCCGGAATGCAGGAGAGCGCACGGCCGGTGCGGCCGTGCGCTCTCCTCGCGTGCGGCCCGGTGGCCGCGGCGGATCAGTAGGTGAACTTCCCGACCGAGGCGTGCAGGTCGGCGGCCATCCGCGACAGTTCGTCGACGGCCACGCGGGTCTGCGTCAACGCCTGGGTGGTGGAGTCCGCCGCGGCAGAGACCCCCGTGATGTTCTCGGCGATCTGCCCGCTGCCCAGGAGCCGCTTCCTGCACCGACCGCGACAGCTCAACCACACCCGACTGCGCCGCGGTCTCCTCCGCACCCGCCGAGATCTGCGCCGAGGACGCCGACAGCTCCTCCGACGAGGCCGCCACCGCATCCGCCGAGGACACCACCGTCGCCAGCACCGACCGCAGGTTCACCACGGCCTCGTGGCGGCGCACGGGACGGCGACCACTCGGAACAGTCCGTCTGCGCGGCTCCCTCTCCCGGGGTGGTCACGCTCAAGAGGTCACCCCTCGAGGACGAATCCGTTCCGGAGGCGGGATGTCCCCGGATCCCGATGACAGGGGAGAGCGCCGTGCGGCTGGAAGCGTCACTGCCGCTGATGGACTTCGACGAAGCGTCCGCGGAGGTCGTCCGCTACCTCAAGGCGAACATCCCGCTCGGGTTCTGGTCGGTCAGCCGGCAGGAGGACGGACGGCAGGTCTACGTCTCGGTGCAGGACGACGTGTACGGCCGGACGGTCGGCGATTCGCACAGCTGGTCCGACTCCTACTGCCAGTTCATGGTGACCGGGGAGGCGCCCCAGATCGCACCCGACGCGATGGCCGTCCCCCGGTTCGCGGCCGCCGGCGTCACGCGCGAGCTGCAGATCGGGGCCTACATCGGCGTCCCCATCCGCGCGGGCGACGGCAGCCTCTTCGGCACCATCTGCGGGCTGGACCCGGAGATCCAGCCCGCGAGCCTGGTCGATCACGCGCCCGTGCTCCGGCTCCTCGCTGATCTGCTCGGCCGGGTGCTGGAGGCCCAGACCCTCCGGGCGGAAGCCGAGGACCGGTCGTTCGAGCTGCGCCGGCTCGCCCTGCACGACCAGCTCACGGGCCTGCCCAACCGGGCGATGTTCCTGGACCGCCTGCAGCATGCGGTGGAGCTGCACCGACGGGACCACCGGCCGGTGGCCGTCCTGCTGTTCGACCTGGACGATTTCAAGGCGGTGAACGACCGCCTGGGCCACGCCGCGGGTGACGACCTGCTCGCGAGCGTGGGAGGACGCGTCCTGGGCGCCCTGCGTTCGGGGGACACCCTGGCTCGGCTCAGCGGGGACGAGTTCGCCGTGCTGCTCGAGGACGGCGGCGATCCGCTGGCCACCGGCCGGCGGATCCTGGACAGCATGCGTGAGCCGTTCGTGATCGCCCAGGGCAGTGCGCAGATCGCCGCCGCGGTGAGCATGGGCATCGCGGACCTGGCCGGCCACGACGAACCCGTTGCCGCCGAGGTGCTGCTCAGCCACGCCGACATCGCCATGTACTCCGCGAAGGGGGCGGGCAAGCACCGCATCGCGCGCTACGACCCGGTCATGACGTTGCCCGGCGCGCGGGACCTGGCGCTGCGCACCCCGCTCCAGCGAGCCATCGGCGCCGGCGAGATCGGCGTGGTCTACCAGCCGATCATCGATCTGCGCAGCGGTGCGCCCGTCGCCTTCGAAGCGCTCGCCCGGTGGCGGTACGATGGCGAGGACATCCCTCCGGACGTGTTCGTGCCCATGGCGGCCCGAGCCGATCTGCTGCCCGCGCTCACGGCCCACGTGCTGGAGGTCGCAGCCGCCCAGCTGGCCCGCTGGTCGGTGGAGGTCGGCCACCGCTCGCTGAGGATGAGCGTCAACATCTCGCCGGCGATCATCGCCGATCCGACCTTCCCCGACGCCGTGGCCGGCGTCATCTCCCGGTACGCGCTCGCCCCGGAACAGCTGGTCCTGGAGATCACGGAGGACTCGCTGCTGGCGGACCTGACCGTCGCCCGGGCGGTGGCCGGCCGCCTCCGGAGCCTGGGTGCGGGCCTGGCGCTGGACGACTTCGGCACCGGGTACTCCTCGCTGGTGCACCTGCGCCAGATCCCCCTGCAGTACCTGAAGATCGACCGCGGCTTCACGGGTGACCTGGACACCAACCCGGTCACGGAACGGTTCATGCGCGCGCTGCTGGCCCTGGGCCGCGATCTCGGGCTCGACGTGGTGGTCGAGGGCGTCGAGCGGGTGGAGCAGGCCGACGTGCTGCGGCAGCTCGGCTGCAGGTACGCCCAGGGGTACCTCTTCGCCCGGCCGGGCCCCGCCCCGACGAGGCTGCCGACCGCTGAGCTGCTGCGCGCCTGAGCCGGGCGGTCGGGGCCGGGACGCAGCCCCGCAGCCCCGCGGCCCGGCGGCGAGGTGGCGAGCCGATGCCCACCGCCGGGGTCGCCTCGTGCACCCGGCGCCCACCGGCTACCTGCAGGAGCCCACCTGCGACACCGTCGTCATGATCGGCCCACGCGCCTCTTCTGGAGATACATGGCGGCGTCGGCGCGGGCGACGAGTTCCGCCGGCCCGCCGGCATCACGAGGGAATATGGCTGCGCCGGAGCTGGCGCGGATCGTGACGCGGCTGCCGTTGACGAGGTAGGGCTCGTCCAACGCCGATCGCAGGTGCTCTTGCACCCGACGGACGATCTCCTCCGCGGCCGTGGGCTCACCGGCCGCTTCCGGATCGACCGCTGCTCGCGCCCTGGAGGTAGGGGGGAGTGCGGCGAGGACGACGAGGAACTCGTCGCCACCCAGACGGCCCAGCAGGTCCCCCGCGCGGATCGCGGATCGCAGTCGGTGCGCGGTCCACGCGAGCGCGGAGTCGCCGGTCGCGTGACCGAATCGGTCGTTCACGGCCTTGAAGCCATCGAGGTCGAGCAGGATCGTGGCGACACTCATGCCGCTCCGCTCGGCTCGACGCAGTTCCAGATCGAGGTGGTCGAAGATGTGCGCTCTGTTCGGCAGTGCGGTCAGCTCGTCGTTGTAGGCGAGATGCAGCGTTCGTCGCTCGCGTTCGACACGCCTCGTGACGTCCACCTGGTTGCCGATGTAGTGGGTGATCTCGCCGAGGTCGTTCCGTACGGCGCTGATGTGGAGCTCGTTCCAGAACGGTGTGCCGTCGCGCCGGTAGTTGCGCAGCACCGTGTGGACGTCCCGGCCGGCGAGGATCCGCCGCCGGATCGGTTGCACCGAGCTCGCGTCCGTACCGGGCCCCTGCAAGAAGCGGCAGTTGCGGCCCAGAACCTCTTCCCGGGGGTATCCGGTGATGCGCAGGAACGCCGTGTTCGCGTAGACGAGCGGCAGGTCGGGGCGCCGCGCGTCCGCGATCACGATGCCGTTGCTCGCGGTCGCGATGGCGCGCAGGAGGAGATCCGGCAGGTCGTCGACGGGAAGACCCTCGAGCGCTCGCACCGACGAGTCCCCGGCGACCACCGGGGGCGGGGGAGGGGGAAGGGGAGGCGACTGCGCGCGGACCTTCTCCAGCAGCAGGCCCGCGGCGTCCAGCACACGAGCCCGGTCGTAGGTCAGCACGTAGTCCAGTCGCCGGGCGCCGGCGCTCACCGGCCCGGCAGCTCCTCCTCGATCACGGTCGCGGTCGTCCACGACATCGCGCGCGGCCAGTGCGGCAGCGAAGTGGGGGCTGATGACGGTGACCACCCACTCCTCGGTCATCGGATCGTCGGCGCTCAGAGCCGTCCCGTGGACTCCGGGCGCCGGCTCGTCGGGCATCCCGACGCCGGTCACAGCGGTGAGTGCGGTGACGGCTGCCAGTGACTCGTACCGGCGTCTCGTCCGGGAACTCATCACCTGCACGTGCTGGAAGTTCGCCAGTACGACGGTCTGCTCGTCCAGCAGCAGCGCCTGACGCTCCAGCTGACGGGTCATCGAGGCGAGCAGCGGCACGGCCGCGCGTCGCACCGGCGATGCTGCGCTGAGCGCTTCGAACGGCGTGAGAGGCGGCTTCCCGGAGTTGCCCGGGGGGCGCGGTGGACACCGGAAAGCGCGCATACCGGTGGCGACGAGAGCGCCGGGGCCACCGAACATCCATCCTTGGCCGAGCTGCGCTCCCATGGCCAGCGCACGCTCGAGGTGCTGATCGGTCTCGATGCCCTCCGCGAGGATGACGGCGCCGGAGCGTTCCGCCTCTGCCCGCACCGCGTTGATGACGGCCGCGGCCTGCAGCGTCGTGTGCTCGCGCACCAGCGCGAGGTCCAGCTTGATCACGTCCGGCTGCACGAACGACATCAGCGCGACACCAGCCGGTGCCGCGCCGACGTCGTCCAGGGCGACACCCCATCCCATCTCCCGGACGCCGCGCAGGCCACGGACCAGATCTGCCGGTCGTTCGAGCAGGTCCCGTTCGGTGACCTCGAGCACGACCTGCACGTGGTCAGGTGCCAGTTCGCTCAGCTCACGCAGCCCGTGGGAACTCCATCCCGAGAGCGTTCCCGGTTCGATGTTCAGGAACAGCGTGAGGGGATCGCTCACCTGGTGCACTCCGCGCAGTGCCGCGCGCAGGCATGCCACGTCCAGCAGGTCCACCGTCCCGGTCTCGGCCGCGCGCGCGAACAACTCCGCCGGCGCCCCGCCCCCGCCAGGCCCACCTCGGGACAACGCCTCCACAGCCACGAGCGAGCCGTCCCACAGATCGACGATCGGCTGGTAGACCGATCGCACGGAAGGCACGCGCGCATCCGGCGGCATCACGCCGAGAGCCTGTCACGGGCCTCAGCAGCCCGCGCGGGATCAGGATCGGTCGTGAGGGCAGGCCGCCTGCGGACGGAACCGGTACGTGGCGGGCCGGAGGGGGAGACGCCGAGAGCGCACGGCTGGCAGCCGTGCGCTCTCGGTCGGGTACGCGGCTGCCCGAGCCGCGGATCGGTCAGTAGCTGAACCTGCCCACGGTGGTGCGCAGGTCGGCGGCCATCCGCGACAGCTCGTCCACGGCCTGGCGGGTCTGGGTCAGCGACTGCGTGGTCGAGTCCGCCGCACCCGACACGTTGGAGATGTTGGCCGCGATCTGGCCGGTCCCGTCCGCGGCCTCCTGCACCGATCGGCTCATCTCGTTGGTGGTCGCCGTCTGCTCCTCGACCGCCGAGGCGATGGTGGTCTGGCGGTCGGAGATCTGCGCGACGATCGTGCTGATCTCCTCGATCGCCGAGACGGCGGCGGTGGTGTCGCCCTGGATGGCCAGGACGCGCTTGGCGATGTCCTCGGTGGCCTTCGCCGTCTCCTGCGCCAGCTCCTTGACCTCGTTGGCCACCACCGCGAAACCCTTCCCCGCCTCACCGGCCCGCGCCGCCTCGATCGTGGCGTTCAACGCCAGCAGGTTCGTCTGCTCCGCGATGCTCGTGATCACCTTCACCACGTTGCCGATCTCCGCGCTGGACTCCCCCAGCTTCGCCACCGTCGCCGTCGTCGTCTCCGCCGCCGTCACCGCACGCGCCGCCACCTCGCTGGCCTCCGCGGCGTTGCTCGCGATCTCCCGGATCGAGGCACCCATCTGCTCCGCACCGGCCGCGACGGTCTGCACGTTGCGCGACACCTCGTCGGCCGCCGAGGCGACGACCCCGGACTGCGCCGAGGTCTCCTGCGCCGACGAGGAGATCTCGGCCGACGACGCGCTCAGCTCCTCCGAGGAGGCCGCCACCGCGTCCGCCGAGGCGACGACCGAGGCCATCACGGTGCGCAGGCTCTCCTGCGCGGCGTCCAGGGCCGTGGCCATGGCGCCGATCTCGTCGTCCTGCTCGATACCGGTCTGCCGGGTGAGGTCGCCCTCGGCGAGCCCCTGGACGACGTGCTGCACCTTCTGCAGATTGCGCCGGATGTTGCGCGCCACCAGGTACCCCACGGTCAGGGCGACGGCGGAGCCGATGGCCAGCAGCGCGATGAGCAGCGTGCGCCCCCGGTCGTTGGTGGTGCTGACGTCCTCGGCGGAGGTACGGGCCTCGGTCATCTCCGAGTCGAGGAGCTGGCTGATCTCGCCGGTCAACGTCTCCATGATCTTCTGCGACTCGACGTACGCAGCGCCGGCCGTGGCGATGTCGCCGGCGGCGAACGCCCGGGTGGTCTCGCCGTAGACCTCGGTCCAGGACTCGTAGCTGGCGAGCGCCTGCTCGGCGAGCCGCTCCTGCCCGGCCGTGGGCTCGGTCGCCAGGTAGGCCTCGCCCGCGGCGCTGAACGCCTCCGCGGCCTCCGTTGCGCCGGCCGCCCACGCTGCGCGGTTCTCGGCACTGGTGTTGGACAGCAGTCCTGCGGTCTGGTTGAGCTGGATGGTGAGCAGCTGGGACCGCATCTCCTCGGCCTGCACCAGCGCCTGGGTGCTCTGCCGGTAGCTGGCATCGGCCTTCCCGGCGGCGTCGCCGAGCGAAACCGCGCCCACGGTGCCGACCGCGACGCCGGCGAGGACCGCCACGGAGACAGAGCTGAGGATCTTGCCGGATACCGACATCCCGCCGATCGCGCGCCGCGCGCTGAGTGCCACTGGTGGAGTCCGTTCTCGAAGAGGAATGTGTGCGTGCCCGATAGCAACGGGTCGTCGCAGTTTCTGCCACCGGTGTCGTGAACCCGGCGCCGGCGCCGGCGCTGAACCTAAGGGCCCGCCGGGGCCCTGTCGACCTTCTCCGGAGTGTCGCGGAATGGCTCAGGACAACAATTTGGAAACCGAGTTGACGTGTCGACGACGGAATGGCGGTCGCCTACCGCTGCATGTCGACAACGGCATTCACCGCCGCGGGGTGGAGACGGCAGGGGCGCCCGACCAGCAGGTCGGACGCCCCGTCCGTGCGCCCGGGCGCGCGGTCGTCAGTAGCTGAACCTCCCGACGGTGGTGCGCAGGTCGGCGGCCATCCGGGAGAGCTCGTCGACGGCGGTGCGGGTCTGGGTCAGCACCTCGGTCGTCGTGCCGGCCGCCGTGGAGACGCTGGTGATGTTCTCCGCGATCTGCGTGGTACCACCCGCGGCCTCCTGCACGGAGCGGGACATCTCGCTGGTGGTCGCCGTCTGCTCCTCCACCGCGCTGGCGATGGTGGTCTGCCGGTCGGAGATCTGCGCGACGATCGAGCTGATCTCCTCGATCGCCGAGACGGCGGCGGTGGTGTCGCCCTGGATGGCCAGGACGCGCTTGGCGATGTCCTCGGTCGCCTTCGCCGTCTCCTGCGCCAACTCCTTCACCTCGTTGGCGACGACGGCGAAGCCCTTGCCGGCCTCACCGGCACGCGCGGCCTCGATCGTGGCGTTCAGCGCCAGCAGGTTGGTCTGCTCGGCGATGCTGGTGATGACCTTGACGACGTTGCCGATCTCCGCCGAGGACTCCCCCAGCTTCGCCACCGTGGCCGTCGTGGTCTCCGCGGCGGTCACCGCGCGGGCGGCCACCTCGGAGGCCTCGGCCGCATTCTGCGAGATCTCCCGGATCGAGGCACCCATCTGCTCCGCACCCGCCGCGACCGTCGCGACGCTGCGCGAGACCTCGTCGGCCGCCGAGGACACCACGCCGGACTGCGCGCTGGTCTCCTCCGCCGACGTCGCGATCTGCGCCGAGGAGGCGCTCAGCTCCTCCGCCGACGCCGCCACGGCACCGGCCGAACCCACGATCTGGGCCACGGTGTCGGCCATGCCGCCCGCCGCCGTGTTCAGCGCCTCGGCCATCTGGCCCACCTCGTCCCGCCCGCGGACGGGCAGTCGGACGGTGAGGTCGTTGTCCGCCAGCCGCTGAAGCGCACCCTGCACCTCGCGGATGCCGCGGACGATGCCGCGGGAGACCAGGAAAGCAAGGCCGGCGCCCAGCAGCGCCGCGGCGAGCGCGACGAGCACCGACACGAGGCGGGTCTCGCTGCGGGCGTCGGCGACCGCCGCCTCCGTGGCGGCGACGCGGGCGTCGACCGACTCCACGAGCTCGACCACGGCCTGGTCCAGGACGTAGAAGACGTCCCACTTCTCACCGGTGGAGAGCGCGTCGCCCTCGTCGAGCCGGCCCTGCGCCCACAGCTGGAAGATCTCCTCGTTGTAGTCGCTCATGACGGTCCAGTTCTGCTGGATGACGTCGAGGCTCTCCCGCGCACCGGCGTCGAGCAGGCTGCGGTCGATGTCGAACAGCGCCTCGAAGCCGGCGGCGCCGTCGCGGTAGGCGGCCACGTTGTCCCCGTCGGGCGCGGCAGCGGTGGCCCCGCCCTCGACACGGGCCTTCCAGGCGGTGATGTTCTGCCAGTTAGCGGCCCAGAGCAGGTCGTAGCGGGCCGCCTCCACGGCGCGCTGGGCGGCGACGGCGTCCCGGGCCTCGGCGTGCAGTTCGGCGACGCGCTGGGTGCCGTTGATGCCGGTGACCGTGGCGGCCACGATCCCCATGAGGAGGGCGGCGCTCACCGCGAAGATGCGTGTTCCGATCCCGCGATCGCGATACCAGAGCCGTGGTGCGGACATGCGGTGTTCCCCGTTCTCGAGCGGGTGGGCCGATGGTCCGGCCCGTGCTTTCCGGAATGGTGCTCGGACACCAGGATCGTGTCCTGCTGCGAGCATTCCTTAGCGCTGAGGAAGTACGTGTCGCTGACATCGGTCAAATTTGGCTGGTCGCCATTCTTGGGCCGGCCGACATGTCGACCGGCCCATGCGGGCTCTTCGCGGTTCCTGGTGATGGCGAGGCGTGAGCCGGAGATCGTGAGGCTGGGCCGGAGACGTTGAGGGCCCGTGGTCCTGCTGGGATGGGTGTTGCCTAGACATCCGCACCAGTGAGGTCCACGAGCCGTGTTCGAGCCTACGGGCTCGCAGCGTGATGCTGCGAGCGCGATCTTCAACCTGCCCGACTACCGCGTCCTGAGCGCCGCCGACGTGGGCGACGGCGTGCGCCGGGTCGAGGTGGAGTCCAGCGATCCACCCGGCTGCCCGGTCTGCGGGGTGCTCGCGGTCCGGGTGCACTCGCGCCGCCGGCAGGCGTTGCGGGACCTGCCGGTCGCCGGCCCGACCGAGGTGGTGTGGCTCAAGCGTCGCTGGTTCTGCGACCAGGCCCGATGTCCGCGGGGGACGTTCAGCGAGGTCACCGACCAGGTGCCGGCGTTCGCCCGCTCGACCGCCCGACTGTGTCAGGCGCTGGTCGCCGCGGTCGTGGTCTCCGGCCGGGCGGCCAGCGAGGTCGCCCGCGCGCATCGGGTGTCGTGGTGGCTGGTGCAGTCGATGCTCACCGCGGCCGCCGACCTGATCGGCGACCCCGATGACGTGCTGGTGCGCCGGCTCGGGGTCGATGAGCACCGCTACCGCTCGGTCCGCTTCTTCCGTGACCCCGACGGTGGCTGGCGGCGCTACGAGCCGTGGATGACCACCCTGGTCGATGCCGACACCGGCCGGGTGCTCGGCGTGGTCGACGGCCGCGACTCCGCCGGCGTCGGCGCCTGGCTGGCCGCCCGCAGCTGCGCCTGGCGGGATGCCGTGGAGGTGGTGGCGATCGATCCGTCAGCGGCGTTCCGTAAGGCGCTGCGCGAGCAGCTGCCGCACGCGGCGGTCAGCGTCGACCCGTTCCACCTGGTCAAGCTGGCCAACGACATGGTCACCGCCGTGCGGCAGCGGGTCGTCCGCGACCGCAAGGGCCGCCGCGGCCGCGGCATCGACCCGGCCTGGGCCAACCGACGGCTGCTGCTGCGCGCCGGCGACACGCTCGGCCCGCGGGCGCTGGCCCGGCTGAAGGCGACCTTGCGCACCGATGACCCGACCGATGAGATCGGCGCTGCCTGGGGCGTCAAGGAGGCCCTGCGCCGGCTGCTGACCAGCGGCTCCCTGGCCGAAGCCCACGAGCACAAGATGCGGCTCGGCGTCTTCGTGCTCGCCGCCAACATGCCCGAGACCGACCGGCTCTGGGCGACCATCGACGCCTGGTGGGACGCCATCGAGGTGCTCGTCGTCACCGGCGTCACCAACGCCCGCACCGAGGCTGCGAACACCGGCATCAAGCAGATCAAGCGCACCGGGCGCGGCTACCGGAACGCTGCCAACTACCGCACTCGTATCCTGCTCGCCAGCGCCGCCCGGACGGCAGCGTGAACACCCTTCTCAGCGACACCGTTCACCAGGAACCGGGAAAAGCC